>JBBQXJ010000013.1:0-70931 GCA_038209745.1 Verrucomicrobiota bacterium
GGTGCGCTCCGTAGATGAAGTAGACGTAGGCGCGGCCGGGAGCGCCCCACATCGCCGCGTTGCGAATGGTCTTCCCTTTGGCTGCGTGGCAGGCGGGGTCGTCGAAGGAAAGATAGGCCTCCGTCTCGACGATCCGCCCACCGACCAACCCGTCCGAGGTGCGGCGAACCAGCCAATGGCCCAAAAGCGCCGGAGCCACGATTCCGGCGGACGGTTCGTAGAATTCTCGGGGAAATGGAACCGGCGTCAGGGCCACGTCTTCGGAGACACCGGCGGTCACTTGGACGGCATCTTCAGCTCCTGGCCGATCTGCAACCGCTCGGGCTTCATTCCGGGATTGGCCCGAATGACCGCCTGCACGGAGACGCCATATTTCTTCGCGACCTGAACGACGGTATCGCCGCTGCGCACCTTGTAGATGCGGACCCGGGCGGCGGGCGGATCGGTCCTCGGCAAAGGCGTGATCGCCGCATTGCGCCGAACGGGCGCCTGCCGCGGAGTTTCCGCCATGGGGGCCGGCGTCTGTTCGTCGGCCTGCGGGATGTTGGATTCCCGGCTGAAGACCGGAGTCTGCGGCTGCAAATTCACCTGGGGCCGGCTGCGAAGCTGGGCTTCGAGCTCCTGGATTTTCCGCTCCAGCATCTCGACGTTGGACCGCAGCTGCACGTTGGCGGTGGTGGTGCTCGCCAGATCTCGCTGGAGGCTGGCCGTCACCGGAGCGATGACTTCGGTGCGGGCCAGGTCGCTTTTGCAGGCCCGGATGCGTTCCCGGATGTTCTCCGCCTGGGTTGATTTCGGCCGGAGCCGCAAAAAGCGCTGATAGTGGTAGATCGCCTCGGCGAAGTCCTGCCGCTTCTGCTCGTTCAACAGGCCCAGCTCCAAGTGCGCGGCTCCGGACTTGGGATTGTTCTCCAGCGCGGCCTCGAACTCCTCGACCGCTCCCTGGATGTCCGCCGCCCGCGCCCGCTCCTGTCCGGCCAGGAAATGCGGGTCACGCTCCTCCTCTTGCGGCGACATGAACGACGGTTCACACCCCGTCCACACCACCGCCAACAAGATCAACAACCCGCACTGGAACCAACGCGACATGGCGCGAACGTAAGACCGAGGGTGGCCATTTGTCCACGCGAGCCCCCAAACCATTTGCCAACCAACGACCCCGGCGGCTATCAAAGGGCGAATGTCCTCAGTCGCTGACGAGCTGCACGGCGCGCGAGAAGCCCAGGGTCATACGATCCATCAGGTGGCCGAGATCACCAAGATGCGCACCGACCACATCCGGGCCTTGGAGGAGGGGAACTACGACTTCTTCGTGGCTCCCGTCTACATCCGGGGCTTTGTCCGCACCTACGCCACCCTTCTCAAGCTCGACGTGCCCAAAGTAATGGGCGATCTGGATGCCGAGCTGAAACAGAGCAAGAAGCACCGCGAAGCCCCTCCCCTGACCGACGAACCCCGGGGACTGCTCGACTGGATCAGCTTCCAGCTTAGCCGGGTGGATTGGCGCCTTTGGCTCCCGATCCTTTCCGTATTGGTCGCCGTCGGATTGACGATCTGGGTCTATCGCGCGTTCAAGACCCGCCAGGCTGAAGACCCCCTGCGAGACCTGGGTCCCGGCATCTATCAGCCCGTCAAACCCGCGGGAAGCGATACTCTGTCCCTTCCCGCACCCACCCGGCCACGCAGGTAAGAGTGTGGCCTAAGATCGGACCTAGCCGTCCGCCCTCCGATCGGACTTTGCGGATGCTACGCCGCAGGAGCTTCCGGCCCACGCACCAGATACCCGCCGGACTTCTGGTCTGCATCCATCTTGATCAGTCCGCGTTTCTGCGCTTCCAGCAGGAGATCGTTGAACGACCGGAAACCGTAGGCGCGTTCGTTGAAACCAGGATTCCGCCGCTTGATCGCCTGCTTGATCATCGAGCCCCAGATCGACTCGTCCTCCTCGCGCTCCTCGACCAACGCCTCAAAGGTCGTCGTCACCTGCTCCAGCGCGGTCTCCAACGAGAGCGTCTTCATCTCCGGCACCGGCGCCTCGGCCGGCTTGACCGCCGCGTCCTTGGTTCCCGATGCCGGCCCCGAACCAGCGCGACCACGCTGCTGCTGCTGCCGCCTGGCGTTGGCCACCTGTTCGCGCACGAGATCGTCGTAGTAGAGAAATTCGTCGCAGTTGTTCAGGAACAGGTCCGAAGTGGAGTTCTTCACCCCCACGCCGACGACCTTCTTGGCGTTTTCGCGCAGCTTGCTGACCAACGGGGAAAAGTCCGAATCGCCGCTCAGGATCACGAACGTGTCCACATGCTGCTTGGTGTAGCAGAGGTCCAGCGCGTCCACGACCATCCGGATGTCCGCCGAGTTCTTGCCCGACTGGCGCAGATGAGGGATCTCGATCAGCTCGAAGGCGGCCTCGTGCAGGTCGCGCTTGAAGTCCTTGTAGCGGTCGAAGTCGCAATACGCCTTTTTGACCACGATGTGGCCCTTGAGGAGGAGCCGTTCCAACACCTTGCGGATGTCGAACCGTGGATAACGGGCGTCCTGGGCGCCGAGCGCGAGGTTCTCAAGATCGACGAACACCGCCATGGTGGCGTCTTTGGAGGAGGAGGGATTCATACCGATATGACAGGGTGTCTAGCACGCCTCCAGGCCGGCCGCGAGGGAAAGCGTCGCGGTGCTTCGCGCTCGCTCGTTCAAGGTTCCTTCGGCGGACGGTTCCGGATCGCCCAGGGCTTGTCCCGGTGGACCCAGGTTGGCTGTAGATCATCCAGTTGGTTTTGCCACCCCAGACTGCGTAGGCCGCCCCCGATGACGGAGAATATCTGATCCCTGGACGAACGCTCGCCGAGCACCGTGCCCCACGCCCAAACCTCCCGGGCGGGTGTCAGAACCACGAACGCGCCAAACGCCGTGTCGCCCCCGAGACTGTTCGTCGGCAGCGGCAGCAGTGACAAGTCACCCCCGGCGGCGTCATTGGCCCATGGCCTCATCCTCCACCGGGAGCCGTCCCGCTTCCTCAGGAGGAGACCGTCTTTGTCCCCGGAAACCGAGCGCCAGTCGGCGCCGTCGCCGATCCGGGTCGGAATCTGCGGACTCGCGTAGGGTGAGCCGCCGAAGTGGCCGGCCTCCCGGCCCCACTCCCAAAGCGTGCCGTCCGATTTGACCGCCGCCCAGAGACCGTAAGTCACGGCCAGATCCACCCAGTTCGTGTCGGACGAAACCCGGATCGGCACCGTCAGGTTCTCCGGGCTCTGGGGCTTGGTGTTGCCGAGTTTCGGGCTGCCACCCCAGATCCAGAGACTGCCGTCGGACTGGATTCCCCCGGCGCTCACGCCCCCGGCCCGGATCATCGTCCAGTTCTTCGCGGTTCCGACCTGGACCGGCTTCGGGCTGTCGATCCACGAGCCGATGCCGAGCTGGCAGAAGTTGTTCAGGCCCCAGCCCCACAAGGTGCCGTCCGTCTTGATGGCATAGCTGCAGACCGATCCCGCTTTCACCTGAGCCCAGTCGTGGCCCGGTGCGGAGGGAACCGGACGGTGCTCCATCGCGAGTCCCGCAGTGCCGCCCGCCCTTCCGAACTGGCCGTTCCCCAATTGCCCCCGGTAGTTCGCACCCCACGCCCACAGTGAACCGTCCGCCTTCAAGGCCAGGTTGTGGTCCTGTCCGGCCGAGATCTGGACCCAGTCCTTGTCGCTTCCCACGCGGCCCAGTTCCGGACTGAAGTTCCGACCGTTGGTGTCCCCGCGCCCGAGCGCCGGCCAGCCGAGATCCTCCCCGCCCCAGGACCAAAGGCTCCCGTCCGGCGCGAGCACCAGCCCGTGGTTTCTCCCCAGGCTGATCTTCGGCGACAGCGGACCCGCCGGGAGCTGCAACCGCCCGGCCGGCATCAGCCGGCTCCACCCCAGCCAGCCGACGAGCACGGCCACGACCGCGATGATGCACCACGTTCGGCGACGGAACCGCAAGGTTCCAAGTCCAAGGGGCGGACGGATGGCGTTTGGTGGCGGTGTCATGGGTTGGGATCATTGGACAAGCCAACCCGAAGAATGGCACACCGGGATTTCAGAGCGTGCCTGCTCAGTTGATTGCAAGGACGGCGCCGCATTCCGCTCCGCGAATAAACGAACAAACCCTGAAAGGCGGGCCAACCAAGTCATCCAAGACCCGGCGATGCCACCCTTCAGGGCCTCGAACGGCTTCACCTCAACGCCGCCGGCTAGGCCGTGGTGTCGAGCCGCCCGGCGGCGGTGAAGGGAGAGTCCGAAACGCCCTTCGCCTCTTCCGCTGCCTTTTGTTGGGCCAGCTTCTGCACCGCTTGCTTGTCGCCCTTGGTGGCTTCCGCCTCGGTTTGGGCCTTTGTTTCCCGCGCCTCGGCAGCCGGGCTACATCCACATCCTGTGCTTGATACGTTCATGGTAGAGACCTTCAGCAACCCACTCGGAATTGAGCGGCACTGCGATCAGAACATTATCGGCGAGATGTCGGCGTTGGTTGAGACGGTCGAAGTCCCGATTGGGAAACATCCGGAATCGCGGGCGGACCCGGCTCCCGTTCTTCCGAGCGCAGCCGGAGGAGGGAGTTGGGGAGAAGAGGTTTTCTACGCATTTGCCCGCATCGAAGCCCCTCTCTCCGACTCTCTCCCCGTTTTGCCCGAACGGGGAGGGAGGGTTCACGTCACATCCTTGCTCGTCTCCACAAGGAAGCTGGAATCCAAACTGCTTCGGTCCACGACTACAACGCCAACAAGAGCCGTTTGATCTCCATCAACCGCCCCTTCGCATCGGGTTTGGTCAGGCGGGGGAACTTGCCGCCGACCTGGAGGAAGTCGCCGTGGCGCGTCAGCATCAGCTTGTCCTCCTTGGTCTCGATGATCGTCACGTTCTTCTCGGCGGCGAGGTGCTTCAGCTCGGTGGCCAGGTAGAGCAGCTCGGCCGATGGGGGCACGGGACCGAACCGGTCGCGGATCTCCGACTTCAACGCTTCCAAAGCCGCCTTGTCGGCCGCCTGCGCGAGCTTGCGATACAGCTCGATCCGCTGGGCGGACTCGGGGACGAAGCTGAGCGGCAAATACGCGGGAGCTTTCGGGACGGATACCGGAGGCTCGCTGCCCGATGCCGGATCCAGGATCCCGGATGCCGGATGGGTTGAGTAGGTGACCGTCTCGCGCGGGATGTGGATGTCGGGAAGCGGCTTCTTCGTTTTTTTATCCGGGATCCGGGATCCGGGATCTGGGATCGTTTCCTCCTCCCCCGGATTCATCGCGAGGAAGTCGATCCGCAGCAGCGTCTGCACCCGGGCCTTCGGCTTCTCGCCCTTCAGCACGGCGATGCTCTGGGCGAGCAATTGGCAATACAGCTCGAAGCCCACCGCCGTGATGTGGCCGCTCTGCTGGGAGCCGAGGAGGTTGCCCGCGCCCCGGATCTCGAGGTCGCGCATGGCGATTTTGAAGCCGCTGCCGAGAGTCGAATACTGCTTCAACGCGCTGAGGCGTTTACGCGCGTCGGCCAACACGCCGGCGTGGCGCGGCAGCATCAGGTAGGCGTAGGCCTGGTGCTTGTAGCGGCCCACGCGTCCGCGCAGCTGATAGAGGCCGCTCAGGCCGAAGCGGTCGGCGCGGTCGATGATGATGGTATTGGCGTTGGGGATGTCCAAACCGCTCTCGATGATCGTGGTGGAGAGCAGCACGTCGGCCTCGCCGTTGACGAACTTGGTCATCACTTCCTCCAGATCGTCCGAGCTCATCTGGCCGTGCCCGACGGCGAACCGCGCTTCCGGCACAAGCGCCTGGAGCTTCGCGGCGACGGCGTCGATGTCGAAGACGCGGTTGTGGAGGTAGAACACCTGGCCGCCGCGATTCAGCTCGCGCTGAATGGCGTCGCGGATGAGGCGCTCGTCGTATTGCGTGACGATGGTCTCCACCGGCAAGCGGTCCTGCGGCGGCGTCTCGATGGTGCTCATGTCGCGCGCGCCGGTGAGGGCGAGATAGAGCGTGCGCGGGATGGGCGTGGCGCTGAGCGTGAGCACGTCGACCATGCGGCGGATGAGCTTGAAGCGCTCCTTGTGCAGCACGCCGAAACGCTGTTCCTCGTCGATCACCACGAGGCCGAGATCCTTGAAGACGATGTCCGGCTGCACCAATCGGTGGGTGCCGATGACGATGTCCACCTGGCCGGACGCGAGGCCTTCCAGCACCTTCCCCTGCTCCTTGCGCGTGCGGAAGCGGGAGAGCAGTTCGATGCTGATCGGGTAGTCCGCCATGCGTTCGCGGAAGCCGTTGAAATGCTGCTGCGCGAGCACCGTGGTGGGCACGAGGATGGCGACCTGCTTGCCGCCCATCACGGCCTTGAACGCGGCGCGGATGGCGACCTCGGTCTTGCCGAAACCGACGTCGCCGCAGATCAGGCGGTCCATCGGCTTGGGCTTCTCCATGTCGGCCTTGGTGGCGTCGATGGCCTTCATCTGGTCGGGCGTTTCTTCGTAGGGGAAACTGCCCTCGAACTCGCGCTGCCACGGCACGTCGGGCGGGAACGGCAGGCCGGCCTGCGATTCGCGCGCGGCCTGGATCTGGAGGAACTCGGCGGCGAGATCGCGCACCGCCTTCTCCGCGTCGTTCTTGGCCTTGGCCCAGCGCGTGCCCGACAGGGTGTTGAGCTGCGGACGCGCCTTGCCGGCACCCACGTATTTGCTGACGAGATGCGCCTCGCTGACCGGCACGTAGAGCTTCGGCGGTTCGTCGCCGGCATTGGTGGGGGCGAACTCCAGCGTCAGACACTCCTGGCCCTCGTCCTTCTCCGGCACCGCTTCGCCACGCCGCCTTTTACCGCCGAGCGGGACGACCTTCAGCCCGAGATAACGGGCGACGCCGCACTGGACGTGGACGACGAAATCACCCTCCTGCAGATCGGCGAAATTGATGTCCAAGGCCGACCGCGTGGTCTGCGCGTGGGGCGATTTCAGCCGTCGCGGCCGCTGGACCTTGTAGCGCCCGAAGATCTCGGCATCGGTCACGACGACGAGCTTGGCCGCTTCGAAGAGAAAGCCGCGACGAAGCGAGCCCAGGGAAGTCCGAGGTCCCGAGTCCAAGTTCCCAAGCCGACTCTTCGACTTCGTGGCTGTCTTGGGTTTGGACTTTGGACCTTGGACTTCGGACTCGGGACTCTTCGCCAGGCCGTATTCCTCCCACACCTCGCCAAAACGCTGTTGCTCGCCGTCTGTGTTGCAGAACACGTGGACCTGCCAGCCTTGGCGCAACCAGCGATGGAGCTGCGCGAAGAACTCCCGCCGCTGCGCCTCGGCGATCTGCTGCTCCGGCGGCCGCTCACCCATCGGGCGGAAGGCATCGAGCGTGGCAAAGGCGAATTGGTCCGTCGCCGCCGACGTCGGGAGGCGGACGGCGGCGTCCTCCGATTCAGCCGAATCCGCCTCGTCACCATGGCGGCTGCTTTCCGGTGATTCCGTCAACGACACCACGGTCGCCTTCCGCGTCATCAGTTCCGCCTGGAACTCGGCCCAGCTCATGAACGCCGGATCTCCTTCGGGAATCTGTGCGGCGTAGTGATCGGCGGCGTGGTCCAGCAGTTCGGGTTCGCTGAGCAGGAAGATCGCGTTGGATGGGAGGTAGTCGAGGAGCGTGGCCAGTCCCAATCCTTCTCCTTCTCGCTCTCCTCCTCGTTCTCGAACCGTTCCTTCCGGGGAAGAGAAGGATTCCCCGGATTCCAGAATGCGTTTCCGGATCAAGCCCAGCTCCCCGCCGGGAGGCACGGTCACCGTCTCGATCTGTTCCCGCGAAATCTGGCTGACGGGATCGAACTCCCGCAGCGACTCCAGTTCGTCGCCGAAGAACTCCAGCCGTACCGGCCAGTGCGCCGGCAAAGGCCACACGTCCACGATGCCGCCCCGCAACGCGATGTGTCCCTTCATCGTGACCTGCGCCTCAGGTTCGTAGCCCTGGTCCTCCAGCCATTCGATCAGGTCCAGCGGGTCGATCCTTTCCCCGCGCTTCAACATACGGGTGCGGGAGGCGACTTCGGCAGGAGGCAGGGTCTTTTGGAGAAGCGCGGAGACGGAGGTGACGATGAGCGGATGCCTGATCCAGGATGCCTGATCCCGGATACCCGGCTTCCCTCCGGACGCTTTCTTCTTTGCGCCAGCCTTCCGGGATCCGGCATCGGGTATCTGGCATCGGGAAAGCGCCACCAGCGTCTGGAGCCGTTCGCTGATCACGTCCGCGTGGGCCAGTTTCGTCTCGTGGGGCAACACTTCCCAAGCCGGATAAAAGAGCGGACGGCTCTCCGGCATCGGGGATTCAGCGTCGGGCATCGGGCATCGGGCATCGGGCACCTGTCCCCCCATCCACGTTTCCAGATCGAGCTGCGCGCTCTCCTGCGACTTCAGCAGATCCGTCACCAGGACCACTGGCCGGTCGGGAAACCAATGCCGCACCACGGCGGCGAAGAACGGTTGCGCCGGCGCCGGCACCGTGACCAACGACAACACGCCGCCCCGCTCCAATCGTCCACGCAGGGCCTGCGCGACGGGAGACTCGGCGACGGCGGCCACGATGGACGGAGCCGCGGCTGGAATCGGGTCGACCAAAACTGGAGCGCAAGCTGTTGGGTGGAACCCCGCCCGTCAACCCGGATGGCGGCGATATCGGCTTCGTAGTCTTCGAATTTGCGAACGTGCCGCCACCGGCGCAAAGCGTCTTGGACCGCGCCGCGCTCCAAAAGCACCGCCATGCTCGGGCGTCATGCCTTGTTTCAGCCCGGAATGCCGGGAGAACCCGTGTCGGTGAATGCTGGCGGCTGACTCCCGTCTGCCGCTACAGCCCCGTAGCGGCGACCGGGAGTTCGCCGCCAATCCATTCCTGAAACGTCCTCAACGGCGGGTCGTGTCCCGCTGAATTGCCTTGGGATCGACGAAGAACTCGAACTCCAGCGGACTGCAGTAGATGACTCCCGCCCATCGGAGACGCGGCGCGGCACTCACGGCACGGGACCGCAAAATGGGTGGACGGGCCGATCTCCATTCCATGAGCAGGTCGGGCACCTACCGGACCTTGGTCAACACGTTCGGACGGGCCGCGCCGGCGGCCGGGTGCTGATTGCTTGAATCCTCCGACCTTTCGCTGGACCGCCGCCGGACCTCCCGTTCTACTCGGCCGGCAATGAGGTTCCTGCCGATCATCGAACGTGAGCTGCGGGTCGCGGGTCGCAAGCCGCGCACCTACTGGGGGCGCGTAGGCTCGGTAGCCGTGCTCACGGTCATCGTGTTCTGGGTGCTGCTCGCGTCGGTCAACCAATCCCCGGCGACCATCGGCCAAACGCTCTTCTACGTGCTCGGCGGGCTCACCGCCTTCACCTGCGCCTTCGCCGGCCTGCGGCTGACCTCCGACTGTCTGAGCGTCGAAAAGCGGGAGGGAACGCTCGGCCTGCTCTTCCTGACCGATCTGCGCGGGGTGGACATCGCCATGGGCAAGCTCGGAGCGGCCACCATCCAGGCGCTGCTGAACCTGCTCGCGGTCTTTCCGCTCTTCGCGCTGCCGTTCCTGCTGGGCGGCGTGACGCTGAAGAGCTACGGCCTGTTGTTGGTGGCGTTGTTGGCCGTGCTCGCCTTGTCCCTTTCCTTCGGGCTGCTGTGTTCGGTGATGTTCCGGGACGACCGGACGTCGCTCGGTGCGGCGGTGCTCCTGATGGTGGTCTCGCTGGGGGGGCCGCCCTTGGCTCTGGCCGTCCTGCACGAGCTGAACGTCGTCTCAACCGACAGTGTGGAGAAGCTCGTCGGTCTGAGCACCGGAGCACCGATCGTCGTCGCCCTTTCCGGCCAGTCCACCAATCCGGAGGCATGGCATGCCTTCGTGCTTTCAGGATTCACCACCGGGGCTGAAATCTTGATTTCCCTCGTTCTGGCGGCGGTCGCCCTGCCTGTCGTTTTCAAGCGCGAAGCCATGGGTGGAGGACCCGCAAAAAAGGGTTCAGCCGCGACCCGTCTCCCCAACACCGATCCGACGGAGTCCTTCCGCTTGAACACGCCCCGCCGCGATCTGCTCGACCTCAATCCCGTGGTCTGGCTCTGCCAACGGGGCCGTTTCCAACGGGCGATGCCGTGGCTCGCCCTCGGAGCGCTCGCAGTCCTCTGGCTGGGTGGCCTCATGATCTGGAAGCGCGCCTGGCTCGATGCCGGCATTTGTCTGTTCACGGCCTTCGTGCTGCACACGACGCTCAAGTTCCTCGTCGCTTCCTCCGCCTGCCGCCAGTTCAACCAGGACCGCAACAGCGGCGCCATCGAACTGCTCCTCTGCACGTCGATGACCGTCCCGGAGATCCTGCGCGGACAATGGCTCGCGGTGACGCGTCAATTCCGGGGTCCGCTGGCTGCCGTCCTCGTCGTCGATCTGCTCCTCTACCTGAAATTTACGGGGAACATGACGTCCAGCGACGAGATCACGACCACCACGCTCGTCTGGATCGCCGGCGTCGTGGCCTTGCTCACCGATCTGGTCGCGATGGTCACCCTCTCCATGTGGCTCGGTTTGACCAATCGCCGGGCCAACGCGGCGGTGACCAAGACCGTGACTCGGGTGATGGGCATTCCGTGGGCCGTGTTCGTCGTGGGCATGTCGCTCACCTCCATCCTCCCGTTCTCCTTCCGTGGAAACCTGTCGGCCGTCGCCATCATCCTCTTCTGGCTGGCCCTGTCGGTCGGCAATGCCATCGCCTGGTTTGTCTACGCGTCGGGTCGCCTGCGGATGGGCTTCCGCACCCAGGCGATCGGCCAGCACAAGGACGGAGCCGGCATCTTAGCGCGGCTCTTCAGCGGCTTTCGCCAGACTCCTCCACCGTTGCCCGGCGGCTCCCGGTAAATTCGCGCAGTCGAGCAAGACGAAGCGAGCGCGCACGGTCACGTCCGCGCGAGACCCAAAGGAAGGTCCGATTCCTCCGGTCGGCCCAAGAAACCCGGACCACCGGCCTGCTGCCGCGCCGTGGAGCTTCCGCAGAAAATCGCCGCTGGGCTGGCGGACGTGATCGTCCGCGCTCCGTTCCGTCCTACGTCCACAGCTGGCGGTCCAGACTCCGATACTGGATGGCTTCGCTGATGTGGTCGGCACCGATGGCCTCGCAGCCGGCGAGATCGGCGATGGTGCGGGCGACCTTGAGGATGCGGTCGTAGGCGCGGGCGCTGAGGTTGAAGTTGCTCATCGCCATCTTCAGCAGCTCCATCGTGTCGTCGTCCAAGCGGCACCAGACCTTCAGATCCTTGCTCGACATGCGGGCGTTGCAGCTGACGCGCGGCCTCTGGGCGAAGCGCTCCAATTGAATCCGCCGCGCCGCGATCACCCGGGCTCGGATGTCGGCGGAAGGTTCTCCGGGTTTGGCCGAGGCGATGTCCTGGAACTTTACCGCCGGCACCTCCACATGGAGATCGATCCGGTCCAGCAACGGCCCGGAGATGCGACCGAGGTAGTTCTGGATCTCACGCGGCGAACTGCGCGATTCGTGCGGCATCTTGCCGTCCGGCGTCGGGTTCATCGCGGCGACCAGCATGAACTCGGACGGGAAGGTCATCGTGCCCGCCGCGCGCGAAATGGTGACCGTCCCATCCTCCAGAGGCTGCCGCATCGTCTCCAGCACGTTGCGTTTGAACTCCGGCAATTCGTCCAGAAACAGCACCCCGTGGTGCGCCATGGAGATCTCGCCCGGAGCCGGATGGACCCCACCACCGAGCAACCCGGCGTCGCTGACCGTGTGGTGGGGCGAACGAAACGGACGACGCGTGACCAACGCCTGGCCCGGGCCGAGCGAACCGGCGATGCTGTGGATCTTCGTCGTCTCCAGCGCCTCTCCCAACGTGAGCGGCGGCAGGATCGTGGGCAGTCGTTTCGCCAGCATCGACTTGCCGGTGCCGGGCGGACCGATGAGCAGCACGTTGTGTCCTCCGGCCGCCGCGATCTCCAAGGCGCGCTTGACGGATTCCTGGCCCTTCACATCCAGGAAATCGAGTTCCTCCTCCAGCGGTTGGTCGAAGAGCGCGGCCACGTCGACCCGCGTCGGCGCGATCTCCAGCCCGCCTTCGAGGAAGGACGCGGCCTCACGGAGATTGCGGACGGGAATGACGTCGAGCCCGACGACCACGGCGGCCTCCGGCGCATTCTCGGCCGGCACCAACAGGCCGCGCAGGCCCTGCGCCTTGGCCGAGAGCGCGATGGGCAGAACGCCTTTCACGGGGCGGACCGCGCCGGTCAACGCGAGTTCGCCGACGAGGGCGAATTGCTCCAGACGGGTGGCGTCGATCTGTTCGCCGGCCGCGAGCATCCCGATGGCGATGGGCAGGTCGAAGCTCGGGCCCTCCTTCTTCACGTCGGCCGGGGCGAGGTTGATCGTCGTGCGGCCCATCGGGAACTTGTAGCCGGAGTTGGTCAGCGCGGTGGAGACGCGGTCGCGGGACTCGCGCACCGCAGCATCGGGCAGGCCGACGATGACGATGATCGTCTCGCCCCAACCGGCGTTGACTTCGACCTCGATGGGATAGGCTTCAATGCCCTGCACAGCGGCAGAACAGACCTTGGAGAGCATTGTGAAAACTTGGGAGCCGCCCCCGCACAAGGCAACAGCGGAAACTCGGACTTCCGGTGAAAGGGCCTTGGTTGTTCAGCGGGCCAACGACGCGCAGCCGTGTTCTCCCCCATTTTCGGCCATGGATGGAGGCTGGTGGATCGAATGCAAAAGTGCTTCTAATCTCCCCATCAAACCATGATTTCGCCGCTGCCATTCCGTCCGCGCATCCTGACCATCCTGCTGGCCGCTTTCGCGTTCACCGCCCATGCGGCCTCGGACGCGGTCCGCTTCAACCGCGACATCCGCCCCATCCTTTCGGACAACTGCTACCAGTGCCACGGCCCGGACCCCAAGCAGCGCAAGGGAAAGATGCGCCTCGACGACCGCGCCGCCGCCCTGGCCAAGGAGGCTTTCGTCCCGGGCGACACCAAGAAGAGCGAGCTGGTCTACCGCATCAACACGGACGATCCCGATGACTTCATGCCGCCGGCGGACTCGCACAAGAAACTGACGGACCGCCAGAAGGATCTGCTCACCCGCTGGATCGCCGAGGGCGCGCCCTATGAACCGCACTGGTCCTACACGCCCGTCGTTCGTCCCTCCGTGCCGGCCGTCGCCGCCAAGGATTGGGCGACCACGCCGATCGACCTTTTCATCCTCGAGCGGCTGGAAGCGGCCAAGATCCAACCCTCGCCCGAAGCGGATCGGCGGACCCTGCTGCGCCGGCTGGCGCTGGATCTGACCGGGCTGCCGCCCACACCCGCCGAGGCGGACGCCTTCGATCGCGACCGCAGCCCTCAAGCCTACCAGAAGCAGGTGGATCGGCTCCTCGCCTCCCCGCACTACGGCGAACGCATGGCCGTCCCGTGGCTCGACGCCGTCCGCTTCGCCGACACGGTCGGCTACCACGGCGACCAGGACCAGAACGTCTTTCCCTATCGCGACTACGTCATCGATTCCTTCAACCACAACAAGCGCTTCGACCAGTTCACGATCGAACAGATCGCCGGCGACCTGTTGCCGAACGCGACCCCGGAGCAGCGCGTCGCCTCGGGCTTCAACCGGCTGAACATGATGACCCGCGAAGGCGGCGCCCAACCCCGCGAATACCTCGTCAAATACTCCGCCGACCGCGTCCGCACCGTCTCCACCGCGTGGCTCGGATCCACGATGGCCTGCTGCGAATGCCACGACCACAAGTTCGATCCCTTCAGCCAGCGCGACTTCTATTCGATGGCCGCGTTCTTCGACGACATCAAGCAGTGGGGCGTCTACAGCGACTACACCTACACCCCCAATCCCGATCTCAAGGGCTGGGACAACGACCATCCTTTCCCGCCCGAAATCCTCGTCACCAACGCCTATCTCCTCCGACGCGAAGCCACCCTCCAGCAGCGCATCGCCGATCTTGCCGCCGCCCAGGCGACGTCCCTGAGGACAAACGCCACCGCGCGCGCGGACTACGCCAAGTGGCTGGAGCGTTCCCGCAGCTTTCTGCGGACATGGACCGACGGTTGGCAGGTCGCCCTCTATCCCGCCGTGCGGATGGCCGACACGAATTCGCCCGCAAAACTGGAAGTGAAGCCCGACGGCTCCGTTCTGGTGACCGGCAACCCGAAGGGAAACGACAAGGTTATCGCGACCTTTGGCTTGCAGGAGGGACGTGTCGCAGGACTGCGGCTGGAACTCCTGCAAACCGACGTCCACAGCGGCTCGCCGTTCCGCGGAGGACACAAGCAGGGCGAGATCAAGCTCGCCGCCACCTTGCGCAAGAAGGACGGCAAAACGGTGGACGCGTCCTTCTACGACGCGCAGGCGACCGACAGCCGACCGACCTATTTCAACGGGCACGAGAAAACCGGGGTCGCCGGCCAATGGAGGACGGCCGCCGATCCCACCAACCAGACCGCCGTGTATCTTCCGAATCCGCCGCTCCAGGCGGAGGAAGGCGATCTCCTGGAAGTCAGGATCGAGTCCGACGACATCGGCTGCTTCCGTCTCAGCGTGACGCCGTTCGCCAACGACGACGCCTTGGAATCCGGCGGCAGCGCGGAACTCGCGTCGGCCTTGAACCGTTCGGCGTGGCTCCTCTCCGCCGCCCAACGCGCGCTGCTGGCCAAGACCTATCTGCTCGCCACCGCCTACGACCGGCCCGCCTACGACGCGCTCAAGAACCTTCGTCTCGGCGTGCTGGATTGCCGCAATGGCACGGCCCATTCGCTCATCTCCCAAGCGACGACGAACCTCTTCGTCACGCACGTCCTTCCCCGAGGCAATTGGCAGGACGAATCCGGCCCGATCGTGAATCCCGCGACGCCCCACTTCCTGCCCGGCCCCAAACAACCGGCGGAGGGCCGGCTCTCCCGCCTCGATCTCGGAAAGTGGCTCGTGGCCCGCGACAATCCGCTCACCGCCCGCGCCTTCGTCAACCGGCTCTGGAAGCAGTTCTACGGCGCCGGCTTCTCCAACCAACTGGAGGAACTCGGAGCCCAGGGCGAACCGCCGACCCACCCCGACCTGCTCGATTGGCTCGCGGCCGAGTTCATCGAGAGCGGCTGGGACGTGAAGCACGTCGTCCGCCTCATGGTCTCTTCGACCGCCTATCGCCAAAGCTCGAAGATGCGTCCCGAATTGCTGGACGAAGACCCGAACAACCGCATGGTCGCCCGCCAGAACGCCCGGCGTTTGGAGGCCGAATTCGTCCGCGACAACGCCCTCTCCATCGCCGGGCTGCTCAACCCCGAGATCGGCGGCCCCAGCGCCTTCCCGTATCAGCCCGCCGGCTACTACGCCAACATCCAGTTCCCCGACCGCGACTATCCCACCAGCCACGGCGACCTCCTCTATCGCCGCGGTCTCTACACCCATTGGCAGCGCGCCTTCCTCCATCCGATGATGGCGAATTTCGACGCCCCGGCCCGCGAGGAATGCACCGTCGACCGCAGCGTCTCGAACACTCCGCAGCAAGCCCTGACCCTGCTCAACGATCCCGCCTTCGTCGAAGCCGCCCGCGTCTTCGCGGCGAACCTCCTGGAAAACCGCGCCCTCAAAACCGACCCCGCCCGCCTCGACGCCGCCTTCGAGAAAGCCCTCCTCCGGCCCATCAAAAACCGGGAGCGCCCCTCGTTGTTGGCCCTGCTCGAAGCCCAGCGCGTCTACTACCGGGAAAACCCCGAAGAGGCCGCCAAACTGATCAAAGTCGGTGAGAGCCCAACACCCACCGATGTGCCGCCGACCGAACAGGCCGCTTGGACCTCCGTCACCCGCGTGATCCTGAATCTCGGCGAGACCATCACGCGGTATTGATCCGGAACGATGACCTGGAGGCCGTGTGGGCTTCCGGCCTGACGGATGGGGCTGCGTCGCCGCGCAGCCCAAGCACCCGGAGGAAACCAGCGAAGCACCGTTTCCGGTTCCTCTCCGCGTTCGACACCGTGGCAGAAGGTGCCCTCCCGACTTCGCGGACAGACTGGAAGCCCTGACCTGCTTCATTGGACGCTCGATGTTCGATGTTCGATGTTCAGCTCTCCGGAACCAGTCTCCATCCCTCCCACTCCGGACTTCCCCGCAGCCAATCGTCCCGCCCACACTCCGGCCCATCATGACCAAGATCCTCATCAACGGCTCCAAAGGCCGCATGGGCCAGGCCCTCATCACCTGCGCCGCTGAGCACCCGAACCTCCAGATCGTCGGCGCCGTCGATCAGGGCGACGACATCGCCGCCGCCATTCCGCAGTGCGACGCGGTCATCGACTTCAGCTTCCACAACGTCACCGCCGGCGTCGCCGCCCTCTGCGCCCAGCACGGCACAGCCCTGGTCATCGGCACCACGGGCCATTCCGAGTCCGAGAAATCTGAGATCAAAAATCATCAATCGAAGATCCCCATCGTCTGGGCCTCGAACTACTCCACCGGCGTCAACACGCTCTTCTGGCTCACCCGCAAGGCCGCCGAAATCCTCGGGCCCTCCTTCGATCTCGAAGTCGTGGAGATGCACCACCGGATGAAGAAGGACGCGCCCAGCGGCACCGCGACCACCCTGCTGGAGATCCTGGCCGATGTCCGCCAGGTCCAGTTGGAAGAACAGCTCCGCCACGGACGCAAAGGCATCACCGGCGAACGCACCGCCTCCGAGATCGGCATCCACGCCCTGCGCGGCGGCGACGTGGTGGGCGACCACACCGTGATGTTCGCCGCCCAGGGCGAACGCGTGGAACTCACCCACAAAGCCAGCAGCCGCGACACCTTCGCCCAAGGCGCCCTCCGCGCCTCCGGCTGGGTCGTCGGCAAGGCCCCCGGCATCTACTCCATGCAGGATGTATTGGGGCTGAAGTAATTGGGGCTGAAGTAGGACCAGCGCGAGTGCATGAAAACCAAACGCATTTCCAAGCTCAAGACGACGGGCCTCGCGCTGGTGCTCCTAATCGGAGGCTGCGTTTGGTATGTCCGCGCCAATCCCCGGGTCTTCAACGAGTCGTTCTGGAGCCACGCCTATTGCATTGCACAGGCCGGATCGCCATTCAGTTTTTACGCGAATGATCACGGCGGAGCCTTTCCCGTCCATACCAACGGCTACGGAGACGCCCTGCTTCTTCTCGCGGACGACGACACATTCTATTTCTACTGCCTGACAGGTCCCGGGTTCTCGAGCGATGCGTTGAAGAAAGCCAAGACGAGCGGCGCCAACCTCGACGAGGCGGAGTGTGGAAGGATCTACGTGCAGGGATTGCGAGAGGATTCGAACCCGGAGACCGCCATCCTCTTCGACAAGCTGCCGACACCGGGCGACCACTGCCACGGCTTCGCCCGTCTCACCCAGCCGTTCGGACGAGAGGTGTTGTTCGTCGCAGGGCATCACCAATTCATCCGCACCGCCGACTGGCCCGCTTTCGTTGAGAAGCAGATCAAGCTCCTCATCGAAGCCGGTATTCCGGAATCCATCGCGCAGTCCTACTACGCCAATCTACCGGAGTAGGCGCATGGCCGCACCGCTCCAAAGCTGCGGAGCAGCGGCAGACCGTAGCCCACAGCGTGAGCTGTGGGTTGATGGCCAAACCGACAAAAGCCCCGGCAGGGGCGAAAGAGGGATTCTTCCGCCCCTGTCGGGGCTCTGTTCCTGACCGAACCGACACCCACAGCTGACGCTGTGGTCTACTCTCTACCGCGCCTCCAGCGCTATGGACGGTTCTCCCGGTTTCACGACATCAGCGTTATTCCAAGCATGACATCAATGGACCAAAGCGATTTCGCGAAGAACGGATTTGCGATCCTTCCCGGAATCTTGGCCCCGGATCGGATCTCCTCGCTCGTGCAGGAGACCGCAATCCTGTCAGAGGCACAGTCTGCCGGACTGCGAGGACTCCTCGGCCGAAGCACGCTCGTTCGCCAGTTGGCCGTTTCGAAGATCCTCAACGATCTGGCGAGCACCCTTCTCCCGGCTCCGGCCTTCCCCGTCCGAGCCATCCTCTTCGACAAGACCCCGGACACGAACTGGAAGGTTCCCTGGCACCAGGACCTCGCCATCGCCGTGGCGGAACGCCGCGAGGTGGAAGGCTTCGGACCTTGGTCGGTAAAGGACGGCGTCCCCCACGCCCACGCTTCGGTTTGGCTGTTGGAACGCATGGTCACGCTGCGGCTGCATCTCGACGATTGCCCGGCGGACAACGGCGCATTGCGTGTCCTGCCCGGCAGCCATCGCGGCGGCAAACTCTCGGCGAAACAGATCGCCGAATGGCGCGAACGGGTTCCTGAAACCGTCTGCGAAGTCCCAGCCGGCGGCGTGCTCCTGATGCAGCCTCTGCTGCTGCACGCCTCTTCCGCGTCCAGCAGCCCAACTCACCGACGGGTGCTCCATCTGGAATACGCCTGCGATCCGCTGCCGGGCGGGTTGTGCTGGGCGGAAAGCGGCCGTTGCTAAAACCAATGGGTGGCCACTAGGGTTTCGCTTGCCATGTCGCTCGGAAGATCAGAGGAGTCGGCGGCTTCCGATGGTTGTTTTTCAGTTGGAAAAAGCCGGACGCCCGATCCACCCATTCACAATCCATCAACGTGATGAACGACCGAAACAATCCGGACCTTCCCGACGCACCAGCCGAGGCGGAGACGCCATTGTGTCTCGGTTGCCTGACCCCAAATCTCCCGGAGGCCCATTTCTGCGCGAAGTGCGGAGCACCGCTCACCTCCTACGCCGCCACCGGTCCGCTTGAGAGACAGTTCGCAATGGGCCACGCCTATCGACAGGCTGCAGAACATCCGAGGCGTTTCGTCGTCGTGGCTTTCATCTGGTTGATCTTCGGACTCAATGGACTGGCTTCGCTCTTCCTCATTTCCATGGGTTCGCGGGAAAATCTCCTGCCCCTCATCGTCGGCGGATTCATGGCCGCGATCTCGGTGGCGATGCTCTGGCGGACTACCCGCGCGTATCTCACCCGGCCAAGACCCACACCTGCCGACGACGAGTAACGGCAGATGGAGGGAACCAGTCCCTGAAACCGCCTGCGACCCATTGCCCGGCGGTCTGCGCTGGGCTGAAGCAGGGAACGCGGAGGAAAACCACTAATCGGCGCTGATCCACGCGGAGGAAAACGGTCCTTCAAGCTGCAGCTCACGGGCCTCTCTATCAGCGTCGATCAGCGCAGATTAGCGGTTCAAAAGGTTTCTTCCTCTTTGCCACCTGCTCCTTCAACCGGCTAACGTCCCGCCCGTTCAAATCGGCAATCACCATTCGCAAATCGAAAATTTCATGAGCGTTCTCATCGTCGGCTCGACCGCACTCGACTCCATCAAGACCCCCAAGTCCGAAAACCCGAAGCTGCTCGGCGGCTCGGCCAGCCACGCGGCGGTCGCGGCCAGCTTCTTCGCCCCGGTCAAGATGGTCGGCGTGGTCGGTGAGGATTTCCCCAAGAAGTATGTCGCGCTCTATCAGAAGCACGGCATCGACCTCGAAGGCCTCCAGCGGGAAGCGGGCAAGACCTTCCATTGGGCCGGTGAATACGAGGTGAACATGAACAACCGCCGCACGCTCACCACCGAGCTGGGCGTCTTCGAAAAATTCACCCCGCACCTCCCCCAAAGCTACAAGAAGAGCCAATACGTGCTCCTCGCCAACATCGGTCCCTCCCTCCAGCACCATGTGCTCGACCAGATGGACAAGCCCAAGTTCGTCGTGGCCGACACCATGGATCTCTGGCTGAACATCGCCCTCGACGACCTCGTGCGCCTAATCAGGCGGGTGGACGGCTTCGTCCTCAACGACAGCGAGGCGCACCAGCTCACCCAGGAGGACAACGTCTTCGCCGCGCTGAAGAAGATCCATCGGATGGGCCCCCAATACGTCATCATCAAGAAGGGTTCCCACGGCTCGATCCTGTCCGGACCCAAGGGCTGCTTCATCTGCCCGGCGTATCCGCTCCACAAGGTCGTGGATCCGACCGGAGCGGGCGACAGCTTCGTGGGCGGCATGATGGGCTATCTCTCCACCGCCAAGGGCTCGATCGAGCAGAACATCCGCAAGGCGATGGTCTACGGCAGCGTGACGGCGTCCTTCTGCTGCGAAGGCTTCGGCCTGAAGAAGACCACGGTGGCGACGCGCGGCGACATCGAGAAGCGCGTGGCCGAGCTGGAGAAGCTGACGCGGTTCTGAGGGGACATCCGCCTCTATCGCGACCTGGCGAAGGACGATTGTCTGCCGCCATTTTCATTCCCCCGCTTGAAACCCGTTGGGCTCCCGCCAACACTCCGCCGACGCCGATGCTCACCACGCTTCGCATCAAGAACCTCGCGCTCGTCGCGGACCTGACGCTGGAACTCCAGCCGGGCTACAACGCGATCACCGGCGAGACCGGCGCGGGCAAGTCCGTCATCATCGGCGCGCTCAGCCTCATCCTCGGCGAACGAGCCGACCGCAATTTGATCCGCTCCGGCGCGGACGCGTGTTCGGTCGAGGCGATCTTCGACGTCGAGGACCTGAAATTTTCCCTCAGCGCGTTCCTGGACGAGAACGGGCTCGAATCCGTGGAAGACGACCAACTCGTCCTGAAGCGCACCTTCACCGCCGCCGGCACCAACCGGCAGTTCGTCAACGGCTCGCCCACGACCCTGGCCACCCTGGCCAGACTCGGCGAGGCGTTGGTCGACATGCACGGCCCGCACGACCACCAGTCGCTGCTGCATCCCTCGAAGCAACTGGAGATCCTCGACGCTTTCGGCGATCTGGAAGGATTGCGCGACGACTTCGCCGCCTCCGCCGCCAAGCTCGCCTCGGTCGAGAGCGAGAAGTCGGGCTTGATCGTCGACGAAACGACCTACGCCAAGCAGATCGACCTGCTCCGGTTCCAGGTCCACGAGATCACCAACGCCCGCCTCCAACCCGCCGAGGAAGAGACCCTGACCGAGGACTACAACCGCGCGAGCAACGCCGCGAAGATCCTCCAGCTTTGCCAGGGCGCTCTGGGTGTCCTGAGCGAAGACGATTCCGCCATCACGGCGATGATGGGCGCGCTCGGCCGGCAATTGACCGAACTGCGACGAGTCGATCCGGGCGCGGAAACCCTCGTCGAAACCCACGAACAAATCTCCTCGTCGCTCCAGGATCTACAGGGCGACCTGCGCGGCTACGCGGACAAGGTGGACGTCGATCCGGAGCGGCTGGCGGCGCTGGAGGAACGGATGAATCTCGTCCAGACCTTGAAGCGCAAATACGGCGGATCGCTCGACGACGTCATCGCGTTCGGCGAAGAAGCCGCCGCCAAATTGGAGTCGTTGGAACAACGCGACGGCGAGCTGGCGCGGCTCAATTCCGAAATCCAGCGGCTGCGGAAAGAACTTACCGCCCTGGGCCAATCTCTCTCGGTCGAGCGCCGCAAGATCATCCCCAAACTGTCCAAAGCCGCTGTCCGCCAACTTTCCGACCTGGGCTTCAAACAAAGCCACTTCGACATCGCCCTGACGAGCCATCCGCTGGGCGAAACGGGCCCGGCGTCGGGTTCTGGTTTGGACGTCGTCGAGTTCCAGTTTGCCCCGAATCCGGGCGAACCACCGCGGCCGCTCCGGGCCATCGCTTCGTCCGGGGAAATGGCTCGCGTCATGTTGGCCCTGAAGACGGTGCTCGCTGCGCAGGACTCCATCCCGGTGCTGGTTTTCGATGAAGTCGACGCGAACGTCGGCGGAGAAACGGCGACCGTCGTCGGGCAGAAAATGCGGCAGATCGCGGATCGCCGACAGGTGCTCTGCATCACGCATCTTCCTGCCGTGGCCGCCGCCGCCAACGCCCACTACGTCGTCAGCAAGTCGGTCAAAGATGGCCGCACGATCTCGGAGATCCAGCAATTGACCCCCACGGATCGCGTCACTGAACTGGCCCGCATGCTGGGCGGCCAGAGCGACGCCGCCCGCCAGCACGCGGAAGCCTTGCTCCGGGACTAGCCGGAAGTTGAGGCGCCTCCAAAAGTGAAGCCCCTCGTTCTCGGTTCATCTCGCTCTTCGGTCCGATGACTCCTCGGTTCAGTCCACCTATCCAGTCAGGCAACCGCTTGCCGTGGTCTACAGCCCTCGTTCCAGCCGTGCGTCCGCGCTACGCCAAGCAATTTTCAGGTCTTACTACAAAATGGAGCTCGAAAACTGGAATGTGCCTTGTATACACAGTGCCAACACCCCTGAAGTCGTATGAATCCCCGATCACCCTCGCTGCCCAAACTGGCTCGGGCGTTGATCCATTTGATGAGGAGCGGGTTGGTGGTTTCGGTGCTGATTCTCTCGTCGACCGTATCCTCTGCCGCTTTGGTCAATCGCTGGTCGTTCGCGGGCGCAAGCGGAGCGATCACGAACGGAACGGTCTTCGCCGACTCGGTCAATGGGGCTTCCGCGCTGGTTCAAGGCCTCGGCGCCTCCGGCAACGGCGTCTCGATCACCCTTCCGGGGAATACGACGGGCGACGTGGGCCAGAGCGCGATCTCGGCCTACGTGGATCTGCCGAACGGCCTCGTCTCTTCCAAAGCGAATCTGACCATCGAGATCTGGGCCACGCCGCTTTCCTTCCAAACGTGGCAGCGCCTGATCGACTTCGGGAACATGGACATCGCGGGATTGGGCGGCGGAGCAGCGGGTGAAGTCACCGGAAACGGGACGATCACGCCCGGTGGCACGTCGTCCTCGGACAATCTCATGCTGGCGCTCTCGCGCGGTGCGAGCCTCGGCGAACAACGACTGGAAGGCCGGCTCGATGGCGGAACTTCCATCGTCGGCGACACCGATCTCCCCACCGTGGCCGGCACCCAGTATCACTACGTGCTCGTGTTCGACGACCGGGCCGGGACTTTCGGAGCAACGGGCGGCCAACTGCGCTGGTATCGGGACGGCGCCTTCGTTTCCTCCGTCGATCTGGGGTTCCATCTCGCCGCGTTGAACGACGTGAACAATTGGCTGGGCCGTTCACAGTGGAGCGGTGACTCGAACGCCAACGTGGCGCTCAACGAGGTCCGGATCTACGACGAGGCGTTGTCCGAGCAGCAGATTCTCGCCAGTTACGCGGCGGGACCGGACGCCAATTTTGGCGAGCCGACCGCGGTACCGGACACCTACTCGATGCACCGTGGCCAGAAGGCGTTGATCCCGGTCTTGGCGAATGATTCCGGTGCGATTGACCCGGGCACGGTCACGGTCGCGCAACCACCGCTCCACGGAACCGCCACAGCCCAAACCTCCGGGCGCGTTCTCTATGCGCACACGGGCGGCGCCGATTCTTCGGACACGTTCACCTACAAGGTCGCCGGGCCGGGCGGAACTTCGGAACCGGCCACGGTGACGGTTCTTTTTGCCGACACGCTCCGGCTGACCAACAACACGCTCAATGTTCCGGCGAATCCGCCACCAACCGCGATCCAGCTCCAGACCGCCTTCACGGGGTTCTCCCAGCCGCTCTGCATCGCGACTCCGCCGGGCGAAACCAACAGGATCTTCGTCTGCCAAAAGGGTGGCCTGCTCCGCGTGGTTCCAAACCTCGCGGCCGGTCCCGCATCCTCCAGCGTCTTCTTCAACCTGCCTGCGCTGCTGAGTTCGCGGGGCGAGGCCATCAGCACCGGGAGCGAACAAGGCCTGCTCGGATTGGCCTTCCATCCGGGTTACGCGACCAACGGCTTTTTCTACCTCTTCTACTCCGTGACCCGGAGCGGCTCGACCTATGAGCGCCTGTCCCGGTTCAGCGTCCAAACCGCCAATACGAACGCCGCCGACACCACGAGCGAGCTCGTCCTGATCGAGCAGTTCGACCAGGCCGGCAACCACAATGGCGGCGATCTGCACTTCGGCCCCGACGGCTATCTCTATGTCGCGCTGGGAGACGAAGGCGGCGGCAACGACCAATACAACAACAGCCAGAAGATCAACGGCGACTTCTTCTCCGGGCTGCTGCGGATCGATGTCGACAAGAAGCCGGGCAGCCTGGACCCGAACACCCACGCCGCCGTGATCCGCGATGCCGGTGTCGCCCGCTACGCGATCCCCTCGGACAACCCGTTCGTCGGCGCGACCCGCTTCAACGGGATCTCCTTAAATCCGTCGTCGGTTCGGACGGAGTTCTGGGCGGTCGGGCTGCGCAATCCCTGGAGATTCTCCTTCGACGAAGCCAACGGCGATCTGTGGGTGGGCGACGTAGGCCAGGACCGCTACGAAGAAGTGGACCTCGTCACCAAGGGCGGCAACTACGGCTGGGCCTATCGCGAGGGCAAACACGCCGGCCCCAAGAGCCCGACCGCTGGGTTCACCTCCATCGATCCGATCTACGAATACAACCACGGTTCGGGAGCCCTTCAGGGGAATTCCATCACCGGCGGACGGATCTATCGCGGCACCCGCATCTCCAGTCTCGTCGGTGCCTACGTCTTCGCCGACTACGTGTCCGGCAATATCTGGTCGCTGCGCCGCACCAATACGACCGTCTCAGTGGTGCGCATCACAGGGGAAGGCGGCATCGTCGGCTTCGGCGAAGACCCGTCCAACGGCGACCTGCTGCTGGCGGACATCGACGGCGGCCGCATCCTTCGCCTGGTCTCCAGCACCCCCGCCGGCAGCTTCCCCGCCACGCTCTCCGACACCGGACTGTTCGCCGACCTGGCGGATCTCTCGCCCAATCCCGGTCTCCTGCCTTACGAGCCGAACCTCGCCTTCTGGAGCGACCACGCGATCAAACGCCGCTGGTTCATCGTTCCCGATGCGACCAACACCCTCACCTGGTCGCGCGACGAACCTTGGACCTATCCGGCGGGAATGGTCTGGGTGAAACACTTCGACCTCGAAATGGACCGCGGCAATCCCGCGACCAAGAAACGCATCGAAACCCGTTTGATCGTGAAGAACGCCTCCGGTGCCTACGGAGTCAGCTACCTCTGGAACGCCACCGGCACCGAAGCGACGCTGGCCCCGGATGAAGGCGTGGACTTCGCGTTGAACGTCACCAATGCGGGTATCGTGGCGGAACAGAACTGGCATGTCCCGAGCCGCGCAGAATGCCTCGTCTGCCACACGCCGCAGGCCGGCTATTCTCTTTCGTTCAACACCCGCCAGCTCAACCGGACCAACGTGGTCCACGGCTTCGCCGGCAACCAACTGGACCTGCTCCGCGCCGCCGGCTACCTCGCCAACCAGCCGGATCCGGTGAACACGCTGCCGCGCCACCACCCACCGATCGACGACTCGGTCTCCCTCGAAGCCCGCGTCCGATCCTATCTGGCGGTGAACTGCGCCTACTGCCACCAGGCCGGCGGCACGGCCCCGACCGCCTGGGGTGGCCGCCCCGAACTCACGCTCGACGCCACCGGTCTGGTCAATGGATCCGCCAACAACAACGGAGGAGACCCGGCCAACAAGCTCATCGTTCCGGGCGATGTTCTGCACTCCATCGTCTACCACCGCGCCGGCGCCACCAAAGGCTTCACCCGCATGCCGCCGTTGGCGACTTCGGAGGTCGATGCCGCCAATTTGGCGCTGCTCGCCCGGTGGATCACCGATTCGCTGCCGGCCCGCCAGTCCTTTGCCCAATGGCAGACGAGCACCTTCGGCAGTTCGGAAAATCCCGACGCCGCCGCCGGCGAAGACCCGGACCACGATCTTCAGACCAACCAGGAGGAGTTCCTCACCGGAACAAATCCCAAGCTGGCAACCAGCCGCTTTGCCCCGTCCTTGGGGCTCACCGGCGGCATCGTGTCGCTGGCCTTCGACCTGCCGACGAACCGATCCTTTCAAATCGAGGTCTCGACCAATCTAACCGCATGGACGGTGTGGAACGCCCCGGGCAACGATGGTTCGCCCGGGCCCGGAGGCGAAGAATCGGTCACCGGCGCAGCCGTCGGCGACCAGGAGTATTTCCGCGTGCGTCTCTGGGACAACTGAGCCTCCGGGTTCGCGTCGTGCCGGGACAATCGCAAAAACGCCAAGGAGGCGAGGCGGGGTGCTGGGGAGAGACGTCCGGATGCCAATATGGGCAGTCCGGACCCTCAGCACTCCGGCTCCCTACGACGCGACAGGATTCCCTCTCCATCGGCAGAATTCCCATCTCGACGAATTCCGGCCCATCCGCTTTGATGCCCCGCTAATGCTGACGTTTTCGGGACTGAGCAAGACCTTCGCCGGGCGGACCCTCTTCGAGGACGCCACCCTGTCCATTTCCAACGGCAACCGCGTCGGTCTCGTGGGGCCAAATGGCGCGGGCAAGTCGACCCTGTTCAAGATCATCCTCGGCGAGGAATCGCCCGACGAGGGCCAGGTGACGCTCATCCGCGGCACCACCCTTGGCTTCCTGCCCCAGGAGAGCACGCCGGCCGGCGATGAAACCGTCCTCGAAATCGCCACCCAACACAGCGAGGGAGACGGCGCGTTGGAGGCCAAGGCCAAGCGCATCCTCTCCGGTCTGAGCTTCCGCGAGACCGATTTTGACCGGCCCGCCCGCGAGATGAGCGGCGGCTGGGTCATGCGCGCGCACCTGGCCCGGCTCCTGGTCTACGAGCCGGACCTGTTGATGTTGGACGAGCCGACGAACCACCTCGATCTGGATGCGCTCCTCTGGTTCCAAGGGTATTTGGAGGCGTATCCGGGCGCCATCCTCATGATCTCGCATGATCGCGAGTTCCTGAACCATCTCACGACCCACACGGTCGAGATCCGTCACAGCCGCCTTTTCCGCTACACCGGCAACTACGATTCCTACCTCGTTCAGCGAGCGGCCAACGAGATCCAGATGATCGCCGCGGCCACGAACACCCAGCGCAAGATCGACCAATTGCAGGAGTTCGTGGACCGCTTCGGTGCCAAGAGCTCCAAGGCCACGCAGGCCCAGAGCAAGCTGAAACAGATAGACCGTCTGCGCGAAGAAATGATCGCGCCGCCCGAAAGCGACGGCCCCACCGTCGGCTTCCGCTTTCCCCAACCCCAACGCAGCGGCCAGCGCGTCATCAAGCTTGAGGGCATCCACCACGCCTACGGCGTGAACAAGGTCTACGACGGCATCGACTTCGAGTGCGAACGCGGCCAGCGCATCGTCCTCGTGGGCCCCAACGGCGCGGGCAAATCCACCCTGCTCAAACTGTTGGCCGACGTCCTGAAGCCGCAGGCCGGAGTACGCACCCTCGGGCACAACGTAAAGGCCGGCTACTACTCCCAGTATCGCATCGAGATGCTCCAGGCCGGACGCAGCGTGCTGGAAGAGGCGCTCGACACCCCGGCCCGGGTGACGGAGCAGCAGGTGCGGACTCTGCTCGGCAGCTTTCTCTTCCGGGGCGAGGATGTCTTCAAGAAGGTCACCGTGCTGAGCGGCGGAGAGAAGAGCCGCCTCGCGCTCGTGAAACTGCTGCTCGATCCGCCCAACCTTCTGTTGATGGACGAGCCCACCACCCACCTCGACATGCCCAGCATCGACGCCTTGAGCGAGGCACTGAAGCAGTTCGAAGGAACGCTCATCTTCATCAGCCACGACGTTTATTTCATCCGAGCCCTCGCCGATCACGTCATCCACGTGCGGGCCGGACAGCTGAAGGCCTTCCCGGGCGGATACCAATACTATCTGGACAAGACCGCCGTGGGGGAACGCGCGGGCCTGACCGCCGGAGCCAAGCCGACCCACTCCCAACCCGGCGCCCAGGACAAGGCCGCCGCCCCCGAGCCGAAGATCGACCGCAAGGAGCAGAAACGCCAGGAAGCTGCCCAGAGACAAGCCAAGTCCGACGCGAAGAAGAACCTCGAGAAACGGGTCCGCGACCTCGAAGCCGCCATCTCCAAGATGGAGGCCCGCAACAAGGAGATCGTCGCCCTGCTCGAACGTCCCGCGACCTACGAACCCGGGGGCGGCGCCTCGCAGCTGAACCGGGAACTGGCCGAAATCCACGTCCGCCTTCCCAAGATGCATTCCGAATGGGAATCCGCCTGCAACGGGCTGTCGACGGCCCTCGCTGCCTGAAGCTTGCGCGGGTCGGCCGCTCCCCCAACCGAAGCCGGTGAATTTCGCGCTGTCCGCAGGCCAAAAAACCTCTCCACCGCACACCTGTGCCAATGGGGCGCGCGAGTGGGACGACGCCCCGCCCGAGCGCGGATTCCGACTTCCACTGCTCAAGGCAGCGCCGCCGGGTGACGATACAGGCTCAGGTCCATGCTTCAGAAAAGCACGCCACCATGAGCCATCAATCTGTACACGACACGGGAGCCGCTCCCGGCTGCGCGGCCAGGCCCGATGACAGTCTGCTCCGGGAGATCTTTGACGACGCGCCCACCGCGCTCTTCGTCACCGATCGCGCCGGCGCCATCGTCCGCCTGAACCGCGCCGCCGCAAAGCTCGCGGCCCGCACGCGCGAACAGCTTCTCGGAGCCTTCCTCCGCTCCGTTTTCCCCGCCCAGTGCCAAACCGCTTGGAACGAAATCGCGGCTCAATGCCTTGAAAAAAACACCGTCGTGACTCTGGGCGAGGACTGCAATCTGTGCTGCATAGACCCCGCGGGAGCGGAGACCTTCGTCCAGGCCAGCCTCCGGCCGATCGCCTCCGGCTCGGGCCAGTTCTTTGTCGTCTCGATGACCGACATCTCCGAACACCGGCGCGTCCAGCAGCAGATCCGCAATCTGAACCGCGATCTGGCGGAGACCAACAAGCAGACCTGGGAGGCCATCGGTCGCGCCAATTTCCTCGCCGTCGCGGCCGACGCGGCCGGACGCGCCAAAGCCGAGTTCCTCGCCACCATGAGCCGCGAGATCCGCACTCCGATGAACGGCGTCATCGGCATGACCAGCCTCCTCCGGGAGACCTCGTTGGATGAGGAACAGGCGGGCTACGTAGAGACCATCCGGAGCTCGGGCGAAACCCTCCTCGTAGTCATCGACGACATCCTCGACTTCTCGAAGATCGAATCCGGAAAAATGACGCTGGAGAAGACTTCTTTGGACCTTCGCGGCTGCGTGGAGGACTGCCTCGACCTTCTCCTGCCCAAGGCCGTCGAGAAGAAGCTCGACCTGGTCTGTGATTTCTCCGCCGGTCTTCCGCGAACCGTTCTCGCCGACGTCACCCGGCTCCGGCAGATCCTCATCAACCTCGTCGGCAACGCCCTGAAATTCACGGCTCTGGGCGAGGTCGTCGTCACCGTCGGCCCCGCTGACACTCAGGATTCCGCCGATCCCCTGTGGCACTTTTCCATCCGCGACACCGGCATCGGCATCCCCGAAAGCAAGCGCCACCTTCTCTTGCAGAACTTCCAACAAGCCGACTCTTCCACCACCCGCCAGTTCGGCGGCACCGGCCTCGGGCTCGCCATCAGCCAGCGCCTTTGCGAGATGATGGGCGGCCGCATGTGGGTCGAGAGCGAGCACGGTCTGGGCTCTGTTTTCCACTTCACCCTCCGGGCCGCGGTCGACCAACCCGAGAACCGCGCCACATGGAGCGGCACCGTTCCTGAGTTCAGCGGATGCCGCATCCTCAGCGTCCAACCCAACAGGACCTCCCAGGAAGTGCTCCGGAAACACGCCACCAGATGGGGCATCGAATTCCACGCCGCGCCCGACCGCGCATCCGCCCAGGCGTGGCTCGCGGACCATCCCGCTCCGGACCTTGTGCTGATCGACCTCCCGCGCGGCACCGGCGAGTCCCTCCTCCTGGCCCAGGCTCTCCGCAGGGCCGAATCGACTTCCGCCGTGCCCATGCTCATCGCCTCCTCCAATCGGCTCGACGGGATCGAGGGCCAGGTGCGCGAACTGGGCCGGGCCGAAATCATCCTCAAGCCATTCAAGGCCGGAACCCTGCAAGCCGCCCTTGGACAGTTCTGGCCCGTCCCCCTCGCGGACTGTCCATCGCGCAGCACCACCCCGGTCTGCTCCAGCGTGGTGTGCCGCTCCGGCCTTGCCGCCGAACTCCCGTTCTCCATCCTCGTCGCCGAGGACAATCCGGTGAATCAGAAGGTGGCCCGCTGCTTCCTCGAAAAGCTCGGCTACACCGCCGATTTCGTCGCCGACGGCGCCCAAGCCGTCCGGGCCCTCCAAGAACGGGCCTACGACGTCGTCCTGATGGATGTGGAAATGCCGAACCTCAACGGCTGCGACGCCACCCGGCAGATCCGCGAGATACCGGGCAGCTCCCTCGTTCCATGGATCATCGCACTCACCGCCCACGCTCTGGACAGCATCCGCGAAGCCTGCTTCGAGGCCGGCATGAACGACTACCTCGCCAAACCCATCAAGATCGACCAGCTCGAATCCGCCCTCCGCCGCGTCGCCATCGCGCCCGGCTCCGCCAAGATGCGTTTCGAGCCCTCGCTCTCCTCCGACTCCGAGGAACTCGCCCTGACCGGCGCGACCTCATTGCTGTAGACCTCAGCGTTTTAATCGACCCCACCGAGAAAAACGGCGGCTCCGTTCCCGGAGCCGCCGTCTTTGCGTTCGCCGGATGCCGGCTTACAGGCCCTTCGCGATGATGAGCTTGAGCAGGTCGCCGACACGGTTGCTGTAGCCCCACTCGTTGTCATACCAGCTGACGAGCTTGAAGAACCTCGAGTTAAGCTCGATGCCGGAGCCGGCGTCGAAGATCGAGGAGTGGTTGTCGTGGATGAAGTCGGTCGAAGCCACCTCGTCGGTGGTGTAGGCGAGGATGCCCTTCAGGTAGGTCTCGCTGGCCTTCTTCATCGCGGCGGAGATCTCGGCGTAGCTGGTCTCCTTCACCGTCTTCACGGTGAGATCCACCACGGAGACCGTCGGGGTCGGCACTCGGAACGACATGCCGGTGAGCTTGCCTTTGACCTCGGGGAGCACGAGCGCGGTGGCCTTGGCGGCACCGGTCGTGGACGGGATGATGTTGATGGCGGCGGAGCGTCCACCCTTCCAGTCCTTCTTGGACGGGGCGTCCACGGTCTTCTGCGTGGCGGTGTAGGAATGGATGGTCGTCATCAGGCCTTCTTCGACGCCGAAGCCTTCTTTCAGCAGGACATGCACGACGGGCGCAAGGCAGTTCGTGGTGCAGGAGGCGTTGGAGATGATGTTGTGCTTCGACGCGTCGTATTTGTCGTCGTTCACGCCCATGACGATGGTGATGTCCTCGCCTTTGGCCGGGGCGGAGATGATGACCTTCTTGGCGCCGGCGGTGATGTGGCCCTTGGCCTTCTCGGCTTCGGTGAAGAGGCCGGTCGATTCGATGACGATGTCGACGCCGAACTTCGCCCAGGGCAGCTCGGCCGGGGTCCTCGCGGAGACGACGTGGATGTCCTTGCCGTTGACCACGAGCACGTCGTCCTCGGCCTTGTCGGCGGAGGATTTCTTGGAGCTGACGGTGCCGCTGAAACGACCCTGGGTGGAGTCGTATTTCAGCAGGTAGGCCAGATTGTCGGCGGGCACGATGTCGCCGACGGCGACGACTTCGATGTCCTGGCCGACGAGGCCCTGTTCGACGAGGGCACGGAAAACGAGACGGCCGATGCGGCCAAAACCGTTGATGGCGACTTTAATGGGCATAGTTCAAGGTCAGGTTCAAAAAGCCCGGAAACAGCTCCCGAGCGCCATGAAGTGTAGACGATAGCAGCGCAAAAGCGTCAACGGAGAATTCCCCGGTCGAGACGAGGGCTCTTCGCGTCTTTCGTCACCCGAGCATCGGACCTTGTCCAACCACCCATCTCAGTGGCTGGCTTCCTGAGCGGCGGTCCTCCAAAATCACCGCACCGGGTGAAGTATCGACCCCGGCAATTCCATGACCGGATCACCCTATTTTCTCGGCGTCGAAGGCGGCGGAACCCGCACCACCGCGCTCTTCGTGGGCAATGGACAACCCATTTTCGAGGGTCAGTTCGGCCCCGGGAACGTCCGGCTCCTGGACGACCCGGCGTTGGAGTCTTTGTGCCGCCAGATCCAAGCGGCCATCGCAGGGCTCCCGACGCCTGCCGCCATCGGCTTCGGCATGGCCGGTGCCCGCACCACCGCCGATCAGGCCCGGGTCGCCCGAATCGCCGCCCGGGTCTGGAAGACCGCCACCATCCGGGTCGGCAACGATCTCGACATCGCCCTCAGCGCCGCGCCCCGGCCCAAGCACCCCGCCACCGCCCACATTCTGGTGCTGAGCGGCACCGGCTCGTGCTGCTTCGCCCGGGATACGGACGGACAGTCCGAGAGGGTCGGCGGTTGGGGCCATCATCTCGGCGACGAAGGCAGCGGCTATTCGCTCGGGCAAACGGCCCTGCAACAGGCGGTCCACGCCTGGGATCGCCACCGCAAGTGGGGCGCGCTCGGTCGTGGCATTCTCACGGCCCTGCAACTGAACGAGCCGAACGAACTCATCGGCTGGGCCCAGGCGGCGGAGAAGAAGGATGTCGCCCAGTTGGCGACCGTGCTCTTCCAATCCGCCGCAGCCGGTGACCGTTTGGCCAGAACCATTGTCCGGACCGCAGCGGGTCAACTCGCCGGCGACGCCTTGATCGTGGCGAAGCGGTTGGCCAGCAAAAGCCAGCGCGTTCAATTCGTCTTTGCCGGAAGCGTTCTCCTGAAAGCCGACTCGTTTGCGCGGGCCGTGGCCGGCGCCATCCGCAAAGCGCGCCCCAACGCGGTCGTGACGCGGCTGGAGCGGCCGGCGGTCTGGGGCTCGGTGGCGATGGCGGAAGCCGCCGTGCGTGACCAAGTCCCACCGCAGCCCGCTCCACCTTTCCCCGACAGGCGCAAACCCGCTGTCCTGCCGCGCTCAAAGACGAGAGCGGTTCCCCTGCTGCCGGCCTTGTCGCCGACCGAGCTCCGTCATCCGGCCTCGATGCACTTGGACCAGATGCCGCTCGACGAGGCCGTCGAACTGTTCCTCCGCGAAGACGCGCGCATCACGGCGGCGTTGCGAGCGGAGAAGCAATCCATCGCGAAGGTCGTGGGCTGGATCGCCCGCGCCTTCGAGAAGGGGGGCCGCCTGTTCTACGTCGGAGCCGGTACCAGCGGACGCCTCGGCATCCTGGACGCCAGTGAATGTCCGCCGACCTTTCGGACTCCACCCGAGCTCGTCCAAGGAATCATCGCCGGCGGCCGCGACGCCATCTGGCGCGCCGTGGAGGGCGCCGAGGACGATCCCGCCGCCGGCGCGCGGTCCATCGAGTTTCGCGGCATCACCGACCAGGACGTCGTCGTCGGCATTGCCGCCAGCGGCCGCACGCCCTTCGTTCGGGGCGCGTTGACCGAAGCCAAGCGGCGCGGCGCACGGACCGCGCTGCTCTGCTTCAATCCCCACGTCCACGCCGAGAGGCCCAAGCCGGCCGATCTCGTCATCGCTCCCGACATCGGCCCCGAACTGCTGACCGGCTCCACCCGGCTGAAGTCGGGCACCGCCACCAAGCTCGTCCTGAACATCTTCACCACCCTGGCCATGGTCCGCACGGGGAAGGTCATCGGCAACCTCATGGTCGATGTGAACCCTTCCAACGTGAAGCTGCGCGGCCGCGCGGTCCGCATCATCCGCGACCTGACCGGCGCCGATGACGCGACGGTGCTGAAGGCTTTGGAAGCCTCCGGATGGACGGTGCGCGACGCCTGGCTCCGGCTGGGCGGCGACCGGAAGCGCCGTTGATCCGCGCCCCGGTCCCGCTATGTTGCCGCCATGAAGAATTGGATGCTGGCGGTCCTGCTGATGTTCGGGGGCTTGGCGACGATCGGCTTGAGCGGCTGCGCGTCGAACAAGATCGACTGGGCGCCACGGATCGGAACCTACACCTTCGACGACGCGGTGCGGGAAATGGGGCCTCCGGACAAGGAAGCCACATTGACCGACGGAACCGTGGTCGCCGATTGGATCACCACCCGTGGCGGTCCGCGCCTCTACACCGTCCCGCAGATCCAAAGCGGCTACTACGGCGGGCACTACATCTGGAACGAGGCCTACACCATGGACACCCCCGACTGGATCGTCCGTCTTGAGTTTGGTCCGGACGGCAAGTTGACCAAGCATACCCGGGTCGTTCGGTGAGATCGGCGAAGAAGCCTCGTCCGTGTCTGCGGCCTCATTTTCCTTTCTCCACGCAGGATCGACTGCTAAAGAAACGTCGATGTCCGCCGGCACAAATATCTGGGACGCACTGTATCGCCTCGCGCTTTGGCTCCTCGCCATCGCCGCCGTGGTGGCCGTGATCCTGTGGTACGTGCCCGTCGTCCAGAAGAACGAGGCCATGCGCCGCGACATCTACCAGCTCGAGAAGAAGGTCCAACAGGAGCAGGAACTGGCCAAGGTCTTGGACTCCCGCCTGAAGAGCCTGCAAGACCCCCGCACCGTCGAGCGCCTCGCCCGCGAGCGCCTCAGCTTCGCCAAACCCGGCGAACTGATCTTCCACTTCGAATCCCCCAAGACGGACCGCTGAGGTCGCCCCCCACGGAGGCGGCATTTTCCCAGAGCCTGTGCATTTGGAGCGGGGACGGTCACGTCCGCGAGGCCGCGTCCTTCAATGCTTCGCCTCGAATTTCCATCTGAGGCTGAACTCGCGGACGTGACCGTCCGCGCTCCGGCTCAGAACTTGAGCGTCAGCGTCCTCGGCCGCGCTTCGTTCTGGAAGCGCACCCACAGCAGGCCGTCTTTCGCCGAATGCTCGACGGCCGTGACGGGTGCTCCATCCAGCGTGACCGACTTCGGTGCCTTCTTCGCGCTCAGCAAAACCACCGCCTCCGTCTGGCCGACGCCTTCCACCGTCAGGATCAATTCATCCGCACCCGCCTTCGCCGGCAAGGTCTTGCAGGCGGCCGCCAGAACCCTGGTTCCGCGCTTCTTCGCCAGATCCAGATCCAGCAGGAAGCTGCGGGACTTCGGCGCCAAAACCACTTCGTGCTGCACGCGCAGCTCCGGATCGAAGAGGTTCACGAACCGGCCGGAAACCGTTTTCGCCGCGCCATCGATCGATTCATCCAGGCCCGACGCAACCACGTAGGGGCCTCGCCGCAGCAGGAGGTAGTTCGTTTCCTTCCACGCAAGCCCGGCCTGTTTGGCGGCTCGTTGCACCACGGCCATCAAGCGCGTGTCGCCGTCCTTCGCCTTCGCCAGATCGGCCGGGTTTTCGTGCAGCCACAGGACCGATCCCTTGCCGACTTTCTTCGGTTCGTCCAGCGGGGCATTCGCGTCCAGTCCCAGCCTGGTGAAGAGATCTTCGCGCGGCGTTTTGAAATGGAGCCCGTCGCTGTTCCACCATTCACGGACGGAATTGTAGGGATCCGCGTCGTTGTCCACGAAGACCAGCGATCCGCCCGTTTTGACCCACTTGACCAAGGCATCGTGGACATCGGCGGAGAGCGGCTTCTGTCCGTGGTAGCTCAGCAGCAGCACGCGATAGTCCTTGAAGGCGTCGGCCAGGGTGGCGTTTTCGAGCTGCACCGGCGCGACCGGGAGTCCGCGCTTCACGAAGGGCATGGCCAGTCCGTAGAAGCCGCTCAGGTACGGCTCGCTCGGCGTCGGCTGACCGCGTTCGAACATCAACGAATCGCTGATCAGGATGCCCATGCCGCGTGTGCCGCTGTCCCACGAGACCTTGGGTTGGTTCAGGTCGTTGAGCGCGTTCATCACGACTTGAAGCTCCGTGGCGTAGCCGGGCGGGATGGACTTGCGCTCATCGCGCGGGACGCTCGCCGGATAACGTCCACCGAAGACGCGCTCGGGCCAGGGCGACACCTCGTAGCGGGAGACCTCGGGCTGGAGCAGCGACGCCACGAGGGTGGACTCCCAGTTCACCTTGTAGTCGGTCCAGTCGTGGCGCGGGTTGTCCTCCACCGGATCGTTCAGATACCAGACGGTGCGACCGGTGGCGCGGACGAGATTCTGCATCGCGCCGTATTCGAGGAACGCGGTCTCGAAGGTCCGTTCGCGGATCTTGCCCCGGTAGATGTTTTCGCTGCGCGAGGTGCCGGTCCATACCTGCGCGATGTAGCCGTCGCAACCCTTGAGCCGGGCGAGGCTGGACTCGGGACTGACGATGCCCCACTGGGCGTAGTTGATCAGGCTGTGGGTCGGCACGTAGCAGCGGACCTTGCGGCCGGACTTCGCGTTGTAGTCCTGCACGTGGTCGAACACCTGCTGGAGCGCGCGGCGATAGAGGAAATACTTCAGTTTGGCCGACCGCCACGCCGCGTCGACGGATTCGTGGGGCGGTTGCCACTCCTCGCCGTAGTGGCTCTTCCACTCGCGCTTGAAGCCTTCCGAATAGCCGGCGCGGATCCAGAATTCTGGTTCCTCCAAGTGGATGGCCTCGGCGCCCGCATCCAACGCCCGTTGCACGCCGACACTGAGGAACTTCCCGTAGTTCGTCCCCGGCGACATGTAATACACGTCGCCGCCGTGGCTGATCTTTTTCCCGTTGGCTTCGGTCTGCGCCTCGTCCTCGTGGTTCACGCCGTCGAAGCGGCCGTAGAGGTAATCCTGGTATTGGCCCCACGCGACACCGGTCATCACGTGGATGCGGTAGCCCCGGTCGCGCCAGGTCTTGATGCGGTCCGGCAGCTTGGCGTCGATCCCGTAGACGATGGCGACATCGGAGCGGAGATTGCCCAGAGGGCTCCACGACTGTGCCGTCTGGAAACACGTGCGCTCCAGGATCTGGTCCGGATCGGTCGGGAACGGCGGCGGAGCTTCGGCCGCGAACAAGACGAGTCGGGTGGCGATCAATCCGACGGACAGTTTCGCAAGGGTCATCGACATGGCGACTTGGACCTTAGCGCAGCGATCCGGCTTCAAACAGGCTGTTGAGCCATTTTCGACCACGTCTTCAACGGTAGAGCGACGGCTCCCGCCGAGCCGGCGTTTGACCTGCTGACAACGGGGCAGCGGCACTGGCGACTCCCGGGCGTTCTGGAATTACCAGTGAAGCCCGCTCGAACGGAGTTCGTCCCAAGGCGCCGGCGGCGGGAGCCGACGCCCTACCTCCAAGGATAAAGTTCACGCTCCTTCCCGGAGCATCCGCTCGGCATGCCCCCTGAATCAGGGAAGCCCGCCACGGCTGGATCTCTTGCTGTCCCACAGCGGCCGCCTAGAAGATGGGCCGCCGTGAGCAACGACAACGCTTTTCCCCTGGTGGTTCCCCGATGCCCCGCAGTGCTTGATCCCCAGTTTCGGCCGGCGGCCTTGGCCATGCAGGCGTTCCAGGAAAGGGTGCGACGCTCGGGCGCCCCGCAGTCCGTCCGGATCGGTCTCGAACAAGCCGACGGCACCGTCCACCGCTTCGAAACCGAAGCGCTTCCGAACGGGGATCCATTGGCCGGAACGAACTTTCGCCATGTCGAGCGGATCGTGAAGTTCCTGCTCTGGTCACGGGGCGGACGCCGAATCTATTTGGATGGCCCGAGCGGCTTGGCCGAACAACTCGCGGCGCACTATCGAGACACGCCGACCGGCCGCTTCGACTCGGAGATCGTCGGGGAAAAGATGTATGACGGGCCGATCGAGGTCGTCGCCACCCGCGACATTCCGGCGGAGCGCAGCCAGTCCCGGCCATTGGGCCGTCACCTCGACGGTTGCCGCATCGGCTTCGATCTCGGCGGCAGCGACCGCAAGACCGCCGCGGTCATCGACGGCAAAGTGGTCTTCAGCGAGGAGATCGAGTGGAACCCGTATTTCCAGGCCAATCCGCAATACCACTTCGACGGCATCATGGATTCGTTGAAGAAAGCGGCGGCCCATCTTCCGCGCGTCGATGCCATCGGCGGCAGCTCGGCCGGCGTCTATGTGAACAACCGGGTGAAAGTGGCATCGCTCTTTCGCGGCGTCCCGCCTGAAGTCTTCAACCGCCGGGTGAAGGACATGTTCATCGAGATCCAGAAGCTCTGGAAGGTGCCGCTGGAAGTGGTGAACGACGGCGAAGTGACGGCCTTGGCGGCCTCGATGTCGCTCAAGGTGGACTCGGTCCTCGGCATCTCCCTCGGCACCAGCACGGCCGGCGGCTGGGTCAATGCCGAAGGCAACATCACGTCCTGGATCAACGAGCTGGCCTTCGTCCCCTTCGACTATCATCCGGACGCGCCGCGCGACGAGTGGTCCGGCGACTATGGCTGTGGTGTGCAGCATTTCTCCCAGCAATGCGTCGGTCGGCTGCTCGCCCCGGCGGGCATCGACGCCCCGGCGGACATATCGCTGCCCGAGAAGCTCATGCTCGTCCAGCAACTGATGAAGCAGGGCGACGACCGAGCTCGGCGTATCTATCAGACCCTCGGCGTGTACCTCGGCTATGGCATGGCGCATATCGCCAGCTTCTACGACCTGCGCCACGTGCTGATCCTCGGTCGGGTCACCTCGGGCGAAGGCGGCGATTTCATTGTGGAAGGCGCGAAGACGGTGCTGAAGACGGATTTCCCCGAACTCTCGGACCAGATCGCCTTCCACATTCCGGACGAGAAGGACAAACGCCACGGCCAAGCCATCGCGGCGGCCAGCTTGCCGGCGTTGACGTGAACCGGAACTCCCGGCTTGTTCCCAGCCAATGAAACCTATCCGGAGCGGCGTTCGCACGTGTCTGTCGATGTTCGCCTCGGGCCTCGCCTTGCTCGGCACGGCGTTTCCGCGCCCCGCGCAGTCGGCCACTTTCACCAATCCGATTGTCGCCTCCGGCGCCGACCCGTGGATCGTGGTGCGGCCGGACGGTTCCTATCTCTTCACCTCCACCGGCGATCGTCGTGTGGAGCTCCGCACCGCCAAGACGTTGGCCGGACTCGGACAGGCTCCGGTTCATGCCGTTTGGAAAGCACCGGCCAAGGGACCCAATAGCCGTGATGTCTGGGCGCCGGAAATCCACCCCGTCGGCACCAATCGCTGGGCTCTCTACTACACGGCCACGACCGAGGACGGCTCCGATGCCAACCGCCGGATCTTCGCCCTCGAATCGTTGACCGAGGATCCGTTCGGCCAGTGGCGTGAGCGTGGACAGATGACCGTGCCGGGCGACGACCACTACGCGATCGATGGAACCCTGCTGCGCCGTCCCGATCGATCGCTCTTCTTCCTCTGGTCTGGCCGCGAAGTCAGCGAGCACGGTCCGCAGTGCCTCTATCTCGCGAAGATGAGCGATCCGTGGACCCTTGTCGGACCACGCGTGAAGATTTCCCAACCCGAACACGCCTGGGAAAAACACGGCTGGGAAGTGAACGAAGGACCAGAGGCATTGCAACACGACGGCCGGCTGTTCGTCGTCTTCTCGGCCAGCGGCGGCACCACGCCCAACTATTGCCTCGGACTGCTGACCCACACCGGCGGCGATCTGTTGGATCCGAAGAACTGGAAGAAGAACCCGGAGCCCGTGTTTTCCGGGGACGCGACCGCAGACGGAAAGATCTTCACCGTCGGCCACAACGGCTTCTTCAAATCGCCGGACGAAACCGAGGACTGGATCGTCTACCACGGGAAAGACGTGCTGGAGAACCACTGGCGCAACCGCACCGCTCGTGCGCAGAAGTTCGCCTGGAAGGAGGACGGCACGCCGGACTTCGGCCAGCCGCTGCGGGTAGGAACATCGATCAAAGAGCCGGCGGGCACTCGCGCCGAATAGCCCCTGCGCTAGCCGCGAACGTGGCGCGCGGCCAGCGCGCGTGCCTTGACCACGGCCACCAGGAGCGCGGCCTCCGCCGATCCGAATACCGGCAGCGGTCCAGGACCGTCCTCCGACAACTCCACTTGGGCCGCACAACGGGTCTTCCCCGTGGCGGTCTCCGTGAATTCCTGGAGGGCGACGCGCAGCCGTTCGATCCGGGTTTCGTAGCGGTGTTCCAGTTCCCGGACTTCGCCGGCATGGTCCACCACGCTCCAGCGCCAGAGCGCGGGGCTCTGCCCGCCCACGCGTTCCAGGATCTCGTCGAACGAGCGTCCCGCCGTCGACGATTCCGGCTGGAACGGTTCCCGCGCCTCGAGTTGCAGTTCCCGTGCGTGCCGTTGGTGGAGGAGTCCGAAAAGCCTCGCTGCATTGGTTTCGTCGGAGACGTCGATCAAGGGGGATTCGGCCGAAAAGACTTCGACTCGCAGGCAGCACTCCACACTGCGGAGCCCGGTGTGACCGGGTGGGCGGCGATCACACTGCGCCCGGAGCCGGAGAACCTGCCCGCCATACGGACAATACGTGACGAATTCCGAACGCAGCAGCTTGGTCCCCGGGGCGGAGACGACATCGAAGACCTCGCAGGTCCACGGGAGATCGTTGAGCATCCCGTCGACAAGGAGTTGAAGAATCGTTTCTGCCAAACGTGGTATCGGTGTCATGGGCGGAACAGGTCGACGATGATCGATGCACCCGATACGGCGATGCACCGACAGGACAAACGGTGCTCCCAATCCGGGTGCCGGGCCAACCAATTCGACCTGTTCTCCGCCCCCTGAAACAGGCTGAACACCGGCCGTCGCCACGGCTATTGCGGCCCTCGTTGGATAAGACGGATGGCGTCCAGCCGCAGGCGCGCTCCGGACAGGTGCCGGTCGATCGCCGTCTTTTGAGCGACGAGCAAAGACACTTCCTCCGGACGGACGCTGCGGTTGATCTTCTGCAGTTCCGCGATGCGGACGATCTCATGGTCGAGCTGCGCGGCCATGGTCTTGCGCGCTCCCGCGACGAGCGTGGGAACCTGGCCGTTGGCGAGGGCTTCGGCCTTCTCCAACAACACAGGCAGAAGGTCTTCGCGGAATGCGGGCTGGTCGAGCAGCGCGTAGGTTTCGCCGTTCTTGAGATGCTTCTTCAACGTCTCGGAGGGCAGCGCGGTGCCCGCGTCGTTGCCCCGGTGATCCACGATGATCCGCAATGGGGTGGGCGGGAGAAAGCGGTCCACGTGCAGCGGCGACGGCGCGATGCACTCCAGCACGTAGACCGCTTCCAGGTAGAGTCCGGCGCCCTTCGCATCGGGCCATTTGGCGAAGCTGCTGTTGCCCTTCTCCGATCCGAGCAGCAGGTCGAGCGCGCCGGTCACGAGCGGATGGTCCCAGGTCAGGAACTGCACGTCTTCGCGCGAAAGCGCCTTCTGCCGATCGCCAGTCACGGTCATCCCTTCGGCCGGCAGTCCCGGAAACGATTCGGCGAAGACCCCGGCGGAACCCAGCTGGTAGGTGCGATGTGTCAGCTCTTCGATGTGGATCGCGAAGTGATCGAAAACATCGACCATGAACTTCTCCAATGTCGTGTCGGCGTCGCGCCGGGAAATCTCCCCCACCAGCCTGGCGGCGACTTCGGGCCGGAAGGAATTCAGCTCCAGCAGCCGGTCTCGGCCCTGCTCCAGGCGTTCGGTCAGTTCGCGCCGGGCGGCCACCGTCTCTTTGATGAGAGATGCCAGTGCGGCAGCGTGCGCCGTCGCGCCGTCGTTGGATTCCAGCGCGAGATCGTGGACGCGTGGGCCGAACCGTTCGAGCAGTTCGCGCCCGCCGTGGAGGTTCTTCTCGAAGGAGTTCAACCCCTCGTGGAACCACTGGGCCAAGACCTCCTGCGCGCTGCCGGCCACGAAAGGCACATGGACCTGGATTTCCGAGGTCTGACCGATGCGGTCGAGCCGGCCGATGCGCTGCTCCAGAAGCTCCGGGTCCAGCGGCAGGTCGAAGAGGACGAGATGGTGGGCGAACTGGAAGTTGCGCCCTTCGCTGCCGATCTCCGAGCACAGCAGAATTCTCGCGCCGTCCTGTTCGGAGAACCACGAGGCATGGCGGTCGCGCTGCACGAGCGTCAGGCCTTCGTGGAAGGCGGCCATCTTCACGTTGATCCGGCGGCGCAGGGCGACATCGAGTTCCTCCACCTTGGCCTGGGTGCGGCAGATGAGCAGGACCTTGTCCTCGCCGAGGCCGCGCAGCAGATCCACCAGCCAGTCGACACGCGGATCCTTGTCGAAATCCGGATCGAAGAATTCGGCCGCTCCGACGTCGGTGTCGGCCGTGAATTCCTCGGCCAACGCATCGATCAACCCCGGCTGATCGGTCGGGGCCGGCAAAGCATGCAAGCGCGCGATCCGGCGGGGAAAGCCCGTGATGGTCGAACGCGTGTTGCGGAACATCACGCGGCCCGTGCCGTGACGATCAAGGAGCGAGTCGATGAGTTCCGCGCGGTCTTCAGGAAGTGGGGCAGGCGCCTCGCCTGCCAAAGTTCTCCGGCCGGGGGCGCCTGTGCCACTAAGCTCGGAGACTCCCTTCCCCAGAATCTCCCCAAGCCGCCGCCGCTCTTCGACATCGAGCGTCTGATGGTTGATCAGCTTGTCCGCGAGGCGCGCCACATCGCGGTAGCTCTCCGCTTCGTGGATGAATTCTCCCAGATCGTGGAACCGCGCCGGATCCAGCAGCCGCAGCCGCGCGAAGTGGCTGGCCATCCCGAGCTGTTCCGGCGTGGCCGTGAGCAGCAGCAAGCCGGGCGAGCGCCGCCCCAGCGCTTCGACCACCGCATAGTCGCGGCTGACCTTTTCCGGCGACCAGCCGAGGTGATGGGCCTCGTCCACCACCAGCATGTCCCAACCGGCGTCCAGCGCCTGTTGTAGACGCCGTTCGCTCCCGCTGAAGAGACTGAGACTCGTCAGCACCAGCTGATCGTCGAGGAAAGGATTCGCCTCCGGATCGGTCGCCTCGATGGCCGCGCATCGCTCCTCGTCGAAGATGTGGAACCAAAGATTGAACCGCCGCAGCAGCTCGACGAACCACTGGTGTACCAGGGAATCGGGCAACAGGATCAACACCCGCTGCGCGCGCCCGGTGAGGATCAGCCGATGCAGGATGAGACAGGCTTCGATCGTCTTGCCGAGACCCACTTCATCCGCCAAAAGCACGCGCGGCTCCAGCCGGCCGGACACCTCCGCCGCGATGTGGAGCTGGTGCGGGATGAGATCGATCCGTCCGCCGACAAAGCCGCGCACGGGCGATCGCCGACGCCGATGCTGATGCTGCAACGCCGCCAACCGCAGGTCGAAGACCTCGGTTGGATCCAGCTGGCCGGCGAGCAGGCGCTCCTCCGGTTTGTTGAAGCTGATGGAGTCGCTCAGATGCCTCTCGCACAGTTCGCGCCGATCGCCGCGATAGTGGATCAAGCCCGCCCGCTCCGAAACCGCCTCGACCGTCAACGCGACGCCGTCATGGTCCTTGATTGAATCGCCGACCCGGAACCGGACCCGCCGCAACGGCGCGTTGTCGGAGGCATACTGCCGCGTCTCGCCGCTGGCGGGGAACACGACCGTGACCGTGCGGTCCGTCATGCGGAGCACGGAGCCGAGCCCCAGTTCGGGTTCACTGTCGCTGATCCAGCGTTGGCCGGGATGGAAGGAGTTTTGCATTAACAACGGGAGGAGAGATTACCGCACCCCGTCGACCGAGGAAAACATCCGGATTGAACCGCCAAGACCCAATCTTGGAAGACCTCAAAGAATCCCCTTCCCGGCGCAGCGCGGCTTTGCGACCGTTTTGTTGTGGAGTCAGGGGCGTTGGGGCCCGCATCGGGAGCGCGAGGCAGATCATGGCGTATTCACAAACCCCGGACGATCAAAACTGAACCGCCCTAAATTCTACCGCCAAAAGCCATGCCTCTCTCCCAACAACACATCGCTTCCGCAACTCAACCCGGCGCCAATCTCGTCGCCAACGGAGCCACCTTCCGTGTCTGGGCACCCGCCGCGTTGGAAGTCTAGCTGGTCCTCGGTGACACCGGCGACATAGCACCGAACCAATGGCGGAAGTGTCCCACCGACCTTTCGGTGAAGGACGCCGCCGGCTATTGGAATGGCTTTGTTCCCGGAGTGAAAGAGGGCGACGAATACCGCTTCTACGTGGTCGGCACCGGTGGCGAGGGCTTCAAGCGCGATCCCTACGCTCGCGAGCTCCAGATGGATGGCTACCCGAACTGCAACTGCATCGTCCGCGATCCCGCCGACTAAGTCTGGCACGATGCCGGGTTCCGCCCGCCCGCCTTCAGCGACCTCGTCGTCTACCAGTTCCACATCGGCGTCTTCTACGCCAAGGACGCCGCCGGCCACGACATCCGCCCCGGCCGCGTCTGCAAGATCCTCGATGTCGTCGACCGAATCGAATACTGGGCCGACCTCGCCGTGAAAGCCGTCATGCCGCTGCCCTTCCAGGAGTTCCAGGGCGAGAACAGTCTCGGCTACAACGGCACCGACCTCTTCTCGCCGGAGATGGACTACTCCGTGCGCGCCGCCGATCTCGCGCCCTATCTCGCCCGCGTGAACCGGCTGCTGGCGAACAAGGGCCACGCGCCGATGACCGCCGCCCAGCTCACCGGCCAGATCAGCCAGTTCAAGACCTTCATCGATCTCTGCCACCTCCACGGCATCGCCGTCATCGCCGACGTCGTCTTCAACCACGCGGGCGGCGGCTTCGACGACCAGAGCCTCTACTTCCTCGACCGCGAGCCCGGACCCGACAACGACCGCAGCCTCTATTTCACCCGCGAAGGCCACGCCGGCGGCCTCGTCTTCGCCTAATGGAAACAGGAGGTCCGGCAGTTCCTCGTCGACAATGGGAAGATGCACCTCCTCGAGTTCCATCTCGACGGACTGCGCTACGACCAGGCCACGGTGATCGACGAGAACGGCGGCTGGTCCTTCTGCCAGGACCTGACCAACACCCTCCGCTTCGTGAAACCCGAGGCCGTCCAGATCGCGGAATACTGGAACTACAATCCCGGCGAACGCTGGCGCGCCATCGCCCCGCCGCCCGACGGGATGGACTTCGATCTCGGCTATGGAGACGGTCTCCGCGACCAGATCCGCCGCGTCGTCCAGGAATCCACCGGCGGTTCCGGCGCACCCGTGAATCTCGATCCGCTGCGTGACGCGCTCTACACGACCTACCGAGACGGCGCCCGGTGGACCGTCTTCCAGTGCATCGAGAACCACGACCTGATCGACGACAGCCACACCGGCAACGACCGCCAACCGCGCATCGCCGCCCTGGCCGATTCGACCAACTCCCGGTCGTGGTATGCCCGCAGCCGCGCCCGCGTCGCCAACGGCCTGCACCTCACCGCGCCCGGCGTGCCCATGATCTTCATGGGGCAGGAGTTTCTGGAGGACAAGCAATGGACCGATTGGCCGGGCAATCCCGGGCTGCTCACCTGTTGGGCCGGTCTCGACGGCGCGGACAAGGCGATAGGCGACCACCACCGCTTCACCCGCGACCTGATGTGGCTGAGGCGAAAACACCCGGCCCTGCGCGGCGAAGGGCGGAACGTCTTCCACGTCCAAAACGGCAATCGCGTGATCGCCTTCCATCGCTGGATTCCCGGCACTGGCCGCGACGTCGTGATCGTGGCCAGCCTGAACGAAGGCACCTTCTACAACCACGGCTACCGGATCGGGTTCCCGACAGGCGGTCACTGGCACGAAGTCTTCAACTGCGACATCTACCACGGCTTCCTTAATCCAATCGCCCAGGGCAACCCCGGCGGCATCACCGCCGATGGCCCGCCTTGGGACGGCCTGCCGACCTCCGCCGGCATCACCCTTCCGGCGAACGGCCTGTTGGTCATTGCGCGGGACACGGGAGATTTCTGAATCCGGGTGGACGGAACTCTGATTCCGGCGCATCCGCGAAAGTTCCTAAGAAATCTCCGGCTCGGGTGTCGTATCGGCATGAAGACGATTCTCCGCACTTTGGCGGTGGCGGTTCTGTTGACGGCGGCTCCCGTCCCCTGCTTCGCGATGAGGTCCATCGGTGTCGTCTCCACAAACGAAGCCAAGGCGATGGGGATCGAGGTCCGAGCGACGGCGGCCGGTCCGGATGCAGCGTGGCTGGAACTTGAGTTCAAACCCGAGAGCAGGCTGAAGAGCTTCGACCACGTGGAGTTGGAAATCCGTGAAGGAGACAAGATGCTGGTCGCCTATGCGGTCTTGGCCGAAAAGAGGTCCGCTTCGGGAAACATCGTTGTCCACTTCATGGCCAACCGCGCCTACCTCGACAAGGTCATCGTCATCGTGGTTACCGGCTTCCCCTCGAACTACGCCAACAACGAACTGCACATGAAGGACTTTGTGGATACGGCGAGGATCAAATAGACCTCGCTCGAAGCTCTGGTTTCCCATGACATGAAAACCATTTCAAACCGCCCCATCCAGATTCTCATCGCTTGGAGCCTGCTCTTCACGACCCGTGACGCATTCGCTCTCGGGGCGGACCATCCGAATGATCGACCGGTGATCGGCTCGACCAATTGGCCGGCAGGGTTGGAAAAGCTGGTCAACTCCCCCAATCGGATTCACGGCTTTTTCGTAAACCAGCAAGACCTGTTCTTCTACTACGGCGACGCGGCCGCATTGTCGGCTTTCTTGAGGGACTATGCCGAACTCGACGGGATCGTGCAGAAGAGGTTGATCCAACGCGATGGTGTCGGCGAGGCGAAGTCGTCCTGGTCCAAGGAAGGAAAACCGTGTGACTGGCAAATCTACATCTCTCCAAAGAGCTGGCACAACATGGCCGAACTATCCAAGGGAGGGACGAATACCGCCGATGCGCTCCAGCAAGGGGCCCAAGAGCCGGGCTATTTGGTGGAGGTGCATGTCTGGATCGGTGGTCGCAACGCCTTGGATCAAGTGGACATTCCAAAGAATGTCGAGGTGACGAAATCGAAGTGAAGAAGCGCGCTCCCAGCCTGTCCACGAAGCCTGAGGGGAACCATTGAGCGGCGAACGCGTGGAAGGAGCCCCCGTTGAGTTGTCCACGCCCACGGGTCAGGCTAGAAGAATGCCCGGCTTTCACCGCATCGTTCCGCCTACAAACCGTGTTTCTTCCGCTTTGCCGCCAAGGCTTCGCGGAGTTTGGGGAGAGGGGGTCATCGCTTCGGCGGAGGCCTCCGGGACGAGACCTCAAAAGCGATACGAAGGCGGCTTCTTCAATCTGACCGCCAAAGCGCGCTCCCCGGAGGCGGCAACGCCGAGCGCACCCGGAACGCCCCTCCAAAACGGAAACGGGAAACGCAGAAACGGCCGGCCAGACAAAACCTACTTCGAGGAATAGGTCGGCATGTCCACCCCGAACTTTTTGTCCGGGAGGCTCGCGACGACTTCGCGGTAGCCGTTCCCATCCCATACGATGATCTCCAGCGTCGTTTTCGGGTTGATGTCTCGCAGACGGGCGTATTCGGGGAAGCCATGGATCCTCGCGCCGTAGATCGCCACCACCACATCGCCTCGTTTCAGTCCCGCCTTCAAAAGCTCGGGACTCGACGCGGCGAAAATCGCCCCGTCTTTCGGAGGCCCCACAAGATCCGACAGCGAGACTTTCTCGAGGGCCGGCGGCCTATACCGCTCCAAGACCGCCTTTAGACGTCCTTCCAGTCGGGGGCTCTGCGTCTTCCCAACATATCGGGAACAAAAGGACAGCAATGGGGAGGTCTTTCCGTATCGTTCTTCGAGATTCTCCAGCCATTTGAGGGATTCGAAGAGCTCGCCAACCCTCTCATGATACCAGGCCTTCGCCTCAAGCCCCAGGGCCGAGTAAACTTCTCCGGCTTCGTCAGCCACCTTCTTCGCCTGCTTCTTGTCCCCCGTGTCCAAATGGTGATCGATGAGGATTCTGGCGTAGCTTGCAGCCCGGACCCGATCTTTGGTCAATTGGTGTCCCTGCACCGCGAACTTGATCTGCTTCCCCTTGTCTCCGCGGTCGCGAAAGTAGTCCGAGAGGAGAAAATACCGGGCTGGATCCAACTCCGCCGCCTTGGAGATCAACCGTTCATACTCCTCGGGCTGAGCGATGGCGTATTTCGACACCCTCATGAGGGCGTGTGCCGAGTATTCCAGCAGCGGCCCATATAGCGCCTTGGCCTGATCGAAGGTGGCCGACCCGGAATACTTTCGATCGCACAGGAAATTGGCTATCGGATTGTCATACGGCGCCATCAAGTGCAGCTCTTCCACAATGGCGACCAGATCAGGCCGCTTGCCCAAGCTGGGATGCTCGGCCCGGGGGACAATATCGATGGCGGTTCCGGGGGGAGGGTTGTGCTTGTGCCACTCGCCGAGATGTGGATCTGAAAACGGCTCGTAGCTTTCGTTTCCAGGCCCGTCGCGACAGAGCCAGTTCCAGTTGTCGGGCGAAACCAGTTCCGGGTGCGCGACCACTACGGAAAAACCAGAATCCACTGCGAGATGGTAGTTGGTGCCATCGACGGCAAATTGACGGAGGACGAACGGAAACAGCGTCATCTTTCCGAACAACCGGGTGGTCTTGTCCGAAAACGCCTTCGCTTCTTCGGGCGCACCCAACATTCGATTGAGGAAGTCGAATCCTCCGACCAGAGAGTTTCCAATGTGCCGCTGGAAATACATCGCCCATGTGCCCCAGGAGATCACCCGAACGGTCCCGTTGGTCCCAAACATTCCGGTCTGCGGTGAATTGAGCGACTCGACCACAGGAGGATTCTTGTCCGTCGAACCGAAATATTCCCTATATACGTCGACCAGATCCTGCAGTTCGCCCTTCAATCCCTGCTGCAGAACCTGATGGCCCACTTCGACTGAAGAGCCGTCGGCGTTGGCCATCCGGCAATAATCCGGAAGCATCTTGATGTCCTTTGGCGTGAGTCCTTCCCAGGCGGTGTCCATGCTGACGGCAATGGCTCGGGCCCGAAACCAGGCGATCTTCTCCATCCCCACAAGATTCGTCCTGGACCCAAGAGCACGATAATCGCGGGTGGCATGTGCGCGGATGATTCCGGCGAAGGCAGCGATGGGTGGACCGGCCGACGGCAACATCTCGATTCGCTTCACGACTTCGGCCTCGTTCGATGCACATGACAAGCCGGCCAGCTCCGCCATTCGTCCGGTAAGGGACAGTCCAGCGGGGGACAGGAATTCTGCCACTGTCAAATGCGCGGCCAGCTGGCAAAGCTCGGTTCGGACGTCGGAGAACATTCCGGAATTCTCCTTGAGGGCCAGCACGCCGAGAATCCAGGACGCACGCTCGTGGAGTTCCGGAGCGGCAAAATCCCGGCCCAACAGTTCCGAAACGATACGGCTCTGCTTTTCAAGCGACGTATCCTTGCCATCCAGAAGCTCGGCGAATCCCTTCGGTGCACCTTCCGTCTTCGGCTCGCGCTTAACGGGGTGCCACTCCGCCAGTCCGGCAATGTTCGTGAAGGCGCTCGTGTAGGTCTGCCGGGCCCAAACGTCGTCAACCTTAAGGACGAACTTCGACTCTCTTCCCCCAATCCGAACAGCCACGTCATAGACGGGATGGCGGAAAGTCGAATCGGACCGCTCAACAAGAGAAACGCCAACTTGATCGGTGGCGGGTGCCGACCCCGTCGCTCCGAATATCGCCATGCCGACGAGCTGCCGGATGGTTTCGTGGACGATGAACTGGGTCTCGTCCTTGTAGGAGGTCTTGAAGAAGCCATCCGCTTTCGGCGCCTGCTTCGACAAACCGACCGACGACTGTTCCGAAGTTCGTTTTCCGCACCCGATAAACAGCCATGAGATCGACAGAGCACACGCGATGCTCAAGTAGCTGCGGCAAGCGATCGAGCGGCTTCGACTCATAATATCAGCTGGGGTTAAGAACGTCCTGGCGGGTTGCGGAGAACCGCCCTGAATTCATCAAATCCCGCAAGATTGGTCCAGATTCAAATCATCCTACAATCCGTGTTTCTTCCGCTTCGCCGAGAGGGCTTCGAGGAGTTTGGGGAGCGGGAGGGTGTTGATCACTTCGGCGGCGGCGAGGCCGCCTTTGCGGGCGATGTGGGCGCCGAGGCGGAGCCAGCCGACGTGGTGCAGCCGGTGGGCGTCACAGTTGACGACGCACCTCACGCCCTTGGACCGGGCGTAGCGCCAGAGGCGCCAGTCCATGTCGAGGCGGTAGGGGCTGGCGTTGATCTCGATCCAGGTGCCGGTGGCGGCGCAGGCGTCGATCACGGCGTGTTGGTTCACTTTGTAGGGCTGGCGTTCCAAGAGGAGGCGGCCGGTGAGATGGCCGAGCATGTGGACGTGCGGATTCATGGCCGCCTTGATCAGGCGGTTGGTGTTGTCGGCTTCTTCGCGGCTCGGCACGTGGAGGCTGGCGACCACGACATCGAGCTTCGCGAGCAGGTCGTTGTCGAAGTCGAGACCGTCCTTGAGGATGTCCACTTCACTGCCGGTCAATAGCCGAAAGTCGGTGCCGTCGTCGGCCAGCTTCCGGTTCATCGCGGCCACTTCCTCGAGTTGTTTCGTGAGCCGCACTGCGTCGAGGCCGTTCGCCTGGAAGGAGGCGCGGGAATGGTCGGTGATGGCCCAGTAGGAGAGGCCGAGTTCCTGCATGTGCTCGACGATCGCCTCCAGGCTGTCGCGGCCGTCGCTCCAATTGGAATGATTATGGAGCGAGCCCTTGAGGTCGGTCCATTCGATCAGGTCGGGCGTGCGGCCGGTTTCGGCGAGGCTGAATTCGCCCTGGTCTTCGCGCAGTTCCGGCGGGACGTAGGCGAGGCCGAGCTTGGCGAAGATCTCCTCCTCGGTGGCGCATTTCTCCAGCAACGCCGGGTCGCGGGTCTCTTCCTTGGAGCGGAAAAGCCCGTATTCGTTGAGTCGCAGGCCGCGCTCGATGGCGCGCTGGCGCATGACGATGTTGTGCTCCTTGCTGCCGGTGAAGTAGGCGAGGGCGAAGGGAAACTCGGCGTCGCTGACGACCCGGAGATCGGCCTGGATGCCTCCTTCGAGGACGACGCTGGCCTTGGTCTCGCCCTTGGCGCTGACGCTGAGAATGCCGGGACGATTGACGAAGAACTCGATGACTTCGGAGGGGTTCCTGGACGAGGCGAGGAAGTCGATGTCGCCAATGACTTCCTTCCAACGCCGCAGGCTGCCCGCGAGGCTGCAACGGGTGACTTCGGAGTGGGCGCGGAGGTCGTCGAGGATCGGATCGGCGGCCTGGAGCGCGTCGGACAGACGATGGCGGGAGGCAAACTGGCGCTTGAACGAGATGCCCTCGAGGATCTTGGCCTGGGTCTTTTCGCCGAAGCCGTCGAGCGTGGCGACCCTGCCCTGCATACAGGCGGCTTCGAGTTCTTCGACGGACGTGACCCCAAGTTCGTCGTTCAGCTTTTTGACCTTCTTCGGGCCGAGACCAGAGATCGAAAGCATGTCCACAAGACCGGCGGGAACCGAGGCTTTCAGCTCCTCGTAGTAGGGCAGCCGGCCGGTGGTGACGAGGATGGTGATCTTTTGCTGGAGCGCGTCGCCGAAACCCTTCACCTCGCCCAGGCGCTTTTCGGCGACGAGCGTTTCCAGCGGTTCGGAAAGGCCTTCGAGGGTGCGCGCGGCGTTGGTGTAGGCCCGGGTCTTGAAGGGGTTTTCGCCCTTCAATTCCAGGAGCACGCCGATCTCCTCAAGGATCTCCGCCACATCGTCTTTGGTCATGGTGAAGCCGGAAGGTAGCCCGCTCTTGAAACAGGGCCAGCGGAAATACGGTGCCGGCCGACAAAACAAAAGACCCGGCGTTTCAGGCCGGGTCCGCGCGTTCCAGATTCACCAGAATCTCACAGCTTGAGATGCTCCCACAGGTCCTTCGGATCGAGCCGGAGGTTGATGTAGAAGGGACCGAAATCGCCGAAGCGCGCCGTGACTTCGTCGAAGCGCATCTCGTAGACGATGTTCTTCACGTCGTCGAGGTTGTGGGCCATCAGGGTGACGCCCCATTCCCAGTCGTCGATGCCGGTGGAGCCGGTGATGAGCTGGGAGATCTTGCCGGCGTATTTGCGACCCGTTTTGGCATGGGTGCCCATGAGCTTCTTCCGATCGTCGAAGGAAAGCATATACCAGTTGTCGGCCAGCTCCCGCTTCTTGCTCATCGGGTAGAAGGCCATGATCTCCCAGTCCTGCAGCTCGGGATTGAGCCGGTAGTGCTTGTAGTCGTCGTTGCGCTTCTTCGCGGCGGCGAAGGCTTCGTCGAACTCCGGCGTGCCGGGCTGGGGCTTCTTCTCGCCCTGTTCGACCATGCGCTTGAGGTCGTCGTCCGTGGTGACGTATTCCGGCAGCTCGGTGACGCTGAGATACGTGAAGACCGGCGACAGGGTGCCGGCGGGAAAAACGCACTCGATCTCGCGCTGCATGGCGCTGATCTCCTGGAGCTCGGCGGCGTAGAGGATGAAGGCGATGTCAGCCTTGCCGCCGACATTGGCGAAGGTTGAGACGCGCGGCGCGGCGGGCCCGGCAAAGCGCTCGCACAGAGCCTCCAGATCGGCCAGGGCTTCGTTGCATTCGCCCCGGGAGAGTTCGCTCCAGGCGATGCGGTCGATTTGGAAGAACAGATGCATCACGTGGATGCCTTCGTGGAGTTTTACGGAGGGGATGGGCATGGGAAAATAGTCGGCGGTCGGTTCGTTTCGGTTTTAGAAAATTTGACGGAAAAATGCCGGTCAAACGAAGTCCACCCTCGCCGGCGACCACTTCACTCCACCCTCAGCACATGCTCCAACAACTGCGGCAGCTGCCCGCCGATGCTGGACACATGCGCGACCAGCGCGACGCCGGCCGCCTGCGCGGCGGCGAGCAGCTTCGGGTCCGGGTCCCCGGCCATGCCGAGGATGGGGATGTGGCTCGTCTCGCCGTTGGCCTTCACCGCTTTGACCTCTTCGAGGATGTTGCCCTTGCGGACCCGCAGATCCACCACGACGACCATCGGCTTTTCGCGCGCGACCACGGCGGCGAACTGCTCGACGTCCAGCACCGTCAGGACCCGGTAGCCGAGATCCTGCATCCGGTGGATCAGCTGGGATCCCGGAAGCAACTGCTCGTAAAAAATCAGCGCCAAAGGCTGCGTCATTGGGGGAGATTGGGAAACGGCCGCAGCCTTGGCAACCACTCCCTTTGAGCCGGTGCGCGGAACAGGGCAGACCCCCGTCCAAGGTGGCACTGGCCGGAAGGGACTGGCGCAACCCCGGACAATCTGTAGGATACCAAACCGATTTTCACCGTTATGACCGCCACACCTTCCTCCTCCCAGACCGCGCCCAAACGCCGTTGGCTGAAACGCCTCGGCCTCGCCGCCGGTGTCCTCGTCCTGCTGCTTTTCGTCGCCTATTTCGTCGTCACCAGCAGCGCCTTCCTCAAGGGCGTCGTGCTGCCCCGGGTCGGCACGGCCATCAACGCCACTGTTTCCGCCGACGCGGTGGCTCTCAGTCCATTCTCCAGTCTCAGTGTTTCCGGCCTCAAGGTGACGACCACTGGCAGCGAACCACTCGTGGAGGTGAAGGACTTCCGCGTCCGTTACAACCTCTCGGACATCCTCGCCGGCAAGATCACGGTGGACGAGCTGACCCTTGATTCGCCGGCGATCCACCTCGTGCTCAACGCCGACGGCACCAGCAACCTCGATCCCCTTCTCAAAGGAAGCTCCGAGCCGGCGAAAAAGCCCAAGTCGGGCGCTCCGCCGCAGCTCGCCGTCCGCAACGTCCAGCTGAAGAACGCCCTCGTCCACGTCGTGCAGAAGCAAAAGGACGGCACGGAGGCGATCTATGAGATCAGCGGCCTCAACGTGTCCCTCGACCAACTGGTCAACGGCGCCAAAAGCACCGTCAAGATCGGCGCCGCGCTCAAGGGCAGCCTGACCGGCACCAACGCCTTCACTTTCGCCGGCACTCTCGACGGCGAAGTGGCCGCCGACCTCGCCGCCGATCTTCTGCCCAAGCAGGCCACCGGCGCGATCAAGGCCGCCGTCTCCGACGCGACCGGCGCCCTGGCCACGGCCAAGGGCTTCCAGATCACCCTGAACACCGACCTCACCCCGACGGAACTGCGCGATCTTTCCCTCGGCGTGCTCCGCAATTCCGAGTCGCTCGCCACATTGAAGGTCTCCGGGCCGTTCGACGCCGCCCAACGCAGCGGCCAGTTGAAGATCGCCTTGACCGGCGTGGACCGGCGCCTCCTCGGGTTCGTGCGGGAACTGACCGGCACCGACTTCGTCGATTCCGCCCTGTCGCTCGCGGCCGACGTCTCCTTGGCCGACGGCGGGAAGCAGCTCGGCGTGGTCGGCTCGTTCACCGGCAAGGCGCTCAGCGTGAAACCGCGCGGCGGCCAGGCCACCCCTCCGACCGATCTGGCGCTAACCTACGATGTTTCCCTGAAGGACAACGTCGCGACGATCCGCGATCTGAGCCTGTCGCCGGCCGTCAACGGCAAGCCGGGCGGCCTCGTTAAGATCGGCGGCGACTACGATCTGAAAACCGGTTCCGGCAGTGCGACCCTCCATCTCGCCGGGCTGAACCAGGATTTGGTGAATCCTTTCGTGGGCACCGCGCTCCCCGACCGCGAACTTGTCTCCATGTCGCTCGCGGGAGACGCCACGGCCCGACTGGTCAACGGTGTCCCGGTCGCGCTGAAAGCCGCCATCGACCTGTCGAACGTCGTCACCCGCGCCAACGGTTCCGCCAAAGCCGACGCCCCGATGCGCCTCCTTCTCAACACCGACCTGACGCCGACCGACCTCCACGACCTGTCCCTGACCGTCTTCCGCAACTCCGACACGCTCGGCGCGCTCAAGGTGTCCGGTCCGTTCGACGCCCTCAAGCGCAACGGCCAGTTGAAGGTGGCCTTGACCGGCATCGACCGTCGCGTCCTCGGCTTCGTGCGGGATCTCACCGGAACCGACTTCGGCGATTCCGCCCTGTCGCTCAACGCCGACATCACCATGGCCGACGGCGGCAAACAGCTCGGCGTGGTCGGCAAGCTCGACGGAAAAGCGCTCAGCGTGAAACCGAGGGGCGGCGGCGCGACGCCCCCGACCGACTTGGCGCTCACCTATGATGTCGGTCTCCAGGACGACGTGGCCACGATCCGCGCCCTGACCCTGGCCCCGGCCGTCAATGGCCGCGCCGGCGGCCGCGTCGGAGTCACCGGAAACTTCAACACCAAGACCCGCTCCGGCTCCGTCACCGTCCAATTGACCGACCTCAACCAGGACCTCGTCAATCCGTTCATGGGCGGCGCCATCGCCGGTCGCGACCTGCTATCCATGTCGCTCGGCGGCGACGCCACGGTCCAACTCGTCGACGGCGGTCTTATCGGATTAAAGGCCGGATTCTCCCTGTCGAACCTGGTCACCCGGGCCAAAGGCAACCCCAAGGCCGACGCGCCGCTGGAGTTCGCCGTTTCGACCGATGTCGGGATGAAAGGCCCCGTGATCGATCTGCGGAGTCTTCTAGTGCATCTCCCCCCGACGACCAACGCCGACAACCGGCTCACGTTGAGCGGCACGGTTGACCGGACCAAGCCCGACGCGATCTCCGGCCAACTGACTCTCGCCTCGGACGCGCTCGACCTCACCGAGATCTACGACCTATTGGCCGGCGGACCCTCGGCCACGAACGCGCCGGCCGCCAAGACCGGATCAACCGCGCCTTCCACCCACGAGGAGCCTGCGCCCATCACCTTGCCCGTGGGCGACTTCAAGATCGCCGCCAAGATCGGCCGGATCCTTCTCCGCGAGGTCGTCGCAACCAACCTGGTCCTGAACGCCCGGGCCACTCCGTCCACCATCATGGTCAAACCATTGACCCTGTCCCTCAACGGCGCGCCCGTCTCCGTCAACGCGGATCTCGACCTAGGAGTGAAAGGATGGCGCTACGATGTCGGGTTGAAGCTCGACCGCGTGCCCGTGCGGCCCTTCGCCGACTCGTTCATGCCCGACCGCCGCGGTCAACTGGACGGGACGTTGCTGGTGGACGGTTCCGTCAAGGGCGCCGGCATCACGGGAACCAACCTCAAGAAATCGCTGACCGGCGGGGCTTCGTTCAGCCTGACCAACGTCGATGTCCAGGTCGTCTCCGAAAAATGGAAACCCGTGCTGACCGTGATCGGATTGGCGCTGCGGATCACCGACATCACCCAGTCGCCGTTGAACGCGATCTACAGCGACGTGCGCTTCGGCGGGGGCAACATCGACCTGAAGCGCTTCACCGTGGAGAGCGAAGCGTTCCGCGCGAACGCGACGACCGTCGTGCCCATCGCCGACGTGTTGAACGATTCACCCTTGGACTCGGTGCCGGTGGCGGTGGAACTCCGCCGCTCGCTCGCGCAGAAGGCCAACCTGCTGCCGGACAACACACCGACCAACACGAAGTATGCGGCCCTCCCGAGCTTCGTAAAACTGAAGGGAACCCTCGGGAAGCCCGAGGCGGACATCGACAAGGGCGCCATCGCTCTGGTGCTGCTAAAATCGACGCCGGCCGGAGCCGTCGTGAATGCCGCGGAGGGCGTCCTGAAGACGGGAACCGGAGCCGTCGGCAACGTCCTTGGCGGGCTCCTCGGCACCGGCACTTCGACCAACGCGCCCGCCGGCGGGACCAACGCCCCGCCCAAGAATCCACTCAAGGATCTGCTGAATCCATTCCGCCGCTGAGACGCCCGGACCCTTCGGGAGCGCGGACGACCCAATCCGCGTCCTCCTCTTTCGGCATCAATCGCCGGACAGGGGCGAAGTGCACGAAAGCTGAACAAAAAGACCGATGTTTCCCCTAGCCGGACCGGTCTCTCCCGGTAGCCTCGGAGGCACATGACCACAGCCGAACTGGAAAAGACGGTGCGCGCCACCGTCGCCAAGACGCCGATCCAGGACATTCATACCCACCTGTATGATCCCGCGTTCGGCGACCTGCTCCTCTGGGGCATCGATGAACTGCTGGTCTACCACTACCTGGTGGCGGAGTCGTTCCGCTACTTCTCCATGTCCTACGCGGAGTTCTGGGCCCTGCCGAAGTCGCGCCAGGCCGAGCTGATCTGGGACGTCCTCTTCATCCAGAATTCTCCCGTCTCCGAGTCCTGCCGGGGCGTGCTGACCACGCTGAACAACCTCGGCCTCGACGTGAAGAAGCGCGACCTGCCGAAGCTCCGCAAGTGGTTCGCCAAGCAGAAACCCGGCGCCTATATCGACCACTGCATGGAGCTCGCCGGGGTCAGCGACATCTGCATGACCAATTCGCCGTTCGACGACCTCGAACGCCCCGTCTGGGAAAGGGGCTTCAAGCGCCACCCGGCCTTCTCCTCCGCGCTGCGCATCGATCCGATCCTGATGGATTGGAAGTCCGCCGCGCCCAAGCTGGCCGCGTGGGGCTACCAGGTTTCGTCCGGCCGCCCGAACCAAAAGACCTTCGACGAGATCCGCCGCTTCTTCGCGGACTGGACGAAGCGCATGGACGCCCGCTACCTGATGGTCTCTCTCCAGCCCACCTACATGGTGCCCGCCGCGACGGATGAAGCCGCGATCATCGAGGGCGCGGTCATGCCGCATTGCCGCGAGTTCGGCATCCCCTTCGCCGTCATGCCGGGCGTGAAGAAGCTGATCAATCCCGACCTCCGCCTCGCCGGCGACGGCGTCGGCCGCAGCGACCTGATGCTCCTGCAGAACCTCTGCGGCATGTATCCGGACAACAAGATCGCGGCCACGCTCCTCTCCCGTGAAAACCATCAGGAAGCCGCCGTGCTCGCCCGCAAATTCCGCAACCTCCACATCTTCGGCTGCTGGTGGTTCACGAACATTCCGGAGCTGATCAACGAGATCACCCGGATGCGCATCGAACTGCTCGGCCTGAGCTTCACGCCGCAGCACTCCGACGCCCGCGTGCTCGACCAGATCGTCTACAAGTGGGACCACAGCCGGAAGATCATCGCCGACATCCTCGTGGAGAAATACCGCGACCTCGCCGCCACCGGCTGGGCCACGACCAAGTCCGAGATCGAGCGCGACGTGAAGAACCTCTTCGGCGGGGCGTTCGAAGCCTTCTGCAGGCGGTAGGAGGGGGTCCGGCGTAACCCGTTTTCAAGTTGGAAAGACGGCGCGCCAACCGAGCCGCCTCTTTCCGTCCTGTCCCCGCGTGACCCGGCGGGCCAGGGCGACTAGTCTAACGGCATGACCGAGTCCTTGACCGAGGTCGCTATCATCCTCGTTCTGCTGCTTTTCAACGGGGTCTTCGCCATGGCGGAGATCGCGGTCGTCTCGGCGCGAAAAGGGCGGCTCCGCCATCTTGCGGACGAAGGAAACCACAGCGCCCGGGCCGCGTTGGACCTCGCCGAATCGCCCAACCGCTTCCTTTCCACCGTGCAGGTGGGCATCACCCTCGTCGGCATCGTGGCCGGGGCGTTCGGCGGTGCGACGCTGGCGGCGAGGCTCGCGGTGCCATTGGCCAAGGTCGATTTCCTCGCTCCATATGCTGACAAGCTCGCGTTCTTCCTCGTGGTCGCGGCCATCACCTACCTCTCGCTGGTGCTGGGAGAACTCGTCCCCAAGCGGGTGGGCCTGGGCAATCCCGAGGGAATCGCCATGGCGGTGGCACGCCCCATGAACTGGCTGTCCAGCGTGGCCTCGCCGCTGGTGAGCTTCCTGGTCGCGTCCACCGAGGGACTCCTGCGGCTGCTGGGTTTCAAACCCTCGAAGCGTGCGGCGGCCTCGGAGGAAGAAGTGCGCGTGCTCATGCAGGAAGGGCTCCGCGCAGGCTCCTTCAACCGCGTGGAGAGCGAGATCGTCCACAGCGCGCTGGAGCTGGACCAATTGCGGGTGCGGGAAATCATGACGCCGAAACGGAAGGTCGTCTGGCTGGAAAAGGCCGATTCCCACGACCGGATCTGGCACAAGATCGTCGTCAGCAACCACACCCACTTCCCGGTCTACGAAAACGACCGGGACCACGTCGTCGGCATCGTCTCGCTGAAGGCGATCTACGCCCACCTCGCAGCCGGCATCCCCGTGGTCCTGAAGAACCTCATGACGACCCCGCTCGTGGTGCCGGAGACGCAGATCGTCCTCCAACTGGTGGAGATCTTCAAACAAACCGGCCGTCACATCGCGCTGGTGACGGACGAATTCGGCGACACGGTCGGACTGGTGACCTTGAACGACGTGATGGAGGCGGTGGTTGGCGAATTCCCGCCACAGGGCGAGCGGGGCACCCCCGCCGCCATCAAGCGACAGGACGGCACCTGGCTGTTGGACGGGATGCTCGACCCGGACGCGGTGGAACGGGCGCTTCCGGGATTCACGTTTGGCGACGGACCCCACACGGAATACCAGACGTTGGCCGGTTTCCTCGTGAAGCGCTTCGGCCAGGTTCCCAAGGAGGGCGAAACGCTGGAGATTCAAGGCTATGTCTTCGAGATCCTCGACATGGACCGGCACCGTGTGAACAAGGTGTTGGTCCTGCGGGCGCCGACGTCCGACGGGAATCCAGCGACCGGACCCGAGAACAGAATTGATCAGCAACCCGAATGACAACCACCTTCAGATCCAGATGAGCGGGCCCGCCACCATCGACCACCAAGCGGCGCAACGATTTCTACAGTCGTTCCCCCGACCCATCCGGGAGCGGGGCGACGCGTATTTCCGCAACGGCGCCGTAAAGTCGCTGCGGTGCGTGGATCCCGCAGGGCAATGGGTCGCGTCGGTCCAGGGAACGGAACTCTACAACGTGGCGCTGGGTTACCATCCGGAGCTTCGCGAGTGGCAGGCGGAATGCAGTTGCCCGGTGGGCGACCTCTGCAAACATGCCTACGCCTCGATGTTCACGCTATTGATGCAACATTCGGACGACGACCCGGCCCCCATCGCGAGTGAGGGGGGGGACACCCAGACTCCCTCGCTGGCGGCGGCGCTGCAGTCGGCCGTCGGACGCTGGCTGAACGTGGACGAGCACAACTTCACCACCGCCGTGGCGGACGTGTTCCGACGATCGGCCAGCAGCGGGAAACTCCGTCCGGACCAATGGTGGCGCTTGAACTGGCGGCCGCCCAATCCAGACGATGCCGTTCAAGTGGCTCCGCGCGGCACCAAGAGCGAGCTCGAATTCTGGCACTTTCTCGCGGCCTACGCCGAAGCGATCGGACTGCCCGTGCCGGAGTTCATGGGGCCATTGCCCGTGCCGCCCGAGGTGCATGAACGGGTGCGGGCGATCCGTCGCCGCGAGGAGGTCTCCCGCTGGAAACAGGTGCTCGCCGGGATCGCGGAGGAGGATCCGAGTCCAGTCGCCCTGGAGCCGTTGGAGCTGCGCGTCCGGCTGGGCGAAGACCGGGGGATCATCGAAACGCGCTCCGGAGAAGGCGCATGGCGCGAGCTCAGGTCCGGACGGTTCCAATACTTCCAGGGTTCCGAAACCGGTCGTTTGGACAACGAGGCCCGGCTCCTGTGGAACTCGCTGGAGACGTTGCACGAAAGCTTCGTGTATGCCGACCCGAACGCCACGACCGTGTTCTCCCATTTTCTCAAACTCCCCGGCTTCCGCCGGCTCTTTGTCGCGGGGGACGGGACGCCCTTGGTTTTCCACGAAGCGCCCCTGCGCTGGGACGTGCAACCGCCGGAGGCCGACGATGGCGACTACCTCGTCGCCTTGCGCCAGGCGGACGGGAGCCCGGCTCCGGCGACCCGCTTCATCGTCCCCGGAGAAACGCCGCTCCATGTCACGGATTTCGGAATTTTTCCCGGTCCGCCTCCGGTTGACTTTGGAACCAATGGGGCCGAAGCACGCATTCCAGCGGAGGCCTTCGAGACAGGCCGGGGCATGACCCTGTTGAAGCGGATGCGAACCGAGGCTCCGGCCCGGTTGGCCGCCAAGGTCCGCACGGTGACGCTGCGACCGCTCCTCCGCGCCGAGCTCAAGCAGGACTCCTTTGGTCGCGGTTCCGAATATTGCCACGTCACCGTCCAGGCCGCCGCTCCCGACGGCAGCCATGCGATGTGCCTGATCGATCGGGAATGGGAGGAAGCGGAGACCAACGGATCCCGCCGGAGCGACCTGGTGCATGTGGACCGGTCGGCGCTGGCGCCATTCCCCGGCGTCCTTGAAGCGGCCGGATTCCGGTCGCTCGGCTTCGACGGGGTCAACCAGCTCCGTGTGACGAAGAAGTTTCCCGAGCACTTCGTGGAGTTCCTCAAGAACCTGCCGCCGGACGTGGCGGTGGAGCTGTCCGGCGAACTTGCGACCTTCCAGAACGCCAAGGTTTCCGGCCAGATCCGGCTCGACGCCACCGAGGCCGGCATCGACTGGTTCGATCTTCAGGTCGTCGTGGATGTGAACGACACCACGCTGACCAAGGCGGAGATCAAGCTCCTGCTCAACGCCAAGGGCGGCTGGGTGCGGCTGGACAAGAAAGGCTGGCGCCGCCTCGAATACAAACTCTCGCAGGAAGAGGACGCGGATCTCGCGCGCCTCGGGCTCACCCCGCACGAGCTGGCCGGCGAACCGCAGCGCCTCCACGCGCTCCAGCTCGCGGACAAAGCGGCGCGGCACTTCCTGCCGGCGGACACCTGCGATCGAATCGAACGCCGCGCGGCCGAACTCAAGGCCCGCGTCGTTCCGCCCCAACCGTCCACCGTCAGCGCCACCCTCCGCCCCTATCAGCTAGAGGGCTTCCACTTCCTTGCCTACCTCGCAGCCAACCATTTCGGCGGCATTCTCGCGGACGACATGGGCCTGGGCAAAACCGTCCAGACCCTCACTTGGCTCATCTGGCTGCGGGAAGAAGGCGCCGCCGCCGCCGCACGCTCGCTGCCGTCGCTCGTCGTCTGTCCAAAGAGCGTGCAGGACAACTGGCGCGCCGAGGTCCAACGCTTCTGCCCCGGACTCGTCGTCCGGGTCTGGTCCGGCGACGGCGTGAAGAACCTGCCCGCCCTTCTGGATTCCGCCGCGCTGCACGTCGTGAACTACGCCCAGCTCCGCAGCATCGGCGACGCGTTGGCCCGGACCGACCTGTTGGCCGTCATCCTCGACGAAGGCCAGAACATCAAGAACCCCACGTCGCAGACCGCGATGATCGCACGCCGCCTGCGCGCGGGACATCGCCTCATCCTCAGCGGCACCCCGATCGAGAACCGCCTGCTCGATCTTTGGAGCCTGATGGCCTTCGCCATGCCCGGCGCGCTCGGCAGCCGCACGGAATTCGCCCGGCTCTACGACGCCAAATCCGATCCTTTCGCCCGCCAGCGGCTGGCCGCCCGCGTCCGCCCCTTCCTGCTCCGTCGCACCAAGGCCCAGGTGGCCGCCGACCTGCCCGACCGGGTGGAGGAGGATCTCAGCTGCGCGATGGAGGGGGAGCAGAAGACGCTCTACCGCGCCGAACTGAAGCGCGCCCAACAGATGCTGCTCAAGCTCCAGACCCAGGAAGCACTCAACCAGGAACGTTTCAACGTCCTCACCTCCCTCCTCCGCCTGCGCCAGATCTGCTGCCATCCGAAGCTCGTGAAGCCCGACGCCAAGTCCACCGGCGCCAAACTCGAAGCCCTGCTGGAAACGCTGGAGCCGTTGATCGAAGAGGGCGAGAAGGTGCTCGTCTTCTCCCAGTTCGTGGAGGCGCTGGAACTGTTGCGGGAAGCCGTCGCGGCGCGCGACTGGAAGACCTGGTTCCTCATCGGCAGCACCGAAAACCGGGGCGCGCTGGTCGAAGACTTCCAGAACCACGAAGGCCCCGGCGTGTTCTTCATCTCGCTGAAGGCCGGCGGAGCGGGCCTGAACCTCACGGCGGCCAGCTACGTCGTGCTCTTCGATCCGTGGTGGAATCCTGCGGTCGAAAACCAGGCCATCGACCGCACCCACCGCATCGGCCAGGCGCGGAAGGTCATCGCCTACCGGCTCCTGATCAAGGACAGCATCGAGGAGAAGATCCGCGCCCTCCAGAAGCAGAAAGGCGCCCTCGCCCAGGACATTCTCGGCGAGGAGAAGTTCGCCCAGGCCCTGACGCTCGACGACCTGCGGCACCTGCTCGCGGGGTGACAACACCAGAGGCCCCGGTCACCTTCACCGACAGTCTCCCCGAACCGCAGTTCCGCCATGTTCAAGCTCACCGACAAGATCGCCTTCGTCACCGGCGCCGCCTCCGGCATCGGAGCGTCGATCGCCCAGACCTTCGCCGAGGCCGGAGCCTTTGTCTGGGTCGTGGACCGCGACGACACCGGCGGCAACGCCACCACCGAAGCGATCCGAGCCGCGGGCGGGAAGGCCGAGTTCCTCCACCTCGACATTTCCCGGGAAGAGGATTGCGCGAGCGTGGCCGCTGTCGTCCACGAGCGCAGCGGGAGCCTCGACATCCTTGTGAACAACGCCGGAATCGGCGCCGTGGGCACGGCCGCCCAAGCCACGGGCGGCGATCTCGACGCGCTCTACGCGGTGAACGTGCGGGGAACTTTCAACGTCACCAAGGCGTTCCTGGGCGGGATGCTCGAGCGCCGCAGCGGCAACATCATCAATCTCGCCTCCATCGGGGGTGTCGTCGCGGTGCGGGATCGCTTCGCCTATTGCACGACCAAGTTTGCGGTCGTCGGCATGACCAAATGTCTCGCGCTCGACCACGCCCGGCAGGGCATCCGCGCCAACGCCATCTGTCCCGGCCGCGTCGAGACGCCGTTCGTTTCCGCCCGCATCGCCGAGTATCCCGATCCGAAGAAAGCCTACGAGGAGATGGCCTCCACCCAGGCGCTCGGCCGGATGGCCAGGCCCGAGGAGATCGCCGCCGCCGCGCTCTATCTCGCGAGCGACGAATCCGCCTTCGTCACGGGCACGGAGTTCCTGATCGAAGGCGGCTGGACGGCGGGCAAATGACGGCCATCCGCTAGGAACTACTTCAGGTTCTTTGGGTTCAAGCCCAGGAGTTCCTTCGGCAGAAAGGCGCCGTTCTTCCGGATGAGTTCGCCGTCGAACCACACCTCGCCGCCGCCCCAGTCTTCGCGCTGGATGAGCACCATGTCCCAATGGACGGCCGACTTGTTGCCATTGCCCACGTCTTCGTAGGCCTGTCCCGGGGTGTAATGGAGCGAGCCGGCGATCTTCTCGTCGAAGAGGATGTCGCACATGGGATTCTCGATCCACGGATTGAAGCCGAGGGAGAATTCTCCGATCGAGCGCGCGCCTTTGTCGGTGTCGAGGATCTCGTTCAACCTCTTCCCGTTGCCGCCCCCACAGGTCGCCTTGACGATGCGTCCGTCCACCAGCTCCAGCTTGATCCCCTCGAACTTGGTGCCGGCATAGAGCGTCGGCGTGTTGAAGGTGATGATGCCGTTGGAGGACTTGAGCGTGGGGCAGGAGAAGCATTCGCCGTCGGGCACGTTGCGGGTGCCTTCGCACATCTTCGCGCCGATGCCCTTGATGGAAAAGGTGAGGTCGGTGCCGGGGCCCTTGAGGTGGACCTTGTCCGTCTTGGCCATGCGCTTCTCCAGCGGCTTCATGGCCCGCGCCATCTTCGCGTAGTCCATGGTGCAGACGTTGAAGTAGAAGTCCTCGAAGGCTTCGGTGCTCATGTTCGCCGCCTGCGCCATGCTGGGCGAAGGCCAACGGAGGACGACCCACTTGGTCTTGTTGACCCGATGGTTGAGGAACGGACGCAGCGTCTTGGAATACATCTGCATCGTCTCGGACGGCACGTCAGAGGACTCGGAGGCGTTGGCGCTGCCCCGGATGGCGACGTAGGCCTGGCACTGCTTGATCCGCGCCATCTCGACCTTGTTGACGGCGGCGGCGTGCTTCGGATCGGACCCGCGCATCACCTCGCGCATCACCTTGGAGCGGCGGCACTCGACCAGCGGGATGCCGCCGACCGACCGGGCGGCGCGCATCAGGGCCACGGTCATTTCGTCCGGCACGTCCACCATGTCTAGCAGGATGGTTTCGCCCTTTTTGAGTTCGGTGGAGTATTCGACAAGGAGTTTGGCCAGTTTGTCTAGGCGCGGATCGGTCATAGGATTGGAAAGAGGTTCAGCCGTCCGGGGGCGAACTTCAAAGGGAAACTGCGGGTCCAAAACGCCAACACGATGGAACAGCCCCCCGCATCACTTCCCCACGTCGGCCGCTGCGCGCTTGGCGGCGAGCTGGTCGACCTGGTAGAGGCCGTTGCGCGTGTCGCCCACGAACTCGAGCTTCACGATCATGTCGGAGACGGTCTTCTCCTCCTCCACTTGTTCGTCGAGGAACCACTTGAGGAAGGACAGCGAGGCGAAGTCCTTCTCGGCGGTGGCCAGCGCATAGAGACCACAAATGGCGGCGGAGACCTTCTGCTCTTGGACCAGACTGGTCTTGAAGGCTTCAAGGGCGGAGCCGAATTCGCACTTGGGCTGATCGATCGCCTGTAGCGCCACCTTCCCTCCGCGGTCCACGACGTAGCCGAAGAACTTGTTCGCGTGGCCGAGCTCCTCCTGCCCCTGGAGTTTCATCCACTCGGCGAAACCGCTGAAGGCCGTGTGCTCGAAGTAGGCGGCCATACCGAGGTAGGCGTAGGCCGACTGGAACTCGAGGTTGATCTGGTCGTTGAGGGCTTTTTCGAGATTGGCGGGAAGTTTCATCGCACAAGAACGATGCCCCGGTTTCGCCAGATCGGCAAAGACGCTCGGACCGCATGAAAAGAATTGCCGGAAGACGTCACAGGGACAGAGTCCGGAAACCTTCCCGACAACCCGCAGTGCCCGGCCTTCCGGGACCCGAAAATCCATGGCCTCCATGAAACCAGACAAAGCGAGGGGATTCACCCTGATCGAGCTTCTCGTCGTCATTGCGATCATCGCCATCCTCGCCGGAATGCTGCTGCCCGCCCTGGCCAAGGCCAAAGCCTCGGCCCAGAAGACGAAATGCCTGAGCAATCTACGGAACATGGGCGTGGCCATGCTGCTCTACGCCGAGGACAACAGGGACCGCATCCCCCGGGGCAACGGCCCCATCTGGTGGCAGGTGCTGACTCCGAACCTGGGCGGCAACACGCCGAAAGACTACCCGTTGGCCAAGGTCCTCGTCTGTCCTTCGTATCCCGACAAACGCCAGCTCATCGGCTACGTGGTCAACGCCTGGAAATTCAGCGGCCCGACCGACCCGGTCGGGAGCGAGCAGATCGGCGCCTCGAAGCTGAGCAAGTTCCAGCAACCCTCGGATACGATCTACTTCGCCGACAACGAAAGCGGTGCCTGGCGTCCGGTCATCATGAGCCTCGGCACGATCGGCTCCACCGAGCTGAACGACGTGTGGAGCCCCTACGATCTTCCCTACCGTTCGGTCGCCTCGGGCTTGAACCCGAATCGGAGAGTCGCGGCGGCGCGGCATGGACGCGGCTCCAACCTCCAGTTCTTCGACGGCCACGGTGGTTGGAAGAACGCCCGCGACCTCGTGGTGGACGACTGGCGCGAAGTGCGGAGGTAACGCGGAGCGCGGGCGGTCACGTCCGCAGATTCACCCTAACATGAAAGATGGAGCCGATGATCTGGCGAACGCGGCCTCGCGGACGTGACCGTCCGTGCTCCGGCTATCGGCTGATCGCCGGGGCGTTGGTGCCGGTCGCCGGAGCCGGCACCGGGATCCGATAGAAGGAACGGATCTGGGCGAGGAGTTCGGGACGGATCTTCGAATCGGCGCCGGACAGCTTGTCCAAAACTTCGCGTTTCATCACGGCATAGTCGGGAAGGCCGACACGGCCCACGGCGGCCCCGGTGCCGATCTCGACCTGGTGCCGGGCCCAGATGGCGCGGGCGATCCGCTCGTAGTTGGCGGCACGGTCCTGATCGCCGGTGGCGTCCTCGATGAAGGCCAACGCCAAGTAGTTCTGGATGATCAACCGGCTCTGATCGACGTTCGTCTCGCTGGCCACCTCGGCCACGCGGCTGACGACGTAGTCCTCCAGCGTCATGCCCGGGCGCACGGCATCGGGGTATTTCTCCGTGAGCACCTTGAACCAATGAGCGGCCTCGCTGCTGCGACCCGCGGTGTAGAGGTAGAACGGGAGCCGGCGGAGGAAGTTCTTTTGGGCCGTCTGGATGTTCGGCCGGTTGTCCTTGTCCGCCGCCATCATCTCCTCGTAGGCGGCGTTGGCGTTGGCCGACATGTCCAGGTTTGGTCCCAGGAGAGGTTGTCCCGAGAGCTTGTCGTAGTCGAAGGCGCCGCGCATAACGGCGGTCTGCATCGACTGGTAGATGCTGCGTCGGAGCGGCATCAGATCCTCGCCGTTGCCCTCCGCCTTTTTCAATCCGAGCGCCGCCCAGTAGATGGCGTGGGCCTCGGGCAGGCGCCATTCGAGCGGGCCATATTTCTGGTCGAGCCCCTGCATGAAGGCGGGATCCAACTTGTATTCGTCGCGGAGGATCAGGGCGCGTTGTTTCTGGTCGTCCGTTTTCGGGTCGATCAGCTCCACATAGTTGGTGCCGAGAACCTGGGTCATCTCATTGGCCCAGGCACCGCGGTAGAACATGTTCGCGTCGTCGAGGTTCGCACCGATCTTGTGCTGGAAGAACCACGAGAGCTCCCGGTAGAGGAGCACCTCGTCCGGATTGTAGGGGATGCCCTCGTCCCGCAGGAGAGCGATGCCCGCCCGGACCCAGCGCCAACGATCCTCGGGGGCGGAGAACTTGACCGAGATGTTGTAGGCCATGTCCCACGCCTGAACGGTCCAGACTTGGGCATAGTGCGGTTCGAGCTTCACGATCCAGTCGGCCAGCTGGACCTTCTCGAAGAACTTGTCCTGGTCCTGCAGGTCCATGGCGCGAACCCAGAGCGCGTTCGCGATCAGGCCGCGAAAGCCGCCCAGGGCCACGGTGGTCAGGGCGAGCATCGGCGGCGCGCCCTTCAGCTCGACGTAGCGGTTGAGCCCCATCGACTCCCGGTCGCGGTTGAGGCCGCGCTGGATGAAGCCGGCACTGGTCAACAGGACCGCCATGGCCAACGCGAGGCCGGGTTTGAAGAATTTCCGGTTCATGACGAAGCCTGGGATGCGGCCAGCTCCCGGCGGTTGAACCGCCAAATGCCGAACAAGGCGAAGCAGCCCCCGCTGAACACCACCACTTGGACGAACGCCTGACCGACGGAAACCCAGGTGATGCTGCGGCCGGTGCTCAGGCTGTCCACGGGCGAGAAGCCCTGCGAAAAGTTCACCACCGTCAGCATGAGGCGAAAGACGGGCACCATGACGAAGTCGAGGGCCGGGTTCAGCGGCTTCCCGCTGTCATGGTCGGAGCCCAGAAACGTCCCTTCGTCCACCACGCCCTGCAGGGTGCTGGAAGACATCCCGACGATGAAGACCGCCACCGCCACGAGCGACGCCACCGGGAAGGACAGGAAGCTGCCCGCCGCAAGCCCGACCGCAGCGAAGAGCGCCAGCCAGCAGAATATGATCAGCAGCCCGCGCAGGAAATTCACCTGGAACCCGCCGTCGCGATAGAGCACCTCCATGCCCTCGTCCAGCGGGAACATGAGACCGACGTCGTTCCCATTGATGAACGCGATGGTCAGGATGCCGTGGTCGTCGACGAGGTTTCTGGGGATGGGGATTTCGTGGAAGGTCCCCGGCGCGAAGGAGGCCGGCATGTTCTTCACCTTGTCGGACTCGGGCGGGCCGACCTGGAGAATGCCCTGATAAAGGCCGCTCTCGTTGGTCCGCGCGACCTGGAACTTCAGCCGGATCTGCATCTGCTCCTGCAGACTGGCCACCGACAACGTGCCGACGTCTATCTTCCAGACGCGCTGGTAGCCGGGCGGCACCACGGTCTGTTCGGCCACGAGCTTCGCCTGGACCTGCTTCCGCACTTCCTCCCGGTCGACCGGCGCGACGCTCCGATCGCCCCCCATGCTCGCGATCCGCTCGGCCGTGACCCGATCGACCTCCGCCCGGATTTCCTGGGGCCTTTCCTTCAGCGCGGCCCGGGCCACGAAAATCTCCGTGCGCAACTCTTCCCGAAGCGACGGCGGCAGCTGTGAATACCGGTAGGTCAACATCGCGTAGATGCTGATTCCGGCCATGCCGAGGAGGACGGCGTTGAGGGAGACGAGCCCGATCCATTTGCCGATCCAGATTTGCCATCGCGCGACCGGCTTGGTGACGACCATCTGTATCTGGCAGTCCTCGATGTCCTTGGCCAGTGTCCCGCAAGCGGTCCAGAGCGTGCTGAAACCGAGCAGCGCCGTGATGATGCTCAAAGTATAGGTGAGCATGATCTGGATGAACCCACGGGCCGTGCCGTCGTCCTTCAGCATCAGCGGCAGCACCGTTACGCAGAGCAGCAGCAGACCCATCATCACCCAGAAAAGCCGGAACCGGATGGCCGACTTCCAGGTCAGTCCGGCGATGGCGGCGATCGATTGCAGCGGGCGCGGAATGAAGCTGAACGCCCGCGGTGCGAGCGCGGCCCGGGATTTGACCGGTTGGACCGATCCCGATTTCACCAGCGTGCAGGCCGATGCGGCGGAGCCCGACGGAACGATGCCCCGAAACACGAATCCCCGATCCTCCAAGGCTTCTCCCGCCAGTTCCGCGCCGTGTCGGCCAGTCCAGACTCCAACAGCAAGCCCCACCAACACCCGGAGAACGACCGTGATGAAATCCGCCCCCGTGCGCCAAGTCATCACCACCATAACAACCGCGCAGACATCCACGACCAGCAACGCCAGTCCCAAGGAAAACCTCCCTTTGACCAGCGCCCACAAAGATGGAAGGAACGCCGCTGGCCAAGAAAACCCAAGCGGCACCGCTCTCGCGCCACGCGCCGAATGCTCGAAGACGGCGAATTGTTTTCGGGGGGCGGCCATGGTCCCTACTTTTTTCCGCCGAGGAGCGACGACAGTTTGTCGTTGGCCTTGGCGCTGTCTTCCGCCTTTGGCTTTTCGGCAGCGTTCGGGCCGGCAGGAGCCGCCGAAGGCTGGGCAGGAGCACCCTGGCTTAACGAAGCCAGCTTGGCGTGGTCGGCGGCGGGCGCGGCCGGAGGCGCGGGTGCGGCCACCGATTCTTTTGCCGAAGCGGAGGCCGTGAGACGGTCCAAGACCCGGGTGGTCTGCGCTTCGGCCGACGCGGTGGACGACTCGGCGTCTCCCTGCAAATAGGCGGCGACGCGGTTGCCTGAAGTCGCACCGGAAGTTTCCGCTTCGGCCCGGGCGCGATGGACGACGCCGAGGAAATAGCTCTCCAGATTCTGGGTCGGGCTGTCGATCTGGATTTTGTCTTCGGCCACGTCAGCACGGATGGTCGCCAGCACCTTCTCCATCGTCTCGCGCGCGAGCGGCGGCGTGGTGATCCGGACGGAATCGTGCTCGGTCAGCAGCTCCTTGAGCGTGCCCTTCGCCTGGATCTTGCCGCCGTAGTAGATGACCACGCGGTCGCAGACATCCTCCACGTCGGAGAGGAGATGGCTGCTGAGGATCACGGTCTTGCCGCGGCGGGCCAACGCGACGATGAGATCCTTCACCTCGCGGCAGCCGATGGGATCGAGACCGGCGGTGGGTTCGTCCAGGATGACGAGGTCCGGGTCGTTGATCAGCGCCTGGGCCAAGCCGATGCGGCGCTGCATGCCTTTGGAGAATTCGCCGACGACGCGGGTGCGGGCCTGGTTCAGACCGACCATTTCCATCAACTGCTCCGAGCGTTTCCGTCGCTCCTCGGCGGGCAGGTCGAAGAGGTTGCCGAAAAAATCGAGGGTCTCGGTCGGGTTCAAGTAGCGGTAGAGATAGGACTCTTCCGGCAGGTAGCCGATGCGGGACTTGGTCTGAACGTGGCGCGGGGAACGGCCAAAGATCTCGATGTGGCCCTTGGTCGGGTTCAGCAGCCCGAGCAGCATCTTGATGGTGGTGGACTTGCCGGAACCGTTGGGGCCGAGAAGCCCCAGAACCTCGCCCTTGCGCACCTCGAAATCGACGTTGTCCACCGCCCGCGCCTTGGGCCGGCCCCAGAAATCCTTGAAGACCTTGGTCAGGCCGCGCACGACGACGACGTTCTCGGCGGTCGAGGCCGATGGAGTTGCGGATTCGGATACGGAGGATTTCGCCATGGGATTGGGTCGAGGCCGGACGACCGCTCAATCAAGCGGGCCGAGGTTTGAACTGGATGGTTTCAGACGACTCGTGGCTGTGACCATGATGATCGTGGTCATGGTCATGGTCGCCTTTCGTCGGAGCGGCCGGATGATAGGGCTCGAGTTCCTCGCCGGCGCGGACGAGGCGGAAGCTGTTGAAGACCACCACCAGTGAACCGACGACGTGGATCAAAGCGGCCACGATGGGATTGATGTAGGCGAGGGCCGCCAGCACCAGACCCCCGATG
>JBBQXJ010000014.1:0-70231 GCA_038209745.1 Verrucomicrobiota bacterium
GCGACAGGGGATTACCGTGGTTGCCGGTGGCGTCGGTGAAGCTCACGTAGCGGTTCCTGGCGTTTTTCCACGCCGGGTCCGACGATTCGAATGTGAGGGTCGGGCTGACCCAGGGATGGTCGGGATTGGGGCCGCGCACAATGCGCTCCAGCGTGGCGACCACCGGGCCGTTGGTGCGGCGGATGGGCAGCGGTTCCGGACTCCACGCCGGGAATGGGCCCCGGATCGGATTCGGGATCATGACGGAATGGACCACGCGGTATTTCCCGTCGAGAAAGAGGAGCTTGAATTCTTGGTCCCGGCGCGGGGACGAGCGCAGTTGGAACGATTCGATGTGTTGATTCTTTCCATATCCGAAGGAGCTGGTTCCGCCTTCGAGTCCGTAGCGATGGCCGGCTGAATCCTCGGCGACGAACCAGGTCCACGTTCTGAGGTTTGCACCCGGCGGCGTATTGGTCGGATAGGTGAAACGGAAGTAGGCGACCAGGTCTTCGGGATTGCCGTTCGATCCGGTGAATTCCGACGGCAGCCAATCCTTCATCCGACTGGGAAGCAACCGGCGAAGCAGGGCCAGGAAGCGTGAATCGGAGGTGATGGAAACGCCGCCTCGCTGCACGGTGATGAGTTCCAGTTCCGCTCCGGAGGCGAGAGTGATCCGAGGTTGGGGAGGATCGTGGTAGAACCAAACCAGATAGGCGGCAGCGGCGAGCGCGGCGACCAGCACGAGACGGAGAAGCCAACTCGGCCGGTCCGCGCGTTCTTCAGAAGTGTCCTTCTCCATAACTAGGGCGCGAGGATTCCCGGATCCGGGGCGGTTGGCAAATGCCGGAACTGCGACCATGGGAAAGCAGGGTGGCCTTCCGGAGGGAGCTCCCGCCTGCGCCTCCGATCCGCTTTCGTTCCGCGCCTCAAAACCTCCACGATCAAGCTCTCGCCTTAAACCTAAAACTCGTTCCAGAATAAAGGCCCGTGATCCTGTTACTCAGGAGACCGTTCGACGTGCTGCATCCTTCGCTCTAGCCAAGAACCTACTCTGACTTTGCTCGAAGTCTGGGTAACGACCATAAATCCGCACCGTGCGGTCAAGCGACGGAACGTACAAGCGGAACGGACCGGTCCACTCTGCGGACGGCCGCCCGGTATCTTCGCCCTCCTCTATGGCCACATGCCAGCATTCCTCGGTTGTGAACCACTGAAAGGCTACCTCGGGATAAGTGGCGGCCGCGCGCCAGAAGCGGGCACTTGGTCGGCGACTGCGGATATACAGGTAGATTGCGACCGCAAGTACGAGAACAATCCATTCAAGGTGCATGCGCATAAGCGGCCTAACGACCCAAGCTCAGCGATGCCTCCCGATGGCGGTGCCGCGAGCGCAAAGGAGACATCCAAATGAAGAAGAACATTGAAGGGGACTTCAAAAAATCGAGCTTTTTGGAAGTCCACTAATGCAGTTTAACAGTGTTACTAGGCTAAACTTAGTTTGGCCTAGCAGGAAGCGGTTGGTTCAGAGGTTTCTTCATGTGGTAGGCTGGATAAACCGATCGCATGGGACTGGCAAGGGGCGAGTTTGGTCCAACCAAAGAAAGGGCGCATCTCAGTTTCTTGCAGAGTCTCTGAACCTCGAACCCGGACGAGCGAAGCAACCTGGAAGGTTGCCATCCATCAGCCGGGGGTTGAGGAGCGCGGAGCGCGACGACACCCCCGATGCGCCGCCCAGTGCCGGTGCGGTCGGCAATGGCACCCCGCCGGGGTGCTGTCCCATCGGAGGCCGCCGTTCCCGGGGGCATCGCTGCGCTCAACCCCCGGCTAATCGATGTCAACCCTTCGGGTTGGGCTCTACCGCTCGACGAACGCAAGCGCGGCCCCGGATCGGTTCGACTGCGCGGGGCTGATTCACCCAGGCTGTTTCCTGGCAAATTCGCGGCCTGCAAAAAACTGAGATGCGCCCTTAAAGAACCGGAGCCAGGACCTGGAGTCCCACTGCCCCGATCAAGCTGGAGGACGGCTGGGATTGGATCCGACTGCGGCGGGCTGCTGGCGGGGCCGGTGGGTCATGGCTTGGGAGCCGATGCGCGCTCCAGTTCGGTCAACCGGTGCTTGATCTCCTCCAGTTCGAAGAAGACGGCGGTGGCGACGTCTTCGGGCGTCACGGCGGTCTTGGTCTCCAGCATGCGGACGACCTGGTCCATTCGGATGCTGTCGAGCTTTCCCTCGGCCGCTTCGGCCTTGGACCTTCTCATCGAGGCGTCGTAGCGGGTCTCCAGTTGATCGAGCAGTCTGAGCGACTCCGCATGGGTCACGCTCACGGCCTTGATGTCGCCGGTGAAAGGCACGCCCTTATCTTCTTCGAGAACTTTCCGGAGAGCGTCGAGCACATCGGAATCGAGGAGCTCCCGGCGTCCGGCGGCCAGCTGGGTGACGTTCCGTTCGCTGAATTCGAGCAGCATCGCTCCGAGCACGCTGAAGCGGGTGGCCTCGGGACTGGTGACTTCGACCGGGACGTTCTTTCCGTCGACGACTTTGGCCGCATAGGCGAATTCATCGGCCTCGGTCTTCCGGGGAAGCCACACGGATTCGTCGGCGATGCGTCGACGGACCGAGCGGACGATATCCAGCTTGATCGCGGGGGTGAGCCGGGAGACCTGGGTGATCGGGCCCTGGGCGGCTTTTGCGGTGATTTCCGTGGTGACAATGGCGCGGGTCGGGAAGCGGGTGGTGGTGGTGGTGGCGGCCACAGGTTGGGGCGTTGCAGGGAACGGAGCGAACGGCGATTCTTCGGGCTCTTCCTTCGGGACTGCGGCCGGTGCCGGTGCGGAGCTGGCAGCCGCCTTGATCGCCTCCGCCTCGGTCGGGACCGCGATCAGTTTCTGGCAGGTGGGACAGGAGATATGGTTGCCGGCCATGCTCTCATCGGCCTTGAGATGTTGACCGCAGGAGGGGCAGTTGAATTTGTATTCGTTCATGGAGTTTGAAAGAAGTTAGAGCATCCATCCCGGTTTAGAAACCCTCCAGATTTTGCCCCGCCATCGGTGCCGATTGCGCCGCGGCTATCGCAGGAGACCCCCGTGATTGTTTCGGCCCTCTGTTGTTGTGGCGAGGGCCCGGAGTTTGGGCAACGCCGATTCCTCCAGCATCACGGCGACGGTGCCGCCGCTGCCGCCGCCGCTGGCCCGGGCTCCGTAGAATCCGCGATCCGGACCGAGCGCACGGATCGCCGCGACCATGGTGTCGGTCCCGGGAGAACCGAGGCCGATGGACGAATAGCCGGCATGGGACTGGTAGAGAAGCTCGCCCAGGATCCGAAGCGTTTCCTGCCTGCGGCCGGCTTGGAATCCATCGAGAAGCGCGACGGCGGCATGGACGCGGAAGTTCTCCTCGACTGGAAAGAGCAAGCCGGCCCGGACCGGATACTCGCGCCGGAGGTCGATCACGCTAAAAGGGTCGGCCAGCTCGCCGCATCGGGCGAGAAACTGGGCGCCGGTCAAGGTCTCGGGCAGTTTGTCGAGCGAGAGGGAACGGATCTCCGACGGGCTGAATTCCGTCGCATGGGCCACCACTCGTTCCAGGGCCATTTCCGCAAGAGCACGCCCCATGAAGGCGGCGGTCCGCGCGGTGGCGTAGGGCGGTTCGGTGACGGCATGTCTCACGCCGCTGGGCCAGCCGACGGCGACGACTCCCTTGGGCAGCTTGATCGAGGGCCGGAGTTGATCCGGGCGGCAGAGGATCGGGAGCAATTCCCCGGGGACACCATGGGCGACGGCGAGCGGGTCCATCAGGCCGCAGGGCGCTCCGACGAGGGTGTTCTCGACGTGCTGCGCCAGATGCGCGAGCGCGGTGCCGCGGAAACGTTTTCCGGTGAATGCCTCCAACGCCCGGAGCGTGGCGACTTCCAGCGCGGCGCTGCTGCCGACTCCCATCGAGATCGGAATCTTGGAAGCGATGTCGAACCGCAGCCCCGTCATCGGCGCCCAGCCGTGCGCCGCGCGGAAGTGGAGGAAACATCCGTAGCTGTAGCGTGCCCATTTCGGGACGTCCTTCGGAGCGGTGTTCCACGGGACGACGCAGCGGCCTTCCGCCGAGCTGGTGAAGAGGAGCTGCTGTTTGGAGTGCTCGCGAAGGGCGACCCGCGTCTTCAGCGTGAGCGGCATCTGCAAAACGAGCGAGCCGCTGTAGTCGGCGACGCCGCCGAGGAAATCGAGACGGCCCGGTGCTTCGGCAAAGGTGGGTTTCATGGAAAGGATGGACTGCGGTGAGTCGCGGAATGCGATCAGGACAAATGCTTCTTCAGCAACCGGCGGAGAATGGGCCGCACGGTCTTGGCAAGGTGCGGGTTGGCATAGCCCATCCAAGCGACGGGCGAAGTGGTGTCGAGCGGCGCGCTGAGGGGCTTGCCGGTTGGCGATTCCACGATGCCGCCGGCTTCGTCCAGAATCAGCGCGGTGCAGATGTCGTAGGGATGGCAGACGAGAGACGACTTCAATCCCAGCTTGGCGAAGACCCGTGGGCGAATGTCGCCGATCATGCGGTCGTGGCCGACCAGGAGTTCGTAGAGCTGGCCGCCGGTGCTGATGTATTGGTCGTCGAAGACCAATGGAGAACTGGTGGAGCCCAGACCGTAGAGCTCGTCCCACAGCTCTTCCTCGATCTGCGCGGTGAGCGCCTTGCCCTCGGGAAAGAACCGGGCGAACGACGCGAAGCCGTGCTGGAAATCCGTCGCTTGAGAAGGGCGCAACGGAAGCTTGGCCCGGGAGCCGTCCCGCACATCGACCGACTCGGCGACGACGCCCTTGGCTCCGCAGCCCCGGACGGCGCTGACCTGGTCGGCGCGCCATTGTTTGCTGGTCGGCAGTTCGGTCATCGCGGCCACCGCGATGTCGCCGAGGCGGGTCTTGCGGCCACGCTGGGGCGCAAGGCCGGCGAGGATCCAGGCGGCCCGTTTGTCATACATCAGGCCGCGGGTGCCATCGATGGGATCGAGGATGCACTTGAAGAGCGTCCGGTTGACGGGCGTGCCGCGCGGGAACGTCTCCGGCGCTCCGTCTTCGATTCCTTCCATGACCAGTTCGACGGGCCAGGCTTTCGGCCAGTTCCGCTCGAACCAGTGGAGGATCGCCTCTTCGCTGATCTTATCGATCTGGTAGATCGTATCGGCGGCGGTGACGGCGGCGACCTTGGCGAAGTCCTTCGCATGGTCGGCGCGTGCCGCCACGAGAGTGTCGCGGATGTGGTCCTGGAGCGCGCAGAGCAGCCGGCGGACGCGGTGGAGCTGGGCGGGAGTCATCTTGGGCCTGCCGCTTGGTAGTGGATCGGAGAGACGGCGCGGAGTTCGGCGGCTTTCTCGTCCGGGTTGGATTCGTTGGTCATGGAGCCTCCGCCGATCTCCGGGCCGGCGAGATACTTCAAGGTGTCGGGCGTGCGGAGCGGAGGATGGAATTCGATGTGGAACAGATAGGACGAATGGTCCGCGCCATCGGTCGGGGCTTGATGGATGGCCATCACGTAGGGCAGGGGCATCTGCCAGAGGTTGTCATAGCGGATGGCGACTTCACGGATCATCCGGCCCAGATCGCCCCGTTCGACGCCCGACAAATCGGCCAGACCCGTGACCTGCCGCCTGGGAAGAACCAGCACTTCATAGGCGTAGCGAGCGAACCAGGGGACGCACGCGATGAAGCCCTCGTTCTGGGCGATCAAACGCGGCCCGGCGATTTCCTTGGCGATGATGTCCTGCCCGAGGTGGCGGCGTGTTTTGGCGAAGAACTTTCGGGCGGCGGCGTCTTCCCGGGCCGTGATCCCGTAGACGAGATTGCCGGCGTAGATCTGACCGTGCGGGTGGGGATTGGAGGTGCCGACGAGCGAACCCTTGTTCTCGAAGATCAGGACTTGGTCGATGTCGGGGCGGGCTCCGAGAGCGATGGAGCGTTCGGTCCAGAGATCGACGACGGCGCCGGCTTCGGTCTCGGTCAGATCGACGAAGGTCTTGGCGTGGTCCGGCGAATAGCAGACGACCTCAGCGGTGCCCGTCGCGCGGCGCGTGAGGTAGAGATCGTCGCTGCGTTGCGGGGTCGGAGCTTCGGTCGAGAAGCAGGGGAGATCGTTCGTGAACCAATGGACGCCGGAATAGGCGGGATTCTCGCCGCGCAGCCGTGGGTTCCCCGGACAAAGTGCGCAGGTCGGATCGTAGTGCGGCGGTTCGGCGATCAGGGACCGGTGGGTATCGCCGACCCATGGGCGCCCGCCCCGGTGGGACGTGTAGAGCACCCACTCTTCACGGAGCGGGTGCCAGCGTTGTTCCCAGACGGGCTTGGTTTCGGTGGCGGACATCGAACGGCGGGAGGATGGAGGGGTCGGACGGTCGGGATCAAGATGACGGATTCCAACTGGCGGCAGCATTTTGGCTTCTCCAAAAGCCGCCGAGACTCTGGATGAAGCAGAAGTCCGAAGCGTCGGTACGCCGATTTCAGTCGTGCCGTGTTGCGATCAGGCCGGGGGTGTTTCGGCCCATAAATCCAAGTAAAACGCGCGTCCGGAGGTGGCTTTGGAATTGAGCCTTGGTTGGGGCGCTTCCTGACGGATGGCGTCCCTGAAACAAACCCTGTAGAGCAATCTCCATGAACATGCCCTGCCTCTTCGTCATGACTGCATTTCTAGGAACCGCCGTCGCGATGGCCGCGGATCAGCCGGGCTTTGTCCGGTCCGACTTCCTCTATGAAACGGCGCCGTTTCCATCTTGCCACGCCTCGACATTGGTCGAGACCAAGAACGGCCTGCTCGCGGCGTATTTCGGGGGGACGGAAGAGCGCAATCCCGATGTCGCCATCTGGCTCTCCCGCCAGACCGACGGCAAATGGTCCGCGCCCGTCGAAGTGGCCAATGGCGTCGAGTCTCCGACCAAGCGGTATCCGACGTGGAACCCCGTGCTCTTCCAGCCAAAGGACGGGCCACTCCGTCTCTTCTACAAGAAAGGCCCCAGCCCGAGCGAATGGTGGGGCATGGTCATGACTTCGACCGATGAAGGGCGGACCTGGTCCAAGGCCGTCCGCTTGCCGGAGGGCATCCTGGGTCCGATCAAGAACAAGCCGGTGCAGCTGGCCAATGGCGACATCATCTCCGGCAGCAGCAGCGAGGGTAAGGAAGGCTGGCGCGTCCACTTCGAGCGTTCGACCGATGGCGGCATGACCTGGACGGCGACGCCTCCGTTGAACGACGGCAAGAAGATCGCGGCGATCCAGCCGAGCCTCTTGATCCATCCGGGCGATCGGCTCCAGGCCCTGGGCCGCACCCGTGCGACGGGTATCTTCGAGACCTGGTCGGAGGACGGCGGCAAGACGTGGGGGCCGATGATCTCGACCGGTCTGCCGAATCCCAGCTCCGGCACCGATGCCGTGACGCTGCGCGACGGCCGCCATCTGCTGGTCTACAACCACAGCCGAAAGGACCGCAGTCCACTGAACATCGCCGTGTCGAACGACGGCAAAGTATGGGAGGCGGCGCTGGTGTTGGAGGACGACGCCAAGGCGCCGAACGGATTCTCCTACCCGGCCGTGATCCAGACCAAAGACGGGCTCGTCCACATCAGCTACACGTGGCGCCGCGAGCGGATCAAACATGTGGTGGTGGATCCCGCAAAGCTCGTCCTGCGTCCGCTGGTCAACGGGGCTTGGCCGAAGTAAAGGCGCTGCATGGAGAGCCTTTGCGCCACCGACCTCGTTGAGGCACGGCTGCCGACTGATCGGGCTCTTTTCGCAAGCAGGGTAATCGGGCCGGACTATTTGGCCGGGGGCGCGACCTTGGAAGGATAGGCCTTCACCAGATAGTCGACGAGAGAGTCGATCTGCGCGTCGTCGAGGATGCCGCCGTGTTTCTTGGAGAAGGCGGCCATCAATGTGCCGGGCTTTCCGAAAGTGGTCCAAGTGCGCCAGAAATCGGCGTTGGTGTCGGTCTTGATGGCGGAGAGATCGGGGACCATGGAGGCGCGGTGTTCGGCGGTGTGGCAGATGCCGCAGGCGGTGACGAAGAGCTTTTCGCCGGTTCGGCCCACGGTTGGCTCGACGTGGCATTTGGCGCAGTCGTTCCGGAAGATCGCCTGGCGGTCGGACAGCGCCGCCATCTGGTTCTGCTGGCGCGGATTGAGTCCGGGCAGCATGGCGGGAGCGCCTGCGGGAATGTCGGAGCGGACCAGGAGAACCTGGGCGCCGCCCGAGGTGTCCAAGGTGATGGTCTTCGTGACGATGCCGCGTTTTCCGAGAAGATTCATGTTGGCGACCAAGGAGCCGCTTTCACCCGGTTTCAGGATCCACGGCTGGCTGGGAAGCTTGGCGACGGTGCAGCCGCAGGAGGTGCGGGCCGAGTTGATCGCGGTGTCGGTTGCCGCGGTGTTGGTCACCCAAAAGATGAACTCGGCCGACTTGTCCTCGGGCTTGGCCTTGAATTCCTTGACCAACGTGTCCCACACGAGGGGATTGGCCGAGGCAACCGGGGCAGGGGCGGTGGCCGGTGGTTTCGCGGCCAAGTCCCCGGTGGGCAGGACCCGGTTGGGAAAGGATCGTGCAGTCGGGGCACTGGGTGGAAGCGGCGGAGGAAGCGGCGGCGTTTGCGCCGGTAAAAGCAACGTCGACACCAGGAGCGAGAAGGTGGCTATCGAAGCGCGCATGGGGGAAAGTTAGAGTTTGCCGGGCGGTTTTCTAGCGGAAACATCACGGGACGATCACTTGGCCCGTCGGAACGGGGGCGACCACCAGGCCGGCGGAGGACAGATGAACCGGTTGCTCGCTCATCGTCGTGGTGATGGTCGAGGTGTGGCTGTAGGAATAGGTGTGGCCGAAGGGGATGTTCTGGGAGTCGGTGGTCGTCCTGGAATCCTGCGTTCGGGAACCGAGATGGTAGATCCAATCCTCGCGTCCCTCAGGGAGCCGTTCTCGGCGGATGGGAGGGCCGAAAGATTTGAGCAGCTTGGCCCGCGACATGCCCAACAGCACGGGGGTCGCCATGCCCGCCGGCGGTGGCGGTGGCGCGGTCGCGCAACCGGCCAAGAGCCAACCCGCACCGAGAATTGGAAGGGCGAGGCGATGGGGCAGGGGAGACATGGCGAGCGGGAGCTAAATCTTCTTCAAGCGAGGCCCCTTCGAAGTGTCCTCGATGACCCAGCCCTGGGCTTTGAGTTCGTCGCGGATGGCATCGGAACGTTTGAAGTCCCTGGCTTTGCGGGCGGCTTGGCGCTCTTCGAGGAGGGCGAGAAGTTCGGGGGGGGCTTCAGCGGCGGCGGGTTGGCCGAGGCCGAGGACCGTGTTCATCTGATCCCAAGCGGCCAGAGCCCCGGCGGCTGTTTTGGCGTCGAGTTGGTTCGACGCGATCGCACGGTTCAAGTCGCGGATCCAGTCGAAGACGGCGCCCCATGCGCCGGAGATGTTCAGATCTTCGGAGAGAGCCTTGGAGAACTTTTCCAAAACAACTGCGTCTGGCTCGCCTCCGGTTTGGCCGGCGAGATCGCGGAGTTTGGCGATGCACTCATTGATCCTGGCGAGGGCCGACTTGGCTCCGGCCAGTCCTTCCTGGGTGAAGTTGAACTGTTCGCGGTAGTGGGCGGTGAGCAGGAGGTAGCGGACTTCGCGGCCGCTGAAGCCTTTGGCCAGGAGATCACGTAGCGTGAAGAAGTTGCCGAGCGATTTGCTCATCTTCTTCCCTTCGACCAGCAGGTGCATCCCGTGCATCCAGTGCTTCACGAAGGGCTTGCCGGTCGCGCCTTCGCTCTGGGCGATCTCGTCCTCGTGATGGGGGAACATCAGGTCCTCGCCGCCGAGGTGCAGGTCGAAGGTTTCGCCGAGCGCCTTCATGGCCATGGCGCTGCACTCGATATGCCAACCGGGTCGGCCTTCGCCCCAGGGGCTTTCCCAGAAAACGTCGCCGTCGTCGGGGACACGGGCTTTCCACAGGGCGAAGTCGGCCACGGATTCCTTCTCGTATTCGTCGCTGGCGACGCGTTCGCCCACACGCATCTCCTCGAAGTTCAGGTTCACCAGTTGGCCGTATTTGCAGCCGCAGCCGCGATACTTCTCGATGCTGAAGTAGACGGAACCGTCGCCGGCCTTGTAGGCGACGCCCTTGTCGATCAGGCGGGCGATCAGCGCGACGATGTCGGGAATATGCTCGGTGGCTCTGGGAGTCTCGTGCGGCTTGAGGCAGCCGACGGTTTCCAGATCCTTGAAGAACTCCGCTTCATATTGGCTGGTGAACTCGGCGAGAGTCCGGCCCGTTTCGCGGACCTTGCGGATGATCTTGTCCTCCACGTCGGTGAGGTTCATCACGTGCTTCACGGAGAATCCGCGAAACTCGAGCCAACGGCGGACGAGGTCGGCGAAGACGAAGGTGCGGATGTTCCCAATGTGGGCGAAGTCGTAGACCGTCGGACCGCAACAGTAGAGGCCGACCGCCTTGCCGGCGGGATCGAGCGGGACGAAGTCTTCGACGCAGCGCGTCAGGGTATTGAACAGTCGGAAAGCCATGTTTTTGGTGTAGGAAGATGGGGCACGGGAATCCGCGGGGCAATTGCGGAGTCGCACGGGAGGCGGCGGCCGAGAACGTGAAGTTGCGGGTTGAACCGGCCGGGAGGAAGCTGGGTTTCAATGAGCAGACGGCGGGCAGTTTCAATCGGATTGGCGGCGACGGCGGCCGTATTGGCGCTGGTCGCCGCATGCTGGTGGCGCCCCCTCTCTCGCCCGGCCCGCGCAGAGAGAGCGATGCGAGACGCCCTCGGGACTGGCTGGCCGGGAACCAACGAAGCCCACCGAATCGTCCAACAGCTTCCGACCGGGGACGCCCTTCACGTCTTGGTGGATCTGCTGCGCACACCCGAGCCGTCCTTCGTCCAAATGTATCAGAGGGTCTGGTTCGAGTTGCCCGACGGATTGCGGAAGATTGTTCCAGGCCCAACGTCATCGGGGCCGGTCGAGATGTGCGCCTACCAGTGGCTGGCGGAAACGTTGACCCGCACGAATGTAACAGTGGAGCCCCTGATGCCCTTGTTGAGGGAGAAGCCGGATCTCTTCTGGAACGTTCTGCCGCAGCCGCTGCTCGTGCACTTGAACGCGCACCAGGGGGACGTGCGCAAGCTGGTGCCGCTGCTTCGAAGCAAGGACTTCAAAGTGGTCAACGTGGTCAGCCATCTGGTGGCAAGCTCGGACAGGGAAGGCGTGTCGGAACCGGAATTTCGCCGACTGGTCTCGGTTGTTCCCGACGACCGGGTGAGCCAAATGGTCAACGGACTTGTCGGGGTGACGCGCACGCCGGACGACACGGCGAACTGGTTGTGGGCCGAGATCGATCGACAGGGCTCGAACCGGGCGAAGGTGCTCATTCCGGCGGTCCGGCAGCTGGAGTTCCGAATTCGGCGCGAGGTCGGTTTCCTGGGGCTGCGATTGGGTTCGACGAACCGCATGGTGCGTTTGGGCGCGCTGGAGGTGGCCGCTTCGCATCCGTCCAGAGCGGCCCAAGCCTTTGAGCGGATCGTGCAACTGGCGTCATCGTCCGATCCCGAAGAACGGGCCTTCGCCTTGAGGGCGTGTGTGCTTGTGGCCGCGTCGCCCCAGCGTCCGCTGGCGATGCGGACGGAGGCGGCGCGGGTGGTTCACGAGTCCGGCGACGGCGAATCGGTCAAGGCGGCGCAGGAGCGGGAATTGCCCGACGCGATGAAGGCGGCTTTGCCCGGGCTGGAACCTTAGCGGGAAAGGCCGCTCGATCCCCGCCTCCGATCCGGGAGCGAACTTTTGAGGAGAGGGCGTGCGGCTTCGCTCCACCCGTCAAACGCCGCCGAAGCGACGGTGGCGGCGGGCGTATTCTTCGAGGGCGGCGATCAACTGGGCTTTGCGGAAATCCGGCCAGAGAGTCTCGGTGACCACGAATTCGGCGTAGCTGATCTGCCAGAGGAGGAAGTTGCTCACTCGGACTTCGCCGCTGGTGCGGATGAGAAGATCCGGATCGGGCCATGGGCTGGTGTAGAGATGGTCGGCGATGACCCGCTCGGTGATCTCGGCCGGGTCGAGCTTTCCGTCCTTCACCTTGGCCGCGATGGCGCGGGTGGCTTCGACGATCTCGGTGCGGCCGCCGTAGCTGAGGGCCAGAACCAGCGTGAGGCCATTGTTCTTGGCGAGGGCGGCCTGGGTCTTCTTGAGCTGTTCCTGGACGAATTCCGGGAGCCGCCAGATCTGGCCGATGGCTTCGAGGCGGACGTTGTTCCGGGTCAACTCGCCGATCTCGTTCTTCAGGAACCGGGCGAGGAACTTCATCAAGGTGTCGACCTCGTCCTTGGGCCGGTTCCAGTTTTCGACGGAGAACGCGTAGAGGGTGAGGAATTTGATCCCGACTTCACCCGCCGCCCGAACGATGGCCCGCACCGACTCGACGCCGTTGCGATGGCCTTCGACGCGGGGCAATCCGCGCTGCTTCGCCCAACGCCCGTTGCCGTCCATGATGACCGCGACATGGGTCGGGAGGTTGGAGAGGGCCTGGGCGGAAAGCTGGGGAGTGGTGCTCAAGTTACTCGGTCGGTTTGTTTGTCAATTGAACCAGACATTCCGAAGTGTTGGTCCAGTAGGTCGTAGTGGCATTTACTTCGTTGGTTCGTCCTAGAACCAGCGCAACATACTTTTCATAGACATTGTCTTCAGGCCCATTGACCAACCGCTTCAGCCGGAACGAGGCCGAGGAAATGAATGGGGATCGCAGCCGCCCCCGCCGCCGGACCCGGACGCGTCCGGACATACGAGGCGGGGAATCGTTTCCTGCGGCTCCGATGAACCGCGAGGGCGCGGCCCACTGCGCCCGGGGCGGGCGCGCTCCCCCATCCCCGTTCCGGCTTAGTGCGAGGGCTGCCGCGAAAAGCGCACTGACAGCCAAACCAATCTTGGCGAAGGCTTTCATGGTAATTCAGCCGCACCCGCACTGATTGATCCGACACAAGAAGCCCGAAGTGGCATCCCACCGCAGCTTTCACCATCACATGCAATTCCTCCACCGAATCAGCCTGGGTGAAGATGTCGTGGCCCAACGGCTGGGCGCTGTAGCCGCCGTCCACTTCGTCCTCGCGGACCTCAAAGATGATCTCGGAAGCGGTCATGGTCGGAGATGGGTCCCCGCTACCGGGACCCGTCAAAGCCTCACAGGAACATCGTCTGGTCGCGGCCGGGGCCGACGGAGGCGATGGAGAGCTTGGCCCCGGTGAGCTCCGCGACGGCCTTCAGGTAGGCCCGGCACTTGGCGGGGAGCTTCTTGTATTCGGTGATCTTCTCGGTGGGCGTCTTCCAACCGTCGAAGTCGGCATAGATCGGCTCCACGCGGCCGAGGTCTTCCAGATCGCTCGGGAGGTGGTCGATGTGTTTGCCGTCGAGCTTGTAGCTCAGGACCAGCCGGATGTTCTCGAGGCTGTCGAGGCCGTCGATGTTGGTGATGGCGAGTTCATCGATGCCGTTGACCATCGTGGCGTGGCGGGTCACGACGGTGTCGAGCCAGCCGCAACGGCGGGCGCGTCCAGTGGTGGAGCCATATTCACGGCCCATGCCGTGGAGCATGTCGGAAATCTCCTGGCTCTCGCTGGGGAAGGGGCCTTCGCCGACGCGGGTGGTGTAGGCCTTCATCACGCCGACCACCCGGTCCATGCGATGGGGAGGGACGCCGGATCCGGTGCAGGCGCCGCCGGCGGTGGTGTTCGACGAAGTGACGTAGGGATAGGTGCCGTGGTCGATGTCGAGGAACGTGCCTTGCGCGCCTTCGAAGAGGATGTCCTTGCCCTGCTGCATGGCCTTGTGGAGCAACACGACGGTGTTGGTCACGTAGGGCGCGAGACGATCGCCGGCGGCACGGTAGGCGTCGTGGACCTTCTTGTAGGAAAGGGGGATGGCTCCGAGGGCCTTGAGGACGGCGTTGTTCTCCTTGATCCGTTCCTTGAGCTTGGCGGCGAAGCGATCGGGCTTGATCAGGTCGATCATGCGGAGGCCGACGCGGGCGACTTTGTCGCCGTAGGCCGGGCCAATGCCGCGCTTCGTGGTGCCGATCTTGTTCTTGCCCTTGAGCGCTTCGCGCTGGGCGTCGAGCTCGCGGTGATAGGGGAACACGATGTGGGCCGTCTCGCTGATGTAGAACTTGCCGCCGACCTTGATGCCGAGCTTCTCCAGACCGTCGAGCTCAGCGACGAGCGCCACGGGATCGATGACGACGCCGTTGCCGACGACGTTGGTCTTGCCCTTCCAGAGGATGCCGGAGGGGATGAGGTGGAGGACGTATTTGGTCTTGCCGACCCAGACAGTGTGGCCGGCGTTGTTGCCGCCCTGGGTCCGGACCACGACGTCGGCCTGTTCGGTCAGGACGTCGATGATCTTTCCTTTGCCTTCGTCGCCCCATTGGGCGCCGACGAGAATCGTGTTGGCCATAAATTGAATCGAAATCGCGGGACTCACCCGCGGCGACTCCGGACAGCAAAAAACCCCGAGCAAATCGGGGTGTGCGACCGGTCTTTGCGGCGGGACGTTAGAGACCATGGCTCCGGGGTGTCAAACCGGAAGGTCGGAATCCCAACTATCCGGCACGTCCTGTTTGACGCTGGAAAGGAAAGGCGGACAGTTCCTGCATGAAAACGGTGCTCCTATTTCTCGTGCTGGCCGGGGCGGTCGCCTCGGGGGCCGAACAGACCAACGGCCCGGTCGCCGTGACGGTCCCGGTCCCGGTCCAGCCCAGCCCGTCCACCGAGGTTCCAAAAGCGGCTGTCGCGGAGGCTCCATCCCCCGGTCCGATTGGCTTGGTTGCGGCGCCGGTCGCACGGAGTGCGGCTTCCATGCCCCTGACGCCTGAGAACCTCCCGAAGATCGAGCCCAAGATCCCGGTCGAGGGAATCGAGGGGCGGCATGTAAACTACACGGGTGTGGTTCCGCGCGTCGTGAAAGCGGATGGAATCCAAGGGGTGCTCCATCTCTTCAATCCTTTCGCCCCGTTGAGCCCGGCGGAGAAGCACTGGGCGGTGGCGGTAAGGGATCGGCCGGCTCCCCGGGGATTCGTGGACGACACCAAGCTGGAACCGGTCGGCATCACGCTGATCTCGGTCGAGACCAAGTGAATCGACCCGGAGGATCGCAGAGCGGGTTCGTTAGTTGGCGCTGAAAGACGCGGGGGGGTCACTTGATCGCCTTACGCGGCGTCTGGGCAGCGGGTCCTTGTCCGTAGGCGGTGGGTTCGTCGTCTTTGGGAACTTTCAACTCTGCGCGGAGGCGGACGATCTCGGCCTTCAGCTTTTCGACCGTGGCAGCGTTTTCGGGAAGGCCCGCGACGTCGCGCAGTTCATTCGGATCCGACTGCCGGTCGAACAGCTGCCAATCGTCCACGTCCGGCGTGTAGAAGTGGACCAGTTTGTAGCGGTCGGTCACGACTCCGTAGTGGGGGTGGACGTGGTGCGGTTGGGGGTATTCGTAGTAATGGTAGTAGAAGCTCGTCCGCCAATCCTTCGGTGTTTCTCCTCTGAGGATCGGCACGAGGCTCTTGCCCTGCATGTCGCCCGGGATCGGAAGATGCGCGGCGTCGAGGAAGGTCTCGGCGAAGTCCAGATTGGAAACGATGTCGCGGCTTTGGCTGCCGGGCTTGGTGACTCCCGGCCACCGAACGATCAGCGGCGTGCGGAGCGATTCCTCGAAGATCCAACGCTTGTCGAACCAGCCGTGCTCTCCGAGGTAGAAGCCCTGGTCGGCGGAATAGATGACGATGGTGTTGTCGGCGAGCCCCTCGTCGTCGAGATATTTGAGGATCTGCCCGACGCTCTCGTCCACGGAGCGGATGCAGCCGAGGTAGTCGTGGAGGTAGCGGTTGTATTTCCAACGGACGAGGTCTTTGCCGGTGAGATGGGCATTGGTGAAGGCTTCGTTGCGGGGTCCGTAGTAGGCGTCCCATTCCTTGCGCTGCTCTGCCGTCAGACGCGGGGGCGGGGTCTGTTTGAGGTCCTTCGGGGTCATCGTCTTTTCGATGGTCATGTCCTGGTCGCGCACGACCTTGCTCCGGTTCGCGTAGTCGTCGAAGAGCGTTTCCGGCTCCGGGTATTTCCGGTCGTTGTCATGGCCGAGATGGCGGAGGGCGGGTTCCCATTCGCGGTGCGGCGCCTTGTGCTGCGCCATCAGGAGAAAGGGCTTCGATTTGTCGCGGTGCTTCAGCCAATCGAGCGAACGCTCGGTGATGATGTCGGTGACGTAGCCCTCGGTCGCCACTCGGGTGCCGTTCCGGATCATGGGCGGATTGTAGTAGGCGCCCTGGCCCGGAAGGATGTCCCAGTAGTCGAAACCGGTGGGATCGGAGACCAGATGCCATTTGCCGATGATCGCGGTCTGGTAGCCGCCGGCCTGGAGGAGCTTGGCGACGGTCTGTTGGGAACCGTCGAAGCGGCTGTTCGAATTGTTGTAGAAGCCGTTCAGATGATTGTATTTCCCGGTGAGGATCGTGGCGCGGCTGGGGCCGCAGATGGAATTCGGCACGACGCAGCGCTGGAAGAGCATCCCCTCCTTGGCGATCCGGTCGATGTTCGGCGTCTCGATCAGCTTGCGCGGGTCGTGGTAGGCGCCGATCGCCTGATACGCGTGGTCGTCCGAGAAGATGAAGACGATGTTCGGGCGCTGGGTGGCCGCCGAGACTGTGGCTGTGGTCAACGCGACGGCGAGGAACGGGAGAATTTTCATGGGCAGTTTCATCGGATCCGAGGCGGCTCGATCATTGGAAGGTGCAGAACGCGGTCGAGGGAACGGCTTGCAGCGGAATGTCGGGACCGCTGTATTCCAGCCGGAGGACCGGGGCTCCCCCGACATGCCGGTAGAACAGGCGGAACGGATGCAGTCCTGCCTTCAGGCGGACGCTGCCGGTGCGGACGGATCCGTCATGGCCGAAGTCGTCGTCGATCACCAGCGCTTCATGCAGACGCAGCGTGGCGCCCGCATCGGAGCGGAGCTGGAAGGTATATTCTCCTTCGGTCGGGGCGATGAACCAGCCGCTGAAGCGCAGGCCGAAGTTGTTAGTCTTTCCGGTCTTGGCAACGTCCAGAGCCGGCATCGAGGTGGTGCGGGTGGGAGTCAACGCGTCGAAGTCGGGCACCCACGGCCATTGGCCTTCATAGACCGCCACATCGATCTGGTTGGCGAGCGGGGCCGAAACGGGCACCGCCGGAATCGCTTCTTGGTCGTAGGGTCGCGGCGCGCCGGCGTCGGGGCGGCGCATCCCGAGCACGGCATCCTTCATCTGCTGCTGCAGCTCCGGGCGTTTCGCCGCGAGATCGGTCGTCTCTTTGGGATCATGGACGATGTCGTAGATCTCGAAGTCGTCCTTGTGGGAGACGACGTTGTAGCGGACGCCGATGAAATCGCCGAGACGGATGGCCTGCATCTGGCGGCGGCGCCGGCCGCGATGAGCGGTCTCGAAGGCGCGGTAGTCCGGGGTTTTCCCGCCTTCGAAGTATTCGACGTAGATATTGGGACGACGTTGGGCGCCGTGTCCGGTGAGCGTTGGCACCAGCGAACGTCCGTCGGTTCGGGCGGGCGGGGGCACACCCGCGAGTTCGGCGAAGGTCGGCAGCCAATCCCAGGAGCCCGAGGGCAGGGAGCTGGTGGATCCGGCACGAACGCCACCCGGCCAACGCACCAGGGCGCCGACCCGGACGCCGCCTTCCCAGCAGTCGCGCTTGATGCCGTCGAACGGTCCGAACGAACCGAAGAACGTGGGTTCGTAGTTTTCGGGCAGATACGATTCGCGGCTGGGGCCGTTGTCCGAGGTGAAGACGACGAGGGTGTTCTGGTCGATCTGGAGATCCTTCAGCAACTGCACGAGATCGCCGACGCAATGGTCGATCCGACGGACATCGGTGGCGTGGCGCTTGAAGACATCGGGCCAAGGCTGCTCCGGGGTGGCGGGGTCATGGTCGTGATCCCAAGTGGCGGTCGCGTAGGCGGGATCGGTCCAGCCATCGACCGTGCCGGTGGCCGTATTGATCATGTGGCCCGGTTGACCGAGCCATTGCAGACCGCCGTTGGTGCCCCCGCCATCGGGATAGGCGCAGGGAGGGAGCTGGAGCTTGGCATGCGGGGTGTCGAAGGCGAGATACAGGAAGAAGGGCTGCTGCGGTTTCGTGCGGACTCGGTCGGTGATCCAGTGCTTGGCCCGCGCGGTGAACAGGTCGGTGGTGTAGCATTTGTCGAGGTCGGCGGCGACGTTGCGGCGGTTCTCCCAGACCTCCTTGCCGTCTTCTTTGGGATAGTGGGCGTGACCGTCGACGTGGCGGATGTAGCCGTAATAGTCGTCGAACCCGCGCTCCAGCGGATGGGCCGGCCAGGCTGGCGGGGCGTCGGTCTTGCCCTGAAGTCCCCACTTGCCAATCGCGGCGGTGGCGTAGCCGGCTTTCCTGAGAACCGACGCCAGGGTGTGGTTGTTCTCCAGCGCCTTGTCGAACTGGTTGTCGCGCACATTGGCGTGGCCCTGGGTGACGCCGAGCAACAGCGAGGCGCGTGAGGGCGCGCAGACGGGCGCGGCGCAATAGTGATGAGGCAGCTCCATGCCCTCTTTCGCAAACGCGTCGATCTGCGGAGTCAGGTGCCAAGGCTGGGACCGGTCGCCCTGCTCGCGGCGCAGGTTCTGGTGGAAGACGCCCAGATCTCCGAAGCCAAGGTCGTCGCAAAGTATGAAGACGATGTTCGGTCGGGGCGCCTCAGCGGCCCGCATCGAACCAATGCCCAACACACTGAAGGCGAAGGAAAGGAGGCAAACTTGGCAGAACAGGCGATCTTGCTTCATCGGTGCTGAATGGTCGGCTGGAACCGGTGTTTTTAGTGACTGCGTGGGGCCAAATTTTCCCGCCTCGGCGATGGATTTAGTAGCGGCTTGTTTGGGCGGTGCCGTGAGGCAGGAGCGGACGGGCGGATATTGGGGGGCCAACCGCCCGGTGGGCTCCTGTTTCCTGCGGATGCTGAGGTCCGTGCTAGCGCAGGGTCGGACCGGTTCGTCGCCACTGTTCGCGCAAGGATTTCAAAGTGTCGGCAAACGCCGGATCCGCCGCAAGATCGCGCTGTTCGAAGGGATCGGCGCGCAGATCGTAGAGCTCTTCCAGCTCTGGATTGGGCGGCATCCAGCGGAGATAGGTCCAGCGTTCGGTGCGGATGCCTTCGCTGGGCGGAATGATCTTCGGCCCGAAGTGGTGTTCGTAGAAGAAGTCCGTGCGCCAGTCGGCCGGCCTTGCCCCGGTGAGGAACGGACGGAGGCTCTTGCCCTGCATCGTCTCGGGCAGCGGCAGCCCTGCCAAATCCAGCAGGGTGGGGGCGCAGTCGAGGTTCAGGGACAACGCATCTACGGTGCGGCCACGAGTGGATTCCGGCAGCCGTGGATCGGAGATGATCAAGGGCAGGCGAATGCTCGCCTCATACATCAGCCACTTGTCGGCCATGCCGCGTTCGCCGGCGAACCAGCCGTTGTCCGAGGTGAAGACGATCACGGTGTTGGTGCCGAAGCCCCGCTCGGCCAGCTTGGCCATGATGCGGCCGACTTCGCGGTCGATGCCGGTGACGAGCCGGTAGTAGTCGCGCAGGGTCGACTGGAACATCTCGGGATTGGCGAAGCGTTTCTCCCAACGGCGCCGACCTTCGGATTGCTGGACGAATTCGGGCAGACGGCGAAACTGTTCGTCGGTGGCCGTCACCGGCACCGGGAGCGTATTCGTCGCGTAGAGCGTCTCATCGCGGATGTCGGGCTGGAACTCGCGGGGTTTGCCGTCGCGGGCGTGGGGGGCGTTGAAGCTGATGGAGAGACAGAAGGGCTTCGCGGAGTCGCAGCCTTCGATGAACTCGAGGGCCTCGTTGCCGAAACGAGCGGTGGCGTGGGTCCGGGTCGGGTCCTTGGGATCGATGAACCATTCGCCGGCTTGTCCGGGCAGACCCCGCCAATAGTCGAAGTCCGTCTCCTTTGCCGCGATCTGTTTCGCGTTGCCGACGCCGAACTTGCCGATGAACCCGGTGCGATAGCCGGCGGCCCGCAACAGCATCGGATAGGTGGCGGCCCATTGGATCGGAGTAAACGGCGTGGAGAAATTTCCGATGCCGTGGCGGCGCTCATATTGGCCCGAAAGGATCGAGGCCCGGCTGACGCAGCAGATCGCGGTCGTCGCGAAGTGGTTGACGAACCGGACGCCGGCTGCCGCCAGCCGATCCAGGTTCGGCGTCTGGATGACGGGATTGCCCGCGCAGCCCATCGAGTCGAAGCGCTGGTCGTCGGTCAGGATGAAGACGAGGTTGGGCCGCGCTTTGGTGGGCGGAATCGTGCCGGCCGATCCCATCAGTGCTGGCATCAGGCAGAGTCCGATCAGCAGCAGTTGTCCGGTGGGAGAACGGCTGTGCCGCGGAAAGCTGAGCGAACGAAATGCGATCTGGATCCTTTGGGAAGTTCGGTGAATGAGCATGGCGGTGGTCCGATGTCAGACGGTCAGGTTTTGGGAAAGATTACGTGGGCCGAGTGGCGGCGCACAGTCGAAGATGAGTGGTGTCGGAAAAACTTCCTGAGGCGGACCGATTCAGTAGAAATGAATGGGGATCGCAGCCGCCCCGGTTGCCGTCCGGCGCGCGCCCCCGCCGGACGCGGACACGTCCGGTCACACTAGCCGGTGAATCGTTTCCTATGCCTCACATGGACCGCGAGGGCGCGGTCCACTGCGCCCGGGGCGGGCGTGCTCCCCAATCCCCACTGCCTCGTTCCGTCGCAGGTGGGTTCTGGAGGCTGTAGCGTATTGCCATGCGATTCCGTTTCAGGACCCGCCAAAGCCCGGCCCGGTTGCGGTCAGGACGATTTTATGCCCCCTGTTTTGGCTGTTGATCGGTCAGAGTGACCTGTTCAATTTCACCGCGTTCCCCGTTTTAGCGACCGTCGGCATTTCTGCTGGGGCTGCCCTTTGCAATTCTGAATTTCTTCCTGGTGGAAGGAACGATGGCCCCTTGAGCCGGAACCGTGTGCCGGCCCTTGGGGCCATCGTGTTTTCAGGACATCAGTCGGGAGCAGGGCGTCGTTGTGGACTCCTCTGTGCTGCTGGACTCACAGTTGAAGCAGATGAAGTTTTGCGATTTGATACTTTCAGAAAAGACATGTTCCCATTTTTTTCTGGGCCGTTTTGATGCACACTATGTCCTTAAATCCGATGACTTGGTCGATCCACTTCCTAGTCCAAAGCAATTATCCTGCGTGAATTCAATGAACACAAACAACTCTCTCTGCGAGCGACAAGCGTTGCCCGGTCGCCAGCCAGGCGGGCGAACTTCTAACCCAGTGAGCGGAGGCCGTTGGGCTAGGTCTTCCGCTTTCACGCTGATCGAGCTTCTCGTGGTGATCGCGATCATTGCGATTTTGGCGGGCATGCTGCTGCCGGCGTTGGCCAAGGCGAAGGCACGCACGCAGGGCATCCAATGCATGAACAACTCCCACCAACTGCTGCTGGCTTGGACCATGTATACCGGCGACAATCGGGAGTTTTTCCCGTGGGTGGATGATACCTCAAATCCGAACGTTGCCGCTTGGTGTGCAGGTGGTTGTGGTGGAAATTCGGGGAGCAGGACGGCTCCGATCTCCACAGATGCAAGCGCAGGCGATCTCAAAGTTTTGGAGCGAGGACAAATTTGGCCCTACAACAAGAGCTACAAGATCTACAAGTGCCCGGCCGATCCGAAAAAGGCTAATTTTCAGGGGCAGCTAGTTCCAACCATCCGCAGCATGTCTGCCAGTCAGGCATTTAGCGCGGGCTCTTGGCTGCCGTATCCTACCTTCCGCCGTTTCAAAAAGACCGGAGATGTGGGCAACCCGACCAAGACGTGGGTCTTCATCGACGAAGATCCCCTCAGCATCAACGATGGCGGTTTTGGCGTTCAGATGTGGCAGTACAACGACAAGACTGGGACGCCACGGATCGTCGACACTCCGGCCGGCTACCATGGTGGATCCGCCGGCGTCGCATTCTTGGACGGCCACTCTGAGGTTCACCATTGGAAGAACAAAGACACCTACAACAATAGTGGCGCCGGCAGCGGTATCCAGTATGCCGAAGATGTTGATTGGCTGTCCCAGAACACGTCCGTCAGGAGATAGTCAGAGTTTTTAACCACGGGGCGCCCAAGCCTTTGTAGGCTTGGGCGCCCCTTTTTTGTTTCGATCCAACGGCGCCGCTTCCGGAAGTCGGTTCGACCTGTTGGATCTTTTAGCTGTTTCGATTGTCACAATCGGGCCAAAGTCCCATCGAATAGATCACTCACCCAACCCACTACCAAACACCAATGAAACAAAGACTCATAGCCTTGCTGGCGACCGTGCTTGGCACTGGCGCTCTCCACGCCGGTTTCTTGCCGGTCCCTTTGAACCCATCCAGCTTCAACGCGGATGTCGTCGTCGAAAAGGAGGCGCTTCCGGCTCTCAACCAGCGATCGACCGCCTCGGTGGATGGTGGCACCAACAACTCCGGCAACACCTGGTATGAAGTGGGCTACAACGCCGCGTCACCGGCGAGCGGGTTGCCGACGGCGGGAAGCACGTTCACCCACCTGACCTTCCCCGACCGCTCCTACGTGATGGCGCCCAGCTTCACGGCGAACAACGCGATCCTGATCGATTCGGCAGTGACGAACGCGATCTTCTCGTTGACGACCCCGGCGGCGTTCGGCGCGCTTTCCATCATTGCCAGCTCCGGCAACGGCGGCGGAAACATCATTGCGGTGGTGTCGCATCAGGACGGCTCCAAGGAGACGAATGTCTTCAATCCGGGCGACTGGTTCAATCGGGCCAACCAGGCGTGGACGGCCAACGGCCGTCTGAATGCACAGACCTACGGCTTGGCCGACGTGGACACCGGCAATCCCCGCCTGAATTCCTCGGAGTTCGCGCTGGCGAACACCGGCAGCCCGGTGACGAGCATTTCGTTCACCTACTCCACGGGGAACGCGAATGTGCACAACGCGATCTGGGCGGTCAGCGGCGGCTCGACCACCAATGGAGCGTTCTCCCCCATCGTCGTGACGGGCTTCAACCAGGACATGGTGGTCGAGGCCGGCTCACCGGCTCAGGGTCCGGTTCTGGACACGTTGGGAGCACCTGCCACTACCCAGACCTTGGACAGCGACCTCAACACGGGGAACACGTGGTATGAACGAGGCTACAACTTGAACAACCCGACCAGCTCCGGGACCAACGCCGCGTTCAGCGGACTTCCGGCCCCCGGAGCGACCGTCACGGATACGAACGGAACCTACTCGTTCGTGATGCCGCCAACCTACGTCGGAAACAACGCCGTCTTTTTGAACCAGACGGTCTTGGCAGCCACGATCACCCCGGCCACGCCGACCGCAGCCACGGTGCTCTCCTTCCTCGGCGCGTCCGGCGGCGGGCAGGCGAACCTCGGTTTCGTCGTCCACTATCAGGACGGCTCGATGCAGACCGGGATTCTTCCGATTCTTGATTGGTTCAGTGGTGGCACTCCCGTGTTTCAGGCCAAGGGACGGGTCGCGTCGAATACCGGCGTTTTCGACTCGGTGAACAGCGCCAATCCGCGTCTCTTCCACTCCGACTTGGTTCTGGCGAACACCACCAGCCCAGTCACGAGCATCGATCTGGCCTACACCCAGGCCGGGCCGCGTCCCTCGATCTTCGCGATGAGCGCGAGCGCGGGCGTCGAGCTGCCGTTCTTCATCGTCCAGCCCGCTGGAGTCCGCAATTATTCCGGATCAGCCGCCAGTTTCGGCGCGGTCGCGTCGAGCACCGGCAGCTTGGCCTACAAGTGGCAGAAGGGGACGAACGGCGTTTTCGTCGATGTGTCGAACGGCGGCACGGTCTCCGGAGCAACCACCACCAACTTGGTGAACACCGCGTTCGGCCTGTCTGACGACGCGGACTACCGCTGCGTGGCGAGCAACAGCGCCGGTTCGGCCAACAGTTCCACTGTCCATCTCACGGTCGTTTCCGAACTTTCCGACATCACGACCCCGGGCGATCCGATCTCGGTGCCTGCCGGATACGGCACGGACAACCCTCCGAACGAAAGCGTCAGCCACGCGATCGACAACCTCACGGGCAAGTGGCTGGGACGGGATGCGGACGGTGCGGCTCCTTTCGTTGGACCCGTGGGCATGGTTGTTACGCCCTCCTTGGGCCGCACGATCGTCTCCGGCATCAGGCTCTACACCGCGAACGACACCGAAGATCGAGATCCGAGGGACTACAAGCTCGAAGGCTCCAACAATGGCGGCGCCACCTATGCGGTCGTTTCCTCCGGTAATCTTGCTCTTCCCGGCGGGCGCAACGCCGGCGGTCTGAGTTTGGATCCGGTGAACCAGAACCTTCAGCAGCTGCTCTTCGCGAATACGGTCGGCTACAGCACGTATCGCCTGTCGTTCCAGAACATGAAGAACAATGCCAACGTGGGATTGTTCCAGATCGCGGAGATCGAGCTCCTCGGCGTCGTCGACACTTCGGTGGGACTGCCGGCTGTGTCGGTGTCGTTCACTATGGCGAACGCCGTGATCGGGCAACCCGTCACCATGACCGGGACCGCGTTTGGCAATCCGACGCCGACCTACCAGTGGATCAAGAAGGGCGTCGCCGGCGACACCGTGCTGGTCAACGGCGGCAACATTTCAGGCGCTACTTCTGGAAGTCTGATGATCGCCGCCACCACTGCAAACGACGGCGGCCTCTACGCGCTGGTCGGCATCAACTCGCAGGGCTCGGTCACCAGCGCCCCGATCACGCTGACGCTCTTCAGCGGCAAGATGGACATCATCACCACCGTGGGCGCCACCGCCACGTCCTTCGGAGGCGTCGACGACCAGGACGCCTCGTTCGCGATCGACCACTTGTTCAGCTCGTGGCAGAACCGGGGCCACGGCCCCAATGCCGGCGCCGGCTTCGCGCCGTTCGGCGGTCCTGTCGGCTTGGAGATCACGCCGGCGCAATCGACCATCGTCACCGGTCTGAGGCTCTATGCTTCCGACAGCAATCCCCAGGACGATCCGTTGGACTACAAGCTGGAAGGGTCCAACGACGGCGGGGTCACTTATAGGGCGCTCTCTTCCGGTTTGGTCGACCTGCCTCTGGCCCGTAACAATCTCGCCAACTCGGTCGCCCCCTCCAACCCCGACGGCACGCCCAACTCGGTCCGCGAGTTCCTGTTCGCGAATGGCCAGTCCTTCACCTCCTACCGGTTGACCTTCTCGGACATCCGGGTCGGCGGCGATACGGGTAGCTCCGGCACCCGGCTGTGGCTTGGGGAAGTCGAGCTGCTCGGCGTGGCTGGAACCGCGAGCCCAATCACTGTTTCAGTCATGAAACAGACGGGTGGAACGCTCGAGCTCCAGTGGACCTCCGGTTCGCTCCTGGAATCGACCAACGTGACGGGGCCTTGGACGACCAACACCACGGCCGTATCGCCGTTTACGGTGACGCCGACTGAACCCCAGAAGTTCTACCAGATCCTCGGCCAGTAAGCCCGGTGGATCCCACGCAAAGGCCCGGACTTCGTTTGAAGTCCGGGCCTTTTCATTTTTGGTCGGGAAGAATGCTTGGACAAGAGTCCTCCCGAGCGGATCAGGCGGGTTTGATCTCCCGGGCCGCCGCGACACCCAAGGGCAGAGGCTGCAGCATTGGGCCGGAGCGATCAACGCGCTTGGCCGGATCGGTCTCGAAACTGACGGCGCGGAATCGGATCTGATGGCCGATCACCTCGGCGTGGGCGCCCACGGGACTGGAGCAGCCACCGCCGAGAGCGTTGAGAAATGTCCGCTCGGCCAGGACACAGCGCAGCGTATTCGCGTGGTTGAGCGTGTTGGCGAGTTCGACCCCTACCGCGTCGTTCGCTCGGATTTCCAAACCGATGGCGGCTTGTCCGACACAGGGGATCATCTCTTCGACGCTGATGGGTGAGGCAAGAATTCCTGCGGGAAGTGCGAATGCGGGAACTCCGGCCGGTTTGTGCGGGCCAAAGCGGAGGGAACCGTCGGGCCAGATCAAGAGCCCGAGGCGCTCCAACCCGGCGGCCGCCAGGATCGTTGCGTCGATGTCGTCGTGGTCGGCGACCTTCTGGATGCGGGTGGGCACGTTTCCGCGAATTGGGACGATCTGGAGGTCGGGTCGGATGTGTTTGAGCTGGGCTTCGCGGCGGGTGCTGCTGGTGGCGACAGTGGCCCCTTTGGATAGTTTCCCGATGGTCAGGTCCTTGGCAAAACCAAGGCGCTGCTTTTGTCCCGGCACCCAATCCTCAGGGGATTTTGTCCTGGCCGCTTGGTGGGTGGCGACGTGCCTGGCGTCCCGGTAGATGAGCACATCGCGCGGGTCGGCCCGCTTCAAGACCGCGCCCAGGATCAAGCCTTCGGGCAGATCGGTCGGAAGATCCTTCAAGCTATGGACGGCGATGGTGGCCTCGGCGGCGAGCAGAGCATCCTCGATTTCCTTCGTGAAAAGGCCCTTGGGCAGATCCAGGTCGGGATTCGAGAGAGAGGCCGTCTGGAGCTTGTCGCCGGTGGTCTTGATGACCTTGAGCTCGAAGGTGCGGCGGGGGAAGTGGCGGCGGCACAGGCCGAGAACGGTGTTGGCCTGGGCGAGAGCCAGGGCGGAACCACGGGTGGCGATGAAGACGGTGTCGGTTTTCAATGGTTCGGGTATCGGTTGCGTTGAGCGAAAAATCGGGAGCTTTGGCGGACGGGTTTTCTGGGGCGGAAACTCATGTCTCCCGCTTGCGCGCTGCGATCAACTCGGCCGCTTTCTGGGTGATGATCCTTTCGCACTCGGTCACTTCCTCGCGGCGTTGCTTGAGGTAGCTGTCGGCGATGGCCTGGAGGTCGTCCACGTTGTAGAGGTAGACGTTCTCCAGAAAGTTGACCTCCGGCTCGATGTCCCGGGGCACGGCGATGTCGATGAGGAGCAGGGGCCGGTTGTGCCGGAGGGACAGCAGCGGCGCGAGCTTGGCGCGGTCGAGCACGTAGTGCGGCGCCGAGGTGGAGCTGATGACGATGTCGATGTCCGAGAAGACGGACGCCCATTGGTCGAAATGGATCGCGCGGCCGCCCAGTTCTCCGGCCAGTTCCTCGGCACGCTCGTAGGAGCGGTTGGAGACCAGGATGCTCTTGGCGCCCCGGCTGAGCAGGGCGCGGGCGGCCTTTTCCGAAGTGTCGCCCGCACCCAGGACCATGACCTGACGCTGGTCGAGCGAGCCGAAGATCTTCTCGGCCAGCTCGACGCTGGCGGAGGCGATCGAAATGCTGCCGCGCTGGATGTTCGTCTCGGTGCGGATCTGTTTGGCGACGTTGAACGCCTTCTGGAAGGCCTTGTTGAGGCGGGCGCCGGTGTGCTTGTGCTGGAGGGCGAGATCGTAGGCCTTCTTGAGTTGGCCGAGGATCTCCGTTTCCCCGAGCACCATCGAATCGAGGCCGCTGGCGACCTTGAACAGGTGCTCCAGACTGTCGGGTTCCCCCAGGCGGTAGAGCTCCGCTCCGATAGGGTCGGTGTGCTGGCGCGACTCGGCGAGGAAGCGTTCCAAGCGGACGAAGGCCTCGCTTTCGTTGAGCGGAGTGGCGGCGTAGAGCTCCACCCGGTTGCAGGTGGAGAGAATGACCGCCTCGCTGACGAGGCCGGACTCGCGGAGCTGGGCGAGCGTTGCGGGGATGTGGTGTTCCGCGAAGGCGAAGCGTTCCCGCAGGCTCACGGGCGCCGTGTGATGGCTGAGGCCGAGGACGAGAACGTTCACGGGTGATGGATGGCGGAGCCGAGGTTTGCTCCCCAGAAAGTCAGGACGATGATGGCGAAGCCGAGAACCGCGCCCCAGGCGAAGCGTCGCCCGCGCTGGTCGAAGGCCCACCGCAGGACCATCAGCACCAGATACAGCAGCCACAGGCCGGCGGACCAGATGACCTTGAGGTCGCCGAAGAAGGTCTTTCCCTCCGGCAGCGGCACCCAGAGAGCGCCCACGGCCAGACCCGCGGTCAACAGGGTGAAGCCGGCGATCATCAGGCGACCGATGGTTTGTTCGAGCTTCTGGATCGAAGGCAGCAACGACAGCAGAGCGCGGGTCTTGTGCCGTTTGAGGTCGTTCTCCTGGGTGAGGAACATGAGACCCGCCACGGAGGCCAGACCGAAGGCGCCGTAGCCGAGGATGACGAGGGCCGCATGCAGGCTGGTGGGACCGTTGGCGAAGTTCGGGTGGCCGCCATGCTTCACGTCAAGAGACGGCATCAGAGCGAACACCCCGAGCGAAAAAAGCACGGGCGAGGTGAAGACCCCGACGAAGCGCAGCTTGGGCGAAAAATTGAGCGCGTTGCAGATTCCAGCGAGGCTCCAGGTGAGGAAGACCATCGCTTCGTAGAGGTTGTTCACCGGGCAGCGGTCGAAGTAGATGCCACGTTTGCAGAGGGCCACGGTGTTCAGCGCGAAGCCGAAGAGGAGGATCCCGAAGTTGGTCCGGTCGTCCTGCCGGAAGCCGCGCCGCCAGAGGAAGACCGAATAGACCATGCTCGCGCCGTAGAAAACCACGGCGAGCGCGTAGAGGATGCGGTCGTTGAACACTGGCGAAAACTACGGGCAGGAACGGATCGGGCAAGGAGGCAGTTGTTCTCGCGACAGGCGAGATTGGCCGCGGCAACCCTATTTTGGTGCGAGGGAGGCAGCGATGCGTCGGCCGAGCGAAGTGAAGGAAGGATCGCAGGGGTTGGCCTGGGAGGCGGCAAGGCCGGAAACGTAGGCGGTGGCGGAGGAGGTGCCGGAAACGATATACTGCTGGCCGTTCCAGTAGACGAGGGAGTTTCCGGGAGCCACGGCGTCCACGAAGGAGCCGTGGTTCGCATAGTCGGCAATGGCTCCGTTGCGGTCGGCGGCGGTGACGGCGACAACTTCGGAGTAGGCCGCCGGGTAGGTGGGCGCGGTGGTGGGGTCGTTGCCGGCCGCGGCGAAGACCAGCACGCCCTGGCTGCTGGCCTGCTGGATCACTTGATGGAGGAAGTCGCTGTTGCCGGAGGAACCGAGGCTCAGATTGAGGATGTTCGCCCCGCTGGTGACGGCTTTGGAGATGCCCAGAGCGACGTCGTAGGTGGTGGTCGATTCTTGTCCGCCGTAGACATCCACCGGGAGCACTTGAAGGGAAGAGACGTTGGACTTGTTGTTGGCGGCAACGGTGGAAAGGAGCGTGCTGGCCATCGAGGTGCCATGGGTCGGAGAGGTGGTGGAGGTCGTGGATCCGTCGCCGACCACGCTGACTGCCGGAAGCAAAAATGAATCGCGGGCGTCGCCGAACGGCTGGACTGGCGTGTCGATCAGACCGACGACGACGTTGCATCCGCCGTCTACCGGAGCTTTGAAACTCATGTTGAAGCCGCCGGAGCCACCAGATTCGGGCGTGCCTGGCGGTGGGACGGGGGATTCCATCCAATAGTTCGAGTCGATCCCCAACACATCGGGATTCTGGGCGAGGGCTTCGGTTCCGGCGTTGGCGGACTTCGCGTCGTCGAACCGAAGGCGATAGATGCCGAGCGCGTCGTCGCGACCGACGACTTTGGCCCCGAGGCCACGGGCGAGGGCGTCGATGTCGGTGCCGGGCTTGACCTTTACCACGAGCTCGTTGTCGACGCGGCCGGAGTGCTTTCTGACCCTTGGGATGACGCGCGTGGCATTGTTTTTGGACGTTTCGAACACGAGCAACCGGGGCACCGAATTCGTTTCTGGAACGACGGAGTAGCTCAGGGATGCGAAAAGCAGTCCGAGGGCGCGGTCGATCGGGACCTCCTTGAACCGGGCTGAAATCGTTTTGGCCAACCCCGGTTCATAGGCGACTTCCCAGCCGGACTCCTTGGCGACGCGATCAAGCACCGTTTCGAGCGAGGCCCGATCGAAATCGGCATCCACGAGGCCGCTCTTGCCGTCCCATCGAAGCGCCGGCGAAGCGGGGGCGGCATTGGTGGAGAGGTTCCGAGCGCCGGCGGTCAACATCGTCGCCAACAGCATCACCAACTGGAAAAGGAGGATGCGGGAGCGGCTGCTCATCGATGGGCGGAACGTCATGGGGGTTAGGGACGGCGCAAGCGGTAAATCTGCTGCGCGTTCGTGGAGACCATCGTGACGACGTTCCGGTTACCGACCGGCGCCGGAGGGTGGGCCACGGTGGTCCAGACGGCCGGCAGACCGGACGATTCTTCCAGGACGAAGCCATCCGGGGCAAGCGGCCAGGAAACGGCGACCGACTGGTCCGTAGCGGAGATTTCGAGCTGTTGGGCGTAGAATTCAAACACCAGCGAGTAGGTTTCTTCGGGGGAGACACGACCACTGCCGGGGTTGCCGCCGTTTTTTACCACCTGCAGATCGTATCGACCGGGCGGGACGGCCGCGAGATGCAGGTGTTCGACGTTGTTCACGAAGGTGGTGCTTTGGCCGAGGATGGCTTCAGACTCGGTTTTGACCAGATAGAGGTCGAGATCGTTCAAGGCAGTGCGGCCAGATTGCATGTTCCAGACCAGGGTGATTGTCGCTCCATACGAATTCGGGCCGGGCGGAAGGTCGACATAGTGATGTTGGATGGCGTCCTGGGCGGCGGTGTTGGTGATGGAGGAAAACGTCCACCCGACCCGGTTTGTATGGGTGGCTGTTGATTGACCCGGCGGGTGAGAGGTTCCGGTCGGCACAGCCGTGGTCTCGCCGGGAAACGTCCGGCCGCCGAGGAGCTGGTTCCACGAGTTGAACACGTTGAGGATACCGGCGCCATAGCGGGTATCCAAAGGCTGGTTGGTCGGAGCGGTCCAATCGACCGGCTTGACGGCTCCATTGAGCAGAAGCGCCTTCAGGACCCGCGTGTCGGCCGCGTTGGTATCCCTTCCGTCGCCTCGAAGAGCTGCTTGCAGGAGCAGTGCGGCGGCACCGGCGACCTGCGGAGTGGAAAAGCTCGTCGCACCCGCAGGGGCTGTGATGTCGGGTTTGGAACGGGCGTTGTCGACGGTCGGCCCGATGCTGGAGGCGCCCCCAAAGGCCGCCACCCCAAGTCCGTTATAGGCGGTGGCGGGCGAATAGGTGCTTCCGCCGTTGCCGATGCCGCTGACGAAGAGGACGTTGAATTTGTCGGAGTAGTCGTCGTAGTTCCGGTTTATGAAGGCCTGTTCAGTCGCGACTGTGGTGCTGAAGATGAAGCTCTGGTTGACGATCCGCGCCGGAATGGCCGTCTGGGGACCTATGATGGACTCATAGAAAAAGTCAGCTTCGTAGCAGTCCACACCTGCCGCGCCCGGGGCGAATCCAGAAGCACTCCCGTAGAACAATGAAGCCACGGAATTGGCGTGTCCCGATTCAATGCCGACAGAATTCGGGAAAATCGTCGCAGTCCCGTTGGAACTTGTGTAGGTAAAGGCCGTTCCGGTTCGCGCGAAGGCTGGATTGGGCTGCCAGCGAGTGGTGTTCTCAAGCTCGACTCCTTCGGCTTGAGCGACCTGGATTCCGGAACCGTCCAACCCGGGAGACAGCGAGCGGAGCAGTTGGAGACCGGTGAAATCGGCTGCCGACAAGCGGCCAAGGCAGGGAGCGATTCCGGCCAAAAACAGCAGAAAAAGCAGAGTGGCTCTCGGATTTAAACGGCGAGCCGGACGGGTTGCGTGTAGCAGTTTCAACTTGCGACTCACTGTAACTCTTTGTTAAAGGCAGCGATACAATTATGGCAGCGATTGGCCGATTCCAAAAGGGCGACGATATTTTCTACGCCAAAGTGGTCGACGGTGAGCTTTTTAGGCTGATCGGAGATGTCTTCGGTTCGCCCTCTTTCGAGAAGAAAGCGACCCCCGCCAAGGGGATCAAGACACTGGTGCCGGTCGTCCCGTCGAAAATCATCGCGGTGGGGCTCAACTACGCCGATCACGCGCGGGAATCTGGCAAGGCCTTGCCGAAGGAGCCTCTCTTCTGGCTCAAGGCGAACACGTCCCTCATTCCCGACGGGGCCAAGATCGAGATTCCCTTTGCCCCGCATCGCACGGACTACGAGGCCGAATTGGCCATCGTCATCGGCCGCCGGGTGCGCAATGTGACTCCAGCAGCGGCCGCGCGCTACATCTTCGGCTACACGGCCGCCCAGGACATCACCGACCGCACCATCCAGGCCGCCGAAAGCCAGTGGGCCCGATGCAAATCCTTCGATACCTTTACCCCGGTCGGCCCGTATGTGGAGACCAAGATCGACCCGCATGATCTGAGCATCCAGCTCTTTCAGAACGGCCAGCTTCGCCAGAACGGGAACACCAGCCAGCTCATCTTCAACTGCTTCGACATCGTCAGCTTCGTCTCGACGAACATGACGCTGCTCCCGGGCGACATCATCCTCACGGGCACTCCCAGCGGCATCGGCCCGATCGAATCCGGTGACCGTCTTGAAGTGCGTATTCAGGGACTGTCTCCTCTGGTCAACTCGGTGAAATAGGCGCGCGCCGATCTGGCCCTGCAAGTGGAGCCTCCAAGCCCTGTTTTCACCGGCTCCGTTTCCGCTTCCCGCTCCATCGCGGCGTTTTTGGGAATCGGGCCTACTCCTCCGGCGTAACCGCGTCGCTCCGGACCACCCGGACTTGCACGGAGAGCTTTTGTTTCTGTGAACCTTTGAAGATTCCCTTGAGCGGCGGCACATCGGCGTAGTCGCGACCGATGCCGATCTGCACGTGCCGCTCGCTCTCCCTCATTTTGTTCGTCGGATCGAATCCGATCCACATGCCGTTCGGAGCATGGACCTCGAGCCAGGCGTGGCTGGCTGCGGAGCCGATCATCTCCGGGTCGTTCCGCTGTTTGTCGCCGGCGGGCGGATCGCTCTCGATATAGCCACTGACGTAGCGGGCGGGAATGCCGGCGCAGCGACACAGGGCGATCATCAAGTGGGTGAAGTCCTGACAGACGCCTTCTCCGGTGGCCAAGAATTGGGAGACCGTGGTGGTCACGTCCGTGGAGCCGGGGCGATAACGGTATTTGGAAAAGATGTGGCGGTTCAGCCGGTGCAACGCCTCGCTGAAATTCGCCGAAGGCGGAAGGAGATCACGGGCCATGGCCCGGACGTTTCCATCGAAGTGGACGAAGGTGGAGGGGCGGAGGAAGTCGTGCAGCTCGCGGCGCTTCTCGTGGTTCACGGCCTGGGCCTCGCTGATGCTGAGGTCCAGACCGGAGAGGGCGTCGTTGAGTTCGAAAGTCTGCACCTGGCAGAGGGACGTGACGGTGAGCGCGGAATGGCGGAAGGGGACGGCGATCGCCTCGACGATGTTGCCGAAATAGTCGGTATAGCTGTCCACGACCACGGCGGGCTGGACGCTGGTGTTGTGGCGAGTGACGCGCTGTTTGAGATTGTCGCGCGGGCGCAAGCGCAGCTCGCTGAAAGCCTCGGTGGCCGGGGCCGAGTAGGTGTATTCGGTCGTGTGCTCGATGAGAAACTGCATGGCAGGTCAGCGGAGGATGTTGAACGCCTGGTGGTGCAGGTAATGGTCGGAGATGGTGCTCGACAGCTGCGAAAGTCGCTCACAGATGCTGTCGGCCAATCGTCCGAGACGACGGTCGGGTTCGTTCGGTCCGGTCGGAAAGAACTCGTCGAGGTCGGTGAACTCAATGTCCGCCGCGAGCTTGGAGGCCATTCGCAGCGGAGCCGAGGCTGTGTCTTCCGCCCGGCCGGCGAGGACCGACCGCAGGCTGGAGAGGATCTCGTCCATGCAGTAGCGGAGCCCTCGTGGAAGGTGTCCGTCCTGAAGGATGAGCGTGGTGACGTTGCAAAGGTTGGGGCGTGACTGGAACAGGCTACGATAGGCGTATTGACAGGCCAACAGCCGCAGGAGGCAGTCCGCGATTTCTTCAACTTGGCGCTCGGCGCCGTTGCGGTTTTGGCTGCGGGGTTGGACGGCTTCCCGACTGACGAGGACGGTGACCAAGGCGCGTTCCAAATGGCAGCCGAGGCTCCAGAAGTGCCAGCCATCGTCGCGAAGCATGTGGCGGCCGGCGGCGCCGCTGAGCGCGTCGAACTGGGCGAGCAGCTCCTGGGTGAGACCTTGGATATCGACGATGGCCACCCGGCCCGGGGCCGCGCCGACGTTGGCGGTCTCCACGATCTGGTGGATCCGGTCGATCACCCGCCATAGCTCGGGCGGGGTGCTTTCGCGGATCGCGAGGATGTTGTCGCGACAGGCTCGGATGCAGCCGGCGACGGAGGCGGGGTTTTTCGCGTCGAGGAGCAGGGTGGTGAGAGCGGGGCGGAGATCGATCCCGCGACGGCCTCGCGGGCGGGCGATTCGATGCCCGGTCGTCTTCTCCAAAGTGGCCCGGAGGAAGGCGTCGAGGGAGTGGGTCTGGCGCCCTTCGGTTTCGGCGTTGATCTGGTCGATGACACGGAGCAGTCGTGTGGCGTTCTCGGCGCGTTCGGCATACCGGCCCAACCAGAGGAGTCGATCGGCGATGCGACTGCCCAGGCGGAGGCGCCGTTCGGGCGACTGGATGATAATGGTGCGCGCGGGTGAATCGGACTCCTTCGGGCCGTGCAGAATCCAAGTGTCCTTCAGGCCGCCGCCGCGTCCCAGGGAGATGGAGCGGGTCTTGGCGTCGGCGGCGAAACGGGTGAGCGCACAGGGCAGGACGCGGGTCTTGCGGCCGGAGAGCGCGAAGACCCGCAGGCCGGAGTGCCGCTCTTCGAGGCCGCCGGCGTTGAAACACGGAAGCGGATCGCGCGGAAGAAGAGGTTCGGCGACGAAGCTCGACGGGGCAGCCATAATGGTCCGGCGCAGGGTCTCCATTTCGCCGTCGGACAGTTCATCGGCCAGCCAGCGCGACTCGTCTGGCCGGGCATGGACCGGAGCGACGAAGCAGCTTTCCAGTCTGGAAAGGGCGGCCTCGCGGCCGTCCGGATCACGCAGGGCGTACCGTTCGACGGTGGGAAGCAGGAGCGGCTCGTTCAGGTAGAACTTGGACAGCCGGTTGAGCATGGACGCGATGACGCGGTTGGAGGCGACGCCGGCCCCGATGGCATTGACGACGCTGGTGGTCCGCTTCCGGACGCAGCTCAGCAGCGCGGGGATTCCGTAGGGGCTTTCGGGATCGAGGGTCAGTGGATCGAGCTGCGAATCCTCGATCCGGCGGAAGACGACGTCGATGGGCTCGAGTCCGCCGATGGTCTTGAGATGGATGCTGGTGTTGAGCACCGTCAAGTCGTCCCCACGGACCAGAGGCACGCCCATCAACCGCGCGAGGTGCCCGTGTTCGAAGTAGTCCGGAGAGTCCGGGCCGGAGGAGAGCATGACCACGCGCGGTTCCGTCGAGCCGCCCCGCGAAAAGCCCCTGAAGTGCTCCAGCATGTCGGTCGCGAAATTACGGTGCGCCTGGATGTCGGCGAATTCCATCAGCCCGGCGGCCGCGCCGTTGATGACGTTGCGGGCGTGGAGCGCGTAGACCGCGCCCTTGGGAGTGGAGACGTGGTCCTCGATCACAGTCCATCTGCCCTGCGCGTCGCGGGCCAGATCGAAGGCGCAAAAATGGCAGAAGACGTCGTCGGGCACCTTGATCCCGACGGCGGGTCGGAGGTAGTCGGGGCTGTCGTAGACCAGCTCGAAGGGGATTATGCCGGCCTTGAGCACCTCCTGCGAATCGTGGATGTCGCGGAGGAAATGGTTCCAGATCGAGGCACGTTGCCGGATGCCGGCCTCCAGTCCGATCCATTCGGCGGGACCGATGACGCGCGGGAACAAGTCGAACGGGATCCGGCGCCGGTCGGGCGAGGATCGCAGCGACGTGGGCGCTGCGCTCAGGTCCTCGGTGAGCCGCTGGGACAGGTCAATGGAGCGGCGGATGTCGGGGATGTCGCCGGTTCGAAAATGGGAAAGGAGCCGCCTATAGACGTTTCCGACCGGAGTCGGGGTTCCGAGCGTTTCGTCCAGACTTCCGGAGGCCGTCCCGATCATGGGAAGGAGAGGCACGGAACGGGGTTACTGCTGCTGGTTGTGCCTGGGAAGGTTGGAGTTCTCGCCATCGTCCTCGCTCGGCGTGGGATGATAGATGTAGGCGTCGTAGAGCGCCGCTCCGATGGCGTTGATCTTGGTCTGCATGTCGTCCATGGCCTGATGGAGCCCCACGGAGACGATGTCGTCAATCGAGCTGTAGACCAGCTCGGCGATCAAGCGCCCGCTGAGCTTCTCGGCCCGGTTGGAGAACCGGGCCGGCTGCACGCCGGAGATTCGTCGGAGCACCGTGTCGATCTCGTGGACACAGAACTGGACCGACCGTGGAAACGACTCTGAGAGCAGGAGCATGTCGGCCACCTTCTCCCGTTCGACGCTTGCGACGTAGATCTGCTGGTAGGCCTGCTTGGCACTGCAACTCCTCAGGACGGAGGTCCATTGCATGGCGTAGATGCTGGGCTGATCCGGCGTGCCCTTCACGAGATGAAATTCCTCGTCGAGGAAGCGGGAGGTCTTGTCTGCCCGTTCCATCATGATGCCCAGCTGGATAAAATCCCAGCCGGCCGTGTGGGGCATGGACGTGTCGGTCACGCCATAGAACAGGCAGGCGAACTCGCGGATGCGCTGGAAAAACTCGTAGCAGTTGTCGTCAAAGGTGCGGCGCGCCTCTTTGCCCAAGGTCCAAAGGTAGACGCGGTTCAGCTCCTCCCACATTTCGGATGAAATCTGTTCGCGGACGGTGCGGGCGTTTTCGCGGGCAGCGGCGATGCAGGAGAAGATCGAGTTCGAGTTCTTCCGGTCGAACGTCAGGTAGTGGGTGACGGTGGCGGAGTCGGTCTTCTTGGTGGCCTTCTGGAACCCCTCTTCGTCGCCGAGCGCGGCCACAATGGGGAACCAGTCTTTTTTCAGCTTTTCCGCCTGGACCAGCGGGATGTCGAGCATGAGCTGGGTGTTGACGTCGAGCAGGCGCGCGATGTTCTCGGCGCGTTCCACGTGGCGACCCATCCAGATGAGGCAGTCGGCGACTCGGCTAAGCATGGCGGCAGATCAGATTGGAGAATTGATGTCGGTGAGATCGGGGTCGGCGGCTATTGGTCGCCTTCCAGAACCCAGGTGTCTTTGCTGCCTCCGCCCTGGGAGGAGTTGACGACGAGGGATCCCTTCGTCAACGCCACGCGGGTGAGACCGCCGGGAACAATGGTGACCTTGTCGCCGTAGAGCACGTAGGGCCGGAGATCGACGTGACGGCCCTCGGGTTTGCCGTCGACGACGCACGGATGGCGAGACAGGCCGAGAGTGGGCTGGGCGATGTAGTTGCGCGGATTGGCCTTGATGAGCTTGCGGAATTTCTCCACCTCGGCCGTGGACGCGTGCGGCCCGATCAGCATGCCATAGCCGCCGGACTCGTTGGCGGCCTTCACCACGAGCTTGGGCAGGTTGTCCATGATGTATTTCATGCCCGTCGCCTCGCTGGCGAGATAGGTGGGGACGTTCGGCAGAATCGGGTCTTCTCCGAGGTAGTATTTGATCATCTGCGGCACGAAATAATAGATGACCTTGTCGTCGGCCACGCCGGTCCCGATGGAGTTGGCGAGGCTGACGTTGCCCTTGCGGTAGGCGTCTACGATGCCCGGGACTCCAAGCTGGGAGTCCTTGCGGAAGACCTTCGGGTCGAGGAAATCGTCGTCGATACGGCGGTAGATCACGTCCACGTGCTCGAGTCCCTTGGTCGTCTTCATGTAGACGTGGCCGTCGCGCACCGTCAGGTCGCTGCCCTCGACGATGTCGATTCCCATCTGCCGTGCCAGGAACGAATGCTCGAAATAGGCGCTGTTGAAGATGCCGGGCGTCAGGACGACGACCTTGGGATTCGGGCGGCTGAGGGGGGCGATGTATTTGAGGACGTTGAGCAGCTCCTGGGGATAGCTCGCCACCGGCCGCACCCCATACGACTCGAAAAGCCCCGGGAAGACCTGCCGGAGCGTCTGCCGGTTCTCCAGCATGTAGGAGACGCCGCTGGGGCAGCGGCCGTTGTCCTCCAGCACGACATATTGACCCGTTTCGTCGCGGATGAGATCGGTGCCACAAACGTGGATGTAGATGTTCTTGGGGACGTTGAATCCCATGAACTCGGGCCGGAAATGCTTCGCTCCGTCGATGAAGGTGCGGGGGACGACGCCGTCCTTCACGATCTTCTGTCCGTGATAGACATCGTGCAGGAAGAGGTTCAGCGCGGTGATGCGCTGGGTAAGACCCCGTTCGACGTGTTGCCATTCCGAGTTCGGGATGATCCGGGGCACGATGTCGAACGGGAAGATCCGCTCGGTGCCCTGATTGTCGCTGTAGACGGTGAAGGTGATTCCCTGGTTGAGGAACGACGCGTCGGCCAGTCGGCGGCGGTTCTCGAGCTCCGCCGGGGTGAGGCGGTTGAAGCGCTCCAGGAGCCGCTGATAGTGGGGCCGGACCGTGCGATCATTGACGAACATCTCGTCAAAAAACCCATCCAGTTGGTAGTTCGTGAATCCAGGTTTCATGTTGGCTGACAACGGGGAAACGAGGCGGGCTTGGGGAAGATCGCGCCGACGCCGCGCAAACCGAGGTTAGGAACCGGACCCCGGGTGGGTCAACGTGTTTCAGGAAATGCCCTGCGGATCCTGTTGGCTGGAGGGTGGGCCGCGCCGTTGTCGCCGCCGGCAATCCGGTGCGCGCTCCGAGGGGTGACCTCGATGATGTGGGATGCGGGCGGACCAGAGGTTGCGCGGAAGCAGTCCCTCGATGTCCAAGGCTGGCGCGGACAACACGCTTCCCATGATGACGGCGGCAACATTGGGGAAGAGACCGGAAATCGGGACGAAGCCGGTGGAACCTTCCGTCAGGATTCGCGGAAGGACTGGCTGCATCTGCGAACCGTGCTTATCACCGCCGGCAGAGGCCACAAAACGAGGCCGCCAGTGGACCGTTTCGTCGGCTGAAGACACGCGCAAGGCGCCCCCGCTCCCTACTTCAAGAGGTGCTCCCGGAAGAAGAGGATCTGCGCTATAAACTGGAAGTCGGCGTTGGCCTTCTTGGCGAAGCCGTGGCCTTCGTCCTTGGCCATGAGATACCAGACCGTGCCGCCCTGGTGCCGCAGGGCCTTCACCATCTGCTCGGCCTCGGTCACGGGCACTCGTGGATCGTTCTTTCCCTGAACCACGAAGAGCGGCTTTTTCAGACGGTCGACGTGGGTGGTGGGGGAGATCTCTTCCAGAAACTTGGCCATGTCGGGCTGGCGCTCGTCGCCATATTCCACGCGGCGCAGGTCGCGGCGGTAGTCCTGGGTGTTCTTCAGAAAGGTCAGGAAGTTCGAGATGCCCACGATGTCCACGCCGCAGCGGAGCCGGTCGTCGAAGTGGATCATCGAGGCCAGCACCATGTAGCCACCGTAGCTGCCGCCGATGACGGCGATGCGGTCCGGATCGAAGTCCGTGTTCTTGCGGGCCCAGTCGATGAAGGCACCGATGTCCTTGACCGAGTCTTCGCGCTTGTAGCCGTTGTCCAGGGTCAGGAACGTCTTCCCGTAGCCGGCGGAGCCGCGGACGTTGGGGACGAGCAGGGCGATGCCGAGCTCGTTCAGGTAGTAGTTGTTCCTGGCTTGAAAGCCGGGCCTGGACTGCGACTCGGGTCCGCCGTGGATCGCGATCAACAGGGGGCGTTTGCCGGGAAACTTCCCCGCCTCCGGTTGGTAGAGAAAGGCCGAGACCTCGACGTTGTCGAAGCTGTGGAGCTTGACCAGGGACGGTTCGACAAAGGTGTCGGGGTTCAGACCGCCGGACTCGCTCTCGGTCCAACGGTTCAGCGTGCCGGCTTTGAGACTGTAGGAGAACACGTCGCTGGGCGACTTGGCCGAGGATAGCGTAAACGCGAGATCCTGGCTGTTCTGGTGGAACTTCAAACCGGTGATCACGCCCATTGGCGTCTTGGGCGCGGTCCGCTCGTTCCAATTCTTCAGGCTCCGAAGGTGGAGCCGACTGGAGCCGGCTTCGTTCGTCACGAAGGCGATGGTTTCCCCGTCCGCCGAAAGGTCGAACGCCTCCACGTCCCACGGGATGTCCTTCGTCAACACGGTGGGGCGAAAGGTCGCGAGGTCGATCCGCACGAGTTGCTGGAACTCCGTGCCGCGGTCGCTCGTGGAATAGACGCTGAGGCCGTCCTTGGCGAAGCGGGCGTCGCCCCAGGCGATCTTGTCGCCGCTGCGCGGGGTGATGAGCGTCTTCTTGCCGGTCTCCACGTCGGCCAGCCAGAGGTAGCTTTCGTTGATGGAGACGTATTCCTGGACGAGAAGGGTGCGTTCGTCCTTGGACCAATCCGTGACCTGCCAGCCGCCGCCGGACAGCTCCAGCAGGACCCGATCGGTCGTCGCATCCGCCGGGTTCATCAGGCGGAGGTCGGTGTCGCGGCCGGTGCGTTTCGTGGAGGAATACGCGAGCCATTTGCCGGTGGGGCTGAAGAGCGGACCGGTGTTCCGCGAACCGCCGTCGGTCAGGAGCGTCGTCTGTCCATTGGCCACGTCGTAGCGGTAGAGCTGGTAGAATTCGCCGCCGCCGGCGTCCTGCTGGTAGAGGATCGAGTTGCCGGGGCCCGGTTGGAACATGGCGCCCTTGACCGGCTCCTGGGAGAACGTGATCTGCTTGCGCGCCCCGCCGGGCATCGAGACGAGGTGCAATTGCGGCGTGTCGCCAAAGCGCGTCGTGATCAACACCTCGCGGCGCGTCGGATGCCAGTCGAGGAATCCGGCCGCACGAAACTCCAGATATCGCCCGACCTCGGCGCGGAGCGGGGCAGTGATCGGGGGAACGCCCTCGACGACGAGGTTCTCTGGCACTTGGGCAAGAGCGGAAGTGGCGGCGAGCATCACGGCAAGGGCGGCTGTTTTCATGGTCCGCCGCGAATGTTTCCGCGACGGGGCGTGGGCGCAAGGCGAAGGCGGGTATCGATCCCAGTTCCTGGGACTAGACCGCCGTCACTGGCCAAAGAGTTTGAAGAAGCCCCGGGAGCGGAACGGGCTGCGGGGATCGAAGGTGAACTCCGTGGTTTGCCGGACCTGGTCCAGATCGATTTCACAAAGGATCGCGATGTTGTTCGCGCCGCGTTCACCGTTTCGGATGGCGTTGAAGCCGTAGGCGTAGCTGGCGATTATCCGGAAGCGGCTGGCCGGGGAGTTGTAGGAGATGGCGCCGCCCACGCCGGAATGGAGGTTGCCGGAGCGATCCGTGCTTTCGAGGTTGTCGACGCCGCCGACCGAGCCGATGACCATGAACCGCCAGATATCGCGGGAATCGAGCGGGAAATCGTAGGTGCCCGATAGGAGCGCGAACTGTCGGGCGCTGAGTTCCTGGAAGTAGTAGCCGGGGATGCTGAGGGGAAACTCCGAGACCAACGGAAGGAACGCGCCCAGCCGGTAGGCGCTGGACCGGTCGGAGTGCAGACTGGTGCCGGCGGTGATGGCCGCGCTGAAGCGGTGGCGGCTTTCCGGCAGGGTGTAGGTGAGGGATGCGCGCGACCAGAAGAGGTGGCTGTCGAGGTTCAGGTCGCGATCGCCGCTGTAGCCATAGCCGCCGCTGCGCGTGCGGAACTGGCCTTCATACCAGGCGGAGATCTCCATCCCGACGCGGGGCGAGAGGAGCGGTTCGGCTCCGCCCCAGCGGAACCCGGTGCGGATGGAGCCGGTCAAGTGGTCCTCCGGCAGGACGAACGCCGGGTCGGTGCCGTTGCCCCGGCTGTAGAACGAGTAGTGGACCGAGGCCTCCGCGACGCCGTTGAGCGGAATCTGGGCTCCCGGATTGAAGAGGTGGTAGAGCGAGACCGAGGTGCCGGCTCCGTGCCCATCATAGGATTCTTCGCGCCACAGCCTGCCCGAGCGGACCTCGTTGTAGCTGTCGGCGAATCCGCCACCGGCCAAGCCGATGCCCAGGTCGGTATTCTCGCCGAGCAATCCTTTGAGCCCGAGTTCGCCGTCCATGTAGACCGGCGCGATGGCGAGTCGGAGGGTCTGGTTGGTCGAGGGGAAGTCGGGCGTGTTCGAGTAGTAGAAGGCGTAGGCGGCGACCGGGCCGCGGCCTTCGAGCGGTTGGTTGTAGCCGATCTGGACGAGGTTCCTCCGGTAGGGATCGATCTGGGCATCGGCGGTGAAGGTCCCGATCAGGACCGCCGAGCCCAGCAGAGTTTTGAACCACGCGACGCGCATCGCGCGGGAGCATCGGGAGCGGCGGGGGCATCGGGCAAGCGACAAGTGACCGGTCTTTCGAGACAGCCCGATCGCTTCCAGCGTGAGCATCGGGAATGGAACGAGCCAGGCGGACACCTTGGTCGGAGACGGGGACCATCAAACGGGTCCGGCGAAAGCGACCTGGTGGACAACGAGCCGACAACAAAGAGCAACCTGCCGGAAGCGGACGCATCGGGATCCTGCCAAAGCTTTGCCCAGAAGTGACGGACCGCGGCTCCGCCCCGGGCGCGTTCCGGATGTGGCACGGGGTTTTGCATTCGAGAACGACCGGGGCGGAGCCGGTTCCGACCTTCGAACACCGACCGAAACGTCCAGAATCAAAGTCAAGCCGATGAGTTCCCGCCTCAGCCTCCGCTCCGATCTATGCTCCGAAAGCCTTGCCGCCTGCACCTTGCTGGGCGCCGCGCTCCTCTCCGGTTCCGCCCAGGCCCAGACCGCCGCTCCTGCCGATCACCGGTCCGCAGGGGTTGCCACCAACCGGATGGAAACCGTGGTGGTGACCGGGGATGCGCCAAATCCCTACGTCCCTGAAACGGTTTCTTCTCCGAAGTACACGGCGCCACTGCGCGACATTCCGCAGACCATCACGGTCATCCCCAAGGTCATGATCGAGGAGCAGGGCGCCACATCGCTCTCGGAAGTCCTGCGCAACGTCCCCGGCATCAGTCTCCAAGCCGGTGAGGGCGGAACACCCGCCGGCGATCAGATGACCATCCGCGGCTTCAGCGCGCGCACGGATCTCTACATCGACGGGGTTCGCGATTTTGGAGGGTATTCCCGGGATCCCTTCAACTTGGAGCAGGTCGAAGTTGTCAAAGGACCGTCCAGCGCCACGACCGGTCGCGGCTCCACCGGCGGATCGATCAATCTCTCCAGCAAAACGCCGACGGCCAATCCGTTCTATCAGGGGTCGATCGGCATCGGAACGGACAACTACAAACGCGCCACACTCGACATCAACCAACCCATCCCCAGCGAGACTGTGCCCGGAATGGCGTTTCGGTTGAACGCCCTTTGGCACGAGGCCGACACGCCCGGTCGCGATGTCGCCGATCAATCGCGCTGGGGAATTGCGCCGTCGTTTTCGCTCGGGCTGGGAACGCCGACCCGGATCACGTTGGCGTATTTCCACCTCGATCAGGACAACACTCCGGACTACGGCCTCCCGTGGGTGCCTTCCGGCCAGACGGACCCCTATTTGTCGCAGTTTGTGGATCAGGTCGCACCGGTGGACTTCAGCAACTTCTACGGCTTGGAGAACCGTGACTACGAGAAGGTCCAGACCGACTTGCTCACGGCCACGGTCGAGCACGATTTCAACGATTCGCTGGCGCTTCGGAATCTGACCCGCTACGGAATCAGCGACCGCGATTCGATCATCACCGCGCCGCGCTTTCAGGACATCGATCCCGTCACGCCCGGCAACCAATACGGCACCGTCATTCGTCGCAGCGACTGGAAGTCGCGCGACCAGACCGACACTGTCTTCGCCAATCAGACCGATCTCCGCGCCCACTTCGATTCAGGTCGGTTCAGCCATTCCGTCGTCGGTGGTTTGGAGCTGTCCCGCGAGAACCAGAAGAACTGGTCACGGATCGAGACAGATCCGGCCTCGTTGCCGACGACCGATGTCTACCACCCCTCACCGGGTGACGCCTACACGGGGTCCATTGCCCGTAATGGCCTGAAGACCGACACCCGCGTGGATACCGTCGCGCTCTACGTGGGAGACACGGTCGATCTGACCGATCGTTGGCAGATCAGCGGCGGCACCCGCTGGGAGAACTCCGACGTGGAATACACCGGGACCGACGGCAACACGCTCGGTCGCACCGATTCGCTGCCGACATGGCGCGCCGGACTCGTCTACAAACCGGTCGAACGTGGCTCCATCTACTTCGGCTACGGCACCTCCTTCAATCCCTCCTACGAGGGTCTGTCGCTGTCGACCAACGCAACGTCCTCTTCAAATCTGAACACGGATCCGGAGGAAAGCCGGAGCTTCGAGCTGGGCACGAAATGGGAACTGGTCCAGCGCCGGCTGTTTGTCACGGCGGCGCTTTTCCGGACGGACAAGACCAAGGCCCGCACCGAGGACCCCACGGACAGCTCGGACGTTCTCGTGCTGGACGGCGGGCAACGGGTTCAGGGCATCGAGCTCGGTGCGGCGGGCCAGATCACCGACGATTGGAGGGTCAATGTGGCCTACACCTTTCAGGACAGCCAGATCACCAAGTCGAAGGACGTGATGGAAATCGGCCATGAACTGGGCAACACGCCGCACCACTCCGCCAGCCTGTGGACCACCTATCGTTTGCCCTACGGCATCACCGTCGGTGGCGGACCCCGCTTTGTCGGCAGCCGCTACAGCAGCGTCTCCAACACCCGCCGAGCCGACAGCTACTGGGTTTGGGACGCGATGGCCGCCTATGAGGTGAACAAGAACATGACGCTCCGGTTGAACGTCTATAACCTGTCCGACTCGGACTACATCGGCTCGGTCGGTGGCGGGCATGTCATCCCCGGTCAGGGCCGCTCCGCAACGCTCACGGCCAGCTTCAAGTTCTGATCCTGGCATATCTGCAACAACACCCGAGAAAACCGAATATATCGACCGAAGAGCGCCCCTCTCACCCGAGCCTCGGCCAACCTCTCCGCCCCGTTGATTTAATCCCGCCATGCTGATCGCCATCCCCAATGTTCTTACGGCCGAGCAGGTCGTCCAAGCACGCCAGACCCTCGGTTCCGCCGAGTGGATCGACGGCCTGGTCACCGCCGGCCATCAGGGAGCGCGGGTGAAGGACAACCGCCAGATTCCTGCATCGCATCCCGCCGCCCGTCAGGTCGGCGAGATGATCGTGCAGGCTCTGAACCGCAGTCCGCTCTTCATCGCCGCCGCGTTGCCGTTGCACATCCTTCCCCCGATGTTCAACCGCTACAGCGGCGGTCAGACCTTCGGCACACATGTCGATGGCTCGATCCGCAGCCTGCCCAACGGCCAACGCATCCGCACCGACCTGTCGGCCACGTTGTTCCTCGCGGATCCCGACGAATACGACGGTGGCGAACTGGTCGTCGAAGACACTTATGGCGCCAAGAGCGTGAAGCTGCCGGTCGGCCAGATGATTCTCTATCCTTCCACCAGCCTGCACCGCGTCACGCCCGTGACACGAGGGACGCGACTCTGCTCGTTCTTCTGGATCCAGAGCATGATCCGCGACGATGGCCAACGGTCGCTGCTCTTCGACTTGGATGTTGGCCTCCAGCGGCTCAGCGCCGAGATTCCCGCGCATCCAGGCGTCGTCCAGATCACCGGCGTCTACCACAACCTCCTCCGGCAATGGGCCGAAATGTAATGCCCGAAAACCAATCCACATCTGAAGGTGAAGGGTCGGCAAAGCCCACAAACAACGCTTCCGGGTTCCGCCGGCTGGTCTTCTGGCTCCATCTACTCGTTGGACTCGGCGCCGGTTTCATCGTGCTCGTGATGGCGGTAACCGGTGCGATCCTCGCCTACGAACGCCAGATCGTTGCGGCGAGCGACTCGGCCTTCCGCGTTGCACCGCCGGCGGCCGCTGCCACCAGGATGGATGTCGAAGCCCTCTTGGCCGCGGTCCAAGCGCAGACGGCGCACGGCGTGCCCGTGGGTCTGACCCTGCGCTCGGATCCGGACGCGCCGGCCGCAGTTTCTTTCGGCCAAAGCACCACGTTTTTCGTCGACCCGTATACCGGAGCTGTCCTTGGCGAGGCCACCCGGGGTTGGCGTCCGTTCTTCCGCTGGATCACGAATTGTCACCGCTGGCTCGGCGGCAACGGCCGGGGCGCCGGCAAGGCCATCACCGGAGCGTGCAACCTCGCATTCCTTTTTCTCGTGACCAGCGGCGTCTTCCTCTGGTTCCCGCGCAAGTGGACCCAACCCGCCGTCGCTGCGGTGACCCGCTTCAATGGGCGGCTCAAGGGCCGAGCCCGCGACTGGAATTGGCACAATGTCCTCGGCTTCTGGTCCGCCCTGCCGCTGGTGGTGATCGTTTCCACCGGCGTGGTCATGTCCTATCCATGGGCCAACGCGCTGCTCTTTCGCGCGACGGGCTCAAAACCGCCGGCGCCGACCGGGAAGTCGGAGGCAAAGACGGAGGAAGGGGACCGTGGCGGTGGCAAGACATCGGCCGAGCCTGAGGCTGGAGGCAATGCTGGCGGCCTGCAGAGCTCCAAAACGGAAGGCCAACGGTCTCGTCCGGGACCGCGACGAGGCTTCATCCCACCCGTTGAAATTCGCACGGCGGGGCTCAACCCAGTGTGGGCGGTGGCGGAGCGGAAGGTTGCCGGATGGAACTACGTCAGCCTGCGCTTTCCCCAGAAGGCCGGCGATCCGCTCACCTTCCTTGTGGACCGCGGCAACGGCGCCCGACCCGATCTCCGCGCGACTCTCACTCTCGATGCCGACACGGCTGCGGAATTGGACTGGGAACCCTATTCCAGCATGGACGCGGGGCAGAAGGCCCGGAACTGGGTTCGCTGGCTCCACACCGGCGAAGCGGGCGGCTGGATTGGCCAGACGATCGGACTGCTCGCCTGTCTCGCGGCCACCGTGCTGGTGTGGACCGGATTCGCGCTCAGTTGGCGCCGGTTCTTCGGAAAGAAGGGCTGAGGCAAACGCCGGGCCGATTGATGCGATCCAGTCGAATCGCCGAGTTTTTTGGTTGGGCTTTTGCAAACACGCATCGGCTCGCTCTGCAAAACCAGAACGCAATCCGCCGATGGTTTTTGGCAACCAGCCAAAAGCGGCCTGCTCCGAGTCTGTGATTCAATGCCCGGGTGACAGTGGACCATCCCGTCGTAGCCGAGAGTTCCCGAAGAAGCCGCTCGGCCGGCTTCGTATCGGTTCTGACCCTCGTGCTGTGGTCGGGCAGCCTGACGGTCGGCTTGCTCGGATTGGCTTTGCCCTACGCGCGACCAAAGCCCGTGCCGATGCCGGTCCAACCGATCGAGGCCGAGTTGCTGGAGATCGAACTGACCACCGCTCCCGTCGAACCTGATTATCAGCCGCCCGCCAACTCCGTCCGGCTCGATCCCCTGCCGCCAATGGCTGTGGTCCAGCCCCGAGTGCCGCAGGCGATCCCGGTCGCCACTGTGTCGCGGGTGGCGTTCGCGCTGCCGGTCGAAGGCCTGACCCGCGTGGTCGCGGTCGATCAGGCCGCGTTCAACCGGCCGACGCCTCCCGCCGCGCCGACCATCGGAGCACGGCCGGAAATGCTCACGTTCGGCCAAGGTGACGGACGCCAGCCAGCTCCGGAGTATCCGGCCCGAGCGCGTCGGTCGGGTCAGGAAGGATCCGTTTCGGTTCGTTTCACGGTGGGCGAATCGGGCCGTGTTCTTTCGGCGGAGGCTTCGGCTCCGTGCCGTTGGTCCTTATTGAACGAAGCCGCGCTCCGTGCGGTTCAGACGCGCTGGCGGTTCCCGGCCGGCAAACCGCGCCTCATCGAAGTCACCATCCGTTTCGAACTGAACCGTTAGTCTCCAGATCTTCTATGCAGCCTCTATTCGCCAATGTCGTCCTCGACGTGTTCTTCAAGGGCGGTCCGATCATGTGGCCGATCCTGTTCTGCCTCGTGGCGGCGGCGGTGGTCGTGCTGGAACGTGCGATTTGGTGGACGTCCTTGGGTCGCCGCTCCAACGAAGAGAAGTTGAAGGGTGTGTTCGAAGCCATCGCCCAGGGCCGGTTCCAGGACGCGGTGCATCTGGCTCGGCAAGGACGCGATCCATTCCTCGCGACGGTCCACGAAGGGTTGATGCATGCCCACGCCTCCTTGCTCGGCGCCATGCAGCTGAGGGCGACCGACGAGATCGACGAGGCGGAGAAGCGGCTTTGGATTCTCGGGACTTTGATCACTTTGGCACCGCTGCTCGGTCTCCTCGGAACGGTCACGGGCATCATGCACTCGTTCAGCTTTGTGGGCTCCGAGGAGCTGTCCGCGGTGAAGGTGAGCGGGGGCATCGGCGAGGCGCTCATCGCCACGGCGTGCGGGCTGGGCATCGCCATTCTTTGCCTGATCCCTTTCAACTACCTCAATCGTCGACTGGCGCATCTCCGGTCGCGGCTGGAGCGCACGATCAACCACGTCGAGCTGCTGGTGCAGTCGGCTCGGCATCACGGACATGATTTGGAGGAGTTCGCCCGCCGGCAGGCGGTCGGAACACCGGCCGTTCCGGCCTCGCTGGATTGATCCGACCTCACCCGAATTCGCCGCCATGCCTGTCCGACTCGGATCCCGAACGCCCTCCGAAAACGAGGCCCGCATCGAAATCGTCCCGCTCATCGACATCATGTTCTTCCTGCTCGCGGCCTTCATGCTGGTGAGCTTGAGCATGGTGCATCTCAAGGGCGTGAAAGTGGATCTCCCCACCGCCACGTCCGCGACCCTGGAAACCAAGAACGAACTTCTCAGCATCTCGGTGGACAAGAGCGGCCTCGCGTATCTCGACAAACAGCCGGTCGGTCCCAACGAGCTCGCCCAACAGCTCGCCGCTTGGCACCGGACCAACACGGACGTTCGCGTCTTCATCAGCGGGGACAAGGAAGCGCGCCACGGCGACGTGATCCGCGTGCTGGATCTGGTGCGGGCCGCAGGCATCCAGAAAATCGCGTTCGAGACCCGTGAACCCGCGGGCAACCCGCCATGAACCGACGCCTCCAAGTTGCCAATCTGATCGGAGTATTGGTCCTCGTGGCTCTCTGCGTCGTGCAGTGGAACCGGAACCGCCGGGTGAACCTCGAAGCCATCCGGCTGGAGGCTTTGCGGCGATCGCAGGAGCAGGTGGTCGCCGACCAGACCCGGAACATCCAGGGCCTGACCGGAGATTTGGCCCAGTTCAAAGAACGGCTGGGCACGGCTCGCGAGGATCATTCGGAGTCCATGAAACAGATTTCGGCGTTGCGCGGCGAACGGGACGAGCTGTCGGTCGATACATCTCAGCTGAAGGAAAGCTTGGCTGCGTGGACCGATGCGGTCGTCGCGCGAGACGAGCGGCTCAAGGAGGCCAATGATCGGATCTTTGAATTGGGTGGGCGGCTCGACGATTCGATCCAGAAGTTCAATGGCCTCGCGACGAACTACAACGCGGTCGTGGCCCGGTTGAACGCGCTTGGGATGGCATCGGAGTCGACAGTTGCGAAGCCTTGAGATTTGCAACGGCGGAGAGCCCGGGAACAAGACGGGTCCGGAGGTGGATCACGTTCCGTGGGATGCCGTGTTCGTGAGGCGGGTCTTGGTCGGAATTTGGCTGGGAAACGGGCCTCCTGGCCGCGCCGCCGCGCTTCCGTAGATCTGGCATGCAGGCAATTTCAGGGACGAATAGTCGCCTCCAGACTTCGGATCCGACCCAATGGGAAGGTCCGCGCAGAGAGGCCGTCTCTACTCGTGCCGGAGCGCCTCGACCGGATCCATCTTGGCGGCGCGGAGGGCGGGGTAGATGCCGAAGACGACGCCGACGAGGGCGGAAATGGTGAAGGCAAGGACGGGGGACCAAAGGGTGACGATGGTCTTCATGCCGGCGAAGTGGGTCACGATCAGGGGCACGAGCATGCCGAAGGCGACGCCCAGAATGCCGCCGGCCCCGGAGAGGATCACGGTCTCGACGAGGAACTGGATGATGATGTCGCGGCGACGGGCTCCGAGAGCGCGGCGGATGCCGATCTCGCGGGTCCGTTCGGTCACGGTGGCCAGCATGATGTTCATGATGCCGATGCCGCCGACGACGAGGGAGATGGCGGCGATGGAGCCGAGGACGATGTTGAAGATTCGCTTGGTCTTTTCCTTCTGCCGGAGCAGTTCCAGGGGCACGATGATCTCGTAGTCCTTCTTCTTGTGGGTATGCTCCAGCACCTGCTTCACGGCGTCGGCCACGGAACCCACCTGCTCGGTGGTCTCGACCTTGACGGTGACTTCGTGGAGTTCGACCCGTTCGGCCTCCATGCTGCCGGCTCGACGCTTGATCAAGAGGTCGCCGTAGCGCAGGCGGGCGGTTTCCAGCGGAATGAACATCTCGCCCTTGGTGGAACCGGAGCCGCCGACGGTTCCGTCGTCGTCGACGGGGGCTTTGCTGGGCGGATCGATCACGCCGACGACGCTGTAGTAGGTGCTGCCGACACGGACGTCTTTGCCCAAGGGGGAGGTGATCGGGAACAGGGAGCGGGCCAGCTTGGCGTCGAGAACGCAAACGGCGGACTTCTGGTCCATCTCGCCGTCGCTGAAGAACCGGCCGGAGGCCATGTGACGGTTCCTGAGCCGGGGATACCAGGGGACGGTGCCGATGATGTCGCTGTTGAGGCGGCGGCTGATGTGCCAGACGTAGTCGTTCATGATGCGCGCCGGCATCATGATGGTTACGCCGGGGATCGTGGCGCGGATCCGGTTCACATCGGTGTAGGTGAGGCCATAGGCCAGGACGCGGCTCTGGCTGCTCTGGTCGGACACCTTCTGCTCCTCGGGCGGCTTGGCGCTTCGGAGGATGATGTTCTGGCTGCCGAGATTCTTGATCGCCTCCTGGGCTTCGTAGCTGGCGCCTTCGCCGATGGCGAGCATGGCGATGACGGAGCAGACGCCGAAGACGATGCCCATCACCGTGAGCAACGAGCGGAGGCGGTGCAGCCAGAGGCTCTTCAGCCCGAGGCGAAAGGCGCGCTTCAGCCGGAGCCAGCGAAGCGATCTGTGGGATGATTCAGCGGCGGACATCGCTCTCAATGTGGCCGTCGCGGAGACGGATGTTGCGCTGGGCGCGTTGGGCGACGTCGTCGTCGTGGGTGACGAGGATGAGGGTCTTTCCGGAGGCGTGGAGCTTGTCGAAGAGCTGGAGGATCTCGGTGCCGGACTTGGAGTCGAGGTTGCCGGTGGGTTCGTCGGCCAAGAGGACGAGGGGATCGTTGACCAGCGAGCGGGCAATGGCGACGCGCTGTTGCTGGCCGCCGGAGAGCTCGAACGGTTTGTGGTCGATCCGATCGGCGAGCCCGACCATGGCGGCCAGTTCGACGGCCTTGGCGCGGCTGGTCTCCTCGTCGACGTCCTGGTAGTAGAGCGGCACCTCGATGTTCTCCACCACGGTCAGCTGTTGGATGAGATTGTAGGACTGGAAAATGAAGCCGAGGCGGGCGCCGCGGATGGTGGAAAGATCGTCGTCTTCCATCCGGGAAACGTCGTCGCCGCCGAGCAGGTAGCGGCCGCTGGAAGGGCGGTCGAGGCAGCCGAGGAGATTCAGCAGGGTGGACTTACCGCAGCCGGACGGACCCATGATGCTGATGAACTCCCCGGGCATGACGCTGAACGAGACGCCCTTCAAGGCCTCGACCGTGACGCCGCCCATCTGGTAGGTGCGGCGGACGTTGTCGAACTGGACGATGGGCGACATGGTGGATTCGTCGAGTGGGGGAGGTCAGGCCTTGCCGGTGGCGACGGGAGGGGCCTTCTCCGTGGCTTCGACCGGTTTGTCCGAGGTCGGTGCGATCTCCTCCGGGCCGATGGACGGCGGGCGCAGGAGGATCTTCTCGCCTTCTTTGAGGCCGGCGACCACTTCGATGAATTCGTCGTTGAACTGGCCGGTCTGGATGACGCGTTTCTCGGTCTTGAACCCCGTGTTCACATAGCAGACCTGCTGGCCTCCGTCGGGCACGACGGCTTGGACGGGGATCTGGACGACGTCGTCAAGGCGGTCGACGAAGATCTCGACCTTGGCGCTCATGCCGGGTTTGACCCAGTCATGGGTGCCGCCGATGGAGAGGTCGGTCATGTAGACCTTGAGGTCGGGATTCATCCACCGGTTCTGCGAATCGGGGAGGACGGCCACCTTGGTCACCTCGGCCTCGAGGATCTGGTCGGGGAAGGCGTCGATGGTGACCTTGGCCTTCTGGCCCTTCTTCACCTTCTTGATGTAGCTCTCGTGGATCTTCACCGTCACTTCCATCCGGGTGAGGTTGGGGATGGTGATGATGGCTTGGCGTTCACGCACGGTGGCACCTTCGCGGATGCGTTCTTCTCCGCCGTAGTAGTTGCCGTCGTCGCGGCCTCCGCCGTAGACGACAAGACCCGGTTTGGTGGCCTTGATGATGCAGTTGTCCTTCTGCTCGACCAGTTCTTTGCGGCGGCGCAGTTGGACGTTGTATTGGGCTTCGGCCGAGCGGAGACGCGCTTCGGTTTGGGCGAGCTTGGATATGGCGGCTTTTTTGGCACGGTCGAGTTCGCGGACCGTCTCGGTGTAGGCGGAAGCGGCCTGTTCGGCGGCTTTGACGAATTCGTATTTGAGGAACAGCGCCTTGGCCGTCTCGGCGGTCTGGACCTTGAGGTTGACGTTGTCCATGGCGATCTCGTCGCGTTCGAGATCGGTCCGGGTGACGAAGCCGCGCTCGAAGAGCCGACGGGTGCCGCTGAGGGTGTTGGTGGCCTGTTTGAGCTCCTTTTGGGCGACCTGGAGGTCGTCCTCCAATTTGCGCAGCATCTGCTTGGCCTGGCCGGCGCCGAGGTGGTCCAGATCGGCATAGGGGGCGAAATCGATTGCGGCAGGCTCGGGCGCGGGCGGAGCGGCTTCGGGTGCGGCCGGAGTAACCGGCGTCGGCGTCGGGGTTGACGGGGAAGGGGCCGGGTTCGGGGTCGGGGCCTTCAAGGTGATCGACGGACCGGCAGGCGGAGCGTCGGCGAGCATGCGCACGGCCCGGTTGGCTGCGTCCGCATCTGGACCGGCCCCTGGAACGATGGGACCATCGGCTCGGGGGGGCTCAACGGGCAGCAGCACCGGTTTGTCCATGTCGTATTTCTGAACAAGGTCTTCTGCGACTTTTTCACCGAGGTACTTGTCGAAATCCATCCGGGCGAAGCGCTCTTTCTGCTCGGTGGCCTTGATGTCGCTGACGTTCTGGTTGCGCTGGATCTCGTAGTTCTGCTGGGCATCGGTGAAGCTGGCGGCGCCGGCCTGAAACTGGATCTCCTGCTGCACGATCTGGTTGTCGATCTCGGAGGAATCCAGTTCGATCAACACCTTGCCGTTTTTCACGTCGGTGTCGGTGACCAGATAGCCTTCGTCCACGATGCGGAGAATCTTGGTGCCCTGATAGCCGACGCGGACCTCGCATTTGATCTGCTGGGATTCGATGGATTGGAGGCTGCCTCCTTCGAGGACGGTGATGTTCAGCGGACCGCGCCGCGCGGCGAAGGTGGCGCCTTCGAAACCAGGACCGCGGCCTCCGCCGCGGAAGACGAGGAACAGAACGGCGACGACCGCGACGCCGGCCACGACGAAGCGCCAGAGTGGTTGGCGCTTCACGAAATCTTGAAAGCTATTGTTTGCCGGCATTTGTCATTTCCTCCCAACGTCCGTTGTCCTTGATGAAGAGAATCCCCATGTTGTTCCAGAACTGCAGGCGCGCGATCGTGTGGGTGACCAGGGCCTGGGTGCGGGCGTTCTTGGAGGCATTGAGCGCGTTCTGCGCGTCGACCTGGTCCTGGGCCTTGGCCCGGCCGAGTTCGGATAGGATGGTCTGCTCCTCCACGCGGCGTTCGTTGATCTTCACCTGGATCTCGCTGATTTCGTAGGTGCGTTTCGCCTGGTCGAGGGTGCGCCAGCTGTCGCGGACATCGAGGCGGATCTGGTCCTCCTGTTGCTCCACCGCCCGGCCGGCGCTTTTCTCCGCGATCAGCGCGGAACGGTAGGAATTGCGTTCCGACTTACGGTCGAGGGGGAGGTTCACGTCGAGTCCGGCGCTCCAGCTGTAGCGGCTCGCGTCCGGAAAGTTCAATCGACCGCTGCGCGCGGGATCGTTGACGATGGCGACGTCGGCCACGAGATCCACCTGCGGTTTGAGGAAGTCTTTCGTCAAGTTCACTTGGCGGAGGGCGTCGTCGTGGCGATCCTTCACGTTCATGAAGTCCGTTCGGGAGGCCAGGGCGATTTTGATCGATTCATCGATCCCGAGGGTCGGATTCTCGATCAGGAGCGCGGTCAGATCCTTGTCGTCGAGGGCCACGTTGACCGCCACGGGAATGCCGAGCTGCGTCAGCTTGAAGCGGTCGAGCGTCTGCTTGTAGGAGAGGACGGCGCTGTTCCAGGAGTTCTCCGCGTCGAGTTCCTGCTGTTCGAGACGGCCGAGATCCGCCTGGGTGACGCGGCCTTCGGCGGCGAGAGCCCGGGTGCGGACGGCGTTCGTCCGGGAGCTCTGGAGATTGAGGAAGCTGTTCCTCGCGGCATCGCGCCGGCCGAGCACGTCGTAGTAGGCGGACGCGACCTGCACGCTGAAGTCCTTCCGGAACTGGGTGAAGACGCGCAGGTCATAGAGGAGGTTCCGCTCGGACTGGGTCAGCGCCTCGATCTGGGCCTTGAAATTGGCGTTGCGGAGCAGGGGGCGCGCGAAGGTCGCTCCAACCCTGGAGGAGGTGAAGGTCCGGGGATCGCCGGTGATGAAGCGCAGGAAGTCCGTGGTGAACGACGCGGAGATCCGACCGACGTCCCGGATCAACCAGCTGGAATCCGCCGAGCCGGCCACCGATACGGATTGGTCCTCGGTGAGTCCGTCCACGGCCTGCTGGGTCTGGCCCGCGATGCCCCCTTTCACGCCCGCGTTGAAGAGCGGGGTGAACTGGTGGCGTGCGAGGGTCAGGCTCAGGGCGGAAAAATAGAGGCTCTCCTTGCGGGACTGGTAGGTGCGGTTGTGCTGGACGGCCAGCTTCAGGGATTCATCCAGCGAGACGATGTGGGCCCCAACCTCGGCGGCTCCGTCGGTCCCGAGGAAGTCCGCGGCGTCCGTTTGGACTGGAAGAGGATCGAGGACGATGCGGTTCGTCTGTTCGATGTTGAACCGGGGTTCGGTGTTCTTCACCAAACCCGATTTTCCGGCAATGGCCTTGTAGGCTTCGGCATCGGCCGACTTGCGGTAGTGCGCGGCGCTGCATCCGCACAGGATCAGCAGTGCGGAGACCAACGAAAGGGTCAGGTTTTGGTGGCGGAACAAAGGTTTCATTCTCCCGGATGACTCGCAGCTAGACTTGCCTGCTGATGGATATGTTCAAAATCCAAAGACGATCGGACCATGTTTTTTTAGAAAACCCCGGCCAAGCGAGATGGTTTCAGCAAACTCGGATTTTCTGAAGAGGGACGGTCCGGGGCGACCATGTGGAGTCTGACCGGGGTGGAGGCGGAAGCGCACGCACGGATTGCGCGATGGGCGTCTTTGGATCAGCCGCCGAGGTAGGCGTCGCGGACCTTGGGATCGTTGCGGAGCGCGGCGGAGGTGCCGCTGAGAAGGATGCTTCCGGTCTCCAGCACGTAGCCGCGATGGGAGATCTCCAGGGCGAGGTTGGCGTTCTGTTCGACCAGCAGGATGGTCAGCTTTCGCGTGCGGTTCAGCTCGACGATCTTCTGGAAGATCGACTTCACCAACAGAGGGGCGATGCCGAGGGACGGTTCGTCCAGCAACAGGCAACGGGGCTGGCTCATGAGGGCGCGGCCAATGGCGAGCATCTGCTGTTCGCCGCCGCTGAGGGTGCCGGCGAGCTGGGCCTGACGTTCTTTCAACCGGGGAAAGGTGGTGAAGACGAACTCCTCTTCGCGGGCGATGATCTTCTTGTCGCGCTGGAGGTAGGCGCCCATCTGGAGGTTTTCGCGGACGGTGAGGTTGGAGAAAACCATGCGGCCTTCGGGACAGTGGGCGAGCCCCAGGCCGACGAGCTTGTGGGCCGGGACGCCCGAGATTTCCTGGCCTTCGTAGAGGATCTGGCCGGACTTCGGTTTCAACATCCCCGAAATCGCCCGGAGCGTGGTGGTCTTGCCCGCGCCGTTCGCCCCGATGAGCGTGACGATCTCGCCCGGTTCGACCCGCAGCGAGATGGCGTGGAGCGCGGAGATGGCGCCGTAGTTGACGGTCAGGTTTCGGACTTCGAGCACGGGGCGGAGGAATTAAAAGTTGGCCAATGTGAAATGAAAAATGGCTGGAGCTGTCGGGTGCGCTTCGTGGAAGTGCCGATGGTGCCCAGCACGCGGCGGATCTCGTCGGACCCTTGCACCTGCTCGACGGGCAGGGCCAAGGGCTGGATGTCGGAGGCGGCCATCACAGCGGAGACGATAGCGGGTCTCACGGGCTTCCTTGGGCGCGATGGACATCTTCGAGACGAAGGCGGCCCGGCTTTCGGCGGCTTGGGCTTCTTCCACGTTCAAGCCGACGCTCGTGCCGGAGCGCGCCATCTGGGACATCACCCCGCGTCCGACTCCGGGCTGTTGGTCGATGCGGTGGCAGTGTTTCACAACGTTCACAGCGCAGCGAAATGATCGTCTGCCGATCTCCGGTTGCTGGCTTTCCGCATTTTTGATCGGTGAATCCCCCATTTTTCATTCCTCCGACTTTCCGAGATACGCCGCGATGACCTTCGGATTCGCCCGCACTTCCCCGGGGGTTCCTTCGGCAATCTTGCGGCCGTATTCGAGGACGTGGATGCGTTCGCAGATGCCCATGACGACTTTCATGTCGTGTTCGACGAGGAGGATGGCGAGTTGGAACTTTTCCTGGATGAAGCGGATGAGCTTCATCAGCTCGGTCTTCTCGGCGGGGTTCATGCCGGCGGCGGGTTCGTCGAGGAGCAGCAGCTTGGGTTGGGTGGCGAGGGCGCGGACGATTTCCAAACGGCGCTGGTCGCCATACGGGAGGCTCTTGGCGGCCTCGTCGCGCAGACGGTAGAGGTTGAAGATGTCGAGCAGTTCCTTGGTGCGTTCCTTCAGTTCGCGTTCTTCCGCGCGGAACTTCCGGCCCCGGGTCAGGGAATGGACCGAGTCGTGGTTGAGGTGGAGATGGAAGGCGACGCGGACGTTGTCGAAGACGGTGAGGCTGGGGAAGAGCCGGATGTTCTGGAAGGTCCGGGCGATGCCGCGCGCGGTGATCTCGAAGGGCTTTAGTCCGGCGGTCGGTTTTCCGTGGAAGGCGATGGTGCCTTCGGAGGGCTGATAGACGCCCGTGACCATGTTGAACAGCGTGGTTTTGCCGGCGCCGTTCGGGCCGATCAAGCCGACCAGCTCGCCCTCGCCGACGGACACCGAAACCTCGGAAACGGCGGTAAGGCCGCCAAAGCGGATGGTGACGCGGTCGAGTTGGAGGAGAGGAGCGGACATGGATGAGCTCAGGCGGGCTCGACTTTTTTCCGGGTCTTCCAAGTGAAGAGCCCCTGCGGACGGGTGATCATCAGGATGATCAGGATCAGAGAATAGAGGATCATGCGGAAGTCGCCGAGTTGGCGCAGCGGTTCCTGAACAACTGTCAGAAGAACGGCCGCGACGATCACACCGACGTGTTTGCCCATGCCTCCTAGGATGACCATCACGACGATCTCGATGCTCTTGTTGAAGTCGAAGCCGCTGGGGTTGAGGTAGCCCTTCAGGTGGGCGTAGAGACCGCCGGCCACCCCGGCGAAGAACGAGCCGACCATGAAGGCGGTGATCTTGTAGCGGGTGGTGTTCAGGCCCATCGCTTCGGCGGCGATCTCGTCGTCCGCCACGGCGAGGAAGCCGCGGCCGTAGGTCGAGTTCACCAGGCCCCAGACCGCGTAGACCGTCACCGCCGCCGCGCCGAAGGTCCAAAAGAGGTTGGTGTAGCTCGGGACGCCGACCAGGCCGCGAGCCGCACCCACCGAGTCCATGTTCTGGAGAAGGACCTTGATGATCTCGCCGAATCCGAGCGTGACGATGGCGAGGTAGTCGCCTTTCAACCGCAGCGACGGAGCGCCGATGGCGAAGCCCGCGATGGCCGCGAGCAGTCCCCCGGCGAGCAGCGAAGCCGGGAAAAGCAGCCATTGTTGCAGCGGAGCCGACCAGCCGAGCTTCGGCCCCAGAGCGGTGGTGATCATGGCCGAAGTGTAGGCGCCGATCGCCATGAATCCGGCGTGGCCGAGGGAGAATTGGCCGGTGAATCCGTTGATCAGGTTCAGGCTCGAGGCCAGCACGATGGCGATGCCCGCGCCCATGGCGACATCGAGGAAGTAGGCGTCCATCCGGCCGGAGAATGCTGAGACCACCCAGGCGAGGGCGAGGGCGGCGAGGAGCCAGCGTTGGGAGAGGGGTGGCATTTTTCGATCTAGACCTTTTCCGCCTTCAGTTTTCCCAGCAGTCCGGCCGGTCGGAACATGAGGATCAGGATGAGGATGGCGAAGGCGATGGCGTCGCGGTAGGTCGAGAAACGCGTGCCGGAGACGAAGGTCTCGATCAGGCCGATGAGGAGCCCGCCCAAGGCCGCGCCGGGCAGGTTGCCGATGCCTCCGAGGACGGCGGCGACGAACGCCTTCAAGCCCGGGAGCGTGCCCATCAGCGGATCGATGCTCGGGTAGTTCATGGCGTAGAGGACGCCGCCCGCGCCGGCCAGGGCCGAGCCAAGCGCGAAGGTGAAGGAGATGACGGCATTGTTGTTGATGCCGACGAGGGACGCGGCGGTGGAATTGAACGACAGCGCCCGCATGGCGGTGCCGATACGGGTGCGGTGGACGATCCAATAGAGGGCGCCGAGCAGGATGGCGGCGACGGCGATGACGATGAGCTGGTTGCTGGAGAGCGTCAGCTCGCCCAGGTGGATCTGGCGGACGGGGAACACCTCGGGAAAGGGTTTTGGATTGGGTCCGAATCCGATTCGCTGGTTCTGGGCCACGTTCTGGATCAGGAGCGAAACGCCGATGGCGGTAATGAGAACGGTGAGGGTGGAGCGGCCACGGAGCGGCTTGTAGGCGAGCTTCTCGATGAGCATGCCGAGAGCGGCGCAGACGGCCATGGCGGTGACGAGCACCAGCAGCCCGCCTCCGATGGTTCCGGTGGGAATGTGCAGCTTCTCCACCGCCGCCCAGCCGACGAACGCGCCGACCATGAAGACATCGCTATGGGCGAAGTTGATGAACCGGAGGACGCCGTAGACCATGGTGTAGCCTAGGGCGATCAGCGCGTAGATCGCGCCGAGGGACAGGCCATTGATGATCTGCTGGAGGAATTCGGTCATGGTCTTCGAATTCCGTTAATCTGGGAGAATCCCTTTTAGTTCCTGGATCAAGGCGGCGGTGGCGTGAAGCGTGGTGTCCGGCTTGATGCGATCAAACAAGAGGCGGGTGTCGCCGTCGTCGGAAATCATGGTGCCACCACCCAGGCGCTCCAGCCAAGAGAGGGCGGCGCTTTCGCCGTCATCCAGATTGAATCGCTCCAGTTCCAAGCGCAGCCGCGCGGACGGTGCCGGTGCCGTTTCCAAGATTACGGCATTGGTCAGATCGGCTGGTCTGAGCTTTGGGCGATGTCGGGATGCTTCTGACCAAACTTCAGCGGGGCCAAGGATTTCGTCGGAGCAACGAAAGAAATCCAAGCGGCCCAACTCGTCGAGATGGATCAAGGGACCGGCATCGAGAAGGACCGCTTGGCTCATTTGCCCTCGTGTAGGGCCATTTGGACATCCTCCCGCAGATGCCTCTCGATGACCTCAGGTCGATGGGACCAGAGGTAGCGGCGGGTGGCTTCAATAATCACTTCATCGGGACTCGATGCCCAGCCGTCCGCCACGTAGGCGCGTGGCTTCAACAGCAGATCGCCGGGAAGCTCTACGGAAATGGTTTCTTTCTTCATGGATGGAATTATATCCGGGCGGGGAATTGGTTTTCAACTGCGTTGCTGGCTCAGGGCTCGACCGTCTGGAGGAACTTAAACTTGTTGTCCTCAACGGTGATGATGACGGCGGGCTTGGTCGCGTCCCGATGGGCGTCGAGCTTGGTCCGGCCGGTCACGCCTTCGAAGTCGGTCGAGGTCAAGGCCTCCTTGATCTTCGCGGGTTCGGCGGAGCCGGCCTTCTTGATGGCGGCGACGAGGGCCATGGCGGAGTCGTAGCCGAGGGCTGCCATGGCGTCCGGGGTCTTGCCGTCGTATTTGGCCTTGTAGGCTTCGACGAACTTCTTGGCGGCGGGAGTTCCTTGGGTGGGGGAGAAATGGGTCGAATAGAACGTGTTCTTCAGCGCTTCGCCGCCGGCGATCTGGATCAGCTCGGGCGCTTCCCAACCGTCGCCGCCGAAGATCGGGACGGTGACGCCGAGTTCACGGGCCTGCTTCACGATCAAACCCGCCTCGGTGTAGTAGCCGGGCACGCAGATGGCATCGGGATTGACCGCTTTGAGGGCGGTGAGCTGGGCTTTGAAATCCTTGTCCTTGGCGCTGTATTTCTGCTCGGACGCGATCTCGCCGCCGGCGGCGACGAACGATTCCTTGAAGAACTGGCCGAGGCCGACGCTGTAGGCCGAGGCGACGTCGGTCAGCACGGAGACCTTCTTCGCCTTCAGGGTCTGATGGGCGAAATTAGCGAGGAGCTTGCCCTGGAACGGATCGATGAAGCAGACCCGGAAGATGTAGTCGCCGACCTTCGTCACATCGGGGTTGGTAGAGGACGGGGAGATCATCGGGATCCCGGCCGCTTGGCAGATCGGGGCACCTTCGAGGGACCGGCCCGAGGCCACTTCGCCTAGCACGGCGACGACTTTGTCGCGGCTGATGAACTTCTTGACGATCGTGGCCGATTCGCCGGCGGTGGATCGGTCGTCCTCCGTGATGAGGGCGATCTGCTTCCCGAGCACGCCGCCGCCGGCGTTGATCTCGTCGACGGCGAGTTTGGTGCCTTCGTGGGAAGAGACGCCGAAGGTGGCTTCGCTGCCGGTGAGCGAGGCGTATTCACCGACCTTGATGGTGGCGGCGGCTCCGGGGGTGGAACCTCCCTGATCGCCGCAACCATTGAGGAGGAGCGACACGGCGAGACCGCAAACTGCCGGCAGGAGAGTGGCGATGGAACGGTTCATTTGATTGGCTTTTGGGTTTCCGGGAGTGGAGGACCATCCGCTCCGGTGCACTGGGAAGGGAGGTTAGGCGGCGAGCCCCGAGGTTTTCAATCAGCAATGCCTTGGCTCCACGCGTCGAGACGTCCCTTTTGGGAGAGATCGTGGGAAAGGCGGACGGTGGCTTGCGTCGGGAGAAAGGCCTCCGTTACTCAAGGAAGGCGACGAACCTTCTCTCCTTGATCGAGGCCAAGCGCGACGGCGCGGCTCTGCGTCCGGCGGAGATCCAGGGCCTCGTCCGTGAATTTACAGCGGGACGGCTGCCGGATTACCAGATGTCGGCGTTCTTGATGGCGGTTTTTTTCCGGGGGCTGGATCCGGAAGAGACCCGGGCTCTGACTTTGGCATGAGGGATTCGGGGCCGCCGCTGGCATTTCCGGAGGATCCACGACCGCTGGTGGACAAACATTCGACGGGCGGAGTAGGGGACAAGGTTTCGCTGCCGCTGGCGCCGTTGTTGGCGGAACTCGGCTTCCGGGTTCCGATGATTTCTGGCCGGGGCCTTGGGATCACGGGCGGGACCTTGGACAAACTGGAGTCGATCCCTGGTTTTACGACAAAGCTTTCGCGCGACCGGATCAGCCGCCAGGTGCAGGAGATCGGCTGCGTGATCTGCGCACAGACCGAGGACATGGCGCCGGCGGATCGGTTGATGTATGCGCTGCGTGAAGTGAGCGGCACCGTGCCGTCCATCCCGTTGATCACGGCATCGATTCTGTCGAAGAAGCTGTCGGAGTCGCTGGACGTGCTGTTGCTCGAGGTGAAATTCGCCTGGGTGGCGTTTATGCGCACCCGGGAAGAGGCTGCCGAACTTGCCGGGACGATGAGCCGGTTGGCCGAGGATTGTGGCGTGTCGACCCACGCCAGTCTGACCCCGATGGACGCGCCGTTGGGTCGCGGTGTGGGGAATTGGCTGGAGGTGCGCGAATCGGTCGAGTGTCTGGAGGGCAGGGGCCCGGAGGATCTCCGGCGACTGGTGCTGGAATGCGCCGGGCATCTTCTGCGGTTGACCGGTTGCACGTCTGATCTGGAAGCGGGCGTTGCTGTGGCGGACGAGTGTCTTGCGGGAGGCGGTCCCTTGCGGCGTTGGGAATCCATGTTGGCCGCGCAAGGGGCTTATCTGGAGACGTATCGGGCAAAGCTTCGCCGCGACGCAACGGCGTCGTTCGTTCGGGCGGTCGTTGCTCCCCAGACGGGACATGTTGCGGCTCTTGATGCCGGAGTTGTTGGCGAAGTGGTGCGGGATCTGGGGGGTGGGCGATTGGCCAAAGGAGACATTCTCGACCCCGAGGTGGGGATCGATCGGATGGCTTCGTTGCATGAAGCCGTCACACAGGGGCGCTCCATTGCTCGGATCCATGCGGCCTCCGAAGCCGCCGCCGCGGACGCGGCAGAGCGGGTTGGATCGGCCTTCCAGTTCACGACCGGTTGATGGATCCGGGTCGCCGTGCCTGTGCGCGACGGCGCTTTGCAATCCGTTCTCGATATCCGGCTAAAGCTCCTGGTTCCACCGCCGATACAAAACCAGTGAGTACTCCGCATCCATTGGTTGCCGGGCCCGTCGTCATGCTGGACGGCGAGACTCTTTTCGTGCCGAAAGAACTGGCCGTTTCGCTGGATCATCTTGTCGGTTTCCTCGAATCCACCGCGATGGATCGGGGCCGGATATTGGCCTCCGTGCTGGTCGATGGGCTGCCGTTGGAGGTGCTTCTCGCGAACAACGCCACGATGGGTTTCCAACGAGTGGCGGCCGCGACGATGAGCCCAGCGGATCTGGGCGCCCAGGTCGTGCTGAGCGCGCGGGATTCGGTGGAGCGCCTGGTCCGGGAAGTCGACGAAAGGATCGTGATGGTTCTCATCAACGACTGGCCGGTGGTGGGCCGACTTTGGCTCGACCTGACGCCGGGGTTGCGGACCCCGATGTTGGGACTTGGATTTTTGAAGGAACTGTGGGGTCTGTCCTTGGATGAACTAAGGGTGGGAGAGGCCACGTTCCTGGATCACTGGGAGAGGCTGCAAGGCATCATCGAAGACGCCGAGCGCCTGCTCCGCGGCCGGGAGGACGTCATCGCGTTTTCCCAGCTGCTGGAACTACGACTAAAACCCTGGTTGGAACGGACGCTGACATTTCTGGACCGACTGGATGACGCGAAACTTTCTTAGGGCTCTGACCGGCTGGGGAATGCTGGCTTTAGCGGGATGCGCCACGCTCCCGATGGGGGACACCGTGCGCGGGCCGGTCTACGTGCCGGCCAACGTCCACCGGAGTGTCGAAAACTTGCCGATAACCGTTCGCCGGGTCGCCCTTCTTCCGGCCACGGCCCGTATCGGCGAAGTCGAAGCCTCCGGGGCCGACGCCGTTTCCGGCATACTCCTGGCGGAACTCCAGCGCCAACACCGGCTCGAGGTCTTCCATGTGAACCGTGCGGATCTGGCCCGATGGTCGGGGCGGCGGGATTGGGCAATCTCGGACCAGCTTCCCTCCGACTTCCTGGATTCTGTCCGGAAACACACCGGGGCCGAAGCCGTTCTCTTCCCTGAAATCACCACCTATCGGGCCTATCCGCCCCTGGCGATCGGGCTGCGCATGTCGCTTGTCGAGGTCCAGTCCGGGCGGGTGCTCTGGGCGGTGGACGACCTTCTCGACGCCGGCAATCCAAAGGTCTCGAACGGTGCGCGACAGTTCTATTTGGACGAGATGAAGGGGGGCAGCGAGACGCCGTTCGACTCGCAATCGGTTCTGGATTCACCGCGGCGATTTTCCCGATACGTGATTGCCACATTGTTGGGCACCATGCCGGACAGGTGACCAGATTTTGCTAAAGTTTTACGCCGGCGTGCCGAATAGATTGGTGTGGATGAAATTGTTCATCCTAAAAACTAAAACCACGGCCTGCCAAAAAAATGAGAGTTTATGGAGATCAAACCTAACTATCAGGCATCGTCGGTAGACCCGACACAGTCGGGGCGGCCAGCCGCCAAGCCTGCCCAGGTCGACGACCGATCAGTCGACTTTTCAAGCAGCCAGCGGCTGGACGAGAGCCTCAGGAACCTGCCCGATGTCCGGCCCGAAGTAGTCCAGCGGGGACGTAAGCTGGTCGGGACCGAGAATTATCCGCCGCCGGAGGGAATTCGTCGCATCTCGCATTTGCTTGCGATCAATCTCAGCGATTCGCACTGAACAGAGGAAGAAGCTTTCCACAGTTCTCATAATGAACCGTCGCAACCCATGGCAGAGCTACCGGCAGGTGGCTACGAAGACCGCCGGACCCGGACAGCTCGTGCAAATGCTCCTCGAAGGAGCCATCGGCTTCCTTGAGCGCGGATTGGTCGGCTTCCAGCACGAAGACCCGCTGGAATTCAACCGCACCATCAACAACAACGTCCTGCGGGCCCAGGCGATCGTGAACGAACTGAACCTCACGTTGAACATGGCCGAAGGCGGCGAGATCGCCCTTCATCTCCGCCGCCTCTATATCTATATGGACCGCCGCCTCCAAGAGAGCAATCAACGCAAGGAACGGGAGGGCATCGACGACGTGATCATGAGGCTTGGCGTCCTCCGGGACACTTGGGGCCAGATGCTCCAGCAGGGGGTCAACAAACCTGAAAGCAACGACAGGATGCTAGCCTGATGAGCGCATATTCCAAACCGCTTTTGAACGTCCTCGGCGAGTGGCGCGACAGCTCCATCGCCGAATCCAACGCCATCAAGGAAGAGCGCTGGACAGATCTGAACCAGATCCAGGATTCCAAGGTGCATCTCCAGCTCCGAATCCGGGACTGTTACGGCAACGCGCCGGCTGACGACAATCCGGGTCTCGATCCGTTGGTCCGGGCCATGGTCGCCGAGTTGATCCAGCTCGAACGCTTCAACGGCACGCTTCTCGCCGAGAAGCGGAACATGGCTGAAATTGAGCGGGATCAAATCGAGGGAACATCGAAGAATCTACGTCGCATCCAGCGCTACGCCGGTGCCGGCCAGACGGGTTGGGCCGCCTACTCCTGATTCTTCGCGGGTGGCTTGGCGGGCCGGTCCGGCGGCTCCCGCTCAACCCTTGGCCGCGTCGAGGGTCTTCCGCACCAATTGAACCAGTTCGATGTTTTCGAACGGCTTCTGAAGGATCGCCGCAGCGCCCAGTTTTTTCAGCGAATCCGGCAGATCGTCCGTCGAACCGCCGCTGAGCATCACGACTTGGGCGTCTGCATTGATCTCGCGGATCCGGGCCAGAGCATCCCATCCGTTCATCTTCGGCATGTGCAGGTCCATCAGCACGAGGTCGATCTGTCCGGACTGGGCCCGATACTTCTCGACCGCGTCCAAGCCGTTTATGGCTTCCAGGATCTTGTAGCCCCGGTAGCCGAGAACCGCGCGTGCCACCAGTCGGACGAGCTCTTCGTCGTCCACGAGCAGGATCGTCTCCTTGCCTTCGAGTGTCTGGGGTTCCGCTATGGAAATCGCCGCGCGTCGGGTCTTTTCGGCCGGTCGGTTGATGACGGGAAAAAATGCGTCGAAGCGGCTGCCCTTGCCGGGCGCGCTCTCCACTTCCATCCATCCTCCGTGGTCCCGGACGATGCTGTTCGTGATCGCGAGCCCCAATCCGCCGCCCAGTCCGAATTCCTTGGTGGTGAAATACGGCTCGAACAGGCGACCCAGGACGTCACGCTCCATGCCGACGCCAGAATCCTGGACAGACAAGCGCACGAATGCCCCCGGCTTCCGTGGCTCGACCGTTTCGGGGCCGAACTCGGCGGATTCCATCGAAACGGTCAAGACGCCGCCCCCGGGCATGGCGTCCCGGGCGTTCAGACAGAGATTCATCAGGCACTGCATGAGCAGGGTCGGATCACCGTTCACCACTGGATCGACGCCTTCGGGCACCGTCACTTGGATCTGGATCAGGCGGTCGATGATCCGCTTGAGGACCGACGCCACTTCATGGACGACCGCTGCCAGCTTGATGGCGGAAAAAGTGGTTGGCGACTGGCGACTGAACGTCTGCAGGCGACTCACCAACTCGGCGGCTCGTCTTCCGCTGGTCCGGGCGATGACCAGGTGGCGCTGCAAGCTGGAGGGGAACTCCGAAGCGGAGAGGACGAGATCGATGTGGGACAGGATGGCCGTCAGAAGGTTGTTGAAATCGTGGGCCAAGCCGGCCGCCAACGTGCCGATCGCCTCGATCTTCTGGCGCTGATACAGCTTGCTCTGGGAGGTCGTATCGGGCCGTTCGTCGGCATTCCCGGGCGTTTGGGTCTGGGGCTGATGTCGCCAGGTCACGTCATGGCAGACATGGAGGATCCCGGCGGGCTTGCGCGCTTCGTCCAAAAGGAGATTGGCCCGGAGTTCGATCCAAGCCCGCTGACCGTCGCGTCGAATCAACGGTACCACGCTCTGCACATAGGGAGTGGAAGAGCTGACTCCGGCCAAACTGCGAAGCTGAATCTGGACTTGGGCTGGAAGCTCGTCCCAAAGCCGGAATTCCCCGGCAGAGGGGCCCGGTTCGCGACCGAACAACAGCAATAGCCCCGGACTCGCCTCTAGGAGATTCCCCTCGAGGTTGGTAATCAAGATGGCCGCCCCGATCTGTCCGAGGCTTGTCTGCAACCCCAAATTGCTCATAAATGCCGGGTTAACATTCGTTTTGCCTAGTGGTGCGTCAAGTGAGGATGTCAAGAAACTGGACGCGGGTAACGCTCGGCTTCTGATTGGCTGTGAAGTTCCAGGAGGTTGTCCATGAGAGGCGGAGCCGGAACGAGGCAGAGGGAGTTGGGTTTCGTTGGGGGATCAGGGGAAAATGAGGGTCGATTTTCGACTGCATTGCAGTTGGGGAACGGGCTGAAGATTTTCTCCTCCAGGCGCAACGCCCCGTCGCGTTCGCGCAGGGGCGCGGCCCGTTTGATCGGCGGCTTGCCGGAAGCGCAGCCAAACCTGCGCGACCCGCGGCGTCTCGGCGGTCTTTCGGTTCATTGGCGTTCCTTTGGAGAGCCGGTGTTCTCCTTTTTCCGTCAGCGTCCTTCTCCAACCGCCCGATTCCAACCCGCCCCAGGGTCGTAACTTTTGCGGCAACAGGCACTTTTCCCTTCCGCCACCCGGTCGCGCTCCGTTGAATCGTCGATATGTCGCGGGAATACGTGTTGCACAACTTCCAGGAGCCGATCGATCTACAGATCGACTACGCGCGGGAGCTGAATCCGCAGCAGCACGCCGCCGTCACCGCTCCGCCGGGACCCTCGCTCGTCATCGCCGGCGCCGGTTCGGGCAAGACCCGCACGCTGACCTACCGCGTCGCATTCCTCATCGAGCAGGGGATCGCGCCCGACCGCATCCTCCTGCTGACCTTCACGAACAAGGCCGCCCGCGAGATGATGCGGCGCGTCGGGGACCTGCTGGGTGGCGATCTGTCCCAGCTCTGGGGCGGCACCTTCCACAGCATCGGGAACCGCATCCTCCGCCGCCACGCGCCGTTGCTCGGCCTCACGTCGGGCTTCAGCATCCTGGACCGGGAGGATGCCAAGGACCTGCTCGCCGCGTGCATCGACGACGCCAAGATCGATCCCACGGAAACCCGTTTCCCCAAGGCCGAAGTGCTGGGCGACATCTTCTCCGTGGCGCTGAGCACCGGGAAAACCGTCGCCGAGACGTTGGCGCAGTCCTACGACTACTTCAGCGAACTTGCTCCACAGATCGAGGATCTCCGCCAGCGCTACGTCCAGCGCAAGCTCCTGGCCAACGGCGTTGATTTCGACGACCTGCTGACGCTCTGGTTGAAGCTGCTGAAGGAGCAGCCGGAGATCCGCGACCTTTACCAACGCCGCTTCCAGTTCGTGCTGGTGGACGAATACCAGGACACGAACACGCTCCAGGGCGAGCTGATCGACCTGCTGGCCGCGCGGCATCGGAACCTGATGGTCGTGGGCGACGACGCCCAGAGCATCTACGCGTGGCGCGGGGCGAATTATCAGAACATCATGAAGTTTCCCGAGCGCTACTCCGGCGCCCAGGTCCACAAGATCGAGACGAACTACCGCAGCACGCCCGAGATCCTCGCCGTGGCCAATGCCGCCATCGCGTCGAATCTCAACCAGTTCCCCAAGGAGCTGGTCGCCGCCCGTCCCTCCAGCATGAAGCCCGTCCTCGTGCCCTGTGGCGACGGGAACGAGCAGGCCGCCTTCATCGCCCAGCGCGCGCTCCAGCTGCGCGACGAGGGGATCAGCCTGGACGACATCGCGGTCCTCTACCGGTCGCACTTCCACGCCATGGAACTGCAGTTCGAGCTCACCCGGCGGAACATCCCGTTCACCATCACCAGCGGCATGCGCTTCTTCGAGCAGGCCCACATCAAGGACGTCGCCGCGTTCCTCCGGTGGGTCGCCAACCCGCAGGACGAACTGGCCTTCAAGCGCCTCGCCAAGATGCTTCCCGGCATCGGCGGCAAAGGGGCGGAGAAGCTCTGGGACGCGCTCCAGCGGGAATGGTCGCAAGGCCAGGGACCGAAGCCCCAAGACGGCGAAGGCCAGGTGCCGGTCGCCGCGCCCAAGCTGGCCACGGGCCTGAGCCGCATCTCCAAGCTCGTGCCGAAGAAGGCCGCCGCAGCGTGGGCGCAGTTCGCCGCGACCCTCGCCCAGCTCGAAGCGCCGGACCTTCGACAGAAGCCCGGCCGCATGATCGTTCTCATCACCGAGGCCATGTATGAGGACTACATGAAGGAGGAGTTCGCCGACTACCGCCGGCGGCTGGAAGACGTGCAGCAGCTCGCCGAGTTCGCCATCCGCTTCGAGTCGCTGGAAGAGCTCCTCAGCCAGCTCGCCTTGATGTCCAACGTGGAGGCCGGAGACTCGAAAGCGGCGACCGACCGGGAGCAGCTCAAGCTCTCCACCGTGCACCAGGCCAAGGGACTGGAGTTCGACGTCGTCTTCGTGATGATGCTCTGCGACGGCATGTTCCCGTCGTCGCGCTCCGCCGAATCGCCCGATGGCGAAGAGGAGGAACGCCGCCTCTTCTACGTGGCCATCACCCGCGCCAAAGACGAGCTCTACCTCACCTATCCGCTCATCCGCATGACCGCCGGGATGAAGGGCGACATCTTCCAGCAACCCTCCCGCTTCCTCGGCGAGATTCCCAAGGAGCTCCTGGACGAATGGAACCTCCGGCCGCAAGCCGGCGGCGGCGTCTACGGGGCGTATGGCGAGTATGGCGGCAAAGCGCCCGGAGCCGGAGACGTGGGCAACGACGAAGAGTCGATGCCATTCTGACGACCGGAACCGGGCGCCCCAGCTACGTCGCGGCGAGCATCTCGCTTGCCGAAAAGGGTCCACGCCACGCCACCCGGACGAGGCACACTTCGGCCAAACTGGCCTGATTCAGTGAGGAAGGACGCTCCCAACCGCCGGGCTGAAGGCTCCCCTCTAACGGCAGTCGAGACCCTTGCTGCCACCACCATGGCGACCGCCCGGTCCTCGGCGGGGCCTCGTGCGGTTCACATCCTCCCCGCATGCCCGTCAGCGACGGCTCCCATCCATTCTTTCTCGAACAACTCGGCCAGATCCGGCCCGTCGCATCCAAGCGGATGATCGGCGGAGCGGGCCTCTCCTCCGGTGGAGTCTCCTTCGGAGTGGTCGACGACAACCGCGGCTTCGTCCGATCCGGCCCCGGCAGTCTTGCGGACCGCATCGCGCTGGAAAGCGTCGCGCTGGGAAGCGTCGCGCTGGGAAGCGTGGCAAAGATTCGTGTCTGGCCACCCCGGCCATCGAAAAAGCCGTCGGAGTCGAGAAGGCCCTCGCCAATCCGACGCCAAAGCGAAGAGACGTCCCCTAGATCTTTGGCAATGTTCGCCAAAACCAGCGCCATGATTGCCAACACCGGAGCAATGTGAGTCTCAACCAGGGCGTTGTTTGCTTTAACTGGGGCGTTGTTCGCTTTAACCGGAGCATTGTTCACTTTAACCGGGGCGTTGTTCGCTTTAACCGGGGCGTTGTTCGCTTTAACCGGGGCGTTGTTCGCTTTAACCGGGGCGTTGTTCGCTTTAAGGAAGCGCTGAATAAAGGCTTGGTTGGAGGGAGTCGTGGTTTTCTGGAAGACGGCGGGTCAAAAAGGAGGCTGCCGGGCGGAGGCGGCAGGGTCTTCGAGGCCGGGCGGGGGCCGCAGGGCTGAAGGTTTCGGCGAA
>JBBQXJ010000015.1:0-69743 GCA_038209745.1 Verrucomicrobiota bacterium
GCTCGCTTGGCCGATCATTGGGTTCTTCTCCTCGCAACGCCCCATTCCCGAATCCTAGCCGTTATGAACACCATCACCATCGCCCCACCGCCGAAGACCGCTGGACCCCCGATCCAGAAGGAAACCACCGCAGGAAACTACTTCGTCGCGAACTATCCGCCGTTCGCCTTCTGGAAGGAGGAGGCGATTCCCGACTTCCACGCCGCGCTGGACCGTGCGCCGGCGCCGGGCGTGCCGCTGGGGCTCTACACCCACATCCCCTTTTGCCGGAAGCGCTGCCACTTCTGCTATTTCCGCGTCTACACCGACAAGAACGCCGAGGACATCAAGGGCTACATCGACGCGCTGCTGAAGGACCTCGCCTTCTACGCGAACAAGCCCGTCATCGGCGGTCGCAAGCCCAAGTTCCTCTACTTCGGCGGCGGCACGCCCAGCTACCTTTCGCCCGACCAGCTCCGCTTCCTCACCGAGGGGATGAAGAAGCAGTTGTCGTGGGACGAGGCGGAGGAGATCACCTTCGAGGGTGAACCCGGCACGTTGACCGACCACAAGCTCCGCGCCATCCGCGAGATGGGCGTCACGCGCCTGAGCCTCGGCATCGAGCACTTCGACGACCACATCCTGGAGATCAACGGCCGCGCGCATCGTTCCAAGGAAGTCCATCGCGCCTACTCCTTCGCCCGCGAGATCGGCTTCCCGCAGATCAACATCGATCTCATCGCCGGCATGGTGGAAGAGACCGAGGAACTGTGGAAGGAGACCGTGGCCAAAGCCGTCGCGTTGGATCCCGATTCCGTGACGATCTACCAGATGGAAGTGCCCTACAACACGGGCATCTACAAACAGATGAAGGCCGACGGCAAACTCGTCGCGCCCGTGGCCGACTGGGAAACCAAGCGTCGCTGGGTGGACTACGCCTACCGCGAATTCGAGAAGGTCGGCTACACCGTCACCAGCACCACGACCGTGGTGAAAGACCCGAAAAAGGTGAAGTTCGTCTATCGCCAGGGCCTGTTCTCCGGCGCGGACATCCTCTCCATCGGCGTGGCCAGCTTCGGCCATCTGAACGGCATCCATTACCAGAACCACCACGACTTCCAGCCCTACGTCGACGCGGTCAACGCCGGCCAACTGCCGACCCATCGGGCCTACGTGGTCCCGGAAGACGAGCGGTATCTCCGCGAATTCATGCTCCAGCTCAAGCTCGGCAGCGTCTCCGTGAAACCCTTCATCGAGAAGTTCGGCAAAGACCCGCGCGAAGAGTTCGCCGCGCCGTTGGCCACGCTCCGCGAATGGGGCCATCTCGTGGAAGCCGGCCACACCATCGGCCTGACCCGCGACGGCCTGCTCCAGGTGGACCGACTGTTGCAGGAGTTCTTCAAGCCGGAGCACAAGACGGGTCGCTACGCCTGAGAAACCCCAAGTCGTTCAACATGTCATCCCAGCCTCCCGAGTCGGCGCAGCCCACCGTGTCGCCAATGGTCTATCCGTTGGACGACTTCTATGCGGTGGCGCATCGGCCTCTGCCGGCGATCGCGCCGGTGGCCGGTGACGAGGTGCCCGAGCCCTACCGGCATCTGCTCGTCCACGACAGCGACATGACCTCCACCTTGGCGGCCTTCCACGGCGAACCCATCGCGCTCGACGTGTTGAGCCGCGAGGTCCGAAACGACGCCTATCTCCGCGAGGTGATCCTGCGGACGCGCGATTCGAAGAAGCCCGTCGAGTTCGGCGCCATCCGGATCAACCTGCACCGCTTCGACCCAGAACCGCGTCGCCGCATCCTGAACGAGGCGGCTCCGCTGGGACAGATCCTGGCCGACTGCGGCGTCCGCTATCAGAGCCGGCCGAAGACCTTCCTGAAGATCACGGCGGACGAGTTCATCGGCGGCCTGCTCGGAGTCGCCGTCGGCACCGTGCTTTATGCCCGCCGCAACACGCTCTCGGATCCGCAACAGCGCTCGTTGGCCGAGATCGTGGAAATACTCCCCGTCTGAGGCGCTTCAACGCGTCGCGGCCACGGGCCGCCACGGGGCGTCCGCTTCGATCGCCTGATCGCGGATGACTTCCTGGCAAAGAAGGGGCTCGGCGGACGGGCGCATCGGCTCGACCCGACCCGGCATCACCCGAACGAGCGACGCGGGTTCGGGCGTCAGCCTCAAAAGCAGCGTGGCGTGGGACCACGCCGGAAGTTTGGAGAGCCGTTCGACCTCCTCTGATCGGCACGGAAAGCCCGGTCTCAGGTCAGCGCCACCAGCGGCATCCCACCGCACTCGGCACAGGTCTCCGCCGACTCGATGAACTGGGCTTCGCAGCGGGGACAATAGCGTCGATGCGCCGGATCGCTCCGGGGCGGGGGAGCTTCCAGATCGGCGACCGCCACCCCCCGGACGTTCAACAACGCGGCGATCTGCTCGACCTGCTTTCTCCGGTGCCATTCCACAATTCGCCGGGTGGACGTTTCCAAAGGGGCGTTGGGCCGACGCGGGTGTTTCAGATCCCGCCAATAACCGCGAGCCAAAGCCGGAGCGCTCTCCGGATCCAAGGCGAACGCCAGGGCCAACGGGTGGAAGCTTCCCACCAGGGGGCGAGAGAGCAGGGCCACCGCGCGGATCGAGACCAAGGGAGCGAGCCAGCCGAGCAGCGTGAGCTTGAACCGTTCGTCGCGGGCCTCCGGATAGAGGCGCCGATGGTTGCGCCGGAGCAGTTCCCCGATGGAGCCGGTCAACAGGTAGAGCGCGGGGACCAGGAACCACAGCGCCGGCAGCCAACCGAAACGCCAGACCACGACCGGCGCCACCAGGAGCAGCATGCCGAAGAGCGCATGCACCAGACGCTTCATCCAGACCATGCGCGTCCGGAAATCCGCCACCGATCGAGCGACCGTGTCCGGATCGAGCCGGCGCCGCAGTTCGCGCTCGATCGCGGCCGGGCGTGAGGAGGGATCGGTCCGGGCAAGTTCCCGCAGGGTGTTTGCGAGCTGGTGCGGGGAATGGACGTTGTCCGCGCGCCAGCAGACGGCGCCTTGGATCCACAGCGTCTTCTCCTCCGCCCGGATCTTCTTCAGTTCATCCCACGAAAAGGACCGGCCGCTTCCGACCGGAACCTGCGCCCCGGGGAAGTTCTCCGTCTGGCTGAAATGGACGCCGTCGGGCGACAAGGCGCACGGCCAAGGGCTCCCGCTGAAGACTTCGCCGAAAGGCGGCAATGGCCCGAGAAACGCAATCCCGCCCCGGCTGTTGCCGATGAGATCGCCCACGGGCGTCCGCCGGAAGCGGCCCCCAAAGGTCCGACGCAGCACCAATCCACCGTGCTGGAACCACTGCGCGCCCTCCACGACGTGGAGCGTGACGAGGATCGCCAGCAGTGTTTCCCGCTCGGTCATGAGTCGGTGGACGATCCGTCCGAAGGCGGACGCCGGCCCCCGAAGAGGTTGCCGAAGAATTTTCTGATCCCCGCGACGAGCGCGACGATGCCGGCGATGATGACCTTGGCGAACTTCTTGAAGGCGGCGAGCACCATGCCGAAGAACCCGACCTTGTAGCCCACGGCCGCCGCCCCGCCCAGAATGAGCGCGCTCAGACCGTATTCGGAGATCTTGTCGCCGGCTTTGAACTCCGAATAGGACTCGCCCGTCTTGTAGTTGAAGTGGTCCAACAGATCCCGGAACGCCGGTAAACTGGCGTCCACCTGGTCGAAGTCCTCCATCAATGTGGCTTCCGTGATCCCGTTCCGGCCAAGCAATCGGACGTTGTAGTTCACGATGCGGCGCCCACGGCTTTCAGCCAGGACGGACCATTCCAAGTTCTTCGTCTTGTCGTTGTAGCGGGGCTCCACGTGCCAGCCGATGACGTCGATGGGATCCAAGCCGTTCTTCCGGCGGTACTCGTTACCGGCCTCGTTGCCTTTCTTGATCGAGGCCAAAAGCTTCTTCGCGTCCAGCTTGTCCTTGTCGTCGTCCTTCACGTAGCCCACATCGGAGAACTCGAAGATCACCGCCCAGCCTGATTTCTCGTTACGGACAAAGCCAATCTCGTTGCCGCTCGGCTGGTTGCCCATGAGGGACATCAACCTGGCCGCGTCGCTGGCCCCAAGGAAACGGAACCCCGCAGGCACTTTGAGCTTGGCCCGGCCGCCCAGATCGCCCTCGGCCGGGCCGTCCTGCCAGGCGAACTTCTCGGCGGGAGCCTTCTGTTCGGGCACAACGGCCGGGGTCTTGTCGGAATCCGCCGCGACGAGCGGCAGCGCCAGACCCAGAAGAAGCGCACCGATCAGCGTTCGGATGGGCGCCAGTGCGGAATGATACCTCATGCGGCAGATGTCGCCCGAGGGGAGTGGTCTCGGTCAAGCCGCGTTTGCCGAAGAAGGGGGCGGGCGATCGTTGGGCACCCCGGCCTCCAGCCTGCGGTCGCAGTTCCCCGAACGGGCGAAGTCACCGCGATCCCGGCCGACCCTTACCCGACCGGTGAGTTCTCGAGGAGGTCGCCATCCAGCGCGGCCCGAAGGGCGGCCCCGAGCAGGGCGCACTTTTCGTTCAAGATCACGCGGACCGGGATGCGCTGCAGCAGCCCCCGCATCCGGCCCTTTTCCAGGAAGGCCGACATGAAGAGCGGTTCGCGCAGCTTGGAAATGATCTTCGGCGCGATGCCGCCCCCGATGAGCACCTCGCGCGTCGCCTTCATCTTGAGGGCCAGATTCCCCGCCTCGGCTCCGTAGACGGCGGTGAACATGTCCAGCGCCAGCACCGCCCGGCTCGACGAACCGCTGAGCGCAGCCTGGGAAATGGCGGACGCCTGTAGATGAGAGGCCAGTTCTTCGGAGGCTTCGCCCCGGCCGGTGGCCTGGAAGAACTCATAGATGTTGACCAGACCGGGTCCCGACAGGACGCGTTCGTAGCTGACGTGGCCGAACTTCCTCCTAAGGAACCGCACCATCTCGTCCTGGAGTTCGTCCTGGGGGGCGAAGGTGACGTGACCGCCCTCGCTGGCGAACGGCCGCAAGCGCGTGCCGTCATAGTAGAAGCCCGCCTGGCCCAGACCGGTGCCGGCCGAGATGATGCCCGCGTTGCCGTTCGGATCGGGAGTCCCGACCTGGAGCGTCTCGAACTCGGAATCCTCCAGCACCGTCGCGCCATAGGCGTTCGCTTCGAGATCGTTGATCAGGATGACGCGCGAAAGTTTCAGGCCCGAAGCGAGCGACGAGGCGCGGATGTGCCAAGGGAGGTTCGGCGTGATCACTTCGCCGTCCTGCACCGGGCCGGCGATGCCGAAGCAGGCGTGCGTCACCTTTCCGGGGTGGTGGGCGAGAAACTTGGCCACGATGTCTTCCAGCCGCGAGTGGGCCGAACTGGAAAAGGTCTCGACCGCCGTCGCGTGGGGCCGGTCGTTCTGGATGTCGAACAGGCCCAGCCGTGAGCCGGTGCCGCCGATGTCGCCTGCTAGAAGCATGGTGGTGGGTGGAGTCTGGAAGGGTTCGCCGGGGAGAAAATCAGGGCTGGGGCGCTTTGTCCCACCATTTCGAAAGGCGCGCCTTGGGCGGCGGCGGCAGATCGAGGCCGTTGTCCGCGTAGTGCGCCACGTCGTTGAAGAGCATCAGCCGCGCGTGGGCCGGATCCTTGAAGTCGAGGATGTTCAGGCAGGCCGGATTCTGGTCGAGCCGATCACGATAGGTGCGGGGATCAAACCCAAGCATCACGCAGAGGAGCAGGCGGATGGTCGCCTTGTGCGACACGATCGCGATCTGCTGGTCCGGGTGCGCGGAAACGATCTCACGCAGGATCGGCAACGCCCGGGCCACGACCGCGAGGCCGGTCTCGCCGCCGACCGGCGCAAAGGTGAACGGGTCTTCCTCCCACCGGGCGTATTCGTCGTCGAACTTGGCCTCGACCTCGGCCCGGGTGTGCTGTTCCCAACGGCCGTGGGAAATCTCGCGCAACCCATCCCGCGTCAGGATGGAAAGACCATGCGGTTCGGAGATCGCACGGGCCGTGGCTTTGGTCCGCTCCATGGGCGAGGCATAGACGGCGGTCAGCGGGATCCCGGCGAGACGGGCGCCAAGGCGCCGCGCCTGGTCATGGCCGAACTCGGACAGCGGAACGTCGATTTCGCCGGCGAAACGATCCTCGGCGACGAGAGGGGTGGCTCCGTGGCGGATGAGATGGACTCGGGTGGACATGGCGAATGGAGTAGGATCGGGGTTGGGCGGAGCACGACCGGTGCCGCCGATGTGGCCGCAGCGGGATAGGTGTGGTCAAGCCGCGTTTCCCAAAGGCAGTACCGTGGCATCAACAAGACGAACCAAAAATCATTGGGTGGCGACTGTCTTCAAGAAACGGGGAAAAGGAGGTAGGCGATATACGGAGCGCCCTTGTTGGAGCGGCTTCATCGATGTCATAGCCGTGGGTCTATGGCTTCAAGGGCGCTGTCAATCTGGCGCAGATGAAGTGCCCTCGGTTCGTCTCGGCAATTCATGGAGTGATCTTTGAGCGAAACGGTTTTCGGGACACATGGACCACAAGATTGGCTGTTTCGCTTCAGAGCTTCAGATCCGCGTCCGTCACGGCGCCTTCGGAGGCGGTGCTGACGAGGTGGGCATACTTGGCGAGGACGCCGGAGGTGTAGCGGGGCTTGATGCCTTTCCATGCCTTCTGCCGGGTCTTCAGTTCGGTCGCGGAGACCTTCGCGGTGAGTTCCTTCTTCTCGCCGTCGATCACGATGGTGTCGCCGTTCTTCACCAGGGCGAGCGGGCCGCCGAGGTAGGCTTCGGGCGTGATGTGGCCGACGACGAAGCCGTGGGTGCCGCCGGAGAAACGTCCGTCGGTGACGAGCGCCACGTCCTTGCCGAGGCCGAGACCCATGATGGCGGCGGTGGGTCCGAGCATCTCGCGCATGCCGGGTCCGCCCTTGGGCCCTTCGTAGCGGATGACGATGACGTCGCCCTTTTTGATCTTCCGGCCGAGGATGGCCTTCATCGCGTCGGGCTCGGAGTTGAAAACCTTGGCCTTGCCTTCAAAGCGCAGGCCTTCCTTGCCGCTGATCTTCGCGACGGAACCTCTGGGGGCGAGGTTGCCGTAGAGGACGCAGAGGTGGCTGTCCTTTTTGATCGGGTTGTCGAGCGGGCGGATGATCTCCTGGCCTTTGATATAGGGCGGAACGTCCTTCAGCGTCTCGGCCATGGTCTGGCCGGTGACAGTGAGGCAGTCGCCGTGGAGCAGGCCGCCATCGAGGAGCATCTTCATCAGGGGCCGGATGCCGCCGATCGCGACGAGCGCGCTCATGACGTATTTGCCGCTGGGCTTGAGGTCGGCCAGCACGGGAACGCGTTTCCCGATGCGGGAGAAGTCGTCGATGGTGAGCTTCACGCCGGCGGCGCGGGCGATTGCGAGGAGATGGAGCACGGCGTTGGTGGAACCGCCCAGGGCGATGACAACGGTGATCGAGTTTTCGAACGCCTTCTTCGTCATGATGTCGCGCGGGCGCAAGCCGATCTTGAGCATGTTGACCACGGCTTCGCCGGCGCGGCGGGAGTCTTCCTTCTTGGCCTTGGAGATGGCGTTCTGCGCAGAACTGTTGGGCAGGCTCATGCCGAGCGCCTCGATGGCGGAGGCCATGGTGTTGGCGGTATACATGCCGCCGCACGATCCGGGTCCGGGGATGGCGCAGGACTCGATCTGGTCGAGCTCGTGGTCGTCGATCCGGCCATTGGCGTGGGCGCCGACGGCCTCGAAGACGGAGACGACATCGAGCTGCCGCTTCTGAGGATCACCGGTAATGCAGCCGGGGAGAATGGTGCCGCCATAGACGAACACGGCCGCGCGGTTCATGCGGGCGATGGCCATCAGGCAGCCGGGCATGTTCTTGTCGCACCCGCCGATGGCCACGAAGCCGTCCATGCCTTCGCAGCCGACGACGGTCTCGACGGAGTCGGCGATGATCTCACGGGAGACGAGGGAATACTTCATCCCTTCGGTGCCCATGGAGATGCCGTCGGAGATGGTGATGGTGTTGAAGACGATCGCCTTGCCGCCGGCCGCGTTGACGCCCTTCTCGGACTCCAGCGCGAGCTTGTCGATGTGCATGTTGCAGGGCGTGACGTTGCTCCAGGTGGAGGCGACGCCGATGATGGGCCGGGCGAAATCCGCCTTGGTGAACCCGACGGGATAGAGCATGGCGCGACTGGGCGCGCGGTCCGGTCCGTCGAGCATGGGGCCGGAGAAGGGACGGAGCGGATCCGTGCCGATCTGGTCGTTGCGGCCGGGCACGGGAGCGAATGGCTTTTTCATAGACGGTCCACGAGCGTGGACTGGAAGGCGGGCCAATGACAAGAGGCGGAAGTGCCTCCCGATGCTCGAAAGCAGTCGCGCCAAATCCAAGCACGGGAAGAATTAATATGAGGGACCTCTCGCCGAATGGGTAGCCGCCCACAATTCCCTTGCGGCCGAGGTATCAGTCCGGCTTTTTCACCCCGGATGATCGAAGTCTTCGGTGCAATAGCAGGATCGATTGCGTTCAGGCGGGAGGCCACCGGGAGGAACTGTCATCCGGGGCATGCCACGCGCTTCCCTCTGATCAAGGGTTCGTTGATCTTCGCGGCCAGCACAGTTGTCCAACTCCTGTTTGGATCTGTGTTTCCGAGAGTTGGAACTTCGACGGTTTTGGCCGAGGCATTGGGCTGGGGCGCCAGTCTTTTCTTTGTCGTCTTGTATTTCCTGGTGCTTTCCAAGAACTGGCGGGCGATCCGTAAACTTCCGCTGAAATTCTCCAACGCTGCACCGGCCTCGTCGGACAGCTGATTTCCGATTACCCGCGATTTCCAAGGTAGAGCTTCCCGCTTGCGAGCGGCACGTCTTCGGCAAAACTGGGTCATGCGCAAACGCACCGTGTCCGCTGTCTTGGCATCGTTGTTCCTCACGTTCGGCCTTCGTGCCGGGATCGATCCGAAGGACTTCGACACCTCGGTCAAGCCGCAGGACGACTTCTACGAGTTCGCCAATGGCCGCTGGTTGAAGACCAACCCGGTTCCCCCTGAATACAGCAGTTGGGGCGCGTTCAACGAACTGGACGAGCGCAACAAATTGGCCCTGCGCAAGATCCTGGACCAGGCCGCCGCCGCCAAAACGCCGGATGCGAACCAGAAGCTGGTCGGCGATTTCTATGCGAGCGGCATGGACATCACCGCGATCGAGGCCGCCGGCACCCGGCCGCTTCGCCCGGAGTTGGACCGCATCGCCGGACTCAAGACGGCCACGGATGTTCAGGCCGAGATCGCGCGGCTGCATCTGATCGGCGTGCCGGTATGTTTTGGCTTCGGCTCGGAGCCCGATCCCAAGAATAGCGACGTGGTGATCGCCGCTGCGGGGCAAGGCGGGCTTGGTTTGCCGGACCGCGACTACTATCTGCGCGACGACGAGAAGTCCCAAAAGCTGCGCGAGCAATACATCACCCACGTGGCCACCATCCTACGGCTCGGCGGCGAATCGATCGAAGGCGCGATGGAACAGACCCGCGCCGTGATGCGGATAGAAACCGCTCTGGCAAAAGGCTCAAAGACGCGCGTAGAACTCCGTGATCCGGTCGCCAACTACCATCGGATGACCGAGGCGGAGTTGATGGGGCAAACCTTGCATTTCGACTGGCCGGTTTATTTCGCCGCCATCGGAGTGACGAGCCCGGGCGACATCGACATCGGGCAACCCGAGTTCTTCAAGACCTTGGATGGACTTCTCGGCACCACTCCGTTGGCGGACTGGCAGGCGTATCTCCGCTGGCACCTGTTGCACGACGCGGCCTCGAGTCTTGGCGCCGATTTCGTGGACGAGAACTTCGACTTCTACGGCAAGACATTGACCGGACAGCAGAAGCTACGCGAACGCTGGAAGCGCGTTCTGGGCGTGGTCAACGGAATGGTCGGCGAAGCACTGGGCCAGCTCTACGTCGGGCAATATTTCCCGCCCGAATCCAAGGCGCAGATGTTGAAGCTGGTCCACAATCTCGAGGAGGCGTTGCGCGACCGGATCAACAAGCTCGAATGGATGGACGAGCCGACCCGCAAGCTGGCGCTGGCCAAACTGGACGCCTTCACGGTGAAGATCGGCTACCCCGACAACTGGCGGGATTATTCGGCGCTGAAGATCGACCGCGGGCCGTTCGTGTTGAACGTGCAGCGCGCCTCCCTGTTCCTCTTCCAGCGGGATCTCGCGAAGATCGGCAAGAGGGTAGACCGCACCGAGTGGAGCATGTCGCCGCCGACGGTGAACGCCTACTACAACCCGCAGATGAACGAGATCGTCTTTCCTGCCGGCATTCTCCAACCGCCGTTCTTCGATCCGAAAGCCGACGACGCGATCAATTATGGCGGCATCGGCGCGGTGATCGGCCACGAGATGACCCACGGGTTCGACGACCAGGGCCGACAGTTCGACGCGAAGGGCAACCTGACCGACTGGTGGACATCGCAGAGCGCGACGAATTTCCAGGCGCGGGCGAAGGGCATCGTCAAGCAGTTCGACGACTACGTCGCGGTGGACGATCTCCATGTGAACGGCGCACTGACCACGGGCGAAAACATCGCGGACCTCGGCGGGCTGAAGATCGCGTATGCCGCGCTCCAGCAGGCGTTGGCCGAAAAGCCGGCTCCGGACAAGATCGACGGTTATACGCCGACCCAGCGTTTCTTTCTCAGTTGGGCCACGGTCTGGCGGACGAATCAACGGCCCGAAGTCGCCCGGCTCCGCGCCCAGACCGATCCACATTCTCCGCCACGTTTGCGCGTGCTTGGCCCCCTCTCCAATCTCCCGGAGTTCATCGACGCGTTTGATGTTCCGGAAGGGTCCCCGATGCGCCGGGCTCCGGCGGATCGCGTAGAGATCTGGTAGAGCGCACCGCGGAAGCGAACGTCTAGACTTCTTACTTTGCGTCGTGAAACTTGGCTATTAGGTCAAATCCGCCTTTAGGAAACAGTTTACTGAAAAGCGGGTGAAGACCGGTTCGGAACTCTCGCGGCAGCAGTGTTCGGAGCGATGAAACAACCGTTTTCCAGAGCTGTCTAACCGACCAACAATTGGCCTGGATCGACCCCCGTTAGGTCAAGCTCTCGAAGAATGGAAGCACCCGCACCAATGTCGAGAGATGCCGACGAACTTCCCGCTCTGGCAAACCGTCTATCATGTCTTTCTCCGCTGGCCTAGGACGGCACCTGAGCCTTCATCAAAGCCCGGTTCCGCGCGATGGTGAGCAACCCCGTCGAGAAGAACTGCCAACCCTAGGCCGGGCGTGCTCGACAGCCAGAGCCTGAAGATCGCCCCGCACGACGGCGCCGTCGGCTACACCGACGAGGACTTCGCCCAACAGGCCGCCAGCGCCGTCCCGCGCTAGAGGTCGAGGTCGCCGCCGGCTTCGTGGTGCAGCTCCAGCGCTGGCTCGCCGAACAAACCGTCGGGGGGCTCATGCAGAACAGACGCCTCGTCCGAGACCACTCAATCCAGCGCCGAAGCCTTCGTCTACATCGCCATGCTCCGCCTCATGCTCAACCGACCCGCCTGATCGTCTCCATGTAATCCGTTTTTTTCAGACGGGCTCTAAAGAAAACCAAGCCAATCGCCTCGGCCTTGGTTCTCGATTTGGACAACGCCGCCAACACGCAGGCCTGCGAGAATGGCGATAGTCGCAATCACCAACGGAAGCCAATCCAAGTGAAACCTGATCCGATTCAGAGATGCGCTGAGATTGGGATGATCCTGGTTCATCGAAAATCAACTCACTTCACCAGCCGATAGTACCTCACGGCCTCATTGGCAGCCACCTCAACGATGAACTCAGTCCCCACTTGTTGAGGCACGCCTTGGATGTCGAGCCACTGGGTTGGAGAACCGAGCGTAGCGGTGCTCTGCAAGCGGTAGCCCGTCTGGACCGAGGACCAGGAGAGTTGCACCTTATTATCCGGAATCCACGCTACTTTGAGCAGGGCAGGCGTGACAGCCGAATTTAGAGTCGCCCCGAGGAGATAAATCTCGTTGGCGCCTGACGCTGGATGGCGGCTCGGCAAGGCGATGGCCGAAAGAAGCTTGTTGCCGTTCAACGCATAGCGCCGATGGATGATTCCAGCCCCTAAACCGGTGACGGGCGGACCGCCATCTATTGTCGTTTTCAAATCGTTGAAAACCAGTCGGTCCCCCTGGATGTCGATTTCGCCGGAATAGACCGCCATCCAAAAGATGCCCGGCCCCGAGCCGTCGGTGGTGCTCCCATCGGTGAACTTGACGAGCACTTCCTTCGTGGGGTTGTTGCTCAGCGTCGAAGTAAGATCGATGGTGTAATACTTTTTGCTTGGACCGCTTTTGACGTCTTGCCCATATATGTCCTGGGAACTCAACACGGGTTTAAATACAGGATCGCTTCCTGATACAATGGAGATGCGCTTTAAGAACGGGCCCCATCCGTCCGAAGGCACTCCATCCCTTAGACGCAGTTGCACGATCTTGGATGGGTTGTTGATCAGGTAAGGGGCCAGGTCAACATTGTAGTCGCCCAGATTGCTGTTGTCGGTCGTTGCCAAGCCGGTCTCGGCGAACCAGTCCTTTTCAACCCGGAACTCGCCGCTCGTGCCGGCGGCCGCCTCGATAACGAACTGATTGGCGACGAAAACCCGGGCAATGGCGTTCGTGACGTTGTCGGGAAGGTCGAACTGATAGACCATGTAGCCCGTGCCATCGGCGAAACGGAAACCATCCCCGAGATTGCTCCCCCCGGCATCGACCAAGTAGTCGCCTTCATTCGTCGTTCCCGGGGTGACGGTATGATAGCGGATGACATCACTTGGCCCGGACAACGACACTACAAAGTTATTGTTCATATCTAGCGTCATTTTGGCGGTCGTCACATCGTCTGGCAGGTCAATGCGGTAGGTGATCGACTGGGTGGCGTCCGCAAACCGGTGCCGTATATTGGAAGGGCCCGAGCCGCTGTTGTCGTAGAGGTGCGCGAGGTCATTGGTGGTGCCGTCGGTCCGGAACATGGTGTAAACCGTGGCCCTCGATGTGTCCACGGTGGGTTGCAGATCTGCTTCGAAGTTGGTTGGTGTTCCGGTGAACAGCCTGATGCGTTGCACGAACGGCCCCCAGCCGTCCGACGGGCTGGCGTCGGTCAAGAGGATGTACAATTCTCCAGATCCTTGGGCGAGGTAGGATGAAATATCGAAGTCGTACTGCTTCAAGTTGACCAGGGCGTGATGATCAAGCCCGTTGTAAAGTTCCATCGAATTGGCGATGACCGTAAATCCATTGGTGATGGGGACAGAGGGGTCGTCCACGAAATGGGTCGCCAGCGAAATAACAAAATTATTGCCCACTGTAACGGCCAAAGTGGCTTGCGTGAGAGCCGCGAGATCGCCGATCCGATAGACGGCAAACCCGTTTCCGTCGATGAAACGGTTCCCGCCCGAGTTCCCGTTGCCACTTTGCGTAACCAGGTAATTCGCCTCCTCGGCTCCGAAGTCCGTGGGGAAGTTTTGCAACGTCTGAACCTGGCTGTTGTCCGTGAAACGAAAAAAGACGTTCTCAAAATCGGTTGGGCTGGTCAGCAGCCCGGCGAGCGGCCCAAGCCGCTTTGCCTCCTTCGATCCGTCGGCGTAGCGGAGTTCGATCTCCCTAAATGGGTTCGCGGACGATCCCGGTGCCGAAAGCATTGCCAGGTCGAGGGACTCATATTTGCCCTCGGGCACGACAATGACCTGTCCCGTGACCACCAGGGCGTCGAGGGAGGACTGCTTGAACGGGGCGAACTGGAACTTCGCCCGTCCATCCTGGGTGGTCATTGGCGAACCATCCACGTAATTGCCGGGCAGCGTACCAGCATCGATTCTCCGGCCTTCCCCATCCAGCCCGGTGCCGAGACCTGCGCCGCCAGTTTCGAGGAACGTGTCGGCGTCGAATTGGGGTTTCAGATCGATGTAAGTCTGAGCCGAAACCATCGACACGCTGGTGATCAGCAGGCACACAACGATAATTATTATTCTGAATCTGGACATTTGTGCGGAGCAGTCTCCATGCGGAGAAGGCCTGCCGGAAGAATCTTGCAATAAGGTCGTGTTCATAACGTCGATGCTGTTTTGATTTTTTGGGTGTGGATCAATTTGACGGGAAGGAGTGCCGCAGGCTACGCCGTGCGTCTCAAATGCTGGCACTTCAGCCTCAAGCCGGTGTTCCCTCCTTTTGAAATTCCCCGCTTTTGAATGGGATTTGCTGGCGTCATTGTTCCGGCCCCAATGAAGAGCCATGTCCGTCCACGTTGAGACCATCGAGTTGCCCGTGGGGCAGTCTTTCCGCCTGCTCCGCTGGCGGGACAATTTGCACGACGTCGAGCAGTTCGACGCCGTAGGCCGCGCCGTGCCCCTCGACGGCGCTGGCGAGCGTTGGCACTTGCACCGCGAAATGGAACTGACCCTGATCGAGTGCGGCAACGGACTGCGAATCGTGGGCGACCACGTCGCAGCCTTCGCCGGGCCGGAACTGGTGCTCTTGGGGCCGCACCTGCCGCACTGCTGGCACGGGTTGCACCATTCAACGGGTTTTTCCGTCCAATTCCAGTGGCCGCTCGAACACCCTCTACGCTTGCTGCCGGAGTTCGCGGAGTTGCGCCGGCTCTGGGACGACGCGAGGCGCGGGTTGCTGTTCGCGGGGCCTACCCGTGAGCGGGTCTCCCGCCGACTCGCGGTCATGCCGGGACTGCCGGCTGCGGCACGACTTGGCCTGCTGGTGCAGGTTCTGGCCGAGTTGGCGGCGGCGCCCGGCCAGGTTACGGCCTTGTCGGGTTTGGATTTCAGCGTGCGGGAGGGCGCGCGGCACCAAGCGGGCATCGAGCGGGCCATTTGTTGCATTCTCGAGCGATTTTCCGAGCCGCTGACCGGGGGCGAAATTGTGCGGTTGGCCGGCATGAGCAAGGCCACCTTCGAGCGCGAGTTTTCCCGCTACACCGGGACGACGTTCACCGCGTTCCTCAATCGCGTGCGGCTCGGCAGCGCGCGGCAAAGGCTGATCGAGAGCGACGAATTCGTAAGCTCCATTGCCTTCGCCGTCGGCTTCAACAATCTCTCTCACTTCAATCGCCTCTACCGTCGCGCCTACGGCACGGCACCGAGCGCCGACCGCCCTCTCGTAAAGGAGTCTAATATTGTAAATCCGGCACAGTGACAGGGCCGCCGTGCGGGTTTGTGCGGCGATGAAACGAGACGGACGGAACAGTAGGAAGGAGCAGCAAACCGAGGTGCGGCAGCAGGCCTTGATCCTGGTCGAGAAGAGGTGGCAGGACCGGAACGGTGTCGTAGCCATTGAGGTCGAGAGACTCGGCGAACATCTTGAACGGCTTCGACCGATCGCTCCTCGGATGAAGGATGACCCCTGGCAGAGCCGTGGAGAATTCCCCGGGGCAGGTGTCCGCGGGGATCTACGCGCATCGAAAGTGGAATGGACAATGCAAATTGTTGCGAGGATCTGCTGGATCCGGAATCGACCTCATGAATCCACTGGGAATTCTCCCGAAGCAAGAGTTCGGATCCCCCGTGAAGCCAACGAGACGGCAATCCCTGGAGCCCAACGGATTGGTTGGCAACCGAATCGCCACGTGGTTCTTCAAAGGGGTGATCGGTGGGCTGAGCGGTGTCCCTGGTTTGTTGCTCATGGCCCTGCTTGAGCGGGTCGATGTGGGTTCCCGCGATTGGAGGAGTGGTGGCTATCGTGAGCGCGTTTCCAACCGGTCGAGGAGGCGCTGGCACACGGGCCTCTTTTCTTGCGGGAGCCGGCATCACAATGCTGATGGTCGGTGGGGCCCTCGCGCGGATCTCCTCTTCATTGCCCGGTTGCTGATCGTCGCTCGTCCGGCGACCAATCCGGCGGGTTGGAGTCTCAGTCCGCCAATTCTGCCAACGCCTGCTCCATCTCGGCCAACGGTCCTTCGTGGTTTTGCTCGATGGCCAATTGGCGGGCCCGCTCGAAGGCCGACTTGGCGGCCGACTTGTCCCCGAGCGACAGGTCGCACTTTCCGATGAGGATCTGCACCACCATCCAGTCCGGCTTCTTGGCCAAGGCAACGGCAAGCTGCTCCTTGGCTTTGGCGAAATCGCCAAGATTGAAGAGCGCCTTGCCAAGACTGAAACGGGCCAGTTCGTTCTCGGGACTCTGCTCGACCATTTTCAAGGGGCGTTCCAAGGACGGATGGATGGACGGCGAGTCGCTCATGGCGGCTATCTATCGCAGGCGACTCCAGTCTCGTGAATTTGAATCTTCATGATGACCGGTCCCGCCGGCGCAGATGAATTTTTTCTGCCTGCAGTTGAAACGGCTTTCCACCCTTGGACAACTCCGCATGAAACCGGTCACGCTCGAGGCTTCAACCCCGAACGCCAAAGTTCAATCTGGGACCGCGTCAGGGAAGGGGGATGAGGCACGTAGGTTGGGAGGGGAACGAAGCCAAGAGAGTGCGCCCACAAACCCGCCGACGCGGCGTTCCCTCCGGGGTTCGGCGGGGCCAAGCTCGTGCTGGGCGAGACGGCGAAGGCGATGACGCCGTTCGGCGGCTTGAGCGGTTTCTTCGCGTTCCTCGCGCGGATCGGGTTCGGCGCCCGGATGATGCCGGCGATGCCCTTCCCGGCCCCGACGACGACTTCGCCCGACGGGATCCCGCTGGCGCCCACCTTCACCGCGTTTCTCTATGCCGTGGCGACCGGGACCGGCCGCTTTGCGCACGCCGACCGGTTGCACGGCGACCTGGCCGTTGCCCGCGAACTAGGGGCTCAAGCGGTTTCCCGGGAGAATACCGTGTGGAAATTTTTCCGGCGCGTCACCCAGCGCCTGTTGCTTCAAAAGTTATGACACCGGGACGGGTTGGCATGGGAGCGTTAGCAGGCGCCGTTGTCGGAGTAGACGCGCTTGTGGGTCCGGACGCCGTTCTTGTGGATGAACTCCAGAGAAACATGGAGGAAGGAGACGGCGCTCCGGGCGGTTTCGTCCGGGAGGAGCCGTTCTCAACGCCGGCGGCGGCCTCCGCGACCGGTTGTTGGAATTCATTGATGAGTCGGACCACTCCGGCTCGCCTCAAGGCCCTCAGCTTGGCTCTCCTGTGCGGGCTCATGCGGTGGAGATGGTTGGACCGGTGTTGACTTCACAAATCCATCGTTCCAGCTCCGCCCCGCAAGGAGAGCCTCGTGAGCCTCCAAAACTAGTGGATCATTGTGAGGCCGGCGACTCCCGCCACGGCGATGACACCTCCCAAGACGGACCTCAGCGTGGGTCGGTCTCCATCGATCCACCACGAGAACGGGATCACGACAATGGGCGCGGTGGCGACGATCGGGAGGACGAGTCCGGTGGGATGGTTCTTCAGGGCCCACTGGAAGCAGCTCACGCCCAAGGCAGGACCGGCCAACGCGTTGAGCACGACCCACGGTGCGATGGTGCGCAAAGGGGGGCGCTTGTTGAGCGACGGAGGAGGAGCCTCGCGGGCGATGCCGGCCGCGATGTGGTGGCGCTTGAACCACAGCAGCAGCAGACCGCTCAAAGCGACCCCGGCGACGATGCGTTGAAAGGCCGCGGTGACGCCGTCGAGCGGATCCCCGGCCGCCGCCGCCACGGCGAACGCCTTTCGGCTGACCACGGCGCCTGCGCCCTGGGCCACCGAGGCCACGAGCCCGAAGGCGAGACCTTTGGAGAATTCAGGCCCGGGCGGTTGGGCGCCTTTCTTCGGTGCCACCGCGAGGGCGACCCCGCTGAGAATGACGGCGGAGCAGAGCATCTGCAGCGGCGTCAGGGTCGTGCCCAGCCAAGCCCAGTCGATGAACGAAGCGACCGGGGCGGCGATGCAGTTGACCAGCAGCAACCCGAGCCGGGATCCGATCCGGGGCAGCGCTTGGAACCAGGCCAAGTCGCCGATACCGAAGCCGATGAAGCCTGAAAAAAGAAGCCAAGGGAACGCGGCGCCCTCAAGCCCGTTGCCTAACGAGAAGGCGAAGAGTCCGAGGAACAGCGTCCCGACACTCAGACGCCAGAAGTTGGCCTCCGTGCCGCCGATCATTCGGCTCACCCGTCCGCCAAAGATGGCGGAGAGCGAGAACAGGACGGTCGTCAGAAGGGCCGGCAGCATGAGCGGCCGACGGTGCCGCAACCGGCCGGGAAGTCACGCGGGGAGTGGGTGATGAGCGCGGAGCATCGCTCCGCAAGGCCGTGGTCACACGGCAGGCGTATCGAAAACAAGGTTGTTTCTGGTGGTGGAAGGGCTCGACCCAGGGAGCGCACCCTTGGAGTGCGCCGGCTCGGCGGCGCTTTGGAGCGGCCTGAACCGACGGGGTAACTGCTCCAAAGCGGTGTCCAGCCACCGCACTCCAAAACCTGGCGGTTCGGAGGACGTCGCCCAACCTTCTTCGACCCCGCAGTCGTCGGAGAGGCACCCCATCGACATGAAAAACCCCGTTCCGCCGAAGCGAAACGGGGTCGGAGTCCTGCGGAAAGGAAACTACTTCTTCGCCGGCAGCTCGAACTTGCCCTTCTTCGGGTCGAGGTTCAGCACGACTTCATCATCGGTCACCGGCGCGGAATCGATACCGCCTTTGGGCACGTCCATCTTGGCCAGCCAAACCAAGCCGTTGAGCACGACGCGCCGGAAGTTCTCGTTCTGCCAGTTGACATGGAAATGGCCCCCGGTGAATCCCATGCCGCGTCCGCCGTCGGGACGTTCCACGGCCCACATCATGGTTTCATCGCGGCCTTTGGCTGCCTGGATGTGCGGATAGGGTCCCGGCGGATAGACATAGGGTCCGTTGCGCACGGCGTCGGACGGTTTGGCCACGAGGATCGGAGTGACGGAGGACATGTCGTCCCGGAAGCGCAGGTTGAAATACCACTCGTCCTTGGCCTCGAACGGCTTCACGCCCCGAGTGATCGGGTGCGTGGGGAAGTGGGCGTAGGTCGGTTCCCAGATCGGATTGCAGGAGAACTGGTGTTCATAGTAGCCGCCGATCCAGTTTTTGAATTCGGGGCCGCCCTTGCCCGCCTCCACTTCGACGCCGTAGTGGCCGCAGCCGAGGCTCACGCCCTTCTTCATCAGGGCACCTAGGATCTCCAGATGGTTCCCCTGCACCGCTGGATGGCCGCCGCCACCGTCGGCATAGATGAAGACCGCATCGGCGCCTTCGAAGACGCTGTTGTCATCCACTGTCTTGCCGTCCACGACCTTGGTGGGCCAGCCGTTCGACGCGAGGACGACGGTCAGACCCGGCACCTCCTGAAGCCGCTTCTGGAGGAGGAGCGAGCCGGCCCGGAACTCATGCATTCCCGGCGGATGGCTGGGCCTTCCGGCGATCATGACCAGCTTGTGGTCGGCGGCTCCCGCTGTGGTCAGGCCCAGGGCCAACAATCCAAGAACAATGGAGAAGGTCTTCATGGTGTCCGTTACTTGGTGACGCGTTTGTAGACCGCGAGGATGCGATTGGAATCGGCCTCGGAGGAATATTCCTTGGGCCTTGCATCGGCGCCGTAGCAGATACGGAGCGTGTCGCCTTTGAGCTCATAGATGGCGTAGAACTTCTTCACGTCTCCATCGTCCATCTCCACGTCCATCGTGCCCGCCCCGGAGTCGATCTTGACCGACCCGCGCATGTCGCGTTCAGGGGTGGTGACCACGAACCGTTTGCCGGTGATGTTCATCTGCAGATCCTTCAGGAAATCCGCGTCGGCGGGATTGCCATTGAAAACCAACTGGGTGCCCTTCCAATCCCCGTCAAGATTGGCCGCGGCCATGGTGCCGCCGGTGAGCTGGCGAATGCGGAGGTCGCGGAACTCGACGGTCATGGGTCCGCCGGCATGGAGCTGGAGGGCGAGGATGCCGGTCTTGGGCGCGTTGGCGGCGTCTTCGTCCAGCACTTCGGAGGTCACGCGGCCGTTGATGATGTGGCGCGTCTGGTTGCCGTGGACGTAGACCACGTAGTCGTTCCAGTCCTCGGACTTGATGTTGGCCTGCAGTTCCTCCGTGGTGCCGACGCCTCCGACCACCTCGATCTTGGGGCTCGTCGGGTTCGCGGCATTGGGATGGAGGATCGTGACTTGGCCGCGCTGGGCGAGGATGCCGCGACCGCGTTCCTCATAGAGAATGCCGGAGTAGGTCTTGCCGGCCTCGAAGTCGGCCTGATACCCGCCGACGATCGGGCCGAAGGGCCCCTGCTCGACCACGCGGCTCCGATACTGGACGCCGGAATTGGCGAAGCCGTCGGGGTTGTTCGGGGTGATCTTGTAGGAGAAGCGCAGCTCGAAGTCGGAGAACTCCTGGTTCGTGTAAACGAGGAAACTGTTGTGGGTGAGGATCGACTTCTTGGGGTCTCCTTTGCTGGGCGGGGTCTGTCCATGGATGACGCCGTCCTTGGCGGACCAGAGGACCGGGTTCCCGGTCCAACCGGAAAGGTCCTTGCCGTTGAAGAGCGGGGTGAAGCCGCCATCGGCGGCGAGGAGATTCAGACTGGAGAGGGCGATGACTAGGCCGGCGGCAGTTTTCATGGATAGATAAAGATAAGGTGGACGGTGCTGGAAGTCCGCAGATTCAGGCAGGCCGGAGGCGCGTTGTCACGAACGGGCTTGGTCTGGAACACCCCCAAATGTTGGGTCCGGCCCGGTGAACTCAAACGATGGAGCCGCATGGGCCAAAAAAAATCGCAGAGCCGCCTCTTGTCGGTCGTCGCGCTTTCAGCCTGGTGCGTGACCGGACCAACGGCGGGCCGCTCGGCCGAAACGGCAATTGCCAAAGGTGTCCCCAGAACCGAAGAGAACTCCCGCATCGCGCACGGAGAACTGCTGACCAAGGCGAAGCCGGGCCGGATCGGCCTCCACTTTGAGGACGACTCGAAAACACGGCGTTGGGGATGCAGCGATGCGGCCTATCGGGGCTGGTGAAGAACTGGACGACGAACTTCCCCGGGTGGAACGCGGGCGATTTTGGGTCGAGCGGAGACCGGATGGAGAACGTTCTTTGGCGCCTGCAAAACGGCGAGCTCGACGGTGTGAATCGTCTGGCGGACGCGGGTGGCAAACCGCTCGATGGAATGACGGTCGATGGTCTCCACCTTTCGGCGAAAGGCTACCAGGTCTGGGCGGACGCGCCGAGGCCGACCAAGCTCCGCCCCCTTCGAGCGATCCGAGTGCGGGGCGGAAGTAGGCCGGTCTCCACCGCCTCCTCGCCCGCGTCCTTCCTCCCCCTCCCCAGCCCCATCGCAGCCGTTCCTTTGCCGATCACATCTGGCTGGGAGCCTGAGCCACGGGAGGTGGAGGTTCTGAAACGTTTCGATCACCGCTCCGGCTCACACGGTTGAGTGATTCCCTCCAGACTTCGATGGGCGGGGAGGATGCCCGTTCTTCGGAGGCCTTCGACCCGTCAAGTCGTGTTTGCTACTGCATCTTTCCTGCTGAATCCGCCCTTGAAAACCCAAGACACGACACCCAAAACACATCGCCACGTCACTCTGGGCCGGGCTCTTCCACTGGTGATCAATGCAGCGCAATTGGAAACACCCTTGCGCTCCGGCACCAGTTCACCGGCGGCACGGACGAAGACCCGCTAGGCTATGGCACGTCCGACGGGTGGCGCTTTTCGGACCCATTCCTACTCCTACAACGGCGAGCTCGACGGTATGAACAAACAGGCCACCGCCGAAGGGACTCTGAATGCCATGATCGAAACCGATGCCGTCACCTTCTACCTCGGCTTGAACGGCAACTTGTATCTCGGCCGCAAACGCCAAGGGGTCCATAGGAGATGAACCGGGATTGGACTGTGTGGGCAAATACGAAGTCCGTCCCTCCCGCTCCGGCGGCATCACCAACGCGAGGATCGACACTGCCCTGGCCAACGACCGTCAAACGATCCAGAAGGACGCGGACAATTTTTCTTTCTACCCCGTGCTCCAGCTCAGCCTCGGCTGCTCATGCTGAGTCTCCGCCAATCTGGGAGCGAGGGTTGCACCCAGAGGACACAGGATTCTGCGGATGCGAAGAAACGGCCAGTTCGCGGGTCTTTTTTCGTTGATGGATGTTGGTCCGGGGAAGGTGAAGCTGGTCGGAAGTTCCACCGGATCGGAATTTGCGAGCCTTCATTGCTTCGGATCAGGCGGGTCGAAACAAGGCTTTCGGCATTTGCCCTTGAAATGACCTGATCAATGGGGCGAAATCCGCAGGCCCTGAATGTTGATATGACTTTGGCCGACATTCTTAACCGTGAGCAGATCATTTCGGAGATGCGTTCCACCGACAGGTGGCAGGCCATCGACGAGCTGATCGACAACCTTGTCTCCACGGGAAAGATCAAACCCGAACATCGCGAGTCCATCGCCGCTGTCGTGAAGAAGCGCGAGACCTCGATGAGCACCGGCATCGGCTTCGGGATCGGCATCCCCCACGCCTCAACCGACCTGATCCACGACGTGGTCGGCGCTTTCGGCCGCTCCAAACCGGGTGTGAACTTCGACGCGTTGGACAACCAGCCCGTGCATCTCGTCATGCTGTTCCTCGTGCCGCAGGGGCAGTTCCAGAAGCACCTGCACACGCTGGCCGGGATCGCTAAGCTGCTTCACAACAAGGAATTCAGGCAGTCGCTGGAACAGGCTCCCGATGGCGATGCCATGCATCAGATCATCCGAAGCCATGCCGGCGCCAAATAAGCGCGGCCCGTCTTTCCGTCTCATTTCCACCGGTTCAGCTTCCGGCTCCATGTTTGTCCACGTCCACTGAGGTATTCCCGTGCTCCATTCCCTGCTCAAACTGCGTCTCCAGACCGCCGTCCTCTCCGTCCTGCCGGAGGCGGACGTGTCCTCCGTGCTGGTCCGTCCATGTCCCGACGTGAAGTTCGGCGATTATCAGACGAACGCGCTAATGGGATTGGCCAAGACGCGAAAGATGAATCCGCGCCAGCTCGCCGCCGACGTGATCGCGAAGCTCGAGGTGGCCGATCTGTGCGAGACGGCCGACATCGCCGGCGCAGGGTTCATCAACTTCAAGGTGCGGTCAGAGGTCATGGCGCGCATCACGTCGGAAGCGCTGCGCGGAGAGCATCTGTTTTTCCGGCCCACGGCGAACCCTCGCACGATCGTCGTCGATTTCAGTTCGCCCAACATCGCGAAGCCGATGCATGTCGGGCACATACGGTCGACCATTCTGGGAGACTCTTTGGCCCGGGTTTTTCGGGCATTGGGGCATCGCGTCGTCACGGACAACCATATCGGCGACTGGGGCACGCAGTTCGGCAAGCTGGTCGTCGGCTGGAAGGAATGCCTCGACGAAGCGGCCTTGGCCTCCGACCCGATCGGCGAAATGGAGCGGCTCTACAAAAAGATCAACGCCGAGTGCGACGTCGACGAGAAACGCCTCGAACAGGCCCGACAGGAGCTGGTCAAACTCCAGAACGGCGACGCCGAGAATCTGGCGATCTGGCGGAAGATGATCGAACTGTCGCAACACCAGTTCGACACGATCTATGGACGTTTGGGCGTGGTGTTCGACCACGCGCTGGGCGAGAGCTTCTACAATTCCCGACTGAAGGGGGTCGTGGATGAACTCGTCGCCAAGGGCATTGCCCGGGAGAGCGAGGGGGCGAAAGCCATCTTCTCCGACGGCACCTTGCCGCCGAAGGAAGACCCGTTCCTCATCCATCGTGACGGCGAGTGGTTGCCCAATCCCGCTCTGATCCAGAAGACCGACGGAGCCGCCAACTATGCGACGACCGACTTGGCAACGCTGGCTTATCGGTGGGAGACGTGGCAACCCAGCGAGATCGCCTATGTGACGGATGGCCGGCAACAGCTCCACTTCCGACAGATCTTCGCGGCCTGGAGCCGCTGGCAGCCCGAATTGGCGGCGAAGACGAAGCTCGCGCACGTCTGGTTCGGCTCGATCCTGGGAGACGACGGAAAGCCGTTTAAGACCCGAAGCGGCGAGACGGTCAAACTGAGTGATCTCCTCGACGAGGCCGAAGAGCGGGCTCTCACGACGGTAACCGAGAAGAATCCGGATCTTCCAGAGGCACAGCGCCGGGAGATCGCGCGCGTCGTTGGTTTGGGGTCGGTGAAGTATGGCGATCTCTGCCAAAATCGGCAAAGCGACTACGTCTTCAGCTGGGAAAAGATGCTGGCGCTGACGGGCAACACGGCGCCGTATCTCCAGTACGCCTACACCCGAGTTTGTGGTATTCGCCGAAAGGCTGGTGAGGTGTCAGTTCCGGAAACGTTAAGCTTAACGGAACCCGAAGAAGTGGCGGTCATGCGACAACTGCTCAACTTCGGATTAGTCTTGGAAGCCGTCGGAGCGGACTATCGGCCGAACTACCTCTGCGCCTATCTCTATGACTTAGCGGGACTTCTCTCCAGATTCTACGAGCGATGTCCTGTCTTGACGGCCGAAGAGCCGCTTCGCTCCAGCCGGTTGGCATTGTGCCGGATAAGCGGGCAGGTTCTGCAGAATGGGTTGAATCTGTTGGGGATTGAGGTCACGGACGTGATGTGAGTCTCATAGAGGGACACTTAATTGGCCGTAGTGTCTACATATACGACATTGGGCCTTGCCTCGGGCATTAGGGTCGGGTATCAAGAGGACAACGAATCCCAATAAAGCCCATGAAATGGCCGGAAATTCAAAACCCAGATCTTCATTATATCAATGCAGCTACGGGGTGGCTGGAGCTGGGGGCTCCGGACGAGGCGTTGGCTGAAATTGAAAAACTCGACTTCTTGGTCCGATACCATCCCGACGTGCTGATCGTGCGCTGGAAGGTGAGTGCCCGGATGCGGCGCTGGGAGCAGGCTTTGGATTTGGCCCGGTCGATGGTGAAGATCGCCCCGGACCGCCCGGCAGGTTGGATTTGTCTCTCCCATAGTCTCTACAATAATCAGCGGACGCTCGAAGCCCTGACAGAACTTCAAGTTGCGGCCCGCCGGTTTCCGTCAACGAGCGCGATCTTCTACTTTTTGGCGCGGCTGTCGTGCCGATTGGGACACAATGCGGAGGCCAAGATGTGGCTCACACGTTGGAAAGACATGGTGGATGAGACCGCCATTCGAAACACGGTGAACGACGACCCCACGCTCGCGCCGATCTGGAAGGAGCTTGGAATCTCAGTGGAAGCGGCCCCTCAGGCGGACCGGGCCCCCACCGAACCTCCGAGCTTGGTGCCGGCCAACGCGAAGACGATCAAGCGCGGTTGACGGAAAGTGGCCCGAAAGCGGCTGCCCTTGCGAAAGCTCGGGCGGCTTTTTTGCTTACCAGAGGTAAGACTTCTGCTCTGCGATTTGGCGGTCGGCATCCCACAGGGAGACATGCCACGCGAGGACAGAGCCCAGTTTCTCGAACGCTTCACCCTCGATCTTCAACGATTGCCAGCGGCCTATGAAGCCGGTCCGGCTGACGGAGGCCACGCGGGTGCTATTGGTGACCTGACCCTCCTTGTTGCAACGGAGTTCGATCCGCAGCTGGAGGTTGGTCGAAGCCGAAGCGGTCTTGAAATGAACATCCATTCGAAGGGCTTTCCGCAGTTTGGGATCGTGCTTCAAAAGAGCTTGGTAGGCGTCGCGCTCATACAGGCTCGGTGAAAGGGCGTTGCGGCCTTTGGCGTCGAGGTAGAAGGGCAGGACCTTGAGAATCTTGCCCTCGGCGGCATGCAGCGGAAGGCCAGCCAGCAGGAGCAGCAGGGCCAAGGCGGTGCGGACGTTCATCAGGGACGAGCCTAGGGACGGGAGGGTAGCTCGTCCACCTTGGGCTTTGTGCCGGGGGAAGCTTGTCTTGCCGGGTCCGGCGCCATGTTTCCTGGGTTTTTCAATGCATCCAAGGGCGACAACAACTTCATCAGGACCGAGGGAACGTAGATCGGTTCCATCTTCGGTTCAGACAAGGTGCCGGTGACCCGATACTCGAAAACCCTGGAAAATGGAGTCAGTGCCAGGCTCAAGAGCGGACCGACGAGCCATGTGTCGCGGAGCAGGGTGGCTTCGACCCTGGCATTCAGAACATGGTCGAAAGTGACGGAGCCCCGGTAGTTGAGCCGGACGGTGGCGGCGCGAATTTCCAGCTTGTCGGTGAAGATGACGCTGTTGGTGATGTAGTAGTCGCCCCGGGCGCTGCGGGCGGCGTCTCTCCCGGTGCCGGGCGCAATGGTCTCCACAATCGGGGAGAGGAAGGCGAAGACCGGGTAGTCCCAAATGAAGCCGTTGGTGAGATCGGCGTGGCCATACCCGTTCCAACCGGTGGGTCGATAGGAGGAGCCGTCCGTGATGACGAGACTGCCGGACAGGCTGCCTTGCACCCGGTTGGTCACGCCGAGGTCGTTGAGGACGGTTTTCAGGTTCAATCCGTCCACATCCGACCGGAACCGAAAGTCCACCGGGCCCTCTTCTTGGAAGGCGAAGCGTGCCCAGCCACCGACAGTGCCGGAGTAGGCGTTCGCTTCCAGATTGGTGAGTTCGAGGCCGTTTCCGGTCCAGCGGGCGTCGCCTGTGAAGCGGTCGATGTTGAAGAATTTCCAGCGGAACCTCTGGGCGTTGATCTTGAAGTGGAGGTCGGCCTTGGGCCGGTCTTCTTCGTGGACGGGTGTGATGCCGTTGATCTCGACCAACGGCGGATCGAGGAACTCGTATGCGGAGAGCATTCCCCATGTTTTCGGGCCGATGATCCGGCCGACAGGTTCGATATCGGCTTGGGCCGTGCCGTTGGAGATCGAGAGCATCTGGTCGTCCAGATTGAAGAGCATGAGCGGTGCGGCCAGCCACTGCGTGCCGCGCTCGATCCGGATGTTTTCAAACCGCACCCACGGCCACTCGACGGCCACGCCCGCTGAAACGAGGCCCGTATCCACATCGCGGACGTGCACATTGGTGGTGGCGATGCGTCCGAAAAAGGTGCTCCGTTTCAGCTCGTCGCGGAAAATCTCGGCGGTGCCCTCGATCAATGGAGGTTTGGGGAAGCGGACCATCTCGAAGACTTTGTCCGCGTGTTCGCCCATCAAGGGTTTCAGCGCTTCGGGGTCGATGGTGCTGAGGAGGCGGATGGTCTGATGGGCGCCTCGGTCTTGGCTCACGAGATCCAGCTGGAGGCCGCCTTCCGGCCGGGTCAACCGGGCATCGTGGACGTGCCAGACTCGATTTGAGTGGGTGACGGTTCCTGCGACTTGGTCGAAATGGATTTTCTGGAAGCCAACCCGATCGACAGCGAACGTCCCCGACAATTGCAGCCCCGGCTGAATGTCCTCGCTCCATGACTCCACGGCATTGGTCCAGACTGGCAAAACAAGACGAGCACTGCCGGCGATGTTCGGAGGCGCGGTCCATTGGAACTGGTCCAGCCAGTTCCGGCCGGACGGAGCCAGGAGATCCCGGGCGGTGGACAGGTCGAAATCCGACTTGAGCGAAACGGTCACGGTGTGTTCCGGGACATCGAGCACGCCGGAGACGGATGCCCGCCCGCTGGGCATGGTTGCGTCGAGTCGCGACAGGGTCAGGAGCGGACCGCTCCAGTTGAGCTCCGCTCCGAGGGAAAGGAAGTCGACTCCCAGCACGCTCAGCCGCGACGCGTCCACTCCGAGCTCCAATCGATGCGGCAGGAGGTTGGTCCACATCGCCAAGGCCGTCGTGTTCGTCGGGGCCATCCAAGTGCGGGTCTCCTCCGTGCGGGAGATTCTCACGGCCAAAGCCGCAGCATGCGCCCACCGGGAGGTGGGACCGGTCGCGGCGAGATTGGCGTCGAAGCGGGTCGGCCAAAGGGCTCCGATCCGGAAGTGCGCCTGGCCGTCGAGCTCCATGGAATCCGCCGCCACAACTGCGGTTCTTGGTCTGGCCAGGGAGGCCCGGAAGCCGGCCTGCCATTCGCTCGCATCGTCGGTGGTCGGCTTGAACTCGACGGTCGTGTCCACGGTTCCTGCCTGGCCCCATGGGGTTTCGGCCCCGTCGGCGGTCAGCTTCAAGGTGGCGGTCTCGCTTTGAGGAGTGCTGCGGATTTCGAGGCTGAGATTGGTAACCGTGCCCCAAGGAGTTGCCGCTCCCGGGACGGTCAGGGCGAACACGGCGGTCAGGTCCAGGGGTTTCGCGGCGTCGCCGGCCATCACGATGCGGAGGCTGGGGGCGCCCTTGAGATCCAGTTTCGACAGGGCGAGAGCGATCCGGTCGACCTGATTGGTCAAGGAACGGCGACCCGTCGATGGCGTGGACCCTTTGGTCCACAGCCCGGCCATCGCGCCGAGATTTGTCGCCGTCATCTGCATGGAGAAGATCCCCGAGCGCCAGCGGCCTTCGAGATGGTCCAGGGAGACGACGTTGGTCTCGGGGAAGGAGACCCGGCCCTCCAGTTCGTGGACCATGATGGGATCCAGGCTCCGGTCTTCGGGGGTGAGGGAAAGATCCGCGTGGTGCAGGGCAAGCGACTTGAGACGCAGGCGCCGATGCAGCAGCTCGTCTTGGTCGAGATCGAGGACGACGCGTTCCGCTTTGAAAGAGCCCGGCAGTCCGTCGCCTTCGACGACGGCATTGTCCACCGTGATGCCCTGGAGCCAGTGGAGGCGCATCGAGGCGAAAGTAAGGCGGACGCCTTGTGCTTGGGCGGCGGCGACAATCCGGCTTTTGGCCCATTCTGGCAGGCCCGCTTCTCCCAGATAAATGGCCAGACAGAGGGCGATAAAAAGGGCGGACAATGCCGCGATGCGGCACCACCGGAAGCACACCCGGCATCGCCGCAGCCACTTTCGCCTGGTCGCCGGTGCCTTCATCTCGGGAGATCGATCGCGGGCTTGATCTTTGGGATCACAGGGTTCCCGTTTTGAACGGGCTGAGGAACTCGCGGATAAAGTTGTAGTGCAGCTCCAGCGGAAACTCGAAGACCATCGGTATCCCGTTCACCACCGTCATCGCGTAGGGATTGTGATAGGGCGAGGGTCCGCCGAGCGCAAGGGCGGGAAGCAAGCCGGTCTTGAGCTCGATCGTGAGGGTGTAGTCCTCCGCGTCGAATCCGAAGTTCTTGCGGGATCGGTCGTCGGCCTGCTGGGTCCAGAATTCGGCCTGCAGGTTCCCGAGACGGGTCACGGCTTCTTCAACCCCGAAAGGATTTATGATGTCGGCGGCTCCCTTTTCCACCCGCCATTCCCCGGGTCCGTCCCGGGCCAGCTTCCGCGTGGTTCCCTTTTGTTGGACGCTCACGGAGACCACGTCTTCCGGCTTGAAGGACCAGATCCGGCGATCCTGGAACTGCCAGGCGGACTGGGGCAGGCGCAGGAAGTCGGCCGGGGCGATGATCTTGACCGCGTCCTCATCCGCGCGGTGAACGTAGAAGACCCCGTTGGTGCCGACGCCGAACCGGGCGTCGACGATGCGGTTCGTTCCGGCCGGAGTGGCGACCGTGATCTCGTATTCGAGGAGAGGCTGGTCGAGCCCGTAGGGCTTGAAATCCGTGACGACCGCTTTCTCGAGCTCGGTGTTGTCGGAAGTCAGGATGGCGAAGGCGTCGCCGAGGAGACCGGTGTCGGCCTTGAGCAAGCCCCGGCCCGCGATCGTCCAGGTACCGGCGGGGTCCACCGAGACCCGCACCTTGGGTCGACCATCGCCGGAGACTTCAACGGCCCGGATATCGAGTGGTTTGGCGTCGACGATCCGGCGGTCGAGGAAATCCTTGGGCAAACCCCGCCAAGCGGACATGGCGTCGGCCGGGACGAGGAAGACGCTGTCGACGCCCGGCCTCGCGGCGTGGATCAAGGGCGGGACATTGGTGGTGGCGGAGCCGAAGGAGAGGCCGCGGTCCAAACGCGGTCCGGAACCGACGAGAACTTCCAGCACGGGGGTCTGGAGGCCGAATGGCTGCAGGTCCGTTACTCCGTCGGCGGCGAAGCGGCGGATAAAGTTTGTCCGCCACGAATCGATCGCCGCGCTGATGCGGCCGTTGTCCGCCCGGGCGTTCCACGGGGAGGTCATGCGCCAGGCGCCGTTGGTGCCGGGGCGTTCCAGCTCCACAAGGCCGGTGGTCGAGCGCACCTGCACCCGCGTGACGTCGGCGAAGCTGCCTGGAAACAGCCTCCGGCTGCGCCATGTGGCGGCGTCTCCGGGAATGAGCCCGAGCAAGTTTGGTGAGACCAGATAGACGTCGCCCGCTCCGGCCTGCCGGACATACACCTGATCCCCGGCCGCGCTGTTGGTGCCGATGAGCAGTTGGAGCATTCCCCCGCCGAGACGCAGGGAAAGGGTGGCGCGCGGTTCGGCCAGCCCGAACTCGCGCATCGTCTCAGGCCGGCCGTCGAACTCGGAGGCCTTCAGCCGGTCCTCCCAGCGGAGCGCCGCCAAGTTGGTGAGAAGATTGTTGATCCAGAACGCCTCGGCCGGGCGCCGAATCGGCTTCGTCAGTTCCCACGTGGAATTGGTCCGTTCGACGCGGAGGACGGTCCTGCCCGGGATCTGCACCTCGACGGCGCCGATGGCCGAGGGCTGCAGCGCGGGGAAGATCCGTGTGTCTGTGATCGCCAGGCGGGCCTCGCGCAGAGGCCGCTCCACGAACCCGATGAATGCGGCGAGAGCGCCGGCGACGACGAGCAGGACGAGTGTCTTGCGTGGGCTCACGTTCAACGCCTCCGTCTCAGCCACACCAGGCCGCCGAAGAGCAGGGCGCTACCGGGCATTCCCGCCAACAGGATCCAGGTGAGCTGCCGTTGCTGGGTGTTGCTCATGATGAGCCGGTATTCCTTCACCGGCTTGGGCGGGATCTGGAGCATCGCCTGGGGCCGGTCCAGCAGCCAATTGACGATGAACCCGGCGAAGTAGCGGTTGGCCGCGGAGTCGAGCATCTGGTTGTTGAAGCAGTAGGTGTCGCCGATGACGACCAAGCGGGTGGTCCCCCGGTCCGCGCTGACCCCGGCGATGCCGCCCTGCTCGACGGCCACCGCCATGGGCAGAGGTTGGTTGGACAGGCTTTCTTCCGGGACAATGAACTCTTCCCGTCCGCGCGGCCCGGTGGTGACCAGCGTCTCCACCCGGATGCCGTTGGCGGAGGAGGCGGCGAGGGATGGACCGACGACCCGGGGAAGGACCAGTTGGACGGGCATCGGATCGCCCGTGGCCAGGGGACGGGTGGTCGGATGGTTCGGGTTCAGCCGGTCCGTCACGACGTCGGTCAAATCCTTCGACGAAGAATGTTCCGGATCTGTGACGCGGCCCCAGCGGGCCACCACGTTCCAGTTGGTCAAATAGATCTCCAGTCCGGTCGGCCGTCCGAGGTTCATGTTGTTCATCATGAACAGCGCCCGCCCGCCATGGCGCAGAAAGGCGTCCAGCTTGTCGAGTTCCGCCGGGCTGAACTGCAGCTCGGAGGCGCCGGCGACGACGAGCAGCGCGAAGTCGGACAGGCTGTTGGTGCCGCGCAGGCTTATCTTTTCCCAGGGCACGTTGGCCTCTTCCTTGATCATGGACGCGAACTTCCCGTAGCCGGTATCGCCGACGAAGTTCCCGGGATCCATCTCGCCGTGGCCGGTGACGAAGCCCGCCTTTTGCTGGCGCGGATAGGTGACGGCGAACAGCGCGGAGCTGAAGGCCAGTTCGCCCTTGAAGGCGACGCGCTTGAACTCCAATTCCCCGGTGACGGTGGATCCGTTGTCGTAGCCCGAGAGCTCCCGGGCGAAGACCACGCGGCGGCGGCCCTCGCAATTGAACACGATGAAATTCTTGGGCGACCGGCTGTCCTTGAGCGTGGCGAGCTGGTTGGTGGCGATGACTTTGGCGGCCGTGCCGGGGGATCGGGTGGAATCGACGGTGGAGACGTGGATGCGGGGGTTTCCGTGCTCGTATTGCTCGAGCAGGGAGCGGGTCCAACCATAGATCTCTTCCTCACCCCGAGGGTCGAAACAGACGACGACGTCGACTTCGTTGGTGATCGTCTGGAGCAGGCGCTCGGTCATGGGTGAGAGCGCGAAGCGCCCACCCTGCGACCAGTCCCAACGCCGATACCAGCCGGCCCCGAGGTAGTTCACCATCACGACGATGGCCAGCAGGCAAGCGATGCCGACGACGGAGGTCGCGCCTTGGCCGAAGCGGCGGCTCCGGGAAAACGTCGGGGAATCTGGGTTCGTTTCCGCCATGTTATTTCCAGCGTCGGCTCTCGACGACGCGGTGCGTTAAGAAAAGAAACAGGACGGTGCCGGACAGGTAGAAGGTGACCCAGCGGGAATCGACGATGCCGCGCGAAAATTCCTGGATGTGGTCCACCAGGCTGACGAGTTGGACGGTCGTCCCCAGCCAGGTGCCGGGCGCGGCGAGCTGTTCCGCGAGAGAGCTGACCACGAACAGGCCCATCACGAAGGCGAAGCTCGTCATCGCTGCGACGATCTGGTTCCGCGTCATCGCGGAGGCCAGACAGCCGAACGACAGGAAAAGGCAACCCAGTAGGAAAATGCCGAAATAGGTGCTGGCCAGGACACCGATGTCCAAAGCGCCCGGATCGCTCGAATAGCGGCGCAGGAGCAGCATGCTGGCGAGGAACGGGAGCCACATGACCAGATAGAAAACGAGGGAGGCGCTGAACTTGGCCATGACGACCTGCAGGTCGGAAACGGGCGCGGTCATGAGCGCCTCGAAGGTGCCGGAGGATTTCTCCAGCGCGAAGAGCCGCATGGTGATGATGGGCGCCGTCAGCAGCTGGATGATCCAGAAATACGGGGTGATGAAGAACAGTTCGGTCAGCGACATCGGCAGCGGCGTGCCCTTGGCCGCGCCGACGATGCCGGCCAGGCTCAGCCCCATCGTCAACAGCGCCAGCGCGATGATGATGTAGCCGGTGAAGGACACGAAGTAGCTGCCCAGTTCCCGGCGCAGCAAAGTCAGAAAGACGCGCATCAGGAAGCCTCCTCCTCGGTAGGACGCCGGGTGACCCGCAGGTAGATGTCTTCCAGGCTGAACTGCGTCCGCGAGAGTTCGCGCAGCCGCCATCCCCTTTCCTTGGCCAGATCGAAGACGATGGGCCGGAGATCGGCGCCGTTGCGCGGCTTCAAGGTGCACCGGACGTATTCGCCGTCCACCTCCGCGACATCGAAGTCCTCGATGGCCTCCAGATCCTCGAGCCCTTCCCGCACCGATTGGAGCGGCGCGGCGATTTCGGCGACGACCTCCTGGCCGGAGTGCATCTTGCGGCGCAGTTCATCGGGGGTGTCCGCGGCCAGGATCTCCCCTTGCCGCATGATCAACACCCGGCTGCAGGTCAGCTCGACTTCGGGCAGGATGTGGGTGGACAGGAGGACGGTGTGCCGGCCCCTGAGGTCTTTGATCAGCTTGCGCACCGAGCGGAGCTGCTCGGGATCGAGGCCGCTGGTGGGTTCGTCGAGAATGATCAGCGCGGGTTCGTGTACGAGCGCGTCGGCCAAGCCGACCCGCTGACGGTAGCCCTTGGAGAGGTGGCCGATGACCTTTTTGGAAACGTCTTCCAAGCCGCACTGCGTGAGGACGGTGTCCACCCGCTCGCGGGAGCGGCGCCATGCCAGCCCTTTGAGCCGGGCCCGGAACTTCAGATACTCGCGCACCCGCATCTCATGGTAGAGCGGGTTGTTCTCCGGCATGTAGCCGATGCTGCGGCGGGCTTCGAGGGACTGGGTAAAGACGTCATAGCCCGCGACTCGCGCCGTCCCCGAAGAGGCGGGCAGATAGCCGGCGAGAATCCGCATGGTCGTGCTCTTGCCGGCGCCGTTGGGCCCGAGAAAGCCGACGATCTCCCCGCGTCCGACGGAGAACGTCAGGCCGGAGATGGCGGCGCGCCCGGCATAGCTCTTGGAGAGCCCGGACACCTCGATCATTGCATCGGAAACCATGTCTTGAATGGACCGTGATTGTGGGGGCGGCGTTGAAGCGTGGGCGAACAAAAAGTAGGGCCACACTGGAGCGGGATCACTTGAGTTCCAAGAGGAACTGCTGGGTTTCCCAGTCTCTCAGTCGCACGTAGGTCGTCACGAGAAACGCGTCTCCCGGGCGGCCGTTCCAGAGCGCGCTCGCTGCGGCCAGAAAATTGGGCGTCTTCAATGGCTGCCGCCCGGCTCGGGGAATTCTGAGACTGCCGAGGATCATCCCCGGTCGGATTCCGACTTTGGCGGCGGAACTGTCCTTTTCGACGGATGCCACAAACAGTCCCGCACCCACTGGCACAGACAACTGGTCGGCGAGGCGGGGATCGATCTCACGGACGCCGAGGCCCGTCTTGGCCGCGATCAGATCGGCCAAGGACTTGTAGCTCACGGTGACTTTCGAGGACTTGCCGCTCCGGAGGAAGGTCAGGTCCACCTTCTTGTCATTGGCCGCCATCATGGCGTAGGCGTCGTAGCGATCCTTGGGTTCCGCGCCGTTGATCCGGGTGAGCACGTCCCCGGGGCGGATACCCGCTTCGTCTGCGGGACTATCCGGATGAACGGCGCTGACCGTGAACTCACGCTCGTTCGAGGGTTTGAAGCGCAGGCCCAGCCAGAGCTGGTTCATGGCCTCGGGTGTGAAGCACTCCGAAACGGCGGCCGAGACCTGGCTGACTGGAATGGCGAAGCCAATGCTCTGGCCCTGGCTGGACATGGCCACGTTCAGTCCGATCATATCGCCCTTGAGGTTGATCAATGGGCCGCCGCTGTTGCCAGGGTTGATCGGCGCGTCGATCTGCAACCAGTCCGGGACATCGAGATAGTCGTTCGTCGATACCGCACGGCGCGGTTTGGCACTGAGGATGCCCCGCGTGACCGAACTGCCCAAACCGAGAGGATTCCCCAACGCGATGACGGTTTCCCCGAGCAGGAGATCGTCGTCTGGCGCCATCTTGATCGGGCTGAACTTTTGGCCCGGGGCGGCCTCCAGCTTCAAGACGGCTACATCCGTCCCCGGGATTCCTACCAATGCCCTCGCCCGGATGGGAGGGGTGTCGTCCCAGAGCTGGACCCAGATTTCATCGGCCACCTTGTCGTCGTCCAGGATGACGTGGACGTTGGTCAACACATAGCCGACTTCGTCGACAATGACGCCCGAGCCCGCACTGCGTCGGTCTTTGAGCCGTTCCGGGATGTCGATGACGCCGCGCCACCAGTCGAGCACCCGACGATGGACGATCTCGCCCCGGGTCTTGGTGGCGATGTTGACGACGCTCGGGGCGGACCGCTCGATCGCGGCTACGGTGGCGTCGCGACGGGGGTCTGTCTGGGTGGGAGTGGCCGGGGTGTCACTGGCGGGTAGGATGTGCGGAAAGAGACACAGGGAGGCGGTCCAAGCCGCTACGGCGAATCTTTTCATAATACTTTGAACACTGCGTCGGCCGAAGGGTTGCTGGAAGAACCACATTCACAGCGTTCTCCGAATAATGAAAACAACACGGTCTCTTCCTGGAGGTGCCGGAAACCTCAACAGATCGTAGCCTACAGCAACCAAGTGAGACGCACCGGATTCTTGACCTGATTCACTTAAAATCTAAAAAGGACTTGTCCACCGTAACGAAGGCAAAATGCCGTGAAGGGAGGTGGGATGTCGTCACCCTTCTTTGCCCGAGCATCAATAAAAACAAGCATTCAGAAGGCATCCGTATGGCCAACGGCAAAGTCAAGTGGTTCGACAACCGCAAAGGGTTCGGGTTCATCGTTCAAGAGGAATCCGGGCGCGATGTGTTCGTCCATCACACGTCCATCGAAGGCGAGGGCTACAAAACCCTTAAAGAAGGCGAAACGGTCAACTTCGATCTGATCGAAAGCGACAAGGGCCTCAAGGCGCAGCACGTTTTGCGGGCGACCTTCATCTAAATCATTCCGGCGCCGAGGCGGGCCGGACAATTTCCATGGTCAGCGTCGCGGCCCGGACTAAGGTCCTGGTCGCGATGTCGTTTTTAGATCCCGTTCGAAGCCTTTACGTCCACGTCCCGTTCTGTGCCCATAAGTGCGAGTATTGCGCCTTCTACTCGGAGACGAGCAAGGGCGAGATCGTCAACCGCTATGTGGGAGCGCTCATCCGCGAGTTGGAGCTGGTGGCGGACAGTCTCCAGCCCCGGACCATCTTCTTCGGCGGCGGCACGCCCTCTCTTCTGACCCTTGCCCAGTGGGAGCGGGTCTTCGATGCCATGGATCGGCTTCACCTCTCGGGAGCCGCGGAATGGACGGTTGAATGCAACCCGGCCACCGTCTCCGAGGACAAGGCGCGTCTCCTTCGCAACCGTGGGGTCAACCGCATCTCCATGGGTGTGCAGTCGTTGGACGAGGCGCTGCTGGACCGTCTTGGCCGGATCCATAGTCGCGACATGGTCTTCCGTTCGTTCGATATCCTGCGTCGGGTTGGCTTCGACAATGTCAACGTGGACCTCATGTTCGCCATCCCCGGCCAGACGATGGAGACGTGGCGTTCGACCTTGCGCGAAGCCACCGCGTTGGGCAGCGAGCATCTGTCCTGCTACGAGGTGATCTACGAAGAAGACACGCCGTTGTTCGAGCAGCTCAAGGCGGGGCAATTCGACGTGGATGAGGAGCTGGCGGCCAACATGTATGAGGAGCTGTTGGACTTCTCCGCTGCAAAAGGTTTCCACCAATACGAGATCGCCAATTTCGCGCAGAACCCGGTGCCCGCCTCGGCGCCCGACGATCCGATGTTTGCCGACGTCCCCAGTCGGGCCTGCCGGCACAATGTCACCTATTGGCGTGGTGGTTCGTGCCACGGCCTCGGGCCGGCGGCCTCGGGTTATGTAGGGGGCTCGCGCTCGAAGAACTGGTCCAACACGACGCTCTACTGCGAACAGCTGGAGAAGGGAAAGAGGGCGGTGGAATTCTCCGAAACGCTGTCGCCGGCGGGGCGGACCGGGGAACTTGCAGCCTTCGGTCTGAGAATGGCGGCCGGTTGGCCGCTGGAGCTCTTCAGACGCACCACCGGGGCCGATCTGGCCGCCGAGTGGCGTGAGCCGATCGAGCGACTCGTCGGTTTGGGCTATGCTGAGCTCACGCCCGAACGCTTTCACCTCACTCGGCAAGGACTACGCTACGCCGACTGGGCGGCGGAACTTTTCCTCCGAACCTGATGGGGCGTGTCGTCGAGCAAACCAAATGAGCCGGGATTCAGGCGGAGTGGTGGCGCGACGGAGCTGATGGGCATTGCCCGATCGCCGCAGCGTTCCCGATAAAATCACTTGCTGGCCCGGCTTCGTATCCCCTTAATACCGGGCCTCCGGCGTCAGTGCCGGAACCGATCGTGCCCGCGTGGCGGAATTGGCAGACGCGCTAGATTCAGGTTCTAGTGGGTAACTCCTTACAGGTTCAAGTCCTGTCGCGGGCACCACGGCTTTCTTCGATGGCAGCATCTCGCTGATCGGGTCCAGTTGTTCTAGGATCATTCCTAGCGAAGAATTCTTTCTGATTCCGGGCTACTTGGGCATTTCCCTGCGCTGGGGGATATCATTGATCCGTGGTGGTCGTTTATTGAATCCCTGATCTCCGACGGCTCCTGCTTCGGTTGCTACCGGTTCTGTCACGCCTGCCCCACAACGGATTCCAAATATGAAGCTGATCAACGTGGTCCCCATCGGCAGCGAATACCGCCTGGTCGTCATGACTCCCGACGGCGATCCGTCGCCCGTTCTGGCTCTTGGCCTGACGGATCTCGGTAAACTTGTCCCAATCGTCTTCGATCCCCGCCGCAATGCGTTCGTGCCCGTCGCCCAGGATGAGGGGATCATCGGCCAGGACATCGAGGCTGAGGATTCGGGCGGGACGGTTTGAGCTTCGGGAAAGCCAACTTTGAGGTCACCGCTCCGTTTCCGGCTCTCCACAAAGCTGTCGGAGTGGCTTAGCTCCTGGTCTTCGGCTGCCGATGGAGCCAGAAGTGCCCGCGATGTCTTCAATCATCCGACGTGCCACGGCCGATGATGCGGTGCCGTGGATCGATTTGCTACTGGCCTCGTTGGGAACGGACTACGTCGCCCGCGAGATATACGACCCGACCTGGGTGGCGTCGCAACTCGGGGCCGGATCCGGGAGCGAGACTTGGATCGTCGAAGAAGCCGGGCGAATCTTGGCCGCTGGATCCATCCTGCCTCCCAATTGGCCGAGCTTGAACCCGATCTGCAACATCGGCCGCGTGCTCATCAGGGTAGAGTCCTATGAGGACGGCACGGCGAACGGTTTGTTCGACAAGCTGCGATCTTTGGCCGACGAGCGGGGACAGACGATCGTCACCCGGGTCGCCGCTTCGGACAACGCCCAGCAACTCGTCCTGGAACAGCTCGGATTCGTCTGCGCCGGCTACCAGCCGATCAAGCATCTGGTCGGCTCCCGTGCGGCGATGCTGTTCTACACCCGGCCCTCCCGCTCGCTCTTGCGCGAGAGGCAGACTGTATCCGAGTCCCTTTCCCAGATCAGCGAGTTGTCGATCGCCGTTTTGACGTTGATGGGTGTGCCTCCTCCGAGACTGATTCGTGACGGGGTCACGGGGTATCCGTTGACGGCAGGAACTGCGAAGCCCGAAGAAGTCACGTTCGAGGACTACAAGTTTTGCCGGGCTCAGCTCCGTCAGAAGAATCCGACTGTGGAGATCTCGGGAGGATTCCATCTGGGTTTCGGTCTCATGAGGGTCGAAGTCAACGCGCCCATCCGTGCTTTGCTGGCGCGAGCGAACGGCAAGACGACCGCCGGGTTGGCCTTTTACTTCGACGAACACGACCGGGGGGCCCGGCTGGTGGACAGTTTCTGCGTGGACGACGCGGCGATCGGGGGGCTTATCCAGCAGGCGGTCTGCATCGCACAGGAGACCTTTCAGGCGATTTATGTGGAGGTGGATCTGCTCGTCAATGCACCAAGGATTCTCAAGACCGCCGAACAAGCGGGCTTCGTGCCGGTGGCCTATCTCCCCGCATTCTATAGCCACAATGGCCGCAGGGAGGACGTGATCAAGATGGTGAAGATCAACGTTCCCTATGATTTTGAGGGAGGACAGTTCACCATCCAGGCCAAGACCATCGCGGCCGTGGTGGACCGCTGCTTCGAGGACATGAAGGTCGGCATGGCGACGGTCGGTCTGTTGCGTGGCTTGCCGATCTTCAGCGGACTGGGCGACGGGGAACTCCGCAAAATGGCCCGTCTTTTCCAGCAGCGCCTCTACCGGCAGGGAGAAACAATCTTTTCCAGAAACCAGCCGGGGAACGAGGCCTTCGTCGTTATGCGGGGAGAAGTGGGGATTTTCCTCGATGAAGATTTGGGACCGGTCGCCAACCTGGGTCCGGGCAAGATCATCGGCGAGCTGGCCTTTTTGGACGGGGCGCCCCGAGCCGCGAAGGCCGTGGCAAAGCAGGCCAGCATTCTCCTTGTGTTGCACCGCGACGCCTTCAACCGCCTCATCGCGAGCGAACCGCACCTTGGCATGCTCGTCATGCGGAACATCGCGGTCGACCTCAGCTCCAAGCTGCGTCTGACCAACGCCTCTCTCCCGGGCCGGCATTGAGGCCCCGGCCCGTCACCAGTCAACCGACACGGTGATCTTCCGTCCTTGGCGGTTGTTGAAGAACAGCCGCCCGTTCGCGACGCCGTATTCGTGGACCATCTTCGTGATCTTCACGTCGAAGCAGCAGTATTCCGCGATCTCCAACAGCTTGCCCTCGCGCCACCAACGGACGGCCTGCAGCCCTTCGCTGGTCTTTTCCAGGCCGAGAGTCGCGCTCGCCACGGAGTCCAAAGAGACGCGGTGCCCGAGCACCCGTTCCATCTCCAGCATCATGTCGAGGGAGCGGACCTGTCCTGCGTCGAAGAAGTCGTTGTAGCCCTGCAGCACCGTGTAGTCGAAGCCTTCATGGTTGAAGCCGACCACGAGGTCTGCGCGGCGCAGCTCTTCGATCAGCTCGTTGACCTTCTTTTCAGGGTAGACAAGGTAACCGCCCCGGGTCGTGCTGAAGGTCACGCCGAGGCTCATCTTGAGATCACGGATGTTCCCTCTCCCTCCGACTTCATCGAAGGACTTCTGCGTTTCCAGATCGAAATAGACGATGTTTTTCAACGTGCCCGGCTCTTGTGACGCAAGGCACCGGTTCAAACCAGCGCAAAGACCCGGCGAGAGGAAGGTCTTTGTGATTGCCGCCTCACGGTAGTTTGGAAACGGTTCCCTCGTGACCGGGGACCGACTTGATCGTGGCGTCCGCGTGACCCTTGCAGGGCTCGCGGTCAACACCCTGTTGGCCGGTGGCAAGTTCGTCGCGGGCGTCGTGGGCCATTCGCACGCCCTGGTCGCGGACGCAGTCGAATCGATGGCCGACATCGTCAGCTCCCTGGTGGTGTGGCGCGCCTTGGTCGTGGCCTCCGAGCCGCCCGACGAGGATCATCCCTACGGCCACGGCAAGGCCGAACCCATCGCGGCGGCCATCGTGGGCCTGTTTCTGCTGGCCGCCGCCGGGTTGATCGCGGTCCGGGCGATCGCGGAGATCATGACCCCGCATACCGCCCCGGCGCCGTTCACCCTGGTTGTGTTGATCGGCGTGATCGTGATCAAGGAAGGCATGTTCCGCTTCGCGCTGAAACGGGCCGATGAGCTGTCCAGCGCGGCCGTGCGTTCGGACGCCTGGCACCATCGAAGCGATGCGCTGACCTCGCTCGGTGCCGGCATCGGCATTGCCGTCTCTTTGATTGGCGGCCACGGCTATGAGGCGGCCGATGACGTTGCGGCGCTCCTCGCATCGCTGCTCATCGCCTGGAACGGATGGACGTTGGCGCGGCGGGCGGCCTCGGAGTTGATGGATACCGTCCCGGGAATCGGACTGAAGGCCGAGATCGCCGCCGTCGCCGCGGAGGTGACATTGGTCCATTACGTCCAGAAATGCCTCGTCCGGCAGGCCGGCTACCACCTTTTCGTGGATATGCACGTGCATGTGGATCCAGAGATGAGCGTGCGCGAAGCCCATATCATCGCCCATCGAATCAAGGACCGGGTCCGCCAACGCTTCCCCCGCGTGCATGATGTGCTCATCCACATCGAACCGGCCGAAAGGGCCGGGAGATGAGCCGCAGGGTCTCTTTCAGTGGCCGTGCTGCAAGCCCTTAGAGTGCTGCCATGCGTGGATAACCGCGCCCAGGATCTCGTCCAGCCCGACGCCATGTTTGACTTGAGCGAAGACAATGGGGCCGTCGCCGCGCATCTTGCGGGCGTCGCGATCCATGACGGCCAGATCGGCCCCCACAGTGGCCGCGAGGTCGGTCTTGTTGATGACGAGCAAGTCGCTCTGGGTGATGCCGGGGCCTCCTTTGCGCGGGATCTTGTCGCCGCCGGCCACGTCGATCACCTGGATGGTGAAGTCGGCCAGTTCGCGGCTGAAGCAGGCTGCGAGATTGTCGCCTCCGGACTCGATCAACAGGAGGTCGGGACGGAACTTCCGATGGAGTTCCTCCAACGCGAGCAGGTTGGCCGAAATGTCCTCCCTGATCGCCGCATGAGGGCAGCCGCCGGTTTCCACCGCGCGAATCCGATCCGCTTCCAAGGCGCCATTTTGGACGAGAAACTCGCCGTCTTCCCTGGTGAAAATATCGTTCGTTACCGCCGCGATCTCCATTGTCCTCCGCAGTCGTTGGCAGAGCTGCAGCATCAACGCGGTCTTCCCGCTGCCCACGGGGCCACCGACGCCGACGGTGAAGGCGCGATGATCATAGTTGCGCGCGTGCGCGGACTCTCGTTCCTCGAAGTGACCGGGATGTTCGAGGGGTTCGTGCGTGTGGCCGTGGGGCCCGTGTGAATGCGTGTGGTTCATGGACGAGAGGCGGTTCAGCTTTGGAACAGTCGCGAATAGAGACGGTCCTGTGTCCCCTGGAAAATATCCAAAAGAGGCGCGGTCTGCGCGATCTCTCCGGTCGAGCGCTGCGCGTTCCCTGCCGCGACCTCCTCGGCGACGGCGGAAAGGCGGTGCTGCAAGGCCTGTGCGGCGATGGGCCCGGCGATGCCGAGACGCACGGCGGCGCTGACTGCGCCGCGAAGTTGCTGGAACAGATAAAGGCGAAGCGCAAGCGAGCGCTGGATTTCCAATAGACGCGTGACGACGCCAAATACCGGCGCGAAATGTCCGTTCATTTCGCGAACCTGGGAGCGCAGCTCGCTCATCGCGCCCGAGGGGAACGCTCGTTCGACCGACGACAGGAACGCCTGGCCCAGCGCGCGGCTGGCGCGGTTGGCGACATGATTGGCCGTGAACACATCGCAAAGCAAATCGAGTTCCATGAGCCGTTGCGGATCGCGATGGGCATCGTTCACGAACGGCATCGCGGCCTGGCCGAACTGATGCAACGAGGCTTCAAGGAACCCCGCGAGTTGCGTCTCGGTGCGCACTTCGCCGAGTTGCCACGCGGCTTCGAGCCCGCCGGAGTGGCCGAAGCCTCCCGCCGGAAACGCAGAGTCGGCCAGTTGCCAGACGAGCCAGTCTTGCCGCGGATTCGGCATCAGAAGAGGAAGTAGCGTTGCGCAAGCGGCAAAGAGGTCGCCGGTTCGCACTGGAGCAGTTCGCCATCGGCTGTCACCCGATACGTCTCGGGATCGACGGTGATGAACGGCGTTGCATCGTTCCATTTCATGTCGCGCTTGGTAAGCTTCCGGCAACCACGCACAGCTTCGATGCGCTTGTTCAAACCGTAGCCGGCGGCGACCCCCATGTCGCGACAGAGCGCGCTGACGAAGGCGATGGAAACCGGTCCCGGTGCGGAACCGAACGCGCCGAACATCGGCCGCATGGAAACCGGCTGCGGCGTGGGAATGGATGCGTTCGGATCCCCCATCTGCGCCCAGGCGATGATGCCGCCTTTCAGAACCATCTCCGGTTTCGCGCCGAAGAACGCCGGCTTCCACAGCACAAGATCGGCGAGCTTCCCGACCTCGATCGAGCCGATCACATGGGCCATGCCGTGCGAGATGGCGGGGTTGATCGTGTATTTCGCGACGTAGCGCTTGATGCGGAGATTGTCGTTTTCACCGCGTTCTCCCGCCAGCCGTCCTCGTTGCTGGCGCATCTTGTGCGCGGTCTGCCATGTGCGCGTGATCACCTCGCCCACGCGTCCCATCGCCTGTGAATCAGAACTCATCATGCTGATCGCGCCGAGATCGTGAAGGATGTCCTCGGCAGCGATCGTCTCGCCGCGGATGCGGCTCTCGGCGAACGCGACGTCCTCCGGCAGGTTCGGATCGAGATGGTGGCAGACCATCAACATGTCGAGGTGTTCGTCGAGCGTGTTGACCGTGTAGGGTCGGGTCGGGTTCGTGGAGCTCGGCAGCACGTTCATCTCACCGCAGACCCGGATGATGTCCGGTGCATGGCCGCCGCCGGCACCCTCGGAATGATAGGTGTGGATCGTGCGCCCCTTGAACGCGGCGATGGTGGCCTCGACGAAGCCCGACTCGTTTAGCGTGTCGGAGTGAATCGTGACCTGGACGTCGTGCTCGTCGGCGACCGTCAGACAGCAGTCGATCGCCGCAGGCGAGGTTCCCCAGTCCTCGTGCAGCTTGAGGCCGACGGCGCCGCCAAGGATCTGCTCGGACAACCCCTGCGGCATGGAGGTGTTTCCTTTGCCGGTGAAACCGAAATTGAGCGGCAGCCCGTCCGTGGCCTGCAGCATCATCCGCAGATGGTGCGCGCCGGGGGTACAGGTCGTCGCGCTCGTGCCCGTAGCCGGGCCTGTCCCGCCGCCGACGAACGTCGTGAGGCCGCTCGCAATGGCCTCATGGGCCTGTTGCGGGCAGATGAAGTGGATATGCGAATCGATGCCGCCCGCAGTGACTATCAGGCCTTCGCCCGCGATGACCTCGGTCGTGACGCCAAAGACCATCCCCGGCGTGACGCCGGCCATTACATCGGGATTGCCAGCCTTGCCGAGGCCTGCGATGAGGCCGTTCTTGATGCCGATGTCGCACTTGTAGATGCCTGTGTAATCTACGACGAGCGCGTTGGTGATGACGCAATCGAGCGCCCCGGCTTGACCCACGCCTGCTGCCTGGCCCATGCCTTCGCGCAGCACCTTTCCGCCGCCGAATTTGCATTCGTCGCCGAACACGGCGAAATCCCTCTCCACTTCCAGCACGAGGCCGGTGTCGCCGAGGCGGACTTTGTCGCCGGTCGTCGGGCCGAACATGTCGGCGTAGTGGCTTCGCTTCATGATGTGCGGCATGGTCAATTCTCCTTGTTCGCGAAACCGGCGGTCTTGATCCGCTCGAGAGCAGCCTGCCTGCCCGCTTCCGATACCGGGCCGCTGGCCAGATTGTTGCCGCCTCGGATCACTTTGGCGCCGGCGATCTCGACCAACGCGACCGTCTTTGTCTCCCCGGGTTCGAAGCGCACCGCCGTGCCGGCCGGAATATCGAGGCGTTTGCCGTAGGCGCTTCCGCGGTCGAATTGAAGCTGTGAGTTCGTCTCGACGAAATGGTAGTGGCTGCCGACCTGGACCGGACGATCGCCCAGATTGGTGACCGCCAACGAAACACCCGGACGGCCCTCGTTCAACGTCAGCTCGCCCTCTCGCACGGTCATGGCTCCCGGGGCGGGTTCCTCGGCCTCCGCCGCGGCTTTGAACAGCGAAAGTTCCGGCACCGAAATGAAGCTGCCGTACAGCGCGAGCCCCAGATCGCCGTCCTCGGAAGCGATCGGGTGATGTACGGTCACGAGCTTCGAGCCGTCCGGAAACGTGCCTTCGACCTGCACGTCTTCGATCATGGAAGGAACGCCGGGCATGACCTGGTTCCGGCCCAGAAGCTTTTTCCCGAGATCCATCAGCTCGGCGACACGGCGGCCGTCACGGATGAACTCCAACAATTGCGTGGCGATGAGCGCCACCGCCTCCGGATGGTTGAGACGCCGGCCGCGCGCGAGACGCTTCTGCGCGAGGAATCCGGCGTTGTGGAGCATCAACTTGTCGATTTCGCGCGGGGAGAGATGCATGGAAGGAAGGCGAGTTGAGATTTGTCGTCACCATTTGCGCGCCCAAGGATCATCGCCCAGCAACGCTGCCACGAAACGCAGGCGGCGGCAGAGTTCGTGGCCAACCTGCTCGGTACCGGCGCCCGCCATCCGGAGCAAGGCGCCGCCGGGCACCGGACTCGCCGAACACACAAGACCACTGCGGCGGGAAATGGGCAACGTGGCAATCTCGGCGAGCAGACATTCCGCGTTGGCGCGCATGGGTTCGCCCATCAGCAGCAGGAGCGCGACACAATTGAACCTGCCCATGCGGGCAGGATCCGAGAGGACCCCGTCTCGTGGGTCCAAGGAAACGGAATCGATGAGGACGGGTTTGCCGTCCACGACGACATCGGTGCGGCTGCAATAGCGGGAGAAATCCCACCGTTCGCCGCACGCGGCGCGGCCCGAACCGAGCCAGTCCACCAGCACGAGCCCGGAACTGGACGCCAGTTCGATGCGCTGCCGCTGTTCGTAGATCGATTTCGCGAAGCATTGCACCGGATCGGGCGCGAGCACGAGCACTGCGTCCGGACCCGACGAGGCGAGCAGGTCATGGCGACAGGGGAATCCGTCCGGATTGCGATAGATTTTTGTCGAGGACTGGGTTCCAAGGAAACAGCGCGCACCCTCACCGACAATGACTTCGAGGCGGGTTTGATCGCCCGCGACATAGCCGCCGCCGAGGCCGCTCGTGTAGGCCCACACGCTCGGGCCGCGCGGTTTCGGTACAAGGATCTTCAGAGGACTGAGCGCACGGACGCCCGTCGCGGCGCTCAAGCCGGAGACGAGCCGGACTTCAAGTCGACCGGCGCCGGCGCCGGAGGTTTCAGGGGCTGGAACGAAGCCCGCCGTCGGGTTCAAGGATGCCGTCCCCACGGGATAGTGCCGGTGTCCAACAGGTCGCGGGCAAGGCGTGAAACGGGGGGGAACGAGCCAACCAGGCAAGCTACGCGCTGATCGGGCCAGGAGATGGAACCGGATTTTCGGGCAACCTGGAGGACTTGCATGGTTTGACTCAGACCGTGAGATGTCGGCGGACGGTCTCGTTGTTCAATTCTTTCATCGGACCCGATGCGACCACCGCGCCGCGATCCATGATGTAGAAGCTGTCGCCGACGCCGAGGCAGAAGTCGAGATACTGCTCGACCAGAAGGATGCTGATCTTTCCCTCGTTCTTGATCTTCACGAGGGTCTCGCCGATCAGGTCGATGATGTTCGGCTGAATGCCTTCGGTGGGTTCGTCGAGAATGAGGATCTTGGGATCGGTCAACAAAGCGCGGGCGATGGCGAGCTGCTGCTGCTGGCCGCCGGAGAGCACACCGCCTTTGCGCTGGAGGAATTCCTTGAGGATCGGGAACAGCTCCAATACGCGGTCGGTCTGGCCCGCGTCCTTCACGCCATGGACGACCCTGCTGATCTTCAGGTTTTCCCAGACCGTGAGGTGCGGAAAGATGTCGCGCCCTTGCGGCACGTACCCTAGGCCAGCGCGGGAACGGCCGTCGGCTTTCATACCATCAAGAACCCGCCCTTCGAGCGACACCTGTCCCTCGTCGACCGGGACCAGTCCCATGATGGCCTTGAGCGTGGTGGTCTTGCCGACGCCGTTGCGGCCCATGAGACAGACGAGGCTGTTCTTCGGCACGGTCAGGTTGACCCCGCGCAGGATGCGGGAGCCGTCGTAGGACACCGAAATGTCGGAAAGGGTCAGCATCGGGGAGAGGAGTAATGGAGTTTTGTTTTGTGCAGCAACCCAACACTCCAATACTCCCTTGGGCCAGGGGGACTCATCCGTGCTTCTCCTTCTTCTTCCGGCCGAGATAGACCTCGATCACCCGCTCGTCGTTCTGGACCTCGTCCACGGAGCCTTCGCAGAGGACGTGGCCCTGGTGGAGCACGGTCACCTTCCGCGCGATCTGGCGGACGAAGACCATGTCGTGCTCGATCACGACGATGCTGTGTTTGCCGGCCAGGCTCATGAGGAGCTCTCCCGTCTTGGCCGTCTCCTCATCGGTCATGCCGGCGGCCGGCTCGTCGACGAGGAGGAGCTTAGGATCCTGCGCCAGCAGCATGCCGATCTCGAGCCACTGCTTCTGACCGTGGGCCAGCGAGCCGGCCTTCACCTTGGCCTTGGAGGCCAGGCCGACGGTTTCGAGAACTTCCTGGATCCGGTCCCTCTGCGCGTCCGTTATCCTGGAAAACAGGGTGGACCAGACGCTTCGACTCCCCCGGAGCGAGAGGAGGAGGTTCTCGTGGACGGAGTGGTCGACATAGACCGAGGGCGTCTGGAACTTCCGCCCGATGCCAAGACGGTTGATCTGATACTCGTTAAGCCGGGTCAGGTCGGTATCCGCCTCGAACTCGATCTTGCCGGCATCGGGACGGGTGCGACCGGTGATCAGGTCCAGGAAAGAGGTCTTGCCTGCGCCATTCGGTCCGATGATCACGCGCAGCTCGCCCCGGTCCATATAGAAGTTCAGGTCCGAGATGGCCTTGAAGCCGTCGAACGTCTTGGTGACGCCCTCCACGGCGAGGATGAATTCCTTGTTCATTCTTTGGTGGAGGATTCCAGCTCCGGCTTGGCCGCAGCCGGCGGTGGAGCCGTGGGCTTCTTGGACAGCTTCTTGATGATGGCCCGGAGCTGGCTGGGCAGGCCGATGATCCCCCGGGGCATGAAGAGCGTCACGAAGACGAACAGGCCGCCGAGAATGTAAGGCCACTGTTCGGCGAAGTTGTGCGTCGCGTAGCTCTTCAGCGAGTTGATCCCGATGGCGCCGAGGATCGGCCCCAGGAGATTGCCGCGTCCGCCGACCGAGACCCAGATGACCGCCTCGATGGATTTCTCCGGCGACATTTCACTCGGGTTGATCCCGCCGATCTGCGGCACGGAGAGCGCCCCGCCAAGCGCCGCGATCACGGCCGCGACGACGAAGACGAACAGCTTGAAGTCGGCCGTGGCGTAGCCCGAGAAGAGCACGCGGTTTTCCGAGTCGCGGACCGCCCGTTGGATCAGTCCGAAACGTGTCGAAGTGAGCCATCGGCAGAAGAGATAGGTGAGCAGCAGCAGGACGCCGGACGCGATGTAGAGGGCGCGTTTGGTCGATGGATCGTTGATGATGTAGCCGGTGAATCCCTTGTGCGTGACAACCCCAGGATAGGCTTCTTCGAGCAGCTGCCGATTGAGCTTCAGCATGTCGGCGTCGCGCGGTGTCTCCGCGATCCTTGCTTTGGCAGAGTCGGAAAGGGCGATCCCGGCGAACCGTTGCTCGCTGTAGATTGGCGACGTGGCCATCGTCCGGTTCAGCTCGTCGGCCACGACCTGCTCCATCTCGGCGGACTTGCCGGCGGCGGCCAGTTCGGACACCCGGGTTTGGTTGGTTGGACCGAACTGGCTCCAGAGATATTTCGACACGCCATCTCCACCCTTCTCGAGTCGGTTGGCGAAGGCGACGGGATCCTTGATCTCGCCGACTGCGAGCGAGGGCGTGCCGAGCATGAACTTGAAGTCGGTCAGTCCGTTGTTCCCGCCGAAGGTGAAGTCGTTCCTGAAGAACATCAGGCAAGCCGCGTAGGTCAACGCTTGGCTGAGGATGGAGAAGTAGACGCCCTTGATCCGTGAGCGGAAGGCGAGAAACCCGAACCCATAGGCGAGGATCGCGGGCACAAGCACCATGGCTAGCAGCGCGACCCATAGATGTTTGAAGGGAATCCAATGCGACGGGAAGCCACCGGTGGCGGCATACTTGGTCTGGTATTCCAGGAACACCATGAAGTCCGGCACGGCCTCGTGATACTGGCCGAGCCGGCTAATGTTCATCATTAGATACATGCCGAATGCGTAGCCGCCGAGGGAGAAGAAGAGGCACTGGCCGAGGCTGAGCAGTCCCGTGTAGCCCCAGAGGAGATTCACGCCGAGGGCGAGGACCGCGTAGGTGAGATACTTGCCGTAGCGGTTGAGGGAAAGATCCGTGACGTGGAACCACGAGCCGGAGGGAACGAAGGCGTTGAGGCAGGGCAGCACGACGAGACCGATCAACGCCGCCAGGGCGATGAAAAGCAGTTCGCGTTTCGTGAAAGGTCCAGCCATCAGGGTGTGCGTTGCGCGGGTGCGGCCTGCGAACGGCAGCGGTGATGGAGCGTGTCCTTCCAGTTCCAGGGCAGCGCGGGGCATTCGGACAACGCCTTCGCTCCGGCGATGTCGCCTTTTTCGTGGTGCATGATCCGGGTGCTCCGCGAGACCGTCCACTCCGAGTGCGGACGCCGGACGAGGCTGAAGGGTTGACCCGCCCGGACCGATCCGTGACCCAGCGGGCGGAAATAGAAGCCGGTGCGGCCGGTCTGGAGAATGCCGTTGGCGAGATCCTTTGCTTTCCAGCGGCGCGAAAGTTTCCAGCACGGTTCGCGCGGTTGGCTCACCTGCAAGATTGCCTCGCCGATCTCGAAGACGTCGCCGACGCAGACTTCGTCTTCCAACGGGCCCAAAGTGGTGATGTTCTCGCCGAAGGCTCCGAACGGAAGCGAAGGCAGCCCGAGCTCACCGCGCCAAAAAGCATAGTGCTCAACCGGGTAGACGCAGACCGCCTTGTCCATGCCGCCGTGAACCCGCAGGTCGGCCACGCGGTCGCCTTCCAATCCCAGGGGGCCCAGCCAAACGTCGCCTGCGAACGACTCCTTGAAGATACCAGAGGTCCATTCCTTGTCCCACCATTCCTCCGATCCTGCGGGCGCCGCGGTGCCAGGCGTCCCCAGCTGAAGGGAGGCCAAGATCGAAGCGGCTGTTTTGGTGGTTGAACCGTTCATCAGCCGTCGAGGCTCCGGCTGCGGGTGACGAAGATCCCGTTCGGGCGCCATTGCAGGAAGAGGATGATCGCAACCAGCACGGCGATCTTTCCGAGGACGGCGCCCATCCAGGGTTCAAGGATCTGGTTGGCGACGCCCACTCCGCCGGAGGCCGTCACCGTGCCCACGATGTTTCCGACACCGCCGAGCACCACGACCATGAAACAGTCGATCACGTAGCTCTGGCCGAGGCTGGGACCGACGTTCGCGATCTGCGAGAGGCAGGCGCCCGCCATGCCAGCTAGGCCCGAGCCGAGGGCGAAGGTCATCATGTTCACCCGGTCGGTGCGGACGCCGATGCACGAAGCCATCGCGCGGTTCTGCATGACCGCGCGGATCTGGAGGCCGAGCGACGTCTTCGTCAGCAGCAGATAGGTGCCGTAGACGATGGCCACGGCGAAACAGATGATGAAGATCCGGTTGTAGGCGAACCCGACGTCGTTGACCACGACGCTGCCGGTCAGAAAGGAAGGCGCGGACACGTCGACGTTGGCCGCGCCAAAGGTATGCCGGAAGAGCTGCTGGAGAATCAGGCTCACGCCCCAGGTGGCCAGGAGCGATTCCAGCGGACGTTTGTAGAGGAAGCGGATGACGGTGCGTTCCAGGATGAGACCTAGGAGGGCGCCGGTGACGAAGGACGCAACGAGCGCGACGATAAAATAGAGGTCGAAGGCGCCGCCTTTCAGTCCCATGCCGCCCACCGAAACCGTCTTGCCGAAGAGGGAGAAGAGGAAGCCGCCGCCGAAGATCCCCTGCAAGGCGAACGCGGTGTAGGCGCCGACGGCCATGATCTCTCCATGGGCCATGTTGATGACGTTCATCAGCCCGAAAGTAATGGCGAGCCCAAGCGCCGCGACCAGCAGCACCGCCGAGAGACTGAGACCGCGGAACAGGGTTCCGACGAGGTTGCCCCACCAGAGGTAGTTGTCGATCGACTGGACGGCGGAGCGCAGGGTCTTCGGAGTCTCCGGGCCAAATTTTCCAGGATTGGCTTTGCACTCCTGCTCCATGTCGCGGAGCAGGGAGACCCCGTTGACCGAACGCATGTCTCCCAGGTTTTGGATGGCGGCATTGCGGACGGCGGGATCGTCGCTGGCGGTGAGGGTGAGCGCGATCGCCTCGTGGAGGGCCTTGATGGCTTCGGCATTCTTTTCAACCTTCAACCGGGCTTCGAAGTTCGGTAGAAACTCGGGGTTCCGCTGCTGGCCGAGCTTGGTCGCGGTGTCGCGGCGCATCTTCGGCAACGGGTGGGCCAGGGCGAAGAGGTCGAGCGTGGTCTTGATGGCACGGCGGAGCTTGGACGTGTTGTCGGCCGGGGTGAGATCCGACACGGCGAAATGCAGCTCCTTGCCGGAGGCGTCGGTGATGAACTTGCCGTCGCGGATGCGGATGCCCTTTGCCTTGCCGTCGGTGTCCAGCTGGGTGTCGAGGACGATGGGCGAATTGGTTCCGCCCGGTGATTCGTAGAGGTAGAGCTCGCTGAGACGCCAAGCGATCAAGCCTCGTTCCACGAGGTCGTCTCCGGAGTCGACGAGCTGCTGCACCATCTCGCTCTGCTTCGAGGCGTCTTGCTCGAGCACCGCGTCGGCCAGGACGACGCGGTAGTCTGGCGCCGTTGCTTCCGCCCCGCAGGACGGGGCGATCACGGCGAAACAAAAGACGAGCAGGCTGAGAATGCGTTTCACGATCGGTCAGTCTCGCCACGGGGCGAACCAGGGAAAAGCGGGGAGCGCGGGTCCAGGCCGGCGACGGTTCCTCCACCCAACAAAAAACGGAATCCGACAGGCTGGCTTCCGGTGCTGGCATTCCGCCGACCGGATGCCCGCGCTCCAAAAGGGGATCTCCGGTTGTTCAGGAGCCGGAAGGAGCGGACCCCGCAGGATCCGCTCCTTCCTTCAGACAAAGCTTACTTCAGGAACTTCGCGCTGAAGGGCTCGGCGGCGACCTGCCTAAAGGTCTTGATGACCTTGAACTGTCCGGTCGGAAGGGTCTCTCCGATGAACACGTCGTTGATCAGGTGATGGTTCGCCTGCATCGTGACTTCGGCCACGGGGCCCTTGAACTTCTGGCCGATGAGGGCGGGGCGGACCTTGTCCACCTCGAAGCTGCCCGCCTTCTCGACCGCCTGTTTCCAGAGATACACACCCATGCGGGAGAGGTTCATCGGGGAGCAGGTGACGCGGCCCTTGGGATCGACGCCGGAGACGGTGTAGTCGATGCCATAGATCTTCGGATCTTGCACCCAAGAGAGGAAGTCGCCCACGAACTTCGTGTTCTCAGGCGTCTTGATGGACATGAAGTAGGTCCAGCAGCCGAGGTGGCCCGCGAGCTGCTTTGCGGGAAGGCCGCGGAACTCGTCTTCGGAAATCGAGAAGGAGACGACCGGACAATTCTCGGAGGTAAGGCCCGCGTTGGCGAACTCCTTGAAGAACGGGACGTTTGTGTCGCCGTTCAGCGTGGAGATGACGGTGGCGTTGCCGCCAGCGGCAAACTTCTTGATGTCCGAGACAATGGTCTGGTAGTCGGTGTGGCCGAAGGGGGTGTAGATCTCGACGATGTCGGAATCGGGGATGCCCTTCATCTTGAGATACTGCTTCAGGATCTTGTTCGTGGTGCGCGGATAGACGTAGTCGGATCCGAGCAGGAAAAACTTCTTCTTCCCTTCCCCGAGCATGTAGTCGACGGCGGGGATAGCCTGCTGGTTCACGGCTTCGGCGGTGTAGAAGATGTTCTGGGAAAGCTCCTCGCCCTCATACTGCACCGGGTAGAAAAGCAGGCCGTTGTGCTGTTCAAACTTGGGCAGCGCGAACTTGCGGCTCACCGAGGTCCAGCAGCCGAAGACGACCGCGACCTTGTCCTTCACCAGCAGCTCCTCGGCCTTCTCCGCAAATGTGGGCCAGTCCGACTTCGGATCAACCACGACGGGCTCAATCATCTTGCCCATGACCCCGCCGGATTTGTTGACCTCGTCGAACGTGAACAGAAGAACGTCTTTCAGCGAGGTTTCGCTGATCGCCATAGTGCCGCTCAGGGAATGCAGCACGCCCACTTTGACCGTGTCAGCGGCATGGAGAGGGCCAGTCAGACCGACAGCGAGACAGGCCAAGGTTGAAAGTGTTGTCTTGAAGATTGATATCATAGGTGAAATGGCGATAGAGTGGTGGTTTTGCTTGTCTGTGTTCAGTCGGTTTGGGGATGGGTTGGACCGAAGCCATAGGGCGAGAGAAATCGAATTGCGCTCGGAGTCACGCCAATCATATCTCTTGATTAGCATCTGAGATGCCACCACTCCGCTCCAGTCGGTGCATCAACAGAAGTTGGCCATAAATCCGCCAAAGACCTCCGAAGAGTTCATTCAATCACCGCGCCCGACCGCCAAGTTTGGCTCAAGCCGTCCAGAACCTAGCAGCGAATTGGGCTGGTTGTTCAATTCGCCGCACCCACAAGGCAGTCGGAAGAAAGCGGTGCTGAATCGGCGGCGCAAGCCACGCCCGCCAAGCGATCCGCTCGCGGCCCCTCTCACGACAAAATCACCCAGAGACGATTTGAAGGAGTTCCTGCCTGATAGCCGAAAGGCCGGAGACATCGCCGCCTGATCTGTCCCCTGGCCGATGTGACCATATGTCGCTCCACGTCATGACCAATCTCCAAGGTGCCGGAGTCCTAGGGAGGCCCGCCGAACCAATTGCCCGAGATCAACCCTGCTGGAACCCGGGGGATTGGCGCCACCTCTCAAGCCAATAATCCATCCACCGATAACCTCCTGACGCTCGCCCGTTCAACGTGCGCCGCAGACTAATGAAGAAAATCCTCATCATCGAAGACGACACCATCACGGCGAACGTCTATAGCAACCGCTTCCGCGTCGAGGGCTTCCAAGTCGAGGTCGCGGCGGACGGCGAAGCGGGCTTGGCGGCGGTCCGGAGTTTTCAGCCCGACGTTATCACCTGCGACCTGATGATGCCGAAACGCAACGGAGTCGAGGTCATCAGGGCCATCCGGGCGGATCCGTCGATCTCTTCCATCCCCATCATCGTCTTCTCGAACTCCTATCTGAGCACGATGATCAAGGATGCCTGGGCGGCGGGCGCCTCCAAGTGCCTTTCCAAGGCCGACTGCACCCCGAAACATCTCATCGAGATCATCCAGAACCTGATCGCGACCCAGGCGGGTGGGGGCAGAGCGGTTGTCCCCGGACCGCCCGGCCAGACGCATGTCATGGCGAGGGCCCAGGCGGTCGTCGGTGCGACTGCGTTCGTTTCCAGAACGCCCCATCAGCAGAACTCCGGCACGCAGTTCCTGCGGGCCGGAGGGACGAACGGCGGCGCGGCGGCCGGCGACAAGAGCGACGCCGAGGTGGCGATGCAGGGTCTGCTCAGGAAGAATTTCTTCGAGACCGCCCCCAAGGAGATGACCGTGTTCCGATCGATCATGTCGTCGCTGGGCAAGAGCGAGGATCTGGCCGCCCGTCCCCAGGCGATGACCGATCTGGCTCGTCGAATGAAAACACTGGCCAGCGCGGCGGGTATGCTTTCGTTCCGCACCTTCGCCACTTTGACTTCCGCCATGGAGGCCTTTGCCCGCGAGCTCACCGAGAAGCCGGAACAGATCAACACCTCCAGTCTTCGTACGTTGGTCCAAGCCGTCGACTTTCTGCCGACCCTTTTGGAGAAGTGCCTTCTGCCAGAGGCGACTAACAACCTCTCGCCCCACATCCTGGTGGTGGATGACGAACCGTTGTCGCGCCGGGCGCTGGTCACCGCCCTGAGCCGGGCCGATCTGCGCAGCATCCAGATCGACGACCCGACCATCGCCTTGCGGCTGGTCGAGCAGAATCAATTCGACCTGATCTTCACGGACGTCGATATGCCGGTCCTAAGCGGATTCGATCTGTGCACCAAGATCCGGGCACTGCCCGACTCGGCCCGCACCCCGGTGATTTTCGTGACAAGCAACACGGACTTTTCCAGTCGGGCGAAGTCAACACTGAGCGGTGGAAGCGACTTCATCGGAAAACCGTTCCTCTTCATGGAGGTGGCGGTGAAGGCCCTGACCCATCATCTGCGCGCGATGGACGCCGGGACCGCTCGGTAGAGTCCGGTACCGCTAGCCGGGTCTTCACCTGCAAAGAAAAACCCCTTCCGGAGACCGGAAGGGGTTTTGCGCGTCCGAAGACGATTAGAACAGATAGATGATGTTCGCGGTGACCGAGACGGCGTCGTGGTCGGTGGACGGCTTGCCACCAGCAACCGTACCACCGAAAATCCCATCAGGGGAGTGGTCCCAGCGGAGTTCACCGCGGCTGATGACGTTCTTCCAGAGCGAGTAGTCGCCCGTGAAGGTGAACGAGTAGAGCTGGTCGTTGTTTCCGGGAGTGTTGCCGGTTCCGAACGCGTTCTGCGTGCCGGTGGCGACATCGAAGCGGCCGTTCAGCTTGAACTTCTCGGTGGCCTGATAGGACAGGTAGACCGCGACGGCTTGGGCCCAATCCTTGTCGCCGGCGGCGGTCTTGTATTGCTGGCCGGTGGTGTAGTCCCATGCGAGCCCGAGGCTCAGGCCCGTGACGGGCAGCGGGATGCTGGCGCCGACGTAGTAATTCTCCTGGATACGGTTGGCGACCGTGTTGTAGAGGCCCTGGGTGGCATCGCCTTCGGTGTAACCGAGGGTGAGGGTGGCACCATGGAGGAAACCGAAGCTCTCAGGCGCGATCAGGTTGATCATGCCGAGATAGGCCTTGCGGGACTCGCTGGTCTGCGAGGCATCGACCTGGTTGTTGTAGCCCGCCGTATTGCCGACACCTGCCATCACGCTGAGGAAGTCGGCCACCTGGTAGCTGGCGGACACGCCGACATGGGCCGAGGACTCGATGTAGAAGCCGTAGGAGCGGCTCCAGTTCGGGTTCTTGTAGGTATCGTAGGCTTCGTAGCCGTTGTAGGTGCCGAACTGGCCGACTTTGAAGTCGATGCCGTTGCCCACGGGGACGCGAAGCGCGACGTAGGCTTCGTTGAAGCCGATATCGCCGGCCGAGCCGCCGAGAAGCGATCGGGTTCCGCGCTTGACCGCGCCGGGCCCGATCAGGGTCTGGACATGGTAGCCGGCGGACCACTGGTTTTCGTCGAGGGGCTTGTCGAGCGTCAGGCTGACGACATTCAGGTTGAAGCCATCCTGGTTGTAGCTGCCTGCTCCGCCGTCATAGACGCGGCCGGGCATGGCCCGGTCGCCGGTCCCAAACTTCCAAGTGCCGGTCACATCCACGTAGCCGCTCAGGGTCGTGCTGGCGACCTTGGTCAGCACGGGGGAGAGCATCATCTTTTCTTCGGCATGGCCGACCGACGCGAGGCCGACCACCCCGAGGGAAGCCAGACCGAGTGTCCATTTGTTAACGTTCATATCGTAGTTCCTCCTGCGTATGGTTGTTGTTGTGTGCGTTGTTTTGCGGGCAAAAAAATCTGCCCAGTCGTGGCAGAACGCCACGCATTGGGGGAGTAGATAGGTCAACGGCGCTCCGGTTGACAATACCTTTTTGGACCTTGGAACCTTAAGTCCCGAGGCCGGATTGCCGATCCTGATCGGATGATCCGACGTCGGATCGTCACAAAGGGCGCTGGTGGATGAACTCGTGGGCGGCCGCGATGAAGCCCTTGAAGAAGGGATGCGGCTTGTTCGGCTTGCTCTGGAATTCCGGATGGAACTGGGAGGCGATAAAGAAGGGATGGTCTTTCAGCTCAATGATCTCGACGAGCTTGCCGTTGGGGGTCAGGCCGCTGAAAACGAAGCCTGCTTCCTCGAATTGGCTCCGGTAGACGTTGTTGAACTCGTAGCGGTGCCGATGCCGCTCGTGAACGACAAAGGCGTTGTAGAGCTTCCATGCGAGGGTGTTCTGCGTCAGTTGGCAGGCTTGGGCTCCGAGGCGCATCGTGCCGCCGAGTTTTTCGACGGACTTCTGGCTTTCCTGAAGGTCGATGACCGGATGGAGGCAGGTGGGGTTGAACTCGGTCGAATGGGCGCCTTCCAGTTTGAGCACGTTGCGGGCAAACTCGATGGTGGCGATCTGCATGCCAAGACAGAGGCCGAGATAGGGGACTTTGTTCTCCCGGGCGTATTGGGCCGCGAGGATCTTCCCTTCGATGCCACGCTCGCCGAATCCGCCCGGCACGAGAATTCCACCAAGGCCCTTCAAAACGGTCGCGGCCCCTTGGCCTTCGATTTCCTCGGCGTCCAGTTTGACGATCTCCACGCCGCAGTCGTTGGCCACGCCGCCGTGGATCACGGCTTCGTAGACGGACTTGTAGGCGTCGTTGAGCTCGATGTATTTGCCGACGACTCCGATCCGGACCCGGTGGCGGGGGGCGATTAGCTTGCGGATGATCTCCTGCCACTCGGTCATGTCGGCCGGTGGAGTGTCGAGGTGGAGGTGCCGGCAGACGAGCTCGTCCAGACGCTCGCGCTGGAGGACGAGGGGGAGCTCGTAGATGCTGTGGTCGACGTCTTTTTCCTCGATGACGGCCTCGTAGGGGACGCTGCAGAACATGGAGAGCTTTTGGCGCAGCTCCTTGTCGAGGGGGTGTTCGCACCGGCAGGCGAGGACGTGGGGGGTGATGCCGATCTCGCGGAGCTTGGCGACGGACTGTTGGGTGGGCTTGGTTTTGAGTTCGCCCGCCGCCTTGATGAACGGGACGAAGGTGACGTGGATGAACATCACGTTGTGGGGGCCGACATCGAGGGCGAATTCGCGGATGGCCTCCAGGAAGGGAAGCCCTTCGATGTCGCCGGTCGTTCCGCCGATCTCAGTGATGATGACGTCGGTCTTGGCCTGCTCGCCGATGGCGTAGATGCGGCGCTGGATCTCGTCGGTGACGTGCGGGATCACCTGGACGGTTTTACCGAGGTAGTCGCCGCGGCGCTCCTTCTCAAGGACGGTCTGGTAAACCTGCCCACTGGTCAGGTTGTTCATCCGGGTCAGCTTGGTGCTGGTGAACCGCTCGTAGTGGCCCAGATCGAGGTCGGTCTCCGCTCCGTCGTCCAGCACGTAGACCTCGCCGTGCTGATACGGGCTCATGGTGCCGGGATCGACGTTCAGATAGGGATCAAACTTCTGCAGCGTCACCTTCAATCCCCGGTGTTCGAGGAGAGTGCCAAGGGCGGCCGCTGTCAGTCCCTTGCCGAGGGACGAAACGACACCGCCGGTGACAAAGATATACTTCATGGGTTCATATCTTCCCGGGCAGGCCGGCTTTCCGCCAAGAGGAAAAAGAAGCGGCGAGGAATTGGCTGGGAACGGACAGGCATCAACCGGACTAAAGGACGGTTGAGTGGGCCACTTTTCTCGCCTGAACCGCCGCTTGGAGCTTCTCGAACTCTCGTTGCGGCAGTTTGACCGACCCGATCAACGGCCGGTTCTTGCTCATTCCATGGCAGTCGGAACCGCCGGTGACGAGGAGTCCGTGCTTGTCGGCGATCTGGAGATAATGCGCCGCGGTCGACCCGGTGTGCTTGCTATGGAAGCACTCGATGCCATCGAGGCCGACCTTCACGAGGTCCGGTATGATCTCGTCTCCGCGGTTCAGCGCCGGGTGGGCCAGGACGGCTAGACCTCCGGCTTGCTGGATCAAACGGATGGCGTCCTCGGCCGACATCTTGAACTTGGGCACCCAGGCCGGTTTTCCCTTCTTGAGGAATCGGTCGAAGGCCTCGTCGAGGCCGGAGCAATACCCTTCCTGCACCAGGGCGCGGCCCACATGGGGGCGGCCGGGGGCGCGGCAATTGGCCAGCTTGAAGACGGTTTCCGCCTTGAGCGGGATGTTCTTCTCGTTCAACCGGACCACCATTTCGCGGATTCGGTCCTGGCGGACATTCTGGAACTTCGCCATCTCCTCCAGCAGCCGCTCGTTCCTGGTGTCGATGAAGAGGCCGAGGATATGGACTTCCCAGCCGTCGATCTCGGCCGTCAATTCCGTGCCGGGCACGAAGATCAATCCGAGCCGTTCGCAGGCGACCGCCATCCGGTCGCAGCCTTCCACGGTATCGTGGTCGGTCAGCGACATGGCGGAGAGGCCGACCCGCTTGCCGTGTCCGGCGAGTTCCTCCGGAGTGTAGGTTCCGTCGGAGAAGTTGGTGTGGAGATGCAGGTCGGCGAACACGGGGAATGGTTTCGGGGGCTAGGCCACTTCCCGGGCGGAGCGCATGAGTTCGCCCTTTACCTTGTCGAGGATGCCGTTGACGAACTTGCCGCTGTCGTCGGTGGAGAACTTCTTCGCGATGTCCACCGCTTCGTTGATGCTGACGATGGGGGGAATGTCCTCCCGGTGGAGCATCTCGTAGATGGCCAGCCGGATGATGTTCCGGTCGACGATGGCCAATCGATGGATGTCCCAGTTCTTGGCCACCTTGCGGATCCAGTCGTCGGCCTCGTTCCGGTGCTCGATGGCGCCGCGGATCAAGGGTTCGGAGAAGAGGCGAAGCTCGGATTCAGCATCCGAGGGCGGGGGCAGCGCGACGACCTCGCCGTAAGTGGCCTTGCCGATCTTGTCGGCGGCGAGCACCGACTTGCGCTGTGAATCCCAGAACGCGTTCAACGCCTCGTCGAGATTCTCCGACGGGTTGACATCATACTGAAACAGAAACTGCACGGCCCGTTCCCGGGCCTCGCGTCGCATTCCCATGCAACAAGGATGTCACAACCCGCGACCGGACGGTAAAGGATTTTGCCGGGAAATGCCCTCGGCGATTCGCCTTGGAGAGCTGCCGTTGGCTCCCAAAACAGGCAAGGAGGATCCCGAACCGGGATCCTCCTTCCTGTCAGACGTTGTCGTCGCTTTCTAGTAGGGCAGCGGGAACCGCCCGGTCAGCTCGCGCACGCGCTGGCGCACCGCGTGGGCGGCCTCGACGTTTTTGATGTCCATCAGCACCTCGGCGATCATGTCGGCGATGGCGGCCATTTCGGATTCCTTCATTCCTCGCGTGGTCACGGCCGGGGTGCCGAGCCGGATGCCGGATGCTTGGAACGGCGAACGGGTCTCGAAGGGGATGGTGTTCTTGTTGCAGGTGATGCCGGCTTCATCGAGCGCGAGCTGGCATTCCTTGCCGCTCAGGCCCTTGGCGTCCACGTCCACCAGCATCAGATGGTTCTCGGTGCCGCCGCTGACCAGGCGGAAGCCGTTGCGCTTCATGCCTTTGGCCAACGCGGCCGCGTTCTTCACGATCTGTTCCTGATACGACTTGAACGACGGATGGAGCGCTTCGAGGAAACACACGGCCTTGGCGGCGATGACGTGCATCAACGGCCCGCCCTGGATACCGGGGAAAACTTGGGAATCAATCACCTTGGCGTATTGCTCCTTGCACAGGATCAGGCCGCCACGAGGACCGCGCAGCGTCTTGTGCGTGGTGGTGGTGACGAAGTCCGCGTGGGCGATCGGGCTCGGATGGATGCCCGCCGCGACGAGACCGGCGATGTGCGCGATGTCGGCCAAAAGGAGCGCGCCGACTTCCTTGGCGATCTCGCCCATGCGCTTGAAGTCGATGATGCGCGGGTAGGCGGAGGCGCCGACCGTGATCATGTTCGGCTTGTGCTCGCGGGCCATGGCGGCGAGCTGGTCGTAGTCCAGCCGCTCGTCTTCCTTGCGGACGCCGTAGTGGACGATCTCGAAGAATTTGCCGGAGAAATTGGCCTTGTTGCCGTGGGTGAGATGGCCGCCGTGGGACAGATCCATGGTCAGCAGCTTGTCGCCGGGCTTCAGCATGGCGAAGTAGACCGCCATGTTGGCGCCGGAGCCGGAATGCGGCTGGACGTTGGCATGGTCCGCTCCAAAGAGCTTCTTGGCGCGGTCGATGGCGACCTGTTCGGCCACGTCGACGTTTTCGCAGCCGCCATACCAGCGCTTTTTGGGATAGCCCTCGGCGTATTTGTTGGTCAGCACGCTGCCCTGCGTTTCCATGATCGCCGGGCTGGTGAAGTTTTCCGAGGCGATCAGCTCGATGTTTTCCTGCTGGCGCTGCCGTTCGAGGGAGACGACGTCGGCGATCTCGGGGTCGACGGAGCGGAGGCGGAGGTGGGCCGGGGGCATGGGTGATTCCATCTTGCGAACGCGGCGTTCATGGCGGCCACCGGCGAAATGGGCCGCAATAAAGGCGTCGACGATTTTGACGGCCACCTCGGGCGAGGTCTGTTTCTGCCCGAGGCAGACGATGTTCGCGTCGTTGTGCTCGCGGCAGATCCGGGCCATTTCCTCGTTGAAGACGAGGGCTGCACGGGCGCCGGGCACTTTGTTGGCCGCGATGCTCATGCCGATGCCGCTGGTGCAGACCAGGAGGCCGAGTTCCGCGCGGCCGTCGACGACATCTTGCGCCACCATTTGGGCGTAATCCGTGTAGTCGGTCGACTCCGTGCCATGGGTGCCACGGTCCTCGAAGCTGATCCCGGCGCCCGCGAAGTGCTTCGTCAGGGCCTCCTTCAACTGGAGGCCGCCGTGGTCGCAGCCAACGGAAAGGACGATCTTGCGGGAGGAGGGTGAACCAGGCGGGGTATTTTGCTCGATGAAGTTCAAAGTGGTGACGATGCCTTTGGCGATCTGGTCGCGGCAGGCTTTGTAGACCTCGATCGGACCGCCGATCGGATCGCTGATGTCTTTCTCGTAGTAGTCGAGCGAATCGTCGAACTCACGGAGCAGGAACGATTTTTCCGCCGCCTGGGGGTAGAGCAGGCTGATGGAGTCGACGTGGCTGCGGGTCATCCCGAGGATGAGATCCGCCTGGTCGACCAGTTCCGCCGTCAACATCCGGCTGCGCTGCTTCGAAATATCGATGCCCAGCTCGCGCATGGTCCGGACGGCGTGGGCGCTGGGGCTCTGCCCGTCGATGGCCCCGACGCCGGCGGAAAGCACGCAGAATACCCCGCGCCCGTCGACGGCATGACGAAACAGCCCCTCGGCCATGGGGCTGCGGCAGATGTTACCGGTGCAGACAAAGAGGATCGTCTTCATTCCATTCCAACCAAGTGGGCTGGCAAAGTGCGGGGATCGTTTCAGAGCGTCAATTTTGAAATCGGTTTCACCCGTTGCGCCGAGGCTGGACCACCGCCAAACCCTTGATCAGATCCAGAGCCCGGGCCAAGGCCGGGTCCTGGAGGGTGGCGGCCGGAGGACCGTCGGATTCCGGGGCGGGGGCGAATTCAGGCAGGTCTCCGATGAAGCCGGTTTCCCGCTGTTGCCGGACCAGGGTGGCCTCGTTCAGCCGTCGGCGGGGACGGGAGCTGGCGGCGGGCGCACCTGTGCCGGCGGAAGCCAGTCGTTTGAAGGGGTTTTCGAGCCATTCTCGTTCAAGGGCGCGATCCACCGGGACCGCGATGTCGGGCTGGACGGGCTGGTCCAAGGCGTCGCCATTCCCGAGTTTGACCGCGTCTCCGGCGATCCAGACAGATTGGCCGGACGGCAGACGATGTTCTTCCATGACTCGTGCTTGGCCGCTGGTGGTTTCTCCCAGAACCAATCCGACGTGGCCCCGGCGCAACACGGCCGCCAAAGCTTCGGCCGCGCCCCGGGTCCGCCCGTTGACGAGGATTGAGACGGGAAACAAGTAGGCGTTCGACTTGGCGGATGAGGCGGCTTTGCCGTCGGTCCAAGACAGCAACGGGTGTTCGGTGGAAAAGAACCGGTCCGCGATGGCTCCGGCAGCGGTGTAATCCCGGCCTTCGGTATCACGCAGATCGAGGATCAAGCCCCGGATTCCGTTCGAGGCGACCAATCTGGAGACGGCTTCCGCAAACGCCGCCGATGTCGTCCCGTCGATCCTAGCGAGCCGGATCCAGCCAAAATCGCGGTCGATCGCCTGGGCTTTCGCCACGGCGTTGGTCGCGGTCGTTCCCTCCACTTCGAGCCCCGGGACGATCAACCGTCCCTCCAGTTCCCGGACCAGCCCGACGAGAGCGGCGCGGTTCAGCGCCTCGGCATCGAGGCCTGGAGGCGCCTTTTCGAGCAGCTCGTAGACCTCCCGGATCGGCGGCAGCGGGGCGGCCGCCGCGGACGAGGCCAAGAAAGGAACGGCTCCGGCCAGAGCGGCGCACGCCAAACGGATTGCCACAGTCGTCATCAGGAGGCACTCTACGGCCCGGATCCGACCAAAGGCAAATACCCCGCGCGTCGCGGGCTCCGCTAAAGAGCCGATATTTGCCAAGATCGTCCAATTGAGAGCCCTGCCGTTATGCTGAAACCCGGAGAACGCATCCACGTCATCCATCGCCGTTATTTCGACAAGGACATCCGCCGCCACTTTTTGGCCGAGGTGGATGAATACGAGGACGGGGTCGTCCGGGCCTCCGGCTACGTTTTTGCGGTCGATGAAAGCCAGGGACACAACTTCGTCCGCCGGCCCGAAAAGCGCACCCGATTGATCTCCGTCCACGACGGCTCCCTCCTGGTGAACATCATCCCCTTGACCGTTCAACTGGACAAAGTCGTCTACGAGCGGCACGCCGGCGGCCTCCGGGTGACCGACGGCACTTGGACGATGGAGATCAAGGAATTCGGCGTCGTCTGAGCCCGGGATCCGACGGTTTGATTCCCCAGCCAGATCCTTCCCCCACCGAGGGGGGTCGACCGACGGTGCATTTCATCGTCAACGGCATCTATTGCAGCCACGTCTCGGGGGGCGACATCCACTGCTTCCAGCTCGCGCGCGGCCTGGCGGCCCGGGGGTGGAAAGTGGCGTGGTTCGGCGGGTCGGCGTTCAAAGGGCTTTTGGACAAGTTTGACCTGCCCAAGGACTTCACGCTCACGGATCGAGGCTCCATCCCCAAGGCGAACGAAGCCGAGATCTCCGGGCAGGCGGCGCTGTTCTGGGACTACTTCAAACGGTTCGTCCGGATCATTCCGAGGCTGGGCCGCATCGGCCGCGGCGACATCGTCTACGCCGTCAGCGACTATTGGTTCGACGTCATTCCGGCCGTGCTCTCCAGGGCCCGGCGCAAGGTCATGGTGCTCCACATGGAATGCCCGACCTTTGGTGAAATCCTGCGCCGCAGCCGACCCGACGTTGCCGCCAACCGCCTCTCTTCGATCTACTACTGGCTCAGTCAAAACACGTCGCTGCGCCTGTTCCGATGGGTGAAGCGCAAGCGGATGGTCTACCTGCATCCCGCGATGAAGCCCCGCCTTCTGGGGCTCGGCTATCGCGAGGAGGAGCTGCACTTTGTCTCCTATGGGCTGGAAACGGCCGCCGCCGCCGCCGCCCAACCGGGCCCGAAGGAATACGACGTCTGCTGGATCGGCCGCGTCCACATCCAGAAAGGCGTGGACGACCTCTTGGCGGCACTGGTCGAGCTGTCGAAGAAACTCCCGGACTTCAAAGCCATCATGATCGGCAATCTGGAGAAGGATCTCGGCCCGGACATCGACCGGCTCGCGTTGCGGCCCTTCGTCCAGTTCTCGGGGTTTGTCTCGGAAGAGGAGAAGTTCCGCCTGTTCAAGGCCAGCCGTGTTTTTCTCATGCCCAGCCGGCACGAGGGCTCGCCCCGGGTCATCGGCGAAGCGGTCATCGGCGGCACCACCGTCGTGGCCTACGCCGTGAAGAACTACCGCCCGCTCTACGGCGACTTCGTGCGCTATGTCCCGTGCTTCGACCGCGCCGCCTTCGTCGCGGCCTCGGTGAAAACGGTCGAGGAACTCCGGGCCCGGCCCGACGTCGACACGGCGACGCCGGAACGGGCCGAGTTCACCCGCGCCAATTCATGGGAGGTTGCCCAGAACGGATTCGACCGGCTCCTGGCCGGATTGGCCGCCGAGCCCTGAGGCCCGCGCCTCCGGTAAAATCCTCTGGTTTCCCCGACGGCCACTTTCTAGCCTCCGCCGCCAATGCTCGAAAACATCTCCAAGGCCATCCGGTTCCTGCTGGCGGGGCAGTTCCGCCGGGTCTGGAACGAGGTGCATGTCCGCATCTACCGGGCGGTCTGGTCCGTCTTCTGGATCTTTATTGCGCCCGGCCGCCGCTCCGCCCGGACGGAGCCTGCAGCAACGATCACGCGTGAAACCGAGTTCCCCGTCGCCTTTGAGTCCCCCGACCATATCGCGCCCAAAGGCACCGCCTCGAACAACAGCACAAACCACAAGTTCGTCCTGCACATGGACGAAAAGCTCTCCCGTGAATTCCCCGGCCGACCATTGCGGATGATGGATCTCGGCTGCTCGGGCGGCCAGTTGGTCGCCGATTTCATGCATCTTCGCTGGATCGGTGTCGGGCTGGAAGGATCCGACTTCTCCCTCAAACATCGCCGCGCCAACTGGGCGCAGTTGGCCAACACCCGCCTCTTCACCTGCGACATCACCAAGCCCTACGAGATGAAGCTCGATGGGGCGGCGACGACCTTCCATCTGATCACCGCGTGGGAAGTCATGGAGCACATCGCGCCGGCGGATCTGCCCGCCGTGTTCGACAACATCGTCAAACATCTGGAGCCCGGCGGCTACTTCATCGCCTCCACCACCGAGACGCCCGACGTCCACGAAGGCATCGAACTGCACCAGACCCAATGGCCCAACGGCCAGTGGCGAACCTGGGTGGAGAGCCACTATCCGGAGCTGGAATACATGGACGTGGGCCTGCAGATCCACCAGTTCGTCCGCTACAACTTCCTCCATCCCTCGTTCCTGCTCTACCGGAAGCGAAAGGCGTGACGCAATGGGTGTGATCGGTTCGAACAGTCCGACTCCTCTGCCTGAAACCGCGCACGTGGAGAGGCCGAAGATCAGTGTCGTCATCCTGAACTACAACGGCCTCGCATGGCTGCCGCGCTGCTTCGAGAGCCTCTTGGAGCAGACGTTCCTGGACCAGATCGAGGTCATCGTCGTGGACAACGCCAGCTCCGACGGATCCGACGGGGTCTGCGAGGAATGGCTGAAGCGGTTCGAACGAGGACGGATCATCCGCAACGCGACCAATCTCTACTTCTGCGGCGGCAACAACGTCGGTGCCGGCGCCGCCGCCGGCGAGTTCGTTCTCTTCCTCAACTTCGACCTGTGGCTGGAGCCGGACTGTTTGGAGCGGCTGTATCACGACACCGTTTCCGCGCAGGCAGACGCTTCCACGCCTCTGGTGCTGGACTACGAGGACGGATCGTTCCAGAACGCCGGCGCTTCGGGCTTGGATTGGATGGGAATCATCACCCACTTGGATCAACCGAAGAGGACAACCGAGGTCCTGGTCGCCTGTGGCTGCAGCTTGATGGTTCGGCGGGAACTGTTCGTTCGGATCGGCGGTTTTCCGGAGGAGCATCTGATGTATGCGGAGGAAGCCGACCTCTGCTGGCGCGTCTGGCTCGCAGGGGGCAAGGTGGTCACGGTTCCTTCGGCCCGTCTCCACCATCGGGGCGCCGCCTTGGCCAATCCCGAGGGACACACCAAAATCGTCGAAGCCCGCACCAGCGAGACCAAACGCTACCTCGCCAACCGCAACACCCTGCTCGTTCTCCTGAAGAACTGCCAAGGCCCGCTGCTTCTTCTGATTTTTCCCCATCTTCTCCTGTTGTCCTTCGAGGCGTTCGCCTCTCTGCTCCTCGTCCGTCGCTGGGCCTACGTCCGCAGGTCCTACATGTCCGCCGTGACCGATGCGTTCCGGATGCTCCCTGTCGTCCGAAAGCGGCGCGCCGCGATCCGGACGTTCCGGAAGCGCGGCGATTTCTGGATGCTACGTTTCCTTCGCCTCAAACCCGGTCGTTGGGACGAGGTAAAACGACTTTTTGCCTTTGGCACTCCGAAGGTGGATGCGAAATAGTCCCGCGCCCGAATATGCACAGCCGACTCCAACTGATCCGCACCTTCCGCCGACAAGGCCAGGATCCCATGCAGATCCTGACCCGGCTCGAACTTCGCCAAGCCCTGCTCGGCTGCGAAAGCGTGCTCGACGTCGGTTGCGGCAACGAATCCAGCCTCCGCTATCTGGGATTGAAGCACCTCGCCGGAATCGAGGGCTACGAGCCCAGCTTCCAAATGGCGAAGGCCGCCAAGACCCACGACGAGCTATTCCTCGGCGACGTCCGCGACATCGACCGACTGTTCAAGCCCGGGCAGTTCGACGCCTGCGTCGCGCTGGATCTGATCGAGCACCTGACCAAGGAAGACGGCCTCAAGCTCATGGAGTCCTTGGAACGGGTCGCCGCTAAGAAGGTCGTGTTCTTCACGCCCAAGGGCTTTCTGCCGCAGCGCCACGCCGACAACGACGACCTCCAAGCCCATCTTTCCGGATGGGAACCGTCCGAGATGGAGGCGCGCGGCTACAAGGTCACGGGTATCCTCGGGCCCAAGTTCATTCGCGGCCAATGGCATCGCATCAAGTATCGGCCCAGGGCGCTTTGGGGTCTCGTCTCGCTGATGGGCCACCTGCTCGTCACCCGGTGGCTTCCGAACCACGCCGCCGCCATCCTCTGCGTCAAAGAGCGCTGAACCCCTTTTCGGTAGTTTCCTCAATGAACCCGCTCCAAAAAATCTTCATCACCGGCGCCGCCGGGTTCGTCGGCAGCAGCATGGCCGACCGCCTTCTCGCGGAGGGCAAGGATGTCGTCGGCTGGGACAACTTCTCCACCGGCCAATCCGAGTTCCTCGTGGACGCCGAGAAGAACCCCCGGTTCAAACTCGTCGTCGGCGACAACCTCGACCCCGAACAGCTCACCGCCGCGATGGCGGGCTGCGACACCGTCATCCACTTCGCCGCCAACGCCGACGTGCGTTTCGGCCTCGAACATCCCGGCAGGGATCTTGAGCAAAACACCATCGCCACCTTCAACGTTCTCGAAGCGATGCGCGCCAACGGCATCAAGCGGATCGCCTTTTCCTCCACCGGTTCCGTCTACGGCGAGGCCGAGCTCATTCCCACTCCGGAGACGTGCCCCTTCCCGATCCAGACCTCGCTCTATGCCGCGTCGAAGGTGGCGGGCGAGACGCTCATCCATTCCTACTGCGTCGGCTACGGCTTCGAGGGCTACATTTTCCGGTTCGTCTCCATCCTCGGCGAACGCTACACGCACGGCCATGTGCTCGACTTCTACAAGCAGCTCCTCGCCCATCCCGACCAGCTCACGGTCCTCGGCGACGGCTCGCAACGGAAGTCCTACCTCTACATCCAGGACTGCCTCGCCGCGATCCTCCATGTGATGAACGCCGGCACCGCGCTCCAGTCCAAACACCGGGTCGAGACCTACAATCTCGGCACCGACGAATACGTCCAGGTCAACGACTCCATCCGCTACATCAGCCAGGCGTTGAACCTCTCGCCCAAGCTGGAATACACCGGCGGCGACCGCGGCTGGGTCGGCGACAATCCCTTCATCTTTCTCGACACGAAAAAGGTCCGCGCCACCGGCTGGAAGCCCGCCCTGACCATCGAGCAGTCCATCGTCCGCACCCTCCGCTGGCTCCAGCAAAACGAGTGGGTGCTCCAGCGCCGATGAAGATCACCATCCTCGGCCTGTGGCACCTCGGCTCCGTCACGGCGGCTTGTTGCGCGCGCCACTTCGAGGTCGCGGGTCTGGATTTCGACCCGGCGGTTGTCGCCGGATTGAACAAGGGCACGGCGCCGATCTTGGAACCCGGCCTGGACGACCTCCTCCAAGCCGGTCTCACCTCTGGCAAACTCCGCTTCACCACCGATCCCGTCGAAGCCTGCGCGGGGTCGGACGTGCTCTGGGCCTGCGACGACACGCCGGTGAATGCCGACGACGAGTCAAATGTGGACTACGTCCTGGGCCGGCTGCGCCGGGTCTTGCCCAGCCTTTCAGCGGGAGCCTTGGTCCTGGTCTCCGCCCAGTTGCCCGTCGGCACATGCCGCATGCTGGAAGCCGAGTTTCCGCAGCTCCATTTCGCTTGCTCGCCGGAGAACCTCCGCCTCGGTCGAGCCATCGACGCCTTTGAAAAGGCTGATCGCGCGGTGGTCGGGCTCCGCACCGACGCCAAGAAGGCGCTGCTCCAGGCGCTCTTCGAGCCGTTCGCCGCGCAGGTGCTCTTCATGCGCACCGAGTCGGCCGAGATGGTGAAACACGCGCTCAACTCCTTCCTCGCTCTTTCCATCGCCTTCATCAACGAGATCGCCCGGCTCGGCGAGCACGTCGGAGCCGACGCCAAGGAAGTTTCCGCCGGGCTGAAGAGCGAACCGCGCATCGGCCCCAAAGCCTATCTCGGACCCGGCGGCCCCTTCGCCGGCGGCACCTTGGCGCGCGACGTCGTCACCTTGACGAAGCTGGCGGCGGCTCATGGCGAAACGCTCTCCGTCATCCCCGCCATCAAACAGAGCAACGACCTCCATTGCGGCTGGGCTTTCCGCCGGCTCCAGTCGCGTCTCGGCGACCTGCGCGGGAAACGCGTCGCCATCCTCGGTCTGACCTACACGCCGAACACCGACACTCTCCGCCGCAGCGCCGCCGTCGAACTCGCCACACAGCTTATCGCCGCCGACGCGGTCGCGACGGCGTTTGATCCGGCGGTGAAACGGCTTCCGCCCGAACTCGCCGCCCTCGTTCTAGCGTCCGATCTGTCTTCCGCTGTGGCGGGTGCGGAAGCCGCCGTCGTCTGCACCGAATGGCCCGCCTTCCGGGAAGCCGACTGGGCCAAGCTCGTTCCCACGATGGCACAGCCGGTCTTCGTGGACGCCAATCGCTTCCTCGAAAAGGCGCTGGCCTCGGTGCGTGTTGAGTTGATCTCGGTCGGACGTGGGTAGCCGCCGAGGTGTCGAGACGGACGGAGCGCCCTGTTTTCGCCGACGATGAATGGCGGTGAACTCCCGTTCACCGCTACGGCATTCCCCGACGTTGACGGTTTGGCTAACCCGACTAACCTCCCGGCCATGATCACGGTCAACGTGCACGAGGGAACCGCTGATTTAATCGCGCTCCCACGGAAAGCGAGCTGACGCGGGAGGAGCGTTGGGGGAGGATGGTGGGCATGGAAGCACAGAGGAGTTTCGCGGAGGCGGAGTTCATGGCGAAGAAGAAGACCACGCGGCGGGA
>JBBQXJ010000016.1:0-65752 GCA_038209745.1 Verrucomicrobiota bacterium
TCGCGGAGTTGGCTGAGATCGAGGCGGCGCGTCTGGTCATCGCTCGTGAGGTGGATGTAATCCCACACCCAATCGAGGTCGACATTGGTGTCGATGCAGTCGTCCTGGAGCAGCGGAACAGCAACGCCGGGGATGGCGGCCGCTTCCATGTAGGGAAAGGCGCGCTCGAGGACGCTGATGCAACTCACGCCGACGATGGCCTCGATCTTGCCGGTCTGGATTAGTGACATGACCACGGCGCTGCCTTCGGCGACGAGCGACGCGTAACCGAGACGCTTGGCCTCCGCCTGGAGATCCTGGATGGAACAGAGACCGCACTGTTTGCAGAGCAGGCCCAATTCATCGAAGGGCGCCGGGCACTTGCTCTCGATGCGGAGGCATTTCGGCAGAAGGAGCAAACGCCGCTCGAATGGCACGCTGGCGAGCTGTTCACGCCACATTTCATTGTTCAGCAGCACGCCCACGTAGTCGCGGTAGATCGTGTTGCAGCCGAGCTGCGCGATGAGGCGGTCCGCGTGCTCCTTGAGCTGCTCCATGGGCATCGGCGGCACAGGAGTGAACTCCGCGACGTAGTTCCGCACCGTCTGGAGGATGTGGTTCCGCTCGATGGCCGTCTGCGGGATGTTTTTCTTCGGTGCGCGGATGCGCTGCGGCGGAATGGGCCGCGGCATGTTCATCGGGGCGAAGGTGATGGTTTGCATGGCGAAATTACTTGATCGGGTCGGCGGCTCTGGCCGCCGGAAGCCACTTTAAGGTGTTTTTTTCGATGAAGTCCACGATTGGCGCGGGGTCTTCCAGACCGTGAGGGTGGTGGCCGATCCCGGGCTTGGGGATGAGCGTGATGCTTCCGCCAAGTTTACGGTAGCGTTCGGCGATCAACCCGGTGTTCTCCTCCCACGGAACGACCATGTCGGCATCGCCGTAGACGTGGAGCAGCGGAATCTTGGCAGCGGCCAAGGATCGGAGAGTGTCGACCGGGTTGCCCTGATAGGCGATGGCCTCGGCGTCTGACTGGAAGCCGTACGCAGTCAGCATCTTCGTCCACTCCGCCTCCGAGCCCACACCCTTCCCAAGCTGCTTCGGCCTGCCGCCGGGCCAGCTCTTGAAATCACAGACGGGTGCGTCGGCGTAGATGCAGGCGACCCGGTCCGGATGTTTCGCGGCCCAGTTGAAACAATAGAGACCGCCACGGCTCAGGCCGATCAGCGCGACCTTTTTGGCGAAGCCATGTTTGCCGGTCAGCTCGTCGTAGAAAGCGTCCCAGTGTTTGCCGACAGCGGGATTGCCGAACTGGTCCGGCACGCCGAGGTAGGCCAGATGGAATCCCTTCGCCACCAGCGCGGCGTCGGCATTCGCGAAGGCACCGAAGAACTCGCCGCGCCACGCCCACGGATTGCCGGGCAAGGCGTGCTTGGGTGCGACGATGATGGCTGGCTTGCCGTCGACCACGAAGTCGTAGCGGTCGAAGCCCTGCCACTCGGACTTCTTGCCCGGAAACGCGATCTCGGACGCCATCGCGCTGACCGCGAGGAGGCATCCGAAAAGGGCTGCGAAACTGGACCGAAGGTTCATTCAGCCGCGCCGGGGAGGGGTTGTGGTTTGCGGAGATCCGGTTTGGTCGGCGTGGTCAACTTGCCGGCCAAATCCCGCGCCTTCGCCTCGGCGTCGTGCGAGACGTTCCGGTAGGCGTCAAAATCGTGGAACCAATACTTCTTGGCGAGGCGATACATCCAGTGCTTCTCGGGGATCTCTTCGCCGGGCAACCACTGGCTGAAACGCGGCGTCATGGCGTCGAGTTCCGCCATGGCGGTGCCGCGCACGGTGGTGTCTCGAGCACCGTGTTTGACCACGAGTTCCTTCACCAAGTCGGGCCGCTCAAGCACCACGCAGCCGCGCGTCGCGTTGGCGGAGAGTTCGCGGAAATCTTTCAGGAACGCGCTGTCCCGCATCGTCTCGTAGATGCCGCGCTCGTCGTGGATCGATTCCTTGGCGAACTGGATGATCGGGCAAGGCTCGATGTCGCCCTTGGGACTGATGTGGTGGCTGATGCCGGTGGACATCGGGCAGAGCGCCTGACCGCGACCGTCGTAGTAGGCGTCGATCATGGCGATGGGCATCTTGGCCCGCATCTCGACGATGAACTTCCGCACCTGCACGAGCTGGTCCGGCCGCAACGCCAGGGCGGCGTTCATCTTCGCGCCGACCGGCCGGTAGGTGTGATACCAGACGTAGTGGACGCCGCGATCGATCAGCTCCTGGAGCCAGGACTCGGTCAGCAGCTCGTCGATGTTCGTCTGGCAGACGCTGGTGGCCACGCCGGTGAGGATGCCTTCCTTCAGGCACGCGTCCAATCCGCGCAAGGTGCGGTTGAGCACGTCCTTGTTGCCCCGGCGTTCGTCGCTGGTGATTTCGCGGCCCTCGATGCTGATGAGCGGCGTGGCGTTGCCCAGTTCGCGCAGTCGCTTGGCCACCTTGTCGGTGATGAACTGGCCGTTGGTGAAGATCTGGAAATAGCAGTCCGGATGGGCCGCGAGGATGTCCATCAGCTCCGGGTGCATGAACGGCTCGCCGCCGAGCAGGCCGAAGAAGGTGTTCCCGTGCTTCTTGGCGTCGTTGATCATCCGGTTCATCGCCGGCAGATCGATGGCGTTGCGGGGCGCCTCGACGTCCACCCAGCAGCCCTGGCAGCGGAGATTGCAGGAGTTGAGGATCGAGACGTAAAGAAACGGCGGGAAGAACTCGCCGCGCTTGATCCGGCGCTTGAACCGCTCGACCGACAGCAGCCCCTTCACGCCGAAATTCCAGGCGAACTTCCGGATGCACCGGAAATCGGCGTTGCGCAGGGTGCGATAGAGGAGGGTGGGGAGCATGGGAGCGAGGAGTCTTACTTTAGGCGCTTTCGTCTAGTTGCTTCAAAGTGGTTCCGTCTTTCGTCTTCCATGCCGTCAGTCCATTGGCGTTCCCGCCATGGATCACGACGGCTGCGGCGGATGGACTGGTAAACTCGCAGTCCTTCATGAAGACGAGTAGGCCGTTCTTCTCAAACAGTATCTTTTCTGCGACGAGCCGTTTTCGTTGAACAATTACTCCCGGATAGTTCTCTGTGGATGGCCGTTCATCGAGAACCGCCGTGGATCCCTCAAACACGACAAATCCATCCGCGGTCCGCTGCCCGCGAGCCTCGGCTCCTTTGATGCGGCAAAAAAGAACGCCCCCAGGTTGAGACTTGGCGGCCGGTTGCACGATCGGAGCGAGAATGTCTGAGCCCAAAACCGGCAGGAGTTGTTGAACCCGCGAGAAAAACACCTCCATGTCCTCGCGATCTGATTCAGGAAGCTTAGAGCCCCCAGCCTGATTCTGTTCCAGAGTGAACCTTCCTACCTTTGCTGCCTCAGCCAGCAGACGACTCTCAAGGTAGCGAACATGAGCTTTTGTGAGGTTCTCGTCCTTGCTGACGAAGACGATGGCCGAAACCCAAAATTCCTTTGTCTTGTGCTGCTTGAGCCTCTCGCGAATCACCTCAGCCTCTCCGATGTAGGCGAGAGGTGCACCAGTGAGCGGATCGCTTCCCGTCAGAATATAAACTCCAGCTTTCTCAAGTTCGTCACGCGCCAGTAGTTCATCAAGTTCCGTGCGAGGCGCTGCAACTGCCTTCCCCGTCCAATTGGAGATCTCCGCTGTGCGAAGGCTCTTGGCGTCACCGCGAGGTAGAAAAAGTTTGATGGTTGCAGAAGCCATAGAACTCAAGCCGCATTCGCAGAAGCCTCATGCTCCAGCAATGCAGCAAACTCCTTCATCAACCAGTCCTTCTGGCGAACGATGGCGCGAGCTGCGGCCAGCTTCTTCTCCAAAAACAGCCTGGACGCGGGTTCGCTCAGGCGCAGCACACGGGATCCGTCCGCGAGTTGGATCATCTCGGGTTGGATATTGGCCTTCGTGGTCAGGAGGATTGCCGAAGCACCAGATTCCGCCACCGCCATCTTTCCGAGCCTTTCCTGATTGTCGTCGTGCGAGGAGGGAGGACGAACGCCGGGTTGGGGAACCCGGCCTACAGGCTGTAGGCCCGGTCCCCTGACCGGGCGGGCCACTTGGTCAGATCGGCGCCAAGGGATCCAGCTGGCCTGCAAAGCGCCGTCCAGCCGGCGCAGTCCAAGACGTTGGCGCGACTTAACACGCGCCTCGGCCATTCCCACGTTGCTCAGGCGGACCCTCACGCCGTCGCCCTTCCGGCCAGCGCGGATTCCGCCTTGGCCTTGGCTTCCTTGGACTTGCGGGCGATCTCCTCGAGGGAGGGCAGGCTCATGAGGACTTCGGGCGGGATGTCGCCCATGGCGGCCAGTTTCACGAGGCATTTCTGCCGTTCCTTCAGTGCCTTGTCGGAGTCGCGTTCCTTGGAGAAGCGGCTCTTGGCCTTCTCGCTGCGATCACGCAGGAGGGAATAGACGTCGCCGCCGAGGAGCGCGGAGATGTCCACCTTCATCTTCTCCCGCTGGAGATCGGCGCTGCTGACCAAGTCGCCGTTGATCGGGCCGGCCTTGTATTTCGGGAACATGATCGCGGCCTCGGGGCAGACGCGCGAACAGGCGGGGCAGTTGGTTTTGCAGTTGTCGTGGTTCTGCGCCTGGATCTGCTTTTCCTCGTCCACGCCGTAGACGCCGAAGAGACAGAAGCTGAGGCACTGCATGCAGTTCGTGCAGCGGTCGTAGTCGATGACGGGGAACCAGGGTTTCCACTCGCCGTGCTTGGCCGCGCCGGTCTCGACGCGGACGGTCTCGGCCTTGGCCGCGATGCCGGAGGCGTCGAGCTCGGTGATGTCCTCGAAGCGGAGCGGAATCTCACCGGCGGCGTCCTCAGCGGCGGGCGCTAGGCCGCCATCGAACTGGCCGACGACGAGCAACTGGTTGCGGCTGGCCGGCGCGGGCATCCCTTGGCCAGTGGCGCGGGTCACGGCGAAGCCCTGGGACAGGAGCGCGTGGATGGCGGCGAACCGGTCCTCGGGGGCCATCGGCTGGCTGCCGGCACCCTCGTAGAGGACAACGCGCAAGGTGGTCTGGGAAGTGAGGCTCATGGGTGGAAGATGAATGGAAGCTGCCGAGGTGACGAGGCGGACGGCCGGAAATCGATTGGCCAGGTCCGTCTCCTTACGTCGGCGGCTACGAGGGATGGCTTCACGTCGCCACCTCCGCCTTCGGCGCATCTCCGGCCGTCACTTTACCGACGGGCAAATTCGCTTGGAGTTCGGGACGGAACAGCGCGGCGACCACTTCGTCGGCGGGCTGGACGCGCATGTTCAGGACTTCGGTCGCCTCGGGCTTGAGCGGCGCGCCGGCGGAGGCGAAGAGCCACTTCACAGCGCGCGGGAAGCAGGCGGCGATCTTCACCGGGTTGCCGTCGGCCAGCGACTTCATCGACGCGTCCTTGCGGGCGGAGAGTTCGCAGAGATCGGCCACGGCGTCGAAGGCCACGCCGGACTCGCAGAGCTTCCGGAGCACGGTCGCCTTCACCTCGGCCGGAACGACCTGGGCGTAGGTGCAATTACAGAACAATACGCGCGGCGAACTCATGGAGCGGTGAAAGCAGTCAGACGATGCGTAGGCTGCGGTTTGCCGGGGCGGAAGTGTTCCTCGTGCTCCAGGCGCGCGGTCAAACCGGGATGGGCGACGGCCAAGGCGGCGACACTGTCGACGACCGCCGTGTGGAGCGTCTCGGGCGCGGCCTCGGCGCGGACGTTGACGATGAGCTGGCCGGACTCGACCACGTCCGGCAACAGGATGGACAGCTCGGGCACGAAGTCGTTGCGGACGACGTTGACCACCGCGATGTCGCCGAGCCCGCCATCCGGACTGAGGGTCATCTTCAGGTGGGCGATTTCGCCGTTGGCGGTGTTGAGGCGGGCCTGGATGTCCGCGGCCAATTCGCGGAGAAGTTCGTTCCCGTCGAAGCCGTCCGCCTTGGCCAACTGCACCGTGCAGTTCAGCCAGCCAAGCAGGGCCTCGCCATCCGCGTAGACTTCGTAGTCCACCTGCATCGATTCGCCGTCCGGCTGGTTTTCGCGGGCGATGCGGGCGAACCACTCGTCCATCCCCTGCCCGGTCCGGGCGGAGACGGCGATGACGGACTTGCCCGGAAATTCGGCGTCCAACGCTGCCTTCAAAGCGGCTTTGCGCTCCGGCGTCAGCAGGTCGGCTTTGTTGATCACGACGAGGTCCGCTTCCTCGATCTGCTTGCGGTAGATGTAGGCGACCTTCTCGGAGAATTTTCCGCCCTCTTCCACCCCGAACAGCCGAAGCGCCCGGATCGGATCCAGCAGCACGCTGAGCGGCGCGACGGCGAAGTCCTCGTGATAGATGCGGCGCAGCGGATAGGTGACGGTCGCCACGAGATCGGTGCAGCTGCCGACCGGTTCCGCGATGAAGACGTCGGGCCGGGTCGAGGCGGTCAGCTTGTTCGCGGCTTCGACGAGGGAATTGAACCGGCAACAGAAACAGCCGCCGGGGATCTCTTCGGTGGCGAAGCCTTTCGAGCGGAGCATGGCGGTGTCCACCAACTCGCTGCCCTGGTCATTGGTGATCAAGCCGACCTTGAGCCCTTGAGTCTTGAGATGCTGGGCCAGGTGGGCCACGGACGTGGTCTTCCCCGATCCGAGGAATCCGCCGATCATGATGTAGCGCGCTTGGGGCATAGCCATTCTTGGATGTTGGAGACGCAAGATTTAGTCAGGGGTTTCTTCGGCTTTTTGTTTTTCGAGGATCCGGTCGATCGTCTTGTCCAACAGCTCGCGGTAGCCGTGGACATCCACGCAGAGCGCATCGGGCTCACCGCGCACTTCGTAGAGCCAGCCGGCGTGATAGCCGTCGCGGGTCACGAGTTCGATGTCCGACGCCAGCGCGGTATTCCCGGCGACGAACGCACCGTCGACCACGCAGAAGAGGTCGGAAATGGCCTTGAACCCTTCGATCCAGCCGACGACATCGCCGCTCTTCACCGGCAAACCGGCCGTGGCGTCGAAGCGGTGGTCGACCATTTCGCCCAGCATCCGGGTGGCGAACTTGGTGAATCCGACCCGCCAAATTCCCTCGCCGCGATTCTCCACCCAGCAGTGCGACGGGCTGTAGCGCCGCGCCACGGGCAACGAGGTCACAAACGTGGCGCGTTTGTAGAGCGTTGTCTGGCTTTCGGGGGGCGGCATGTCACCCGGACTAATCGCTGCGCGACCGGCCGGTGACAAGTCTCTTCGGCCATTTTTTGTCCAGCGACCCGATCTGGAATCCAACTCCGGCCAGGGCTTCCCATCGACCCGGCGGCTCCCGCATTCTCCTGCCGTAGCCGGACATGATCTACTTCGACCACAACGCCACCGCCCCGCTCCATGCCGTCGCCCGCGACGCTTGGCTCGCGGCGGCGGAACAGTTCCCCGGCAATCCCTCAAGCCTCCACCGACTCGGCGGCCGCGCCGACGCCGCCCTGACCGACGCCCGTCAACGCTTGGCCAAACTGATCCACTGCGACGCCGCAGACATCGTCTTCACTTCCGGCGCGACGGAATCGGCCAATCTGGTTCTTCACCACTACGCCCGAGCCCTTGCGAAGGACGCCACCGTCTGGATCTCCGCAATCGAACATCCCTGCGTCACGGATGCGGCGGCTTATCATTTCGGAAACCGCCTTCGCCTGATCCCGGTGCAACCGTCTGGAATCATCGACCTCGTCTGGTTGGAGAATGAACTTCAACCCCGGCGCCCCGGACTGGTCGCCGTGATGGCGGCGAACAACGTGACCGGCGTGCTCCAACCGTGGCGCGAAGCGCTGGAACTCTGCCGCCGCCATGATGTGCCGTTCTTCTGCGACGCCGTCCAATGGATCGGCCGAGAGCCCGCCGCCGATCTCGGCGAGTGCGACTGGCTCTCCGGCTGTGGTCACAAGGCGGGTGGCCCCCGCGGCATCGGCTTTCTGAAATGCTCGAGCCAAGGGCGCATCACGCCGCTCCTCCTCGGCGGTCCCCAAGAAGACGGCCGTCGCGCCGGCACCGAGAACGTCGCCGGAGCCTTGGCCATGGTCGCCTTGCTGGAACTCCGCGAACGACAGGCAAACGACTTGACGAAGCGCCGAGGGTGGCGAACCGAATTCTGCAAAAAACTCTGCCTCAGATTGCCCGGCACCGAGATTGTCGAGAATGGAACCGACACGCTCTGGAACACCGTCGCCGCCTTGATGCCGGAGACGGATTGCCCGAACCGCTGGGCGGTGAAACTGGACAAGCTGGGTTTCGCCGTCTCGATGGGATCCGCCTGTTCCAGCGGGAAGGAGGAACCGTCGCCCGTGCTGCTGGCGATGGGGCTGCCTCCCGAAAAGGCATCGCGGATGCTGCGCTTCAGCGCCGGTTGGGAGACCTCCGAAGCCGATTGGCGGCGGTTGCTGGAGGGCGTTTTGACCGCAGCCCGAGAGTTGACTACAGGAGGGATCTCACATTCGCGCTCTTCATGAAAATCAACCCGTCCATCGTCGGAGAAGCGCTGGCAGGGACGCTTGTCGTCTGCGTTTGCTTCACGCTGCAGGGGCTGTTCGGTTTGCCCATTTGGACAATTCCGCTGTTTGGTGGGCCGGCGGTGCTTTATCTCTATTGGCGGCTGGGCGAGCTTCGTTGGCAACTCTGGAAGGTTGTCAGTTGGGTCGTCGGAATGAGTCTGTTACTGTTCTTTTGGCCGCGATTCGTGCTGGATGACTACTGGTGGCTGATCTTTGTTGTGTGCTTCTTCCCGTCGAGTCCTTGGTTGTTTTGGCGGAAAACCAAGCGACCGGATTCAAGCAATGCCGGCTCCTGATGAGCTGGGCGCAAAAATCGCAGCCCCAAACCGATGAGATGGCGGCGAACTCCCGTTCGCCGCTACGGGCGCGGTGGCAGCGAACGGGAGTTTGCCGGCGACTTGTTCCCCAAGACCCTTCCCAACGCCGCGACCGTGAACACCACCGGGTACAGCCGCTCGAAATACCAAAGCTTGGCGAAGTAGAAGCCGATCGGGCTCGGCTGCGTCCACGTGCCCGCTTCCACCCGCTGGACCAGCCACTCCGTTCCTCGTTCGACCGCCGCCCGGCTTCCGGCGTGCGCCGCCAACGCTTCCACCGCCAAGGCCGTTTCCTCCACGTTGCCCCAGCCACCGTCCGCGCCTTGCCGACCGATCAACCACTCCGCCGCTCTGGCGGCCGACTTCGGGGCCGCGCCGATCTCGGCCAAGGCGAGAAGCACACGCGACGTGCCGTAGACGCGGTTGCTCTCGTCCGGTTCTGCTTCATTGCCGAACCACAGCGGACACCACGCTCCGCCGGGTTCCTGATGCTCCGCGAGAAAGTGCACCGCCCGCTTGCGGGCCCCGTCGATCCAGGCTCCAAGTTCGACCGGCAACAGCGGCCGCCACGCCGCCCAAGCCCGCAGCGCGTGGGCCGTCAGATCGTTGCTGCTGCGGTCGAACGGCAACCGGCCCCAGCCGCGACAGAACGTCGGAATACCACCATCGGCGTTCTGGAGATCGAGCAGCCAGGTCACACCCGCCGCCGCCGCGTCCAAGTTGCGCGCATCGGGTTCGGCCAGGACCCGGAGCGCCAGCAGCGCACCCGGCGTATCGTCCGCATCCGGCACAGCGCCGGGCAAATCGGTCCACGCCCAACCGCCCGGCGCGGCATTGGTGTAGGGATGGCGGACACGGTATTGCTGGTCGAGCAGCCAGTCCTTCACCCGATCACGTTCGCCCAAACCGAAACCAAAGATGGACACAGATGGACACAGATCCGGCGCGACTGGTTCGCCGGTTTTCATCTGTGTGAATCTGTGTCCATCTGTGGTTGAAGAATTCCCCGCCGTGAGCGCGTGGACCGACAAGCTCGTCACCCACGTCGCCAAGTTCGTGTCGATCTGCCAACTGCCGTCGGGTTGGACCGACGCCTCCAAAAAGCTCAGCCCGCGCCGCACGACCGGATGCGCCGCTTGGCCGCTGGCCACCAGACTCATGGTCACGAAGCCGGTGAGAGGAGTGGCTTCGAGAAATCCACCGTTGGGAGGCTGGATCGAGTCCAGCACCTGGAACGCCCGCTTGGCCGCCGCGTGGCGCAGCCATTTCCAGCCTGCGGTCGGAGCGTGGAAATGCCGCGCATACCCGATCGCGATCAGCGCCGGCAGCGCGTAGCTGACGACCGGCAGCCGCAGCGCCGCGAACCAGTTCGGTGGACACACCGCCAGCTCGAACGGCAGCGGGATCACGTGTCGCCACGCCTGCGGACCACTGCCGAATCGTCCAGACAAAGCGCACAGCGTCAGGATTGGGACGGAGAACGTCCGGTCGTCGCCGTAGCGTTCCAGGATCTTGGCGGCGAGGGCATCTGGAGTCACCGCACCGCAACGATCCACCAGCCACGCCTCTGCCGAGGTCAGCGTCAGAGCAAATTCTTCCATCCGCTCCGGGCGAAGGTTGAAAGCCGCCCAGACCAAGGTGGTGGTGCTGACATTGCTCCGGCTGAGGATCGTGTCGCCCCATCCCCCATCCGAGTTGGCGTGGGCCGCCAGCCACCGAAGTCCGCGCTCGGTCAGCAGATTTGCCCGATCCATCGCCATCGCTCCATGTCTCGCTGCCAAGCCGATGGCCACGACGGCCGTGGCGGTCGAAAGAGCGCTGGCCGACAGCTCGCCGGTCCAGTGCCCCGCTTCGTTCCGCTCGCTCAGCAAATGCGCGCGGGCGGTTTCGTAGGCTTGTTGGAGACGGGCGCGGTTCACTGGGCGACATCGGACAGGATACGATCGGAGGACCGCAAGCCTTCCGACTGAGATACCCCCACGGAAGGCAGACACGAATTTCACGAATCCACACGAATTTGGACGAGCCAAATTCGATTCGTGGCAATCCGTGAAATCCGTGCCGCCTTCGGTCTGCAACATCCTTGTTCACGTTGGCCGGTCTTCCGGTATTCTCGCCCGACTGTGAACGACCCGCGCATCGCCGAACTCCGCTCGTTGCTCCCCCGGGCCATGCTGCCTGACTGGGTGCGCATCGGAGCGCGCGCGGTCCGGCTCTTCAAGGATCGGCTGCATCCGGACCGGCACGACGCTGTCTTCAGCCGCCTGATCGAACAGGTCCACGCCTCGGTGGCGCTCCGCGAGCAGCGCCGGTTGGCCGTGCCGGCCGTTTCCTACCCAAGCGCGCTCCCGATCACGTCGCGCAAGGACGAGATCGTCGCCGCGATCCGGGCGAACCAAGTGATCGTGCTCGCGGGCGAAACGGGTTCCGGCAAGACGACGCAGATTCCCAAGATGTGCCTCGAAGCGGGCCTCGGCATCGAGGCCAAGATCGGCTGCACCCAGCCCCGCCGCGTGGCCGCGCTCTCCATCTCCAAGCGCATCGCGGAGGAGCTGGGCGTCGGCTGGGGCCGCGAGGTCGGCTGCAAGATCCGCTTCGACGACCGGTCGAGTTCCGCGACCTACATCAGGCTGATGACCGACGGCATCCTCTTGGCCGAGGCGCAGGGCGATCCGCAGTTGTCGGAATACAACGCGATCATCATCGACGAGGCGCACGAGCGGTCGTTGAACATCGATTTCTTGCTCGGCCATCTGAAGAACCTGCTGGTCGAGCGCAAGGATCTGAAGCTGATCGTGACGTCGGCGACGATCGATTTGCAGGCGTTCTCGAAGCATTTCAACGATGCGCCGATCATCGAGGTCTCGGGGCGAATGTATCCGGTGGAGGTGATCCATGCGCCGTTCGACCATGAGCCGGATTCGGAGGAGGAGAACGCGGAGAACTTCAATCGCCCGGCGGCAAAGCCCTTCTCCCCTCCGAGGGGAGAAGGGTTGGAGGCAACGGATTCATTGGAGTTCTCCGAGCTTTCCGGCAGCCCCCTCACCCCGGCCCTCGCCCCCGATGGAGGCGAGGGGGCCCGCATTGGCGCGTCCATCCGTTCCCGCCTCCGCTCCTCCGGTGGCGATCTGACCTATGTGGACGCCAGCGTCTCCGCCACCGAGACCATTCTCTACGGCACCCACAGCGGCGACGTGCTCATCTTCCTCCCCGGCGAACGCGACATCCGCGAATGCGCCGACCAGCTGGAAGGCCGGTTCTCCGGAGACGCGGAGATCGTCCCGCTCTTCGGCCGTCTCAGCGCCGGCGACCAACAACGCGTCTTCGCTCCGAGCCATCGCCGCAAGATCGTCATCGCGACGAACATCGCCGAGACCTCGCTGACCATTCCCGGCATCCGCTACGTGATCGACGCCGGCTTGGCACGCATCAGCCGCTACAGCCCCCGGACCCGGACGCGGCGACTGCCGATCGAGCCCGTTTCCCAGAGCAGCGCGAACCAGCGCAAGGGCCGTTCCGGGCGGGTCGAGGACGGCGTCTGCATCCGCCTCTACAGCGAGGAGGATTTCAAGGCCCGGCCCGCCTTTACCCAGCCGGAGATCCAGCGGTCGAACCTCGCCGAAGTGATCCTTCGGATGAAGGCGTTCCGGTTCGGCGACATCGAGACCTTCCCCTTCCTCCAGCCGCCGACGCCCGCCGCCATCGCCACCGGATACGCTCTGCTCCAGGAGCTCGGCGCCCTCGATGCGAAACGCGACCTGACCCAGCTCGGCCGGGATCTGGCGCGCTTGCCGATCGATCCGACGCTCGGTCGCATGCTCCTCCAGGCGCAGGGAGAAGGGGCCAACCGAGAGCTGCTGATCATCGCTTCCGGACTGAGCATCCAGGATCCGCGCGAACGGCCGATGGACCAGAAGGACGCCGCCAACGCCGCGCACAAACGTTTCGCGGATCCGGGTTCGGACTTCCTCAGCCTGCTGAACATCTGGAACGCGGTGCATGAACAGTGGGAGGCGCTCCGCACCCAGGGCGCGCGCCGCAAGTTCTGCAAACAGCACTTCCTCTCCTATCTCCGGATGCGCGAGTGGCAGGATCTGCACTCGCAGCTGGAAGGGGCTTTGAAGGACACCGTAGGCCGGGCCTCCCTGCCGGGCAGAAGCGGCAGGACGGCGGCTCCCGCCGAACCGCCGGTGGGCCGCACGAACGACGGCTCCGCCGCAACGGCAACTCCCGGACGTTCCGGAGTCGCCAGTGAAGCCGTTTTCATGGCATCGAGTCATCCGGACGGCTCTGCGGAAACTGTCGCCCTGCCTCAGGAAGCCGACCGCACCCGCCAACGCCGCAAGCCCACTGGGGAGGAACTCTACGACGCGATTCATCGCTCGATTCTTGCGGGACTCATCGGCCATGTGGCCCGGCGCGAGGAGCGCAACGCCTACAAAGGTTCGGGCAACCGTCTGCTCACGGTCTTCCCCGGCTCGGCCCTCTACGAACGCGGCGAGCCGAAGAAGAAGACCGCCCATGACCGGCGCCAACGGGAGGACGTGGCCGAAAAAGAAAAGACCCGCCAGCCTGCCTGGATCGTGGCCGGCGAGATCGTCGAAACGTCGCAGCTTTTCGCCCGCACCCTGGCCGGCATCGATCCGCAATGGATCGCCCAGATCGCGCCCCATTGCTGCAGGGTCACGCACCAGAACCCGCATTGGAGCGCGGCCGCCGGCCGGGTGATGGTCGAGGAAATCTCCACCCTGCACGGCCTCGAAGTCGCCCGGCGCAAGGTCGCCTATGCGAACATCAATCCGGCCGACGCGACCAAGATCTTCCTGCGCTCGGCCTTGGTGGAGGGCGACCTCTTTCCGCCCATCCGTAGCCGCCGAGGTGACGATGCGGACCTCCCCTCACCCGGCCTATCGGCCACCCTCTCCCCATCGGATGGGGAGAGGGACGGGGTGAGGGACTTCTCCCAATACCCCTTCCTCGCGCACAACCGCGGCATCCGCCAAAAGATCGAGAACTGGCAAACCCGCGTCCGCCGCTACGAACTCGGGGATCTCGACCAGGCGATGGTCGGATTCTATGCCGCCAGAATTGCCGACGCCGTCGTGGCTTCCCGGGACGAGCTGAACCGCTGGCTGCGCGAAGCGGGTCGTGCAGATTCGCTCCGAGCCACCGAAGCCGATCTGATCGGCGACCTGAAGCTGGACTTCGACACGGAAGCCTTTCCGGATGCCATCCGCGTGCACGAAATCGCCCTGCCGCTTCGCTACGCCTACGCGCCCGGCGAAGAATGGGACGGAGTCACCATCCAGCTTCCCGCCGAGATCGCAGCCTCCATGTCGCCCGCCGCTTTGGAGTGGGCCGTGCCCGGTCTGCGCAGCGAGCAGGCTTTGGAGCTCTTGCGCTCCCTGCCGAAGACCCTCCGCCGCGAGCTCATGCCGCTGCAGGAAAGGGCCGCCGAGATCGCCCTCGAATTCCAGCCTTCAGGCCCTTCCTTGAAAGAAGATCTGGGTCGGTTCATCCACCGACGATACAGCATCGAGATCCCGCCCTCGTCGTGGTCCGCCGAAGCGATTCCTGCTCACCTGCGGCCCCGTGTGGAAATCGTCGATCACCGACGCAAACCGATCGCCGTCGGAAGGGATCTGGAAGCGCTGAAGGACAAGCTCGTCAATGTCCCGCAGAAACCCGCCGCGCCCTCCAACGCCTGGCGGCTTGTCACGGAACGATGGGAACGCCCGGCGGTCGGGGGGTGGACCTTCGGCGACCTGCCCGAGCGGATCGAAGTCACCGGCGACCCCTCGGGTGCGATGACCGCCTGGCCCGGGCTGCAGGTCGAAGACAAAACCGTCGGCGTCCGCCTCTTCCGGACCGCCGAAGCCGCTCGACAAGCGGGCGCGAACGGCTTGCCGAGGTTGATCGAACTGGCCCTCCAGAAGGACCTTGCCTGGGTGCAGAAAGATCTGCGCACTTTCAGCAAGTTTTCCGCCGCCTACGCGCCGCTGGGATCGAGCGACGACCTCCAGGAAAGCGCTTTTGCACACATCCGCCGCCTCGTAATGCCCAAGGCTCCCCTGCCCGCTCTGACCAAGGCCGCGTTCGATGCCGCCGTCGAGCAGACGCGCGAACAACTGCGCGGAGCGGTCCAGCGCCTCGCCGAGCGACTGGGCCCGATCCTCCAGCTCCGCCAACAGATCGTGGAGCGTCTTGGCGGCGCCATTCCACCTTCGCTCGTGAAGGCGCCGATCAAGTCGCTGGATGCCCTCACTCTTTTTTCCGCCAAGCCGGCTGCTCCGAAAGCGACCACCACCGCTGCAACGAGTCCTTTGGCCAACGAGCTCTTCGCGCTGTTGCCGCCGCGGTTCCTCGAGACGATTCCGTCCGAGCGCCTGCCGCAGCTGCCCCGCTATTTGAAGGCGCTGCTGCTGAGGATCGAACGCGCCGCCGGCAATCCTCCGAAGGAACAGGAGCGGGCGAACCAGGTCGCGCCCTACGTCGCCGCGAGGAAGCAACTCGCCGCGACGCCGCCGAAGTCGGACGAAGGCCGGGCCTTGGCCGAGGAGTTCCGTTGGATGGTCGAAGAGTTCAAGGTCTCGCTCTTCGCGCAGGAACTGGGGACCGCCCAGCCCGTTTCGCCGAAGCGGTTGGACGAACACCTGGAGCGCCTCCGGATGACCCGGTGAGGCGATCCAAGCTTTGCCGACACCCCCGAACCGTTCGCCGCAACAGTTCGGCCATTGCACGCTCGGACGACTCGCCACAAAGTCGGCTCCATGATCGTCAAAAAGCTGCTCCATACCCGCTATCGCCTGAACGACCTGGATGCTTCCGTCCGGTTCTACACCGAGGTGCTGGGTCTCGAAGTCGTCCGGCGGCACGAGTCGCCGCGCGGCTCGACTCTGGTCTTTCTCAAGACGCCCGGCAGCGAGGAGTTGATCGAGCTGTGCAGCTTCCCGAGCAGCGGTCCCGTGATGGTGCAGCCGGATCTGACCCATCTGGCCTTCGAGGTGGAAAGTCTGGAGGCGTTCGGGCGGCACTTGGCCAAACTCGGTCTGAAGTTCTCCGACGGCCCGACGTTGAAGCCCGACGGCCAGAGCGGATTCGCCTTCATCGACGCGCCGGAGGGCTACGAGATAGAGCTGATCCAGCGGCCGAAGTCCGACAGCAAGACCGAGTCCTACTGAGCCGTGGCGCCACGGGTATACGACCTCGTCCTGACCCACGCGCTGGACACGGATGACTTCTTCATCCAGCGCGTGCAGCACCGTTGTGCGGAGGCGGGGCTGAATTTCTTCCTGGTCGAACCCCTCTGGGCCCCCGCCTTCCTCGACGCGCTGCTCCAGCATCGCGTCGCGGCCCGCGCCTTGGTCAATCTCCACAGCGAGCACCACGCGCCCGAAGACGTTTTTTCCCGGCTCGTGGCCTTGGCCGAGACCCGCGGCGTCCGGATGATCGATCCTCCTTCAAAGGCTCTACGCGCGTTCGACAAGGCGGCCATGCATCCCCGGTTGATCCATGCCGGGATCCATGTCCCACCGACGATCATTTTGGACTCGAAAGCCGCTGCCGAATGGCGACCGGACGAGACTCAGGCCGCGTTGCTGGGATCTCCGTTCGTGATCAAACCCAGTCTCGGATACGGGCGGCGCGGCGTCGTGCTCGACGCTCTGGGGCCGGCGGATATTGCCCGCTCCCAGGGGGCTTGGCCGGACCGGTCGATCCTGGCCCAAAAGAAGATCGCGCCCACGCTCCTGGATGGGGAACCGGGCTATTTCCGCGTCTACCACGTGGCCGGAAAGACCTGGGCTTGCTGGTGGAATTGCTTCACGGACCGCTATCGGGAACTGACGGCTTCGGACACCGAACGGCTCGGGCTCGGTCCTTTGCATACGATCACCCGCAGGATCGCCGATCTGTCCGGTTTGATCCTGTTCTCGACCGAGATCTGCCTCGACCAAGCCGGCGAGTTCGTGGTCATCGACTATGTGAACGACCAGATCCATCTTCTCACCCAGTCCGCCCATCCGGCCATTGGCATGCCCGATCGAATCGTGGGTGAAATCGCGGACGCGCTCGTGTCGTTGGTCGTGGAATGGCTCCAGCCGGTGCGGGCGAACCCTTCATCACGATGATCTGGTCCGGACAGCGTTTCCGCTTCGAGTTTCCCCGCCCCGCCTTGGTGATGGGTGTCGTCAATGTCACGCCCGACTCGTTCTCCGACGGAGGAAGGTTCGACCAAACGGCGGCCGCCGTCTCGCATGCCTTGAAACTGGCGGAGGAAGGCGCGGACCTGCTCGACATCGGCGGCGAATCCACCCGGCCGGACGCGGAACCGGTCCCGGAGGCCGAGGAAATGGATCGGGTGCTGCCGGTCATCGAGGCTTTGGCCCGGCAAACGAAGGTTCCCATCTCCGTTGATACGATGAAACCCGCCGTGGCCCGAGCCGCGCTGGCCGCCGGCGCCGCGATCATCAACGACGTGGCCGCGAATCGAACGGACGACGCCCTTTGGCGAATCGTGGCCGACGCCGGAGCGGGCTATGTGGCCATGCACATGCGCGGAACGCCGCGCACGATGCAGGAAGCGCCGCGCTACTGGGACGTGGTGGCGGAAGTGGACGCTTTTTTCGGAGACCGCCTGGAGAGGTTGGCAGCATGCGGCGTCGAGGCGGAAAGAGTCGCCCTCGATCCCGGAATAGGTTTCGGTAAGACGTTGGCACACAATTTACAATTGCTCGCCCGGTTGGACGCTCTTAGAAACCGCAGGCGTCCGCTGCTGGTGGGGATTTCCCGAAAGTCCTTCATCGGTCGCCTGACAGGAGCCGCCGTCGGGGATCGTCTTCCCGGAAGTCTGGCCGGAGCCTGTTGGGCTGTCGGGCTCGGAGCGGCCATCGTCCGGACCCACGACGTCGCGGCGACTTGCCAAGCCTTCCGGATGACCGCCGCGCTGAGGGAGCACCGTTGATGACCGGAATTTGGCTAACTCTGTTCCGTGCGAGCGTGGAGATCACTCTCCTCGCGGTGGGCATCTACTATGCCCTGAACCTGATACGGGGCTCCCGCGGCGCACCGGTGGCCTATGGGCTCGCGGTCGTGCTTCTCGGAATGGAAGGGTTGGCGGCGTTGATGCGTCTCGAAGTTCTGGCCTGGCTTTTGGGGAAATTCTTCGCTTTTTCCGCGGTCGCGGTCGTCGTTCTCTTCCAACCCGAGATTCGCCGGATCCTCGCCCGGCTCGGCACCCAATCGATGTTCACTCCCGTCAAGCAGCAGCGGGACACGATCGAGATCATCATCGACACGGTGGAACGGCTCTCGGAAGTGAAGATCGGCGCGTTGATCGCCGTGGAACGAACGGTCCCGTTGCAAGACGCGGTGAGTTCCGGGGTGAACATCGATTGCGCCGCCACGCCGGAGATGTTCGAGACGCTCTTCTTCCCCAACAACGCGGTCCACGACGGGGGCGTGATCCTGGCCGGCGACCGGATTTCACGGGCCGCCTGCGTCTTCCCGCTGACTCGCCGCAGCGATCTGAGTCCCTCGCTCGGGACACGCCACAGGGCCGCCATCGGACTGACCGAGGAGACCGACGCGATCGTCGTGGTCGTGTCCGAAGAGACGGGTGGAATCTCCTACGCGAGCGAAGGCCGGCTCATCCGGGGAGTGACACTTGAGCAACTCCGGGCTTTCCTGACCTCCGCGCTGTTGATGCGGAGCAAACCGCGCACGGCGGTGGAGTGGATCCGCTCCATTTTGATCCAGCGCTCCCAAAGCCACGACGCCAAGGCCGACTGACATGTCGATCCGCCCTTTCATCCTCCAAAACTTCTGGCTCAAGGCGTTGTCGTTCATGATCGCGCTCCTCATCTGGGTGGTGGTCCAAACCCAGATCACCGGAGGCAACCTCGCCCTCGTGTTTCAGCCCCACAGCTTCGCCACCCGCAGCTTCGAGCTTCAGTTGTATCTGATGAAAACGGCGAACGACGGCCGGCTGATCCACATCACCCCGAGTTCGGTCACCGTCGCGGTCCAGGGCGAAAAGTCCGTCATCAACAACTTGGAAGCGAAGGACCTCCTGGCCTACGTCCATCTCGCCGGCATTGAACTTCTGAAACCGAACGACCAGATCGTCGTCCGGGTCGACCTGCCCGACGGAGTCAATCTCAAGGAGGTCAAACCGCCCAAAGTAATCGCGGATAGCGTCGAACCCCCATTCCATTGACCATGACCCAATCAAAGAGAATTTTCGGCACCGACGGCGTTCGCGGCACCGCCAACGTGGAACCGGTCACCGCCGAAACAGCGCTGAAGCTGGGTCGTGCCGCGGCCCATGTTTTCAAGAGCCTGGAAACGCAGTCACGCGGGCGAGGCAAGCACAAGATCGTCATCGGCAAAGACACGCGCCTCTCCGGCTACATGCTGGAAAACGCGATGGCCGCGGGCATTCTGTCGATGGGCGTGGACGTCCTGTTCATCGGCCCTTTGCCGACTCCCGGCGTAGCCTATGTCACCCGCAGCCTTCGGGCCGATGCGGGCATCGTCATCACCGCCTCCCACAATCCTTTCGACGACAACGGCATCAAGTTCTTCCGCGCCGACGGCTACAAGCTGGATGAAACGATCGAGCGACAGATCGAGGAACTGGTCTTCAGCGGCGACATCGAATCGATCCGTCCCACCGCCGGAGAGATCGGCAAGGCCGTCCGCATCGACGACGCTCTCGGGCGCTACATCGAATATGCCAAGTCTTCGTTCCCGCGCGGCATGACCTTGGAGGGGCTCCGCATCGTGGTCGATTGCGCCAACGGAGCCGCCTACAAGTCGACCCCCTGCGTGTTGCGCGAGCTCGGCGCAGAGATCTACGTCTACGGGAACTCCCCCGATGGCCGAAACATCAACCGAGACTGCGGCTCCATGCATCCCGAAGCCATGTGCGCGAAGGTCCGCGAACACGGAGCCCATCTCGGCATCGCCCATGACGGGGACGCCGATCGGGTCCTCCTCTGCGACGAGAGCGGCAAGATGATCGACGGAGACGATATCATGGCGATCACCGCCATCGGCATGCTCGCGGCGGGAACCCTGCGCGGAAACACCCTGGTGGCCACGGTGATGAGCAACGCCGGCCTCGAGCCCGCCATTGCCAAAGCCGGTGGCCGGACCGTTCGCACTCCGGTCGGCGACAAGCATGTGATCGATGAAATGCTCCGTGGCGGCTACAACTTCGGTGGCGAACAGAGTGGCCACATCATTTTCGCCGACCACGCTTCCACGGGCGATGGCTTGGTCGCGGCCCTCCAGATTCTCCGCGAGATAAAGCTCCGCCAGCAGCCACTGTCCGAGCTGGCCCGCTGCTGGACAAGGTTTCCCCAGCTTGTGACCAACGTCCGGGTGCGCGAAAAAACGCCGTTTGAAGAATTGGGCCGGGTATTGGAACTCCTTGCCGAAGCCGAAGCCGCAGTCAAACCACACGGTGGCCGCGTGCTGCTGCGCTACTCCGGCACGGAGCCGAAAGCCCGGCTGCTGATCGAAGGGCCCGAAAAATCCGTGCTCGAAGAATGGAGCACGAAAATCTGCCAGTCGATCCGCGAACGGATCGGAGCGTGAGACTCTGCGGCTGGATTAAACGAGACCTTCGAGCATCGACGGCAACCGCGCGATGCAACGGTCGAGATTCGCCTGGGCGATGGCCTTCTCGGCGTCGGTGAGCGCGGGGTAGAGAATTCCCCAGCCAGCGGCAGACGAGCAGGTCTCGGCGGTCACCGTTCCCTGGTTGAGGCTGTCTCCAATATGGGCATTTCGGACCATGAGATCCGCTATCTGCACGGCCGCGACGATGTGGGCATGATGGCCGGCCTTGGCCGGGTCGTGGTGGTGCAAAGCGGTCTCCACGAGCACATCGGGCAAATGATGGTTCTTTAAGTAGAGAGCCCCGAGCATCGCATGGTCGACGCCCAGCACTTCGGCCTCGACCGTCAAAAGTGCCCGGCCGCTCTCGGCCATTCGCCGATGGATCTCTGCAAAATGGTCGGGGAAGGCCGAGGCCATGACGATCTTGCCGACGTCGTGGGTCAAACCGGCCACATAATCCACTTCGTCCGGTGGCGCCTGGACGGCCCCCAGCACCTCCCGGGTCACGATCGCGACTCCGATGCAGTGCTGCCAGAATTCACGCCATTTGAAGGGACTTGGACCGGCCAGCTTCTGAAAATCCTCGATGACCGGAGTGACCATGGCCAACTGCCGGATCTGGCGAATACCCAGATAGAAGACCGCTTCCTCGATGCTGTTGATCGGCGCGGACAGCCCGTAGTAGACGGAGTTGACCAGGCGCAGGAGACGGGCCGTGAGACTCGGATCGCGGCGGATCACCTCGGCGATCTGCGAAGTGTAGCGCTGGTCGGCGGTGAGCAGCTCGCGCAGGGCGCTGTTGATGCTGTTGAGCGACGGAAGACGCGGGCACTGCCGGAGCCGGTTCTCGATCTGCGATGATTCGAGAGGAATCACTTCCTTCGTCGGGGTGCTGAGCGTGAAAGACATTTCCGAATGTATCGACAGCTTTCGGGATCCATTAACCCCCAGTGGCGAAGGAAACTTCGAATCGAGGACTTCGCAGCCATCAACCCGCATCCAGCTGTCCTCCGGCTCCCCTTTTCCGCTCAAGTGGATGAGCGCACCGCCGATGGAGTTCAAAGATGAAACTGAATCTGGACGACCTCGTGAAATGCGCCGTTGTCGACGTGTTCAGCCAGGCGTTCGGTCTTTCGATCACTCCCGAAGAATCGGGCTCCCTGATCCTGAACGGCGAACCCCACGTGGCCGGAGCCGTCGGCTTCATCGGCGAAATGACGGGCGTCGTCTATGTCTATTGCAGCGCACGGCTCGCCAGGAAGATCGCAGCAACGACGGTCGGGCTCGACGAGTCCAGTCCGGAGGCGGACGACTTGGTCAACGACACGGTGGGAGAGGTTGCCAACATGATCGTCGGCAACGTCAAGGCGAAGCTCTTCGAACGCGGCGTCCAGACCGTCCTGACCATCCCCTCCATCGTGCGGGGCAGCAATTTCGTGATCGAATGCGTCAGCAACACGGAGCGGGCCGTCCGTTCGTTCCGGACTTCGGAAAACCATCAGGTTGTCATTGAGGTGCTCCTGAAATCTGCCGACTAAAAAACATGGGCCCAAAGATTCTAACCGTCGACGACAGCAAGACCATCCGGCTGATCATCGGCAAGGCGTTCAAGTCCTACGACTGCGAAGTCTTCGAGGCCTGCAACGGCGTCGAAGGCCTCGCCGTCGCCTCGAAGGAAAAACCGGACATCATCATCCTCGACATCACCATGCCGGTGATGGACGGGTATGAGACGCTTACAAAACTCAAGTCCGACCCTGATCTAAAGGGCATTCCGGTCATAATGTTGACCGCCGAGGCCGGGCGCGACAACGTCCTTAAGATCGCCAAGCAGGGCGTCCGCGACTACCTGATCAAGCCCTTCAAAGAAGAGCTCATCGTGGACCGTGTCAGTCGCATCATCGATCTCAAGCCCAAGGGCGGGACGACGACGAAGGCGAAGCGGTTCGATGATCCGTTGCGGGTCCTTGTCGTCGACGACAAGCCCGCGATCACCGAACTGATCGCCCAGGGGCTCAAGGACACCACGTGGACCGTCACTGGCCGCGCCACCAACGGCGAGGCGGTCGACTACTGCCATAGCCAGAATCCCGATGCGATTCTCCTCAGTCTCTCACTCCCCGAAAGCGCCGGTTTCACGCTCTTCCAGATGCTCCGAACGAACAACAAGACGAAGTCCGTCCCGGTGTTCGGCATGTGCGTGAAGACCGCAATGGAAGACCAGTCCAGGGCCCAGCAGATGGGGTTCACCGGCATCATCACAAAGCCGATCGACATGGACGACATCAAGAACAAGATCGCTCGCGCCCTTTCGCTCGACACCTCCTACAAATATTTCCAGCACAAGAACGGAGTGCTGCTGGTCACACTGCCGGCAGGATTCACCGCCCACACCGCCAACGAGGTCTCGATCCACCTCCGCACCAAGATCTCCGAAGCAGTCGACACGGGCCTCGACAAGGTCATCTTCGATCTCAGCCAACTCAAGGTGGCCGACATCTCGCTGATCAAGCTAGGCCTCGAGGTCATCCAACTCACCGGCGAACTCTCCCTCAAGCTGCGCATGATGGGCTCCGAGATCGTCAGCAACGAGTGCCGCAAATACGAAGAGACGGCCTCGTGGCGTTTCGCCGCGACTTTCGAAGAGGCCCTCGCCCAATTGAGCGGCAAAGAACTTTCCAACGCCTAGGACGGGCACGGACAGGAAGACAACGGGGATGAGTATTTTATGCATGGACGCAATATCGTGGTGCTTTTGGCCCTCACGGGCCTTGGAAGCGCCGAACTAATCGCATCGACAGGATACTTGGCATCGATCGGCCCGGCGGCGATCCGGTTCTTGGATCCACCGAAGACGGCGCGCCCTGCGGTCCTTGAGCCCGTGCCCACGCTGGCGCCTCCAGCAGAGCCGCTTGCGGGCGAAAGCCCACCGGTCGCGAAGAACGTGGTGCCCATCAAAGTCCCTGCGCCGCCGGAAGCGATCGTGAGCTTGATCGTCAGCAATTCGATCGGTGAATTTATCAGCGGAATGAGACCCGACAGCCTATACGTTCCTCCTTCGGTCCTTGTCCGTTATTTCACGGGTCGTTCCGGCTTGGGAGCTGGCGGAGTGTCGATACCGGTCGACTTTCGGCCTCCGGTGGACCCGCTGCCGCCGATCCGAAGCTCCGCCACCTACGAGAAAGGTCCATGATGCTCCGCCGCAGGCTTCAATCCGGGGTCCGATCCACGATCGCCGCGATCGTGTTGTCGCTGGCCGTCACCTCGGCCTTTGCCGTCGAGCATGGGTCTGAAGCACCTGCGACCCCGTCTCTCGCAGCCCCCGCGGCCCACGCCGGGGCGATGGATCCAAAATCGCCTTCGCCGGAACCGTCTCCCCTCGTTGAGAAGCTTCCGTACCTCGACGACGGCGCCCCCATCCCCAGCAGCAACCTGGTCCCTCCACCCAAGCCCGAGAATTCACTGGTGGCCTACGATTTCCAGAAGGACCTCGATTTCGCCCGCGAGCAGCGCCGTGAACTCGGCTACCCGCGCGCCGAGGCCGCCCTGGAAAAACTGATGTCGACCAACGCCCCGACGGAGATCCACCGTCAGGCGATGCTGGAGCTGGCGTTGATCGCCCAGGACCAGCACAAATTGACACGCTCGGCGCAGATCTTCTCCCAATATATCAAGCGTTACCCGGAGGATCCGACCGTGCCGGAGGTCTATCTTAGGCAGGGATTGATCTATCGAGAACTCGGTGCGCACCGCATGGCGGTCTCGCGCTTCTACCTCGTCATGTCGAGCGCCCTCCAGCTGAAGCTCGACCAAATGGCCTACTACAAGCGACTGGTCCTCCAAGCCCAGACCGAGATCGCCGACACCATCTTTCTGGACGCAAACTACGAGGAGGCTTGGCATCTCTACGCGCGGATGCTGAAGCAGGCTGCCCCGGAACTGAACCGCCCCCACGTCCACTTCAAGCTCATCCGTTGCCTGTCCGCCTTGGGCAAGTCGAACGAAACGATTACCGAGGGCGAATCGTTTCTCGAAGAGCACAAAGGCGCCGAGGAGGTCCCCGAAGTGCGTTTCATCCTGGCCCAGGTCTACAAACAGCTGGGAAGAAACGGCGATGCCACCCATCAGGTCATCGCGCTTCTCGACCAGCAGAACGAGAACCGGAAGACCTCGCCCGAGCGGTGGGCCTACTGGCAGCAACGCGCCGGCAACGACCTCGCCAACCAGTTCTACCGCAATGGCGACTACCTCGACGCGCTGACGATCTATTCCGCGATGGCCTCCATCAACAGCGACCCCGCCTGGCAGCTTCCAGTCCTTTACCAAACCGGCCTCGTCTACGAACGACTCCAGCAGACCGCCAAGGCCACCGAGGTCTACGACCGTATCCTCGAGTCAGGCAAGGCGGTGGACGCGGACACCGCCGGTCCCGCATTGAAAGCCGTCATCGAGATGGCGCAATGGCGGAAGGACCATCTCGCCTGGATCAACCAGTCCGCCATCGAACGGGAATTGTTGCGTCCTTCCGGCGTCGTGAGCAATGCTGCCTCCTCCTTATGACGGATTGCCGGGAGTTGTTGGATCATCTGAAGGAACATCAAGTCGTCGCTCAGGACCTGTTCAGCCTCGTGGAACGCGAAGGCCAGGCTTTGCGACAGGGCAATGAAACGACCCTGCAGCCGTCCTTCGCGGACAAGCAGGCCCTTTTGGGGCGCTTAAAAGACTCGGTCGCCAAGCTCAAAAAGCTGCGAACGGAATGGACGGTGCTTTCCCCAGAGCACCGGGCAGAACATCCTGAGATCAATGCGCTTCTCAGGCAGACGCAGGACCTCACGATGAAGATCATCATGCTCGATCGCGAAAACGAGCAGTCTCTTCTGCGTCGAGGTCTGGTGCCGCCACGCGACATCCCGTCAGCCAACCGCCAACGGCCGCATTTCGTGGCGGATCTCTACCGTCGCCAGGGACAGCATTGAAACCGCATGTCGATTGAAAAAGTAATCGTCCTCGAAGACGACATCATCATCCGCAACGCACTGGCGCAGCAGCTTCGTGAACTTCGCTGCGACGTCGCCGCAGCGGAGACCATTGCCCAGGCCCAGGAATTTCTCGCCAAGGACAATTTTGACCTGATGTTCGCCGATGTCCGGCTTCCCGACGGCGAAAGCACCGATCTCCTCCGCGAACTCCAAGCCCGCCCGACAAAGCCTCTTGTCGTCATGATCACCGGGTTCGGCTCCATCGAGTCCGCCGTGGAATGCATGCGGAACGGCGCCTTCGACTACCTGCCTAAACCGTTTTCGAGGAAACACATAGAGGTCACGCTCAAGAAGGCCGAGGACTTTTCCAAGATCCTCAAGCTGAACCGCTACCTGATCCACGAGGAGGACCAGGACTCCGGCTACGAGCTGCTGGGGAACAGCCCCGCCATGGAGAGCCTGCGCCAGTTGATCGCCAAGGTCGCCCGCACCCAGGCGACCGTCCTGATCCAGGGCGAGAGCGGCACCGGCAAGGAACTCGTCGCCCGCGCACTCTACCGCCAAAGCCCCCGAGGCAACTCCCCCTTCATCAAGGTCAACTGCGCAGCCATCCCGGAAAACCTCATCGAGAGCGAGTTCTTCGGCCACGAAAAAGGCGCCTTCACCGGAGCGATGAACAAACGCGAAGGCCGCTTCGAGCTGGCCCATGGCGGAACCATTCTCCTCGACGAGGTCAGCGAGGTCTCCCTCCAGGTCCAGGCCAAGCTCCTCCGCGTGCTCCAGGAACGGGAGCTCGAACGCGTCGGCGGCAATCGAACCATCAAGGTCGATGTCCGCGTCATCGCCACCACCAATCGTCGCCTGGAAGAGAGCGTCGAGCGCAAGGAATTCCGCCAGGATCTCTACTTCCGCCTCAACGTCGTCCCCGTCCACGTCCCCGCTCTCCGAGAACGCATGGAGGACGTGCCCGCCCTCGCCCAGAAGTTCATGCAGCGGTTCAACCGGAAGCACGGCGTTCGGGCAAAAGGCATTTCTGACGAAGGATTCCGGGCGCTGAACATCCACTCCTGGCCCGGCAACGTCCGCGAACTCCAGAACGTCGTGGAGCGTGCCGTGATCCTCTGCGGCGACGGCGGAATGCTCGACTGCGAGCACTTCGGCCTGAACCCAGGCCCGACGCCCTCCGCACCGGTTCCGACAATCGTGTCGTCCGTTTCCAACGGGGATGTCGATGAACCGCGGCCTCTCGCCGAAATCGAAAAGCGCGCCATCATGTTCGCCCTGGAGTTTACCAGCGGCAACCGGACCCATGCCGCCAAACACCTCGGCATCAGCATCCGCACCCTCCGCAACAAGCTCCACGAATACGGCGTGGCCCCCGTGGCCGAAGGCAACGGCGCCGCTGATTTGGAAGACGAATAGCTCGATCAAACCCAATCTGGAAGAGACGAAGAAAACCTTGCCTTCCAAATCCCGGCCAACCTAGTTTCTCCGCCCACGATGCGCGGTTAGCTCAGTGGTAGAGCATTACCTTCACACGGTAGGGGTCGCAGGTTCGAAACCTGCACCGCGCACCACCTGATCAAGCTCCTTCCGGCACCGCTGTTTAGCCGGACCCGACGGTTTTAGCATTTGCCGGTTTGTCGGGCAGTTCCTAGTCTTCAAATCGATCCTGGATGCGCGAGTAGCTCAATTGGATAGAGTGACGGTCTCCGAAGCCGTAGGTTGTGGGTTCGATTCCCGCCTCGCGCACCACATCCGCATGCAATCCGAGCCAAAAAAACCCCGCATTCTAGCCGTCGAGGACAACCTCGAGTTTGCCGAACTGCTCCGACACGACCTGAACCTCCGGGGCTACGATTGCGAGTCGGTCCCCAACGGAGCCGAGGGCCTCAAGAAGATCATGGCCGAGGACTTCGATGTCGTCCTTTGCGACGTGATGATGCCCCACATGCCCGGACCGATGTTCTACTTGGCGGTACAGAAGACCAAACCGCACATCGCCGAACGCTTCGTCTTCATGACCGGCTTCAGCGACGACTCGAAGGTGGAGACGTTCATCCGCGAATCCGGCAGACCGTCCCTCTGGAAGCCCTTCCCCCCGGAGCAGCTCTATCGCCTGCTTCGCGGAATGCTGGGCCAGAAATCCTGACCGGCAATTGCCCGAAACATTTTCCCGGCCCCAACGTTATACTGCCGGACACTTCGTATGATTTCTCAAGCGGCCAAGACAACATGGGGCATCGCAGTGGTCGCCGCGATCGGCGCCACCGCCTATTGGATCTTTTCGTCGGATCCCGTTCGGCAAGCCGAAATGGACCTGCTTCGGCAGTCTGCGGAGGAGGCAAGGCAGCTCGACGCCACCAACAAAGGCCTCGCCGCCAGCCTGCCAAGCGAGGATATGGACGCTCTTCGCTCAGCCAATTCAGACCTTCTCGCCCTCCGCAACCAATCCCTCGCTCTGACCCGCGAAATCGAGGCTCTCGAAATTGCCGCCAAGAACGTCCATGCCGAAGAAACACCTGAAATCAAGGACCTGGCGGTCAAGATCCAGCAGTTGACCGGCGTGAGAGCCCAACAGGCCGCGGTCATCGCCCAAGCAAACGCCCAAGGTGAACTCCGAGCCCGGACCGAAGCCGCCCAGGGAAATCCCAGCCCCGCCCAACAGTTGATCAGTCGACTCAGAGGTCCGGACGGAACGCTCAGCGCCGATGCCAGCAAGGCCGCCATCGACGCCATTAAGAGCTTCCGCGACGCGAACAACGGAGCTACGTCCCCGACCCTCGACGACTTGCTCCAGTTCGTCCCGGCCGACCTGCTCCGCGAAGGTTCGCCGGAACAGTTCGAGGTTATTTCAGTCGGTCCTGGAGGCCAGGAAACCCGCACGCCGGGAGATGCCATCCGGAATCGCCGCAACCGCTGAGCCAGAGCCCAATGATCTCACTGCTGCCACCCATGGTCTTGCTCGTCCTCACTCTGGCCTGGGCCGGCTTCACCTTCGCGAAGCAATCGGACCTCACAAACGAGAAGACAAGGCTCCAACAGACCGTTGGCGACCTCAACAAGCTCCGAGCCCGCAACGCCGACCTGCGGGAACGCCAGACCCTTCCGCAGGAGATCGAACGCTTCAAGCGGGAGAATGCCCAGTTGCCGGAAGTTCAGTCCGAGCTGCAGAAACTCATCCTGCGGAAGGCGGATTTGGAAAAAGAGCTCGCCGAAAAGAAGAACTCTCTCCAACAAAAACGCCTCTCGGAGCTGCTCAACGAACATCGCGCCCTTTCCGATCAGGTTCCGGAGCTCCCAGCAAACAGCGGTGTTCCCGTCATCTCGTTTCCGGTGCAGGGCAACCCGCCTCAACCCGAGGCGACTCCCGTCGTGCCAGTCCCCGGGGGCCTCTGATCCCCGGTCCGCTTTAAATCCCGTCCGCTATCCCCAAAAGGGCCCTCCCGGCCCGCTGCCATCGCCTCCGTTTAGGTCCAGGCATCGCGGTGCCGACGTGGGCCCCACTTCGCAGTGCCCCTTTTGTTTCAGGCCAAGACCGATCGGATCAACTTTGATTCCATCTGTAACAACCCTCAAACGACAAGCTCTCCGATACGCGCCGTGCCTGTTCCGAAAAGAGCATTTCATCGATTCCTCTACCCTTGCCCTGCGCCGCCTGTTTGTCCTCATCGCAGCACTCGCTCCTGCTCGATCAAATTACGGAAAGAACAAGGAGGTTCTCGGCCCAGCTTAGAAGGCAATGTCCCTTGCCGAGATTTAAAACGCGGCCAAGATCCCGCTGGACCGTTCTCCCGATAAACCGTTGACCGATTCTTGGGCAGAAAACCCGTCTCAAGCAGGAGAGGCGGAACGGAGGCAGCCCGCAGGCAGTCATACAGGCTTCTCTGGAAACGGTTGGAAGCTCTTTCCAGCGACCCGATCGCCGGCTAAAAACTGCGCGTGTCCAAGCGATTCCCATCTTTCCTGGCCGCGCTCCTTGGAGCCGCGGCGAGCCTCCACGCCGAGGACTTCTATTGTCGCGTCCATGGCGTCCAGCACCAGTCTCTCGCCTCGCCGTTCGCGCCAGGCGGAGAATCGGCCCGGCGCTACGCACCGGATCGCAAAGCCGACTTCACCCATCTCCGGATCGATGTGACGCCGGACTTCAAGGAACGGTCCATCATCGCCAGCACCAAGATCACCTTCACGCCGATCGGTCTCCCGTTGGAGGAACTGCGACTGGACGCCGAAGATCTCCGTGTCGTCTCGGTCACCTCCCGGGTTGCGCTCAAGGACTACCAGGCGACGGACCATGCGATCGTCATCCGCTTCGATCCTCCCCTGCCCGTCGGCGCGGAGCAGGCGGTCACCATCGACTACAAAGCCTACCCCGAAAACGGCCTCTTCTTCCGGACGCCTGAACTCGGCTACAAGCCGGAGGAAACGCATCTCTACACCCAGGGCGAAACCATCGGGGAACGGCACTGGTATCCAATGCTCGACGCGCCGAACGACAAGCTGACCACGGAGATCGTCTGTCGCGTGCCCGCCGGCATGGAGGTCTTCGCCAACGGCCATCAGACCGGCATAGAGACCAATTCCGCCACGGGCCTCGTCGCCCATCGCTGGGTCCAGGACAAACCGCACGCCAACTACCTCGTCTGTCTGGTGGCCGGCTATTTCAAGTTGATCGAGGACAAACAGGGCGACGTTCCCCTCGCCTTCATCGTGCCGCCGGACGAGCTCCCGTATGCCGCGAACTCGTTCCGTCACACCAAGGACATGATGGCGTTCTTCGAGAAGGAGACCGGGCAGGCCTATCCGTGGGACAAGTATTTCCAGGCGGTGGTCCGGGACTTCCAGGCGGGCGGCATGGAGAACACCAGTCTCACGGTTCTGACCGACCGGACGTTCTTCGACGACGCTTCGGAGACGATCCGCAGTTCCGAAAGCCTCGTCGCGCATGAGTTGGCGCACCAGTGGTTCGGCGATCTCGTGACCTGCAAGGACTGGAGCCACCTCTGGCTGAACGAAGGCTTCGCCACCTACTACGACGCGCTCTTTGTCGGGTCGTTCCACGGCCGCGACGAATTCCGCTACGCCATGCTGAACAAGGCCCGCGCTCTCGTGGGCCAGACCAACAACACGCGCGCCATCGTCACTCGCGTGCTGAAGCCCGATGCGGGCGACCAGTTCAACGGCCTCGTCTACGGGAAGGGCTCCTGGATCCTGCATATGTTGCGGAGCGAGTTCGGCCCCGATCTCTACCGCAAGTCGATCCAGACCTATCTGGCGGCGCACAAGTTCCAGCCGGTCGTCACCGACGATCTGCTCCGGGCCTTCGAGGAGGTCACGGGCCGTTCGCTCGACCGGTTCTTCGACCAATGGCTCTACCACGGTGGCAATCCGGCCTTGAAGGCCGACTACAGCTGGGACGCCAAAACCGGGATCGCCCGCGTGTCCCTTCGCCAGACGCAGCCGGTGAACGACGACGTGCTCGACTTCCACTTTCCGCTGACGCTCCGCTTCAAGGGCGATTTCGGCACCGTGGACAAGGTCGTCCAGATCGACGAACGCACCGCCGACTTCGAGTTCGCCTTTCCCTCCGCGCCCAAGATCGTGCGCCTCGATCCCGAAGTGAGCTTGCTCGCCAGCATCGACTTCAAGGCTTCGCGCGTGATGAGCCTCGCCCAGTTGGCCGATGCCTCCGATCCGATTGGGCGCATCGATGCGCTGGAGCGTCTGGCCAAGGACAAGGCGCCGGACACGATCAAAGTGCTCCGCGAGATGCTCAACGAAGACGAGCATTGGTTCGTCCGCGTGGAAGCCGCCAAGACGCTCGGGAAGGTCGGCACCGATGAAGCCTTGACCGCGTTGCAGGCGTCCCTCGCACAGAAGGAGGCCCGGGCGAGGAAGGCCGTCGTCGACGCCATCGGCGGCTTCACCGATCCGAAGGCGCTCGCCACGTTGACCCAGGTCATCGACTCCGAGAAGAACCCGGACATCGTCGGCTCGGCGGTTGCAGGGCTGGCGAGCCATCCCGGAGAGACGGCCCGCCGAATCCTCATCGCCCAGCTCGACAGCCATTCGGTGGGGGAGAGTCTTTTCGACCGGGCCGTCGCCACGATGCGCCAGCTCGATGACCCGGCGTTTGTCGCTCCTTTGACCCTGGCCGTTGCACGCCGAGAAGCGGACTTGGCCGGACACGGCTTGACCACCGCGCTGGACACCCTCGGCTACCTCGCACGGAACGACGATGACAAGTCAGCCGTCCGGCAGCTCCTGCTCGACCAGACGCGGCACCTTCGGGAGGCCGTCGCCATCGGCGCCATCAACGGCCTTGGTCAACTGAAGGATCCGGCGTCGCGCTCGACTCTGGCCGCGATTTCCCTGTCGGCCCGCAACGACCGATTCCAAGAGGCTGCCGGATCGGCCCTGAAGAACCTGGACAAAGACGTGCGTCCGGCAGCGGCCATTCCTGACCTCCGCTCCGATGTGCTGGAACTACAGAAATCGAACAAAGCGTTGAAAGAAGAGCTGGAGAAGGTGCAGCAGCGATTGGACACGCTGAGCACGCTGCCCGCGAAAAAAGCCGGCAAGAAGTAGTGGCCGGTAGGTCCAGGGGCGACGGAGCGGATGCCAAGCCTGGCGGCTCAGTCCTTGATCGCGTCGAGCACCCGCCGCCACTGCTCCGCCAGACGTTCCTTCGGTCCATCCGTCCAGATGACGATGTTGGACCGTTTCATCTTTTCTTCGACCGGCAGTTGGGCCGACAGCCGCTGGTCGATCTCCGAATCGCCGAGTCCACGCCCGCGCAATCGCTCCCGTTGGACGGCAGGTGAACAGGCCACACAGACGATCCGGTCAAACTCCCCTTCCCAGCCGACTTCAAAGAGCAGCGGCACCTGGACCGCCGCCAGTCGGCCGGCGCCGGTCGTGGCCAGCCATTGACGAACGCGCGTCTGGATGCGCGGATGCAGAATCGCTTCCAAAGACCGCCTGGTTGATTCATCGGCGAAGACCACCCGGCCAAGAGCTTTGCGATCGACCGTGTCACCGTCGAAGACCGCTGGACCGAAGCGCTCGCGCAGTTCGGCCTTCACCGAAGGATCGTTCGACAGGAGATCGTGACCGACCGCGTCCGTGTCGAGCACCGGCACGCCCAGCGATTCGAGGGCCTCGCCGCTGGCCGACTTGCCGCAGGCGATCCCGCCGGTCACGGCGATGGAAAAGATGCTCATGTGCGAAACGGTGGCGGGCGGACCGCTGGGCCGTCGAGACCGATTCTTTAGCGCGGCAACCCTGGCGCTCCAGCGTCTCTCCGTGTTCAGAATAGCGCATGAACCGCAGCAATCCTTCAACCCGGCGGCTTGCGTGAGCCAAGGGGACGATGTGTTCGCCGCGTATTCCGGCGAGGGGGTTCCCGGCGCAGCCATCGCGGTGCTCCGCGAGAACCGCCCCGTCCTCGAGCGGTTCCTGGGTGTCGCCGATATCCGCTCGGGTGCCCGGGTCGAGAGGGAATCCAACTTCCGTCTCGCGTCGGTCTCCAAGCAGTTCACCGCCGCGCTCATCCTCGGATTGATCGATGAACGCCGGTTGCGGCTCGACGACCGGGTCCGCTCCGCTTTGCCGGAAATGCCCCGATACGCCGACGACATCCAGATCCTCCACCTTCTCCAGCACACCTCCGGCCTGCCCGACCACGAAGATCTCGTGGACGACAAGCAGCGCGACCAGATCACGGATGCGGACGTCGTCAGGCTGCTCCACGCGTCCACCCTGTTGTTCTTCGAGCCCGGCAGCGGCTTCCGCTACAGCAATACGGGCTACGTGGTCCTGGGGCTGATCGCCGCCCGCGCCGCCGGCCGACCCTTGGAGGATCTTTTCCGTGAACGGCTCTTCGAGCCTTCCGGGATGAAAAGAACCGTCGCCTATCTGGAGGGAACAAACGCCATCGAACATCGGGCTTATGGGCACTCAATGAAGGACGGAGCCGTCCGATCCAGCGACCAGAGCGTGACGAGCGCCACCCTCGGCGATGGCGGAATCTACTCCTCCATCGACGATCTGGCGCGATGGTGCCACGCGTTGGACGCCGAACAGATCATCGGCTGGCCCACCGTGCGACGCGCCTTCGATCCACTGAAGCTCTCCAACGATAATACCGTGCCGTATAGCATGAGCTGGGAAGTGCACCAATGGAATGGCCGCCGGGTCTATTCCCATGCCGGCTCGACGACCGGCTTCCGCAACTTCATCGCGCGATTCGTCGATGACCGCGTGGCGGTGATCGTCCTGACCAACCGTTCCAATCCCGTTCCCGCCGAACTGCTCGCGCACCTGCTGCAAGAACATCTTCCGGGCTGGAAGTCGTCGCCCGAATCCTTTCTTCTCTGCCAACAAATCGTGGGCCTGAGGCCCATGGACCGACATGCAAGACCTCATCTCGAAAGCGGACACGCTCCTTGAAGCGCTCCCCTATATTCAAAAGTTCTCCGGCGAAACCTTCGTCGTGAAATACGGCGGATCCTTCATGGATTCCCCCGATCCAGCCGTCCGCAACGGCGTGGCGCGCGACATTGTTTTTCTCGAAGCGGTGGAGATCAATCCGGTGGTCGTGCATGGCGGCGGCAAGGCCATTACCAGGGCGCTGGAGAAGTCCGGCATCGCCACGCAGTTCATCCAGGGCCAGCGCGTGACCGATGCGGAATCGGTCAAGGTGGTCGATCGCGTTCTCAGCCGTGAGATCAACCCGGAGGTGGTGGCCGCCATCAACGTGCTGGGCGGCTTGGCGGATGGCTTCGCCGGCACGGACATCTTCATCTGCCGGAAGCTCCTTCTGAAAACGCCGTCGGGCGAAGAGCTCGACATTGGTTTTGTTGGCGAGGTCATCGCGGTCAACACCGCTCCGCTCCTCGATTGCATCGCCCGCGGCCGCACCCCGGTGATCAGCCCCACGGCCCGCGACGAACACGGCCAGATCCACAACTGCAACGCCGATGTGGCCGCCGCCATGGTGGCCAGTGCCCTCAAGGCGAAGCGGCTCGTCTTCATGAGCGACGTGCCCGGGCTGATGCGCGACTTGAAGGATCCCGAGACGGTCATCCCCCATCTCCAGACCAGCGAAGTCCCCGAAATGAAGCGCGTCGGGATCATCGACAAGGGCATGATCCCAAAGGTGGACAGCGCCGTCTTCGCCTTGAAGGCCGGCGTGGAGAAGGTCTCCCTCGTGGACGGCCGCGTGCCGCACGCCGTGCTCCTGGAGATCTTCACCGACAAGGGAACCGGGACAGAAGTGGTTCTGTAATCCCGTCGTAGCCGCGAACGGGAGTTCGCCGGATCATGGTTTGAGGAGGCGCTCCGACAAGGATTGGACCTGCTGGAGATGGAACGCTCCCGGAGCAAGGAACGGCTTGGGGACGGACATTTCCCAGCGATTCCCTTTCAGGGCCGTCGTGTGTGGAAGAATCGTGAAGAGGGCCAACTCATCCTCTAGAGGAAAGTCCGTCAGAAGCAAACAGGGCCGAACTTCGCGGCCATGCCAAGATCGACAATCGAGATGTCACCCCTGCGGGCGTCGCGTGGCGTGGGCATGATCGGCTTCCATCTGGTCCATTCAAAACAAACGCTTCCGCAGCCGCCTGGTCACATGAATCCGATTCAGCCTGCTCCACTTCCGGAGAGAGAATCCGGCGGTAAAGCTCGCGGCGCTCTCTGTGCGAGAGCTTGAGCAGCTCTTCAAGGATTTCGGCCATGCTCATGGCTTGAAACGTCTCCAATCGCATGCTGCTTCGCAGGAGTGCTTCCTGCCACGACTACGACTACGACTTCGGCTGATCTTTCCTCGGGAACAAGGGAAGCGGCTCTCCGACCACATGGCCGGCGGGTAGGTTGCCCCATTTCGCATCCCAAACAGTGGAACCGGTCTGCTCGAAGCCGAGCTGGGCGAGGATCTTCACCGAGGAACTCGGCAGGAACGGCGTCAGGAGGACAGCAAGGATGCGGCAGCTTTCCACCAGATTGTAGAGCACGGCGTCCAGTTCCGCCGCTTTCGCTGGATCCTTGGCCAACGTGAACGGGCGGGTCTGGTCCACGAACTGGTTTGCGCGTCCCACCAGGCTCCAGATCGCTACCAGTGCGTCCTGCAGTTCGTTGGCCTTGAGCGCGGCGACAAAGTTCGCGACAGCCTTGGTCGCATCGGGTTCGAGGTCGTTCGCCCGGGCCGGCACCACGCCGTTCCGATACTTCTTCAGCATGTTGAGCGAGCGGTTGATGAGATTGCCGAGGCCGTTGGCCAGCTCCGACTGATAGCGGGCTTGGAAGCCGCCATCGGTCCAGTTGCCGTCCGGACCGATCGCAAGCTCGCGCACGACATAGAAGCGGAAGGCGTCCACGCCCCACTCGTCGATGACGGCGATCGGATCGACCACGTTGCCGGTGCTCTTGCTCATCTTCGCACCGTCTTTTTGCCACCAGCCGTGGGCGAGGATCTGCTTGGGCAACGGCAGACCCATCGCCTTGAGCATGATCGGCCAGTAGACGGCGTGGAACTTGATGATGTCCTTGCCGATGACGTGGATGTCGGCGGGCCAGAGCTCCGATGCCGGATTCCCGATGCCCGATGCCGGATGGTAGTAGCCCTTCAGAGCGTCGTTCACCACGGGATCGCCCAGCGCGGCGGGCACCGTGATGTAGTTGGTCAGCGCGTCGAACCAGACGTAGGTGACAAACTCGGGGTCGAACGGAAGCGGAATACCCCAGTTCAACCGCGACGCGGGCCGGGTGATGCAGAGGTCTTCCAGCGTCTCGGACTTGAGGAAGCCGAGGACTTCGTTGCGCCGATAGTCGGGCTGCACGAAGGACGGGTTCGCCTCGATCAGATCAACGAGCCACTGCTGGTGCTGGCCCATCTTGAAATACCAGTTCTCCTCCAACAGCTCGACCACCTCGCCCCATTGCGAGGCCCACGTGCCGTCGGGATTGCGGTCCTTGTCGGTGAGGAAGGTTTCCTCTTTAACGGAGTAGAACCCTTTGTATCCCTTTTTGTAGAGGTCGCCCTGGTCGTGGAGTTTGTTCAGGACGGCGCGGACGACTTCCTTGTGGCGCTCGTCGGTGGTTCGGATGAAGTCGTCGTTGATGAGATCGAGTCGGGCAGCGAAGGACTGCCACTGGGCCGCCAACTCGTCGCAGTAGGCCTGCGCTGATCTGCCGTCGCGCTCGGCCGCTTGCTGTACCTTTTGGCCATGCTCGTCGAGACCGGTCAGGAAGAAGGTCTTTTCGCCCAGGAAACGGCGTCCGCGCGCGATGACGTCGCTGATGATCTTTTCATAGGCGTGACCCAAGTGAGGCGCGCCGTTGACGTAGTCGATGGCAGTGGTGATGTAAAACCGTTTACTCATTTGAGAGGGAGAGAGTGGAACGAGTACCGTCTACGAGGCAAACCCGGCCGGACCTCCGGCCGAATGAAGACGGATTTTCTGCGGAGAAAAAGGGATCAGGCGACCACGCGGGGCTTGGCGGCCAGAACCGTTGCCTTGGGCAGGGTCCGGTAGTCGCCGAAGGTCTGGAAAAGGGGAGTCAGATCAATGGCCAGATTGGACGCAGCCTTCAAGTCTTCCGCCACCAGGTCGAGGACACCCGCCACCGCCACTTTGATCCCGGAGCGTCGGAGCTTGAGAGCCAGATGGGAAAAATCGCCGTCCCCGCTGACGAGGATCACCTCTTCAGGTTTGGCTTGGTCGCAAAAATCAATGGCATCGATCGTCATCATCAGATCCACCGTCGCCTTATAACTGCCTTGCTCGGCGGGCTTTCCAAACTTCCGGACAACGAGAAAGCCATGCTGCTCCAGCCAATTGAGGAATTTTTCGCGCTTCTGCCGAAGCTCGAACCAATCGGGAAGATTGGGCGGCAAACCGGCGTAGACCACGAATTCGATGACGTTGCGATGGTCGCTGAGGAACTCGCGCACCTGAACCCAATCGGTCATCTTGCCGATGAGGTGGCCCATCTGGAGGAGATTGGCCTCGTCGATAAAAACAAGGGTGCGTGCAGCCATACCGCCACGTTAGCAGTGGATTGCGAAAAGAAAACCCCTTTGTCCTCCGTTTTTCTCAAGGTGAACGCCGTTGAAGGGAATGCACTTCGATCCGCAGGACTCCACGGGAAGCTACCATTGGAGGGAGAAGATTTATGGACACCATTCTTGAAAGAAAATGTCCCGTAGCGAGACAACTATGCCCAAAGACCCGAATCTTTCCGCAAGTATTTGAACCATCCGTCCCGGACTTGGCGCAACGGATAATCAATCTACGATAAATCCCCGTTGCCTCGAGATGTTTCCAAGCCGATAACGGCCCAGTGAGCCCGCTATTTGCGTCTGCCCGAGAGACATTTCGAAAAATCGCCGCCAACGTCAGCAGTGTCGTCCAAGGTCAGGACGACACCATCCGCAAATTACTGATTTGCTTGGCGAGCGGGGGACATGTGTTGCTCGAAGATTTTCCCGGAACCGGCAAGACCACGCTGGCCAAGGCCTTGGCCAAATCGATCCAAGCTTCGTTTAAGCGGCTCCAATTCACCCCGGATCTACTGCCCTCCGACATCGTCGGAGTGTCGATCTACAATCAGCGCGATCAGCAGTTCCAGTTTCACGAAGGTCCCGTGTTCACCCACATCCTGTTGGCCGACGAGATCAACCGGGCGTCGCCCCGCACCCAGTCGGCGCTCTTGGAGGCGATGGGCGAAAGTCAGGTCACCGTCGAAGGGGAACGCCGGGCGTTGCCTGAACTGTTCTTTGTCATCGCGACGCAGAACCCCGTCGAGTTTCGAGGGACCTATCCCCTGCCCGAGGCGCAGATGGACCGATTCGCCCTGCAGTTCACCCTCGGCTACGTCTCGTCCGACGAAGAGGTCGCGATCCTCTCGGCCCGCGAGAAGATCGATCCGTTGGAGTCGCTCAAACCGTGTGTCACGCTCGACGAGGTGCTGGCGCTGCGGCGGACGGTGCTCGATGTTCGCGTAAGCGAAGAGATCAAGCGCTACATTGTCGATCTTGTGGCCGCCACGCGGTCGGTCCCGGGGGTCCAGCTCGGAGCGAGCCCGCGCGCGTCGCTCGCCCTGATGAAGGCCGCCCAAGCCGCCGCCCTCCACGATGGCCAGGAGTTCGTCACCCCGGAACAGGTGCGGAACCTCGCCGTCCCGGTCATCGCCCATCGATTGGCCCTCGATCCGCAGATGAAGTTTTCCGGTCTCTCCGCCAACTCCCTCGTCGAGGACATCGTCAAGCGGCAGGCCGCTCCGAAATGATTCCCCGCCGCGATGTCCGCTGAATCCCAAACGCGCAAACCCGCCACCGGATCCGCTCCGTCGTCGGACCGAGCGCTGCCCAAAGGGATGAAAGCGTTGCCGCCCGGATCCACTCTCAGAAAGCTGCTCTATCGGAGCTTCCGGACCACGCCCGAGCTGCCCCTGCGCTTCCGTAGGCGCTTCACCCTGCCGGGAATCTTCGTCTGGTGCCTGATCACGTTGACCGTTTTTCTGGGTTTGGACACGACCCAGACGACCGCGTATCAGATCGTCACCCTGCTCTTCGCCATGATGATGGTCGGGCTCGTCTGCACTCTCTTCTTCAACCCGCGGATCCGGATCCGGCGCGTTCTCCCGACTCTTGGGACCGTCGGCCAGACCCTCAACTACGAGCTGCGACTGACCAACGAAAACCGACTCCCGGAGAGGGGCCTCATTGCGATCGAGAACCTCGAGGATCCGCGTCCCACCCTGACCGAGTTCCTCTTTACGCCGGAGCCTGGGGAGGAGCGCCGGAACTGGTATGACCGCACCCTGGGTTTTTACCGTTGGCGTTGGCTCTACAATCGGAAACGCGGCGCCACGCTGAAAGAGCATCCGTTGCCCATCCTGCCCGGGCGCGAGGAAACCGTCGCATCAATGACCATCACGCCCCTGCGGCGCGGTCGGTTGGTCTTCACCGGACTGACGCTGGCCCGCCCCGACCCGTTCGGCATGGTGAAGGCGCTCGCCATCCTCCCCAGGTCGGACTCCATCCTGGTCCTGCCCGAAAGGCATCCGATTCCCGCCCTCGATCTTCCGGGGAAGGTCAAACACCAGCAGGGGGGCGTGAGCTTTGCCTCGTCCGTCGGCGAATCGGAGGAGTTCGTCGCCCTGCGCGACTACCGTCCGGGAGACCCGCTTCGCCACATTCATTGGCGCAGTTTCGCAAGGACGGGCCGACCGATCGTGAAGGAGTTCCAGGACGAATACTTCGTCCGCACTGCACTGGTCCTGGACACATTCGGCTCCGATCTCGACGTGTTTGAATGTGCCGTCTCGGCTGCGGCGTCCTTCGCCTGCGCGCTCGACACGCAGGAGTCGTTGCTCGACCTCCTGTTCGTGGGCGACGAAGCCTATTGCTTCACCGCCGGCCGGGGCCTTGGCCAGACCCGACAGGTTCTGGAAGTGTTGGCCGGTGTGCAGGCACGGCCCGAGAAGTCCTTTGGATCCCTCGACGGGCTCATGGTCCGCCACGCTTCGAAGGTCAGCGGCTGCGTCTGCATCCTCATCGAGTGGGACGACGAGCGGAAGGCGTTCATCCGTCGGATGCAAAGCCTTCAAGTCCCGGTTCTCGTCGTTCTCATCGTGTCAGAATCGTCCAAAGTGCGCCCCGATCCGGGTCCCATGAAGGTGTGTCCGGACCGCTTCAGAGTCATCCCGATGAACCGGTTGAAAGAGGGACTCGCGAGCCTATGACCGCGTTCTGCGCCATCCACGGGATCCGTCCAGACCCAAAGGTCTCCAGCCCGGTTGTGACGCCATGATCCCGCCTCCTCTGCTAGTTGGATCGACGCTGCTCTTCTGGGGCTGGATGACGGGCTTCATCTGGGTGGCGATCGCTCTGGCCGCGCTGATGGAACTTCCCCGCATCCTTCGCTTCCGCTGGGACATTTCATTGGAGGACTTCCAGCGGATCTGGACGGTCTGCTGTCTTGTCTATCTCGGCGTCGGGGCCATCCGCATCGCCATGGGCGACTCTTCCAACGAGGTGGATCTGGCCAATCCTTCCAGCCGCCTGCGCGCGCTGCGCGAAGCCTCCGGCACCGCGCTCACGCTGACGCAATGGCTGCCGCTGTTCTTTTTCCCTCTGGCCTTCGCCCAGGCCGTGTCCGTTCGTTCGCGGATCAAGGCAACGGTCTTCTTCTTTTTCTTCCGCCGTCGGCTCGAAACCAGCTGGTTCCAGCCGGAGATCAATCTGGGCTTTCCCTACATCGCCCTAAGCGTCGTCTCCGCCAGCGCCGCAAACGTTCGGACTCCGGCCTTCTTTTTCGGCACCGTCCTCGTTCTCTCATGGACGCTCTGGTCCATCCGGCCCCGGCGCTATCCGCTCGTCGTCTGGGCCACGCTCACCGTGCTGGTCGGATCGCTCGGCTACGCCGGCAACGAGGGCTTGATCTGGCTCCACCAGGTGATCGAGGGCAAATCCTCCGAATGGCTCGCGCGCTTCGCCGGCCGAAATCCAAATGCCCAAGAGAACCGCACCCAGATCGGCAGGATTGGTCGACTGAAACTCTCCAGTTCCATCGTGCTCCGGGTCGAACCCGTCGGAACCCCGCCCCATCTCCTCCGCGAAACCAGCTATGACAACTACAGGGGCGAAAACTGGTATGCAGACGTCCGTGCGTTCGGCGAGATGACCTCTCAAACAGACGCCGAAACCTGGAAGCTTCTCCCGCCACAGACCGGATCCGAGATCGTCTACATCACGGAGTTTCTCCCCGGCGGCAACGGCCTCCTCGCCGTTCCCGGGGGCGTGACCCAGATCTCGTCGCTGCCCGTTCCTGTCCTCCAGACCAACAACTACGGCGTCCTCCGGGTTTTGCAGGGTCCGGGACTCGTTCGTCTCAGGGCGACCTACGCCAATGGACGCACTTTTGATTCGCCGCCCAGACCCACCAACGATCTGGCCGTCGCCGCCTACGAATGGCCGGGCATCGACGGGGCCATCCAGGAGATCGGCATCAGCTCCAACACCCCGCCTGCCGAGGCCGTCGCGGCGATCGAACGCTTTTTCCAGCTCAAGTTCAGCTACACCACCTGGCTCGAAATTCCACGGTTCAACTCCGAGAGCGTGCTTTCGCCCCTCGGGCAATTTCTTCTCCGGAAGCGCGCGGGCCACTGCGAATACTTCGCCACCGCGACGACTCTGATGCTCCGCCGCGTCGGCATCCCCGCGCGCTATGCCACCGGTTTCGCGGTGGACGAGGTCGACTCCGACAACAAGACGTTCATCGTCCGCGAACGTCACGCCCATGCGTGGTGCCTCGCCTGGCTCGACGGTGCGTGGCACGACGTGGACACCACCCCCGGCAGCTGGTTTGGCGTGGAAGAAAAGCGGGCCTCCATGCAGTGGATCAAGGATTTGTGGTTCCGCCTCAAGTTCTCCTACGCCCGTTGGCGCTGGCTCAAGGAAGACCACGCCTGGCAGCAGATCCTGCCGTATGCCCTCTCCGTCCTGCTCGGCGCCGTCGCGTGGCGGGTTGGCGCCGGACTGCGCCGGAAGCGGAGTCGCCGGGACATCGCGAAAGCCATCGCCCGGAAATGGCCGGGGATGGACTCCGAACTCTTCGCACTCCTTCTTCGCCTCGCCCACCGCGATCTGGACTGGCGGTCCGATGAACAGTCGACGGCTTGGCTGCTCCGGGTCGGCCAGCGAGCCGGGCCGCGCCTGTCCGAGATTCTTTCGGAGATCCACGCCCTGCACCTGCGCTACCGATTCGATCCAGCGGGCCTTTCACCGGACGAGCGTGTCGAACTGCGCGCTCTGGTCAGCCAAGCCGGGGAAGAATTGACCGTTCAGGCCGAAGCTCCGGCGCGCTGATCCGGAGCGCCACGAGGGTCTTCAAACCAATGGAGCTGGCCTGAGCCGGAACTATGCAGAAGAAATGAATGGGGAGCGCAGCCGCCCCGGTTGCCCTCCGGCGCGCCCCGCGCCGGACCCGGACGCGCCCGGATACTCCAGGCGGTGAATCGTTTCCTGCGCCTCCGATGGACCGCGAGGGCGCGCTCTCAATCTCCACTGCTTCGTTCCGGCTTAGCACCGCTCCGCGGCTGGGTTTGAAGACACTCCCCCGGAATTTCCGCCATCCCTTCGGTTCAGTCCGCTGCCTTGATCTCCACATAGTCCACCACCGCCGCCTCTTTCCCGTCGGGCACACCTTGAATTCGGATCTCGTCGCCGCGACGGAGCATGACTCCGTGAACCGTGTGTCGGGAGGAAGTATGCCCATTCGGAGCATCGCTCGGCAACGTGTCGTCGGCCGTCCATCGGTCCATGACCTGGCCGCCGATCAGCAGCGTGAAGCGGGAAGCTCCGTCGTTCTCGTCGAAATACTGGACCACAACGTCGTGCCATCCCGGCTTGCCAAAGAACTGGAACGAAGCCGCGGCCGGCGTGTTTGTCGCGGTGGCGGCGATCGCTCTTCCTCCGGATGCGGTTTCCCATGGGGTCACGGTGATCGCGGAATAGCCGTCCAACACCATGGACTCGGCTTCGATCCGCCCGGGGTGGTGGTCCACCCGGCCCTTTTTGTCGGAGATGCCGGACTTCTTGAAAAACCAATCGTTGACCGCGTCGCGCCAGACGCACGCGTGGCCGGCCTGGAACTCGAAAGCCTTCAGCACAGCCGCGTAGCGTTCGTCGTCGATCTTGCCTTTCAGCTTTTTCCAATCGGTGACGAACCGCGCCGCTTCTTCCGCTCCGGCGTAGTGCGCGTCGTAGAAGCGCTGGATGACCGTCTTGCCGGAGCGCAGTTCATGCGTGTAGGGCACGTGGTGCATGAAGAGCAGCAGCTCCTCCGGACAGGTCTTGAGCGACTCGAACCGGGCCGCGACCGCGGGGCGGTATTGACCCAGGTAGCCGGTGCCCGTGGCGACCGTCCGGTCCATCCCGGTGCCGGTCTCGTTCGACCGATGCCACTGGCCCCAACCATTGTGTTCCGAGGATTCGACGCCTGGGCCGAAGTGGACGTGGATGATGTCGGTCAATGTGCCGATGCCCAGCGGGCCGGTGTAGTTCTCATAGGCCGGCCAGGAACGCATCTGTAGATCGGTGATCGCATCCACGACCTGCGAATCGTTGCCGAAGGTCTGCCGGGTCCATTCCTCGGCGATGTCCTTGGCGGAAAGATCGGGATTCCACGCAAGGCGGCCGAAACCATACAGGTTTGCCAACGCGAGATGGCTCCCGAGCCAATCGACGTCCCGTCCCACGTTGGACACTCCGACGTAGCCGCCCGAGGGACGGTTGAAGGTCTTCCCGGAAACGAGATCCTTGACCGGCGTTCCCCTGCCCTTCGCTTCCATGTCGAAGTCCAGCGTCTCCTTCCACATCGGGACGAGATAGCAGAGGTGGCGTTGCTGGCCCGTATACTCCTGGGTGATCTGCAGCTCGATGGCTTGGCTGGTCTTTTCCAACGCGCCGAACAGCGGCGACGCCGGCTCCCGGACCTGGAAGTCGATCGGGCCATGCTTGATCTGCACCACGACGTTGTCCTCGAACCGGCCGTCGAGCTTCTTGAAGTTGTCGTAGGCGGCCTTTGCCCGGTCGAGGCTCAGGTCGTGCCAGTCCATCTCATGGTCGTAGACGAAGCCCCGATAGAAGAGCACGCCGCCGTGGGGCTTCAGCGCGCGGGCGATGACATTGGCCGCATCGGCGTGGGTGCGTCCGTATTGCGAGGGTCCGAGCCGGCCTTCCGAATCGGCCTTCAGGACGAAGCCGCCCAGATCGGGAATCGCCCGATACACCTCGGCCACCGTCTTTTGCCAGAATTCCACGGTGCGGGGATCCAAGGGATCGAAACTGTCGATCCCGCCGATCTTTTGGGGACTGGCGAAATCGAGCGAGAGGTAGAGCTTCACGCCCCAGTTGCGGAACACTTCCGCCACCCGCGCCACCTCCGGCAAATAGGCCTCCGTCACGACCCGGGCATCGGCGTTCACGTTGTTGATCGAGCAGCCGTTGATCCCCACTGACGCCATGAGCCGCGCGTAGTCCCGGACCCGACCGAGATCGGACACGATCTTCCCGCTCTCCCAGAACAGGGAGCGGCCCGCGTAGCCGCGCTCGATCGTGCCGTCGAGATTGTCCCAATGGTTCAGAATGCGGATCGGGGCAGCGGGGCTCTCCGAAAGGTTCAGCCGCGCGATGCTCTCGCCGGCCTGCATCCGGCGCAGGAGCGCGAAGACGCCATGCAGGACCCCGCGATCGTCGGGCCCCGTGACGAGAAGGTGGTTCTTGCCGTTCTTGCGGATGGATGTGATCCAAAACCCTTCGGACTTGAGTTCGGGCGCCTTGCCCAGCTCGGGAAATTCCTTTCTGGCCGTATCGAGCGTGGCCAACACGATCGAGTCGGCGGTGGCGGTCGACGTTTCCTCTCGGAGAATCCGTCCGAGCAGACCGCGCACGCCCCGCACGAGTTCCTCCTGGGCGGCAAAGACGACGTCGGAGCGGTCCAGCGCGACGACAAATCCAGGAAGAGCCTCATAGCGCCAGCGGTCCCAACCGCTCGCGACCGGCGCGTAGCGCAGCCACCCATCCGCACCCGTCTCTGCGTGGACCGAGCCGACCCAGGGCAGGAGACCGAACAACAGGACCAAACGGGCTAGGACGGCTTGGCAGATGAGCTGTTTCATGGGATGCGGGACCAATCAAACCAGCGATCCACCAAGGCTGGCAAGCAAGCCGGGGGATTCGCCGCGGGCAACATGGATGACAAGTGCCCCAAACGCTTCCCGCTTCTGGAGGAAGGTCGTCAGCCTTGAATGATTTGTTCGAGCTCCTGTCCGTCGAGGTCCGTCTTGATCTGAAGCCAGAGCGGCAGGTGGTCGGACAGTTGGTAGGTGAACGCCGTCTTGGTCATGCCTTCCGGGAACAGTTCCACGATCCGGCTGTCGTCGACGAAAAAGTCGAGCACCCCGCCCGCGTTGGTGAAGTTCTCCGGATATTGAGGATGCACCAGGATCTGGTCGTAGCGTTTGTCCTTTTCCAGATTGCTGCCGTGCTGCAACCCCAGCAGCGCCCGGGGAATCTCGAGTCCGTGTTTGGTGATCGCCGTAAAAAGGGAGCTGCCCTTCGACGGGATGTTGAAGTCGCCCATGACGATGAGGTCCTTGTCCTCCTTGGTCTCCTCGATGCGCTTGGCCTCGATCCAGTCGGCCAGCCGCTCCAGCTCCAGACGCCGCGCTTCGGGGGTGTCGCCCCAGCGGATGTGGGTGGTCAGCACGACAAAATCGAAGTTGCCCGCCTTGAACGACGCTAGATAGGGCGCCCGCCAGAAGGACTCCTCCGGCAGATACTCCAGACCCTTCTTCTTTCGCGGTTGGTTTGCCTCGGCGGCCAATCCATTGAAGACCACCGCCCGCTTGTCGAAGAGGTAGGCAATGCGTTCGCGGTTGCCGCCGGCGTCCGGGATCATGTCGGAATACACCGCCCGCCAATACGGCCCGAGAATCTCCATCACGCGGCCCAGATCGGCCAGGTTGTCGCGCAGTTCCACCAGTCCGATCAGGTCGAATTGCCCAAGGATCTCCGCGACGTAGTGGATCGCGGCGGTGCTCCGGCGTTTGCGGCCGAATTCCCGGATGTTCCAGGTCGCGATGTTGATCGTTTCGTCGAGCTTCGAGGGCGGGATCTTGGCGGCCTTGATCCGTTCCTTGAGCGCGAGCAGTCCCTTGGCGATGTCGTCCGAAACCTTTCCGTGGTGCATATGGCGTCCCTTGCTCTGAATTCCCGTCGGTGAGCCCTGCGGAAAGATGGACCAATCTCGCCCCTGGAGACAGCCCCGTCTCACAACAGGGTGAACGCCCGCTTCGATGATCCCCTTTCGCCCCCAACCGGGATCTGATTACGGGAGCCGTCTCCACGGGCGCCAGGGCCTTGGCACCCGTGGAAACGGGATGGGGAATCCCGTCAATGGCCAGACGTCGCGACCGCCACCGGCAGGTTCAGCAGACCCACGTAGTCGGCCATGATCCCCACCGCCTCACGAAGACCGGGATCGTTTGCAGACAGAGCCTCTGCGGCCGGCTCACCGTCTTCATCGGGAGTCGGAGTCGGTTTGACCGCAGCCTCCTTGACCGCAGCAACCGGTGCCGGCAAGCCCGCTGTTCCCGCGTTTTGAACCGTGATCTCATAGGAGATCGGTTCAATTTCCTTGCGGGCGGCCCGTTCCTTTTTTCGGGCCGCTTCCCGGGCCTTGTCATTGGCGTTTTCCAGGCGCCGCTCCGCTTCGTTCAAGGAGACGGTTTTGGTGGCGAGGTTCTGCTTCAACTTCGCGATGTCCTCCCGCAGGTAGGTGAACTCGGGGGAGGAGGAGACGCGGGCACGAGACAGATCCCCGAGCGGGGCCACGAAGCGGCCAACCCGGTCTTCCCGGGTAAATTTCGAGGTCGGAACACGGTCCCACGGCAACGGGTCTTGCAGCTCGGCTTCGCCCACGCCGGACGCGCCGCTCAAGGAAGGCAGCGCGATGTCGGCTGCGACGCCCTTCAACTGGGTGGACGAGCCGCTCGGCCGGTAGAACTTCCGGATGGTCACCTTGAGCGCGCCGGGATCGACCGAATGATCCAGCCCGTACCGATCCATCAAGCGCTCCAACGGGACGACCGACTGCACCGTGCCTTTGCCGAAGGTCGATTCGTCGCCCACGATCAACGCCCGGCCATAGTCTTGCAGCGCCCCCGCGAGGATTTCTGACGCCGACGCGCTGAACCGGCTGGTGAGGACGATAAGGGGCCCTTCATAGAGCTCCGCAGGATCGGTGTCGGCCCCGATGTCCGTGTGTCCGTCCGGCTCCCGTGTCTGCACCACCGGACCCTTGCGGATGAACAGTCCCGTAAGATTGATCGCTTCTTCCAAAGAACCGCCGCCATTGCGCCGGAGGTCGAGAACAAGGCCCTGGATGTGCTCGGCCTTCAGCTTGACGACCAGTTTCTCGACGTCGGCCGTGGCGCTGCTGACGGAGGTGCTTTCTCGGTCGGCGAACCCACCGTAGAAGGAGGGGAGGTCGATGACGCCCATCCGCAGGGCCGGCCCGTTCGTCCGGGGCCAATCGACGATGCGCGCCTTTGCCTGTTGGTCGGCCAGTTTTACTTCGTCGCGCACGATCGTGATGGTCTTGCGCGCGGATTCATTGCCGGCACCCGCCGGGACGAGCGTCAACGAGACGCGGGTTCCCTTCGGGCCGCGGATCAGCTTCACCGCGTCGGTCAGGGGCATCTCCACGATGTCGACCGGTTTCTCGTTCTCCTGCCCCACGGCGACGATTCGGTCGCCCGCTTTGAGCAACCCGCTCCGGGCCGCCGGGCCGCCGGGCACCAGTTCGTATATCTTGCAGTAGCCGTCGTCCGAACGAAGCGTCGCCCCGATGCCGAAAAGGGACAGGTTCATCGCGATGGAGAAGTCATCCATCTGCGCATGCCCAAAATAGTCCGAATGCGGGTCATACACGTGGGCCAAGGCATTGAGATACACTTCGAGAACGTCCTCGGAGGTGAACTTTTTCATAGTTTGCAACAGGCGCGTGTATCGGCGCGAAAGGATGGTCACGGTCTCGCCCGGCTGCTTGTCCGCCAGCTTCTCCTGCAAAAACTCGGCGCGGACCACCTGCCTCCATTGCTCCTGGGCCGCCTGGAGATCCGTCGGACGCCCGACCTTTTCCCGGTCGAATGAATAGGTCTCGTGCCCCGTGAAATCGAACTTCGCCGTCTGGAGCAGGTTCGTGGCATACGCGACCCGCTGGTCGAGTCGCTCCAGATAGCGCCGGAATATGGCATGGGCGGGCGCTGTGTTGCCCTCGCGGCGGATCGTTTCCGGGAGGCGGGCACGGAACGAGTCGAACTCCTTCACATCGGACAGGAGAAACAACAGATGGCTCGGATCCAGCGAATCCAAATAACGGTCGAGGAACTTGGCGGCCAACGCGTCGTCCAGCCGTTGATGGGAAAACTGGGACTGTTCGAGGAGACCAGCGGTGACCCGGGTGATGTTCGATTCGGTCGGATCGACCGCGCGCGAACCTTCGGACAGTGCTCCCCCAGCCAACGTGGCCGCCGAGACGAGGCCGACCAGGAATAGGGCGGTCAGCCCCGTTAGAATCCGTTGCCCGACCCGTTTGACCCTGAAAAAAGTTTGCATCTTGATCGATTGTTCGCCGGTTGCCACGAAAGGCAGCTTTTCTGATTTATCAGAAGAACAGGACTGGATTGCCCTGACCTTTCCAGAAGATTACCAGTTGGCAATGAACCGGGTTCGCTCCGAGGCCGAAACCCTGGGCCCTCCAAGGTTGTCGCCAAGATATTCCATTGACCGGGTCCGCGCGCCCGCCTACCCAAAGCCGTGTTCCATCGCCTCTTCGCCCTTTTCGCCCTGTCGCTGTGGGTCAGCGGCTGCTCCGGACCAGCCGCCACGGCGGCCAAGCCGATCCACGCCCTGATCATCACCGGCGGTTGCTGCCACAACTATCCGTTCCAGACGACGGCCCTGACCAATGCCGTCAACCAGCAGGCCAACGTGGTCTGGACCGTGATCGACGAAGGCGGCGACGGCACTCGCGGCCAGATCGACCTGTATTCGAATCCCGACTGGGCCAAACCCTACGATGTCATCGTCCACAACGAGTGTTTTGCCGACACGGACGACGCGTCCTACATCCGCGCCATCACTGCCGCGCACAAGGCCGGCAAGCCCGCCGTCGTGATCCACTGCGCGATGCACACCTATCGCGCCGCCAAGTTCGACGACTGGCGCGAATTCCTCGGCGTCACCAGCCGCTACCACGACCACCAGAGCCGTTATCCCGTCACCGTGGCCGCCAAGGACCATCCCATCATGAAGGGCTTTCCCGAGCACTGGACTTCGCCGATGGACGAGCTCTACATCATTGAAAAGGTCTGGCCCGGCACGACCCCTCTCGCCACGGGGGTGAGCGAAAAGGGCACCGGCGTCCAGCCCGTCATCTGGGTCAACAACTACCACGGCACCCGCGTCTTCGGCACCACCTTCGGCCATTCGGACGACACCTTTCGCGATCCAGTGTATCTGAACGTCGTGACCCGGGGTCTCCTTTGGGCGGCCGGCCGGCTCGACTGAGCTCTTGCGCCCCAAAATCTATCTCAATCGCTGAATCCAGCCAGCCCCATCCGACATGAAGCCTCTCAAGATACTCATCGCCCTCGGAGCTTTGCTCGCCCTGACCCCGCGTCCAACCCAAGCCGCTGACTGGCCCCAGTGGCGGGGACCCCACCGTGACGACGTTTCGACCGAGACCGGCCTCCTCAAGGAATGGCCCGCCGACGGTCCGAAACGCATTTGGATGTTCGAGAACGCGGGCAACGGCTATTCCGGACCCGCGATCGTCGGCGACCGTTTCTACACCCTCGGCACCCGCGATGGTTCGGAAATCCTCCTCTGCCTCAACGCGGCCACCGGCAAGGAGGTCTGGACATCCAAGCTCGCGGACATCCTCAAAAACAACTGGGGCGACGGCCCCCGCGGCACGCCCGCCGTCGACGGTGACAGGGTCTTCGCCATGAGCGGCGAGGGCGTCCTGACCTGCGCCAACACCAAGGACGGTTCAGTCGTCTGGCAGAAAAAGATGGGTGACCTCGGAGGCAAGATCCCGGGATGGGGCTATACCGAATCTCCGCTGGTCGACGGCGACTTGGTGATCTGCACGCCGGGCGGCGACAAAGGAACGGTCGCCGCATTGGACAAGAAGACCGGCAACGTCAAGTGGCAGACCGCCGAATTCACCGATGGAGCCCACTATTCGTCTGTCGTTCCCGCCCAGATCAACGGCACTCCCCAATACGTCCAACGCACCGAAAAGAGCATCGTCGGCATCCGCGCGACGGATGGCCACATTCTATGGAAGTCTGACTTTCCAGGTCGAACCGCAGTTATTCCCACACCGATCGTCCAGGGCAACCACGTCTACGTGGCCGCCGGCTACGGAGCCGGTTGCAAGATGATCAAAGTGAACGCGGACAACACCGTCGAGACCGTCTACGAGAACAAGGTGATGAAGAACCACCACGGCGGCGTCATCCTGATCGGCGGAAACCTTTACGGGCATTCCGAAGGACCGGGCTGGGTCTGTCAGGATTTCATGACCGGCAAAGAGGTCTGGGCCGAGAGGAGCGCCCTCGGCAAAGGCGCGATCGGTAGCGCCGATGGAATGCTCTATTGCTTGGACGAGGGCAGCGGGACCGTCGTCTTGGTCGATGCCTCGCCTGCCGGCTGGAAGGAACACGGCCGATTCAAGCTGGATCCCCAGAGCAAGATCCGCAGTTCGAGCGGGCGCGTCTGGACCCATCCCGTCGTCAGTCACGGCCTGCTCTACCTCCGCGATCAGGACCTCATCTATTGCTTCGACGTGAAGAAGCCGTGAAGTCACGAGGCCCGTTGACGCAGGAAATTGGTCCTCTTTTTTCGTGGCCCATCCGCTCCGGGGGTCGCTATCACTGTCCGCTGTCGTCCGAAAACCACCTGCGCCATGGGGCATTCCTACATTGAATCGCTGGCACTGTTCGGCCGGGAACTCATCAAGAACCCCGGACCGATCGGTGCGGCAGTCCCCAGTTCCCCCGCTTTGGCGAGGGGGATGGCCCGCATGGTCCACGGCGCGGCGGACGGCTACGTGGTCGAACTTGGCGCGGGCACCGGAGCGATCACCGAGGGATTGATCCGCGAGGGGGTCTGCCCGGAGCGGCTGATGGCGGTCGAGTATTCCCCGGAGATGGCGAAACTCCTGCGGCGACGATTCCCCCGGGTCACCGTGCTCCAGGGCGATGCCTGCAACCTAAACCATCTGCTGCGGCAGTCCTTCGGACAGCGCGAGACCCCGCCGATCGCCGCCGTGGTCTCCAGCCTCCCGCTTCGCTCGTTGCCGAAACGGAAAGTCGCCCGCCTCTTCCTCGAAGTCCGGCGTCTGCTGGCAAATGGCGGCCACTTCATCCAGTTCACCTACGCAGTCCACCGGTCGACCCGCTTCCCGCAGTGTTTCAAGCTCATTGACTCATCCATCGTCTGGGCCAACCTCCCTCCGGCCCGGGTCGAGAGCTACGAGGTCCAGGCACCCGTCCGTTGAGTTCACTTCCGCAGCGTTGGATTCGTTGAATTCTCCCAAGCGGATCCTCCATTCTCCGGCCATGCCCGAATCCACGGCGGGGACCAGATCGCCCGGCACCAGGCCCGTTTCCGGACCGTCCGTCTTCGTCACCACCCGATGGACCGTCGTGCTCTCGGCCCAGGGCAACACGACTCCGGCCGGCCGCGCCGCCATGGAGACCCTCTGCCGCACCTACTGGCAACCCATCTACGCCTACCTTCGGCGCCACGGCCATTCTCCCCACGACTCCGAGGACCTTGCCCAGGGATTCTTCGCCCAGTTGCTCCGGCTAGAAGCCGTCGCCACCGTCCATCCGGACAAGGGCCGCTTCCGCTCCTTCCTCCTCGGGTCTCTCGGGCATTACCTGGCCGACGAACGGGACCGGACGATGGCGCAGAAGCGCGGCGCAGGTCGGGTCTTCGTCATGGACACCGCGACCGCCGAATCGATCCACGCCACCTGTCCGGAACTGACGCCGGAGCGGGCTTTCGACCGCCAATGGGCTCTCACCCTGCTCGACCAGGTCCACGAGCGACTTCGCCAAGAACAGGTCTCGACGGGCAAGGCCGCACAGTTTGAAGCCCTCCGCTTCGGCCTCGCCGGCAACCGCAGCGAGGTGCCCTACCGCGATCTCGCCGTCCAGCTCGGGATGAGCGAAGGCGCGGTCAAAGTCGCGGTCCACCGCCTTCGCCAACGCTACCGCGAAGTCCTCCGTGAGGCCGTGGCCGACACCGTCGCGGCCGGAGCGGATGTAGAGCAGGAGTTGCGGCATCTGCTCGAGGCGTTGGTCGGCAACTAATCTCTGAAAGGATCCCGCCCAGCGGAGGTCGCGAGTGGAGAAATTTCCCTGATGCCCCCATTTTAGGCCGCTTGCTTGAGACAAGCTGCGAGCCGTATTCCCAAATAGGAATCGATTCAGCCCATGCCACATCGTGTCGCTCCTGGAGAAGTCACGACGGCTGCGAGGAAGAATCGATCGGACGACAACCCGGACCCACACTATGATCAAATCAACCATCGCCGCCGCCATCGCCGCCATCTTGACGGCCGCCGCGGCCCAGGCGCAGACCACGTCATTCAACAGCGGAAGCCTCGGGGCGGCCGGCAATGCGATCAACGGCGCCGGTGTGACGCTGGATCTCCCCGGCGCTCTCGGCGTGGCGGGCGACAAGGCCGTCGGCTACTCCGGCGGAGCCAACACCACCCTGTCCTACAACGCCGCCCTGAATCCGTCCGTCTCGAGCCCGTTCACGGTCGAATTCTGGGCCAAACCGTCGATCGATCCAGGGGATGCCACCGGGCCGTCCCCAGTTTTCAACCGGGTCTCCAGCGGCAACCGCTCCGGCTGGGTTTTCTTCCAGCGTTCCGCCACCACGGGCTGGAACTTCAACATGTACAACGGGACTGGCAGCACAGTGGGTTTCAGCCTGACGGGCGGAGCCTACACCGTCGGAAGCTGGACCCAGGTGGTCGCCGTCTGGAACGGCACCAGCCCGAAACTCTATGTCAACGGCGCCCTCGCGACCTCCACATCCTCCGGGCCGGGTGGCTACAACCCCAGCTCCACGGCTACCCTGTCTTTGGGCGCCTACGACACCGGATCCAACCCGTTCAACGGCTCCTTGGATGAATTCGCCTTCTACGGTTCGGCACTGACGCCCGTCCAGATCGCGGCGCATTTCACCACGGCATCCAGCGTGACTCCGGGGGCCTACAGCTCCCTCGTTCTGGGTGACGGAGCGGTGGAATACCTTCCGAACACCACCCCGGTGCCCGAGCCCGCCACCGTCTCCTTGATCGCCGTCGGACTGGTTGGCGCCGGCCTGCTCCAACGCCGACGCGCGGCCCGCCGCTGAGAACCGCTTCAACGCATCCGCGTTTCCATGGCCCCCGCCGGATTCTTCGGCGGGGGCTTTTTTTTACCGCCCCTGACACGCTCGGACTGGTCTCTCTATTTCCCTCTCGGCAACGTTCCCTTGTAACCTTCCTCCGGCGTTTCCTGTGTATGGGGTGAACAATACTATGAATACACTGCTTGCTTGGATCGGCGTTCCGGAAGTCTTCCTCATCATGGGCGCGGCCGGCGTCGCGTTGCTGCTCACAGTCCTCTGGATCTGGATGCTGGTGAACTGCATCCAACGCCTCGTGGGCGGAGACAAGGGGATGATCGCCTGGCTGGTGGTGCTCCTGTTGACCCATGCCATCGGGGCCGCGATCTACGGACTGGCGGCCTATCGGCGCATTCCGTCGAACAATCCATCGTCCAATCCATGAACGCACTTTTCGCCGCGATCGGCTTCCCCGAGGTGCTGCTGATTGCCGGGACGTTCAGCATCTCCATTTTGGTGACCGTCCTCTGGGTCTGGATGCTGATCGTCTGCCTCCGCCGCGTGGTCGAAGGCGACCAGCGCCAAATCCCGTGGCTGGTGGCCATGATCGTTACGACCGGTTTGGGTGCGGTGGTCTATTGGATCGTGGTCCATCGCCGCTACCATCGTCCGGTCCCAAAACCGCACACCGCGCTTCGGAATCCTGTCTATTGCCCTCACTGCGGCAAGCCCCTGACCACTCTCTCCGTCCAGGGCATCTGCCCCGAGTGCATGCTCCAGGCCGGCCTTGGCACCCAGGGGCCGGACGCGACCGAAGCGAAGTTCACACCGCCCTCGATTGAAAAATTGGCACCGTACTTCCCGCAGTTGGAGCTGCTCGAACTTCTCGGCCGTGGCGGCATGGGCGCGGTCTACAAGGCGCGCCAACGCGAGCTGAACCGCTTGGTCGCCCTGAAGGTCCTGCCCTCGGAAAAAGCCGAGCGCGACCCGGCGTTCGCCGAACGGTTCGCCCGTGAGGCCCGCGCCCTCGCCCAGCTCGCCCATCCCAACATCGTCGCTGTCCATGACTTCGGCCAAGCCGGCGGCCATTGCTATCTGCTGATGGAATACGTGGACGGCCTGAATCTCCGCCAACTCCTCCAGCGCGGCACGATGAAGCCCGAGGAAGCGGTCGCCATCGTACCGTTCATCTGAGAGGCGCTCCAGTTCGCCCATCAGCACGGCATCGTCCACCGCGACATCAAGCCCGAGAACATCCTCGTGGACTCCCAGGGCCGGGTGAAGATCGCCGACTTCGGCATCGCCAAGATCATCGGCGCTGAAACCGAACGTACTACCCTGACCGAGCCCCGGCAGACCATCGGCACCCCGCACTACATGGCGCCGGAGCAGGTGGAAAAACCGTCCACCGTCGATCACCGCGCCGACATCTATTCGCTCGGCGTGGTCTTCTACGAAATGCTCACCGGCGAACTGCCGCTGGGTAGATTCGCCTCCCCGTCGCAAAAGGTTCAGGTCGACGTCCGCCTCGACGAGGTCGTCCTGCGTGCCTTGGAGAAGGAACCCTCCCGCCGCTACCAACAAGCCAGCCAGGTAAAGACTGCGGTGGACACGATTCTGTCCGAACCAATCGGATCACAAAGCATGCGGCAAACCCCGAAACCCGGTGCCAGCCTCAACTATCGCTCCAAGGCCACCCTCTTCGGTCTGCCTCTTCTCCACGTCACCGATGGCAACGATCCAGAGACCGGCCTCCCACGTGTCGCGCGAGGCATCATCGCCGTCGGGCCGGTTGCGATCGGAGCGGTGGCCGCAGGCGGTCGTGCGCAAGGCCTGATCGCCTTTGGGGGATTGGCGATCGGCGGGTTCGCCTTTGGGGGATGCGCGATCGGAATCGTTTCAATCGGCGGCGCGGCCCTGGCCCTCGGGCTCGCGCTCGGCGGATTTGCTCTGGCTCCCGTCGCCCTCGGTGGCGGAGCCGTGGGCGTGTTCGCAACGGGCGGAGGGGCCTATGGACTCCACGCCATGGGAGCCAACGCGAACGACCCGATTGCCCGGGCCTTCTTCAATCCGTGGGCTCCGTTTTTGTTGGGGCACATCGGCTTTTTTACCATGCTCGCGTTGGCCGGGATGGTGCCTTTCCTCCTGCTTCCGTTCTGGCTTCGGCGACGACTTCAATCCCATTCCCCTCGGTCGGGAACCCGGATCGGGATCACGGTCTTCCTCATGCTGACCGTCTTGGGTTCATTGCTTGCGGCCGGCATTAAATCTGGTCGCACGACGCACGCCTCCCGGCTCGTCTGGTCACCCAGGGTTCTTGCCGGCGACAAGCCCGACCCTGCGGCCATCTCTGCCGAAGCCATTTCTCTGCGAGAAAGGGGACGGTTCGAAGAAGCCTTGCAGCGCCACCTTTGGCTCCACCGGCACGGTTTGGAATACGCGCCCGGCAACGGGGGCGTGCGTCTCTCGTTCTGGCTGGCCGATTGGATGGAGTTGGCCCGCCGTTATCCCGAGGCGAAGCAGGCGCTGATCGAGATCCGGAACGAAAAGTCCGCTCTTCTGGTCGCGGGCAATGGCGACGTGGATCTGGTCAGCGACGTTGCGGCGATCAATCGAGAACTGGGGCAAAACTCGGAATCGGTCCGCCTCTACAAAAAACTCCTCGAATCCGACCCGGCGCTGGCCCGGAGAGCTTACTTCCATGTCGAAACAGTCCTGATCCAGAACGGCGAATACGCTCTGGCACTGGAAGGGATGAAGGATCCGAAGACCCGGTTCGAATCAATGAAACGGTCTTTCGACGCATTGCGACGGTTCGAGCAACGGCGCACTCCGAACCAATCAGCCGTGGACCATCTCCCCGAAGGGCCACCGCTCCCGGCGCCGCCGGCTTTCGCAGAACCCCACTTCGTGGAGGAGGTCGGTGGGTTGGTCGAAGTTCTTTTGGCCACAGATCGCAAGGCAGAGGCCGAAGCCTACCTTCGCGAGGCACTGGTTCTGCTCGACGTTCCCCTGCTCCGCTCCGCAATTCCCGATGCTGAGAAACGGATCCTCTCCCACCGCAAGCCGTAGCTCCTACTCCTCCAAAATGTAGACGTAGCCTCCGGCGCGCGCCCGGAAGTAGCCGGTGCTCAGGTCGCCATCGTCGATCATTTCGTCGATCATCAGGAACTGTTCATCGGTCGCCGTGGGCTGATACACGCCGATGCCGGCCTTGTAGCCTTGGATGTTCTTGTCCCAGTTCCACTTTCCGCCCAACGGGGTCGCTTCTGTCCACCCCATACCCTGGAGATACTCGTCCATGCCCAGCGGGATGACGCCCGGCTGAGAATTCGCGGGGTAGCCGCGGTGCTCCCAAGCATACATCTCGAAGCCTTCGGACGCTTTCTTGATGCTGGTCGCAAAAATCAAATTCCGCGCCCGGACCTGCGCCCGGAAGAAGTTCGGGAGCGCGATGCTCGCCAGCATGGCGATCACCATGACGACAATCATGATCTCCGTGAGGGTGAACCCGGCTGTTCGGCGGCGGGATGACAGGCGCATTTTCATTTCTATCTTTCCTAAATGCTGCGGAGCGAGGGCCACCCGCGCTGTCCATCAGCCCGGCTCCTTCTCAATTCCGCTACTTCCTCCACCAAGCAGGATGGCGGCCAGCCTCATTCGACCCACCAGACGGCGGTAATCCAGCCCGGAGTCCGCCAGCGCGCCTCTGAACAGGCCGCCAACTGGCTGGAAAAGTGCGGATTGGCATTTCCTTCGACCCCACCCCGACGCGGACTCCGACTTGTGGCTGCAAACTCCGAGGTTTCACACCCCGCACTAGGTAAAAACCCCATGGTCAAATGGAGCTCGGGGGTTGAAAGTTAAGTTTATGACATTCGTCGCCACCGTCCCAAGCTCTCCTCAACATTCATCCGTGACGGGCAGGGCAAGGATCCTCCCAGGTTTGGTTTTGGCCGTGGCCTTCTTTGTCCCAGTCTGGGAAGTGTTCGCGGCCGGGCCTGCGCCGGTGAACCTCGGATCGGCCGCCCATTTCACCGTGCTGGCCGGCGCGGCGGTCACCACCACTGGCGGGGGTGTCATCAACGGTGACGTCGGGGCCAGTCCGATCACCGGAGCCGCCATCCACCTGACCCAAGCCCAGGTGAACGGGACCATCTATGCGGTCGATGCCGCCGGTCCGGCCGGTTCGGTGATCGATGCCGCGTTGTTGTTGGCGGCCAAAGGGGACTTGACCACGGCTTTCAACGACGCCGCCGGACGAACGCCCGTTCCTTCGGGACCGTTCTTGAATCCGGGAGCCGGAAACATCGGCGGGATGAATTTGGTTCCGGGTCTCTACAAGTTCACCGGCACGGCGCTGGTCACGGGAGCGGACGTCACCCTCACGGGAGGACCCGATGATGTCTGGATCTTCCAGATCGAGGCCGATCTCCAAGTGGGCAGCATGGTCCACGTCATTCTGGCCGGGGGCGCCCAGGCCAGGAACATTTTCTGGCAGGTCGGTACGTCGGCGACGATCGACACGTTCGCAGTGTTCAAAGGAACGATTTTGTCGGATCAAGCGATCGTGATGAAAACCACCAGCACAATGGACGGACGGGCGCTGGCCTTCACCGCCGGGGTCACTTTCAACGGCAATGTGGGCGAGCTTCCCATGCCGAAAGCCCCCAAGTTCACCTCCATCTCGCGTACAAACTCGAGTTCCACGACGGTCGTCCTCGACACGACGCCTTTCTTTCTGGTGACGCTCCAGGCCAGTCCGAACTTGTCCCCCGCGAGCTGGTCGACCCTCGCCACCAACTTTCCGGCCACCACCCCCTGGACGTTCACGGACGACACCGCGACGGCGACTGTCACCCAACGGTTTTATCGGGCGTTCGTGACTCCGTATTGACGGGCGCGCCGCTCCCCACGTGGATGGGAGATTCCCTGCCCTTGGCCGACGGCGGGTCCTTGCAGTAGGGTGCCGCCACATGCGCGTTCTCGTTCTCGAAGATGACTCCAAGATCGCCTCGTTCATCGTCAACGGATTGAAGCAGGCTGGATTCGCGGTGGACCATTGCGCCGACGGAGTCGAGGGCTTGGCCATGGCGCGTTCCGTCTCCTACGACGTGGCCGTTCTCGATCTCATGCTCCCGAAGCTCGACGGACTGTCGCTCCTCAAGCGTCTCCGTGCGGATGGCAGCAAGCTTCCCGTCCTCATCCTCAGCGCCAAAGCGTCGGTGGACGACCGCGTGGCCGGGCTCCAAGCCGGTGGCGACGACTACCTGACCAAGCCCTTCGCCTTCTCCGAGCTGCTGGCCCGGCTCCAAGCCTTGATCCGCCGCTCCTCCCGGGCCCCGGAACAGACCCGCTTGGCCGCCGGCGACATCACGCTGGATCTGCTCCAACGGGAGGTCCGACGCGGCGGCGAGAAGATCGAGCTGCAGCCCCGGGAATTCGCCCTCTTGGAATACCTGCTCCGCCATGCCGGCCGGGTCGTGACCAAGACGATGATACTGGAGCATGTCTACGACTACAGCTTCGATCCGCAGACCAACGTGGTCGACGTGCTCGTCCATCGACTCCGGGCCAAGCTCGGCAAGGAGAACAACCCCATCCAGACCCTGCGGGGCGTCGGCTATGTCCTCAAATCCGCTTGATCTGCTCCGGCGCCGCGTCGCCTTCCGGATGGCCGCATGGTTCGCCGTGCTGTTCTCCTTCGGCTGCCTGTCGATCTACGGGTTGACCTACTGGAGTTTCGTGTCCGCGGTGGAATCGAAAGACCGGGAGATCCTGGCGAACCGCCTCCGCGAATACGCCGGCATCTACCAGAGCGGGGGTCCCTTGGCGCTCCAACGCTGGCTCAACAGCACGGAGGAACCGCGCAACGGCCAGGTCTTCTTCGTCCGCTTGATCAATCCCGCGCGGACCGTCGTCTTCGAACGCGTGCCCAAGGACTGGGTCGGCTTCCTCGACACCGGAGTCGACTGGGCCGGCAACCGCCAGCGCGAGCGCGTCATCCGGATCCCGCGCGACGCGGAGCGCGACTTCTCGCTGCTGTCGGCGGAATTGGCGGACGGCGCGGTCCTGCAGCTGGGCCGCAGCGCCAACAGCCGCGAGACCCTGCTCACTCCCTTTCGCCGCACCCTGTTCGGAGTCGTGGGCGGCGTGCTCTTCATCGGCGTGGCCAGCGGCGCCCTCTTCGCCCATCGCGCCCTCAAGCCCGTGCGGCAGATCGTGGACACGGCGCGTTCGATCATCCGCACGGGCCGGCTCGACGAACGCGTGCCCACGAGCTCGGACGACGACGAGTTGACGGAGCTGGCCCGACTGGTCAACACGGTGCTCGACCGCAACCAGTCCCTCATCCGCGCCATGCGCGATTCCCTCGACAACGTCGCCCATGATCTCAGGACTCCCCTCACCCGGCTGCGCGGCACGGCCGAAGTCGCGCTGGGCAACCCTTCCGACCCGGAACAGACGCGCGAAGCGCTGGCCGAATGCGTGGAGGAAACGGACCGCGTCCTGAGCATGCTGACGACGCTGATGGACGTCTCGGAAGCGGAGGCCGGAATGATGACCCTCCAGCGCGCCGAGGTGGATCTCGTCCGCTTGGCGCGCGAGGTGGCCGAGGTCTACGAACTCGTCGCGGAGGAGCGGAACGTGTCCGTCACCATCGCGGCGGACGAGCCGTTCCCGGCGAGCGTGGACGAGAACCGGATGCGTCAGGTCTTCGGCAACCTCATCGACAACGCGATCAAGTACAACCGGGACGGCGGTTCGGTGACGGTGGGATTCGACCGCGCCGGCGATCGGATCGTGACGCGGTTCCGTGACACCGGGTGCGGCATCCCGATGGAAGAACAGGCGCGGATCTGGGACCGTCTCTTCCGCGGCGACAAGAGTCGCTCCCAGCGTGGGCTTGGGCTTGGGCTCAGTCTGGTGAAAGCGGTGGTGGAAGCACACGGCGGGACCATCACGGTGACGAGCCTGGGTGGAGACGGGGCCGAGTTCGTTCTCTCTCTGCCGGCCTGAAGCCGGCACGTCGTCTTTAAGTTACAATTGGTTGAAATTCAACGGTCAACCCATCTTTCGACTTGTCCGATTCACGCGGGGTGGTGGAAGTTGACTCCGGCTTGGAGCCAGTGATGGCCTGGGCCGTTCCGTAACCAAACAGTTGGGAGGAGGAAACCACCGGGTCCGATGTCGATGTGATTCCGCTCAGGGCCTCCTCCCATATTTCTTCTCGTTTCCAAGTGCCCTCGATCTTGGCGACAGAGTGGCGCCTTGCCTCGATCGCCTTCGTCTCACTACGGTCCGCAGCATGCACCTGTCCTTCCGCTGTCTCGGGGCCGTCCTTCTGCCCGGTGTCCTGCTCTCGCTGCACGGCGCCGAAATCTCCGGCCCCGGAGCCACCACGCACAAACTCCTTAAAGCCCCCCGCTCTCCCCTGCCCGACATCGCGCCGGCCTCCTCGGAGGCGGAGAACCAGATCAAGCGCTTCAAGCTGCCCGCCGGCGTCCATGTCGATCTCTGGGCCGCCGAGCCGATGCTGGCCAATCCCGTCGCCTTCGCCTTCGACGAACAGGGCCGCATGTTCGTCTCCGAGACCCACCGTTACCGCAGCAGCGTCCTCGATATCCGCCACTACATGTTCATGCTGGAGGACGACATGGCCAACCGGACCGTCGACGACCGCGTCCGGACCCTCCACAAATACTTCGGCAACCAGGCCAAGGACCTCGCCAAGGAGACCGAGATCGTCCGGCTCCTGGAAGACCGCAACGGCGACGGCAAAGCCGACTTCAGCTCGGTCTATGCCGACGGCTTCAACACCGTCCTCGACGGCATCGCTTCCGGTGTCTACGCGAGGAAGGGCAAGGTCTGGTTCACCAACATCCCCGAGCTCTGGCTGCTCGAAGGCATCGACGCCAAGGGCCATTCCCTCACCCGCAAGTCCCTCAGCCACGGCTACGGCGTGCGCTTCAGTTTCACCGGGCACGACATGCACGGGCTGAACATCGGGCCCGACGGCCTGCTCTACTTCAGCTTCGGCGACCGCGGCGCACATGTGCGCACCCAGGAGGGCGGACTGTTGGACTACTCCGATGAAGGCGCCGTGTTCCGCTGCGATCTCGACGGCTCGAACATGGAGGTCGTCCACTACGGACTGCGCAACCCCCAGGAACTCGCCTTCGACGACCACGGCAATCTCTTCACCGCCGACAACGACTGCGACAACGGCGACCACGAACGCCTCGTCTACATCGTGGAAGGCGCGGACAGCGGTTGGCGCGTGGGCCATCAGCACGCGCCGCTCGGCAAGGCCGGCATGTGGATGCTGGAGAGCTGGTGGACTCCGCGTTTCGCCGACCAGACGACCTACATCCTGCCGCCATTGGCCAATTTGAACGACGGCCCCTCGGGCTTCACCTACTATCCCGGCACCGGCTGGGGCGACGCGCAGAAAGGCCACTTCTTCCTGTGCTCGTTCAAGGGCAGCGCGGCCCGCAGCGGCATCGACACCTTCACCGTCGAACAGAAGGGCGCCTCGTTCGAGCTGAAGAACTACACGAACTTCATCGGCAACGTGGAGTCGCCCGACGTCGATTTCGGGCCCGATGGCGGACTGTATTTCGCCGACTGGGGCGAAGGCTGGGAACGCACGTCGAAGGGCCGCATCTACCGCGCCTCAGATCCGGCGCAGATCCACCAGCCGATCGTGAAGGAGACCCGCCGATTGATCGGCGAAGGCATGGACCATCGTTCGATCGACGAACTGATGGCCCTCCTCGACCACCCCGACCGGCGCGTCCGGCAGGAGGCGCAGTTCTCGCTCGTCGACAAAGGTGGCCTCGCCATCCGGCCCTTCCAGTCCGTCCTCCTGAACAGCAAGGCCACCCTCCCCCGACTGCACGCCCTCTGGGGTCTCGGCATGATCGCCCGCCACGACAAGGCCACCGCCGAATCGCTCCTCGACTACACCCGCGACGCCGACCCCGAGATCCGCGCCCATGCCGCCCGGCTCCTCGGTGATCGCGGCGTGAAGTTCGCTTCGAGTCGTCTCGTCGCGCTGCTCCAGGATCCGAGCCTCCGCGTCCGTTTCTTCGCCGTGCAGAGCCTGGGCAAGATCGGCAACGAAACCCATCTCAAGCCCATCATCGCCCTCGTCCGCGAGAACGCCGACAAGGACGCCTACCTCCGCCACGTGTGCGTCGTCGCCTTGACCAAGCTGGCCAACGGCTTCGAGCTCGGACTCGCGGCCAAGGACTCCTCGCCCGCCGTCCGCATGGCCACGCTGCTCGCCATGCGCCGGCAAGGCTCGCCCAGGGCCGCCATGTTCCTCCAGGATCCGAACAAGCTGATCCGCTCGGAAGCCATCCGCGCCATCAACGACGCGCCCCTCGCAGACGCGATGCCGGATCTCGCCAAGCTGGCCGAGGGCGACCTGTCCGATCTGCCGATGATGTATCGGATCTTGAACGCCAATTTCCGCACCGGCGACGAGCCGAGCGCCCTGCGTCTCGGAGCGGTCGCCGCCCGCGAGGACGCACCCGTCGCCGCCCGCGTCGAGGCTCTGCAAGCGCTGGGGACCTGGGCGAAGCCGCCGCAACGCGACCGCGTCATGGGCCTCTACCGGCCGATGGATCCCCGCAGTCCGAAGTTCGCCGCCGAGGCGTTGCAGGACCACCTCACGGCTCTGCTGGCGGACCCGGTTGAAGACATCGTCGCAGGAACCGCCGCAGCGGTCGCGTCCCTCGGACTGACCAATTCCATGGAGACCTTGGCCGTGGCTCTGAAGAATCCCGCCGTGCCCGCCAAAGGCCGCGCCGCCTTGCTCGCCGCGCTGGGCACCATGAAAGCCCCGCAGCTCGCGTCGGCCGTAGTGACCGGGCTGGCCGATCCCAGCGACGTGCTCCGCCAGGAAGCCTCCAAGTGGCTGGCCAGCATCGATCCCAAAGACGCGCTCGCCACGGTCGAGAAGACGCTGGCCGCCGGGACGGTTCCCCAGCAGCAGGCGGTCGTCTCCAGCCTGGCCACGATCAAGAGTGCCGGCGCCGACACGCTCCTCGTCGCCATCTTGGACCGGCTCCAGGCCGGTCACGCGCCGCGCGAGATCGCGCTGGAAGTGATGGAAGCGGCCGCCGCCCGGGATTCATCCGCCGTGAAGCGCGCTCTCGCAAAATATCGAACCTCGATTCCGCCCTTCGCCGAAGCTTTGGCCGGGGGCAACGCGGCCGCCGGCAAGAAGGTCTTCTTCGAGAAGGCCGAAGCCTCCTGCCTCCGTTGCCACAAGGTGAACGGCGAAGGCGGCGAAGCCGGACCCGATCTGTCCCACATCGCGTCGAAGGTCGACCGCGACTACTTCCTCGAATCCATCGTCAATCCCGCCGCCAAGATCGCCCCCGGCTACGAGAGCGTCTCCCTCGACCTGAAGAACGGCCAGGTCTACGGCGGCATCCTCAAGAGCGAGACCGACACGGAACTGACCATCCTCTCGCCGGAAGACGGCCTCGTGACCCTGGCCAAGGACAAGATCGACAAACGCGAAGGCGGGATCTCCGGCATGCAGGCCGGCATCGCCGACCTGATCAGCCGCCGCGAACTCCGCGACGTCATCGAGTATCTGACGACTTTGAAATAGGCTATGGCCACGGCCACCAACAAGTCGCGGCGCGGTTGAACAACAATAATAGAACTCCACACCCGCCGACCCAGGCACGCGGGATGCCAACGAGAATGATGCGGACAACGGGTGGGCTTCCCAAGACGCCAGAGAGGGTTGCCCAGAGTGTCTTTGTTCGCTGCGCGAGGATGGCCTCGGCCAGGAACGCTCCCCGGTGGGGAAGAAAAGTTCGCCTACGTCAGGCGGAACCGCCCAACGCCTTGCCCGCCTCGTGGCGCTGTCCCGGTCAACGCAGGGGCGGCATGGAGATTCTTTCACGCTGGACGCCCGGTTCGCCCTCGGTCATGGCTTCGACCGTTCCCGTTCGGTCGCGGGCCTACCTGACTCGATGAAGCGTTGGCTGCCATTTGTTTTTCTCCTGCTGCTCGTGGCGGCCGGTTCCGTCCGCGCGCACGCTCCGTTCGAAAGGAATGTCACCTCCCTGACCGCCAAGGAGTCGGGCGGCACGGCCCGCCTCAACGAGCAGCTCGGCTACTTCTACGATGCCGGCCACAACCTGAGCCGCCGGACCAACAACGCCCTGGTCGAGACCTTCAACCTCGATGCCGTCAACCAGCTCTCCACCCTGACCCGCAGCGGCACGTTGACCGTGGTCGGCACGGTCTCGCCGGGCACGACCAACGTGACGGTCAACGGCGTGGCCGGAGCCATCTACGCCGACCACACCTTCGCCGCTTCCGGCGTCGCGGCGGCCGACGGCAACAACACCTTCACCGTCCAGTCGCTCGATCCCTTGGCCCGCACCAGCACCGAGACCGATGTGCGCTACCTCCCGGCCACCGCCGTCTGCGCCTACGACGCCGACGGCAACCTGACCTCGGACGGCTACCGCTCCTTCGCCTACGACGCCGAGAGCCGCCTCAAAACCGTCTACGTCACCGGCCAATGGCGCTGCGACTACGTGTATGACGGGTTCTCCCGCCGTCGCATCACCACCAACGCCACTTGGACCGGCTCGGCCTACGCCGCCACCAACGTGGTCTACGCCCTCTACGACGGCCTGCTCCTCGTCCAGGAACGGACCAACTCCAGCACCCCGCTCGTCACCTACCTGCGCGGCCTAGATCTCAGCGGCAGCCGCAACGGGGCCGGCGGCATCGGCGGGCTCCTGGCCCGCGTGGACCACGGCAACGCCCGCCTGGACCTCTACCACGCCGACGGCGCGGGCAACGTCACCGCGATGGTTTCGACCAACGGCACCGTCGTCGCCCGCTACCTCTACGACCCCTTCGGCACGCTGCTCGCCAGCTCCGGCCAGTTGGCCGGGGCCAACGTGATGCGCTTCAGCTCCAAGCCCTGGCAGGACGCCTCCGGCCTCTACGACTTCGGCTACCGCCTCTACGACCCCAACCTCCAACGCTGGCTCAACAAGGATCCCATCCAGGAAGCCGGCGGGATCAATCTGTATGGGTTTGTTGGCAATGGGCCGCTGAACGCCGTGGATCCTTGGGGGTTATTGTATGTTGGCGGGGCAACAGTGGCCGCCGCGCCAACGCTTTTACTGGAACAAGAAGAAATAGCTGCGCTTCTAGCACGAAAGGCTGCGCAAGAAGCTGCCGGAAGAGGGCTCGCTGCTACGGCTGGACTCGCGAGCATGTTTTCCGATTGGTGGGACAATTTAACTTCGCCTGGCGATATGTAT
>JBBQXJ010000017.1:0-62613 GCA_038209745.1 Verrucomicrobiota bacterium
CCACCGGCGTGCTCTCATACTCGGCCCCGCCCACCTCCCAGCTCTCGTCGAGTCCCAACAACCGTTCAAAGGCCTTTTCAGGTATCATCGGACCTCACCATGCCATATCCTCCTTCAGCCACTGCAATCAGCGAGGAACCGAAATACTTTCATGGCAGGGCTGGGTATATTTGGTAAGCACAGGGGACACTCTCCTCTGATCCCCAAAGCACCATCGGGGTGCTCAGAACAAAGGCGGGGCATCGCATGGATGCTTGAGATTAAGGTCCTGCATTCAAAGGACGCCATGCCCCCAATCGGGTTGAACTACTAGACCCGATCGGGGGTAGTTGTGGGTAACAGGCGGGGGCGAAGGGCAGACGGGGAAAGCCCCGCCGGCAAGTGGCTTCGTCCGCCAATGGCAGCGGGTCGCGGGGCTCAGGGCGCCTTGGAGGACATGTATTTCGCGACGGCTTCGGTTCGGGAACGCACGTGCATCTTCTCATACACGTGCTTGAGGTAGCTGTGGATGGTCTCGACGCTGAGGCCCAGCTTTTCCGCGATTTCCTTGTTCGAATAGCCGCCGGAGAGAGCCACGAGCACTTCCTTTTCCCGGGCGCTGAGACGGACGATTTCGTCCCGTTGTTTGGCCCGGTCGCGGAAATAGGCGGCGATGCGGCGGGCGATGCCGCTGGTGATGGGGACTCCGCCCTGGAGAACGTCCAGGAGCCCGTCGCGCAGATCCTCGGGGCGGGCCTGCTTCAGGAGGTAGCCGTCGGCGCCGGCTTCCAAGGCTGGGAAGACCATCTCTTCGTCGTCGGACGCGGTGAGGATGAGGATGCGGGTCTCGGGCAGGAGCTCCTTGAGCTTGGCCGTGCATTCGATGCCCGACATGCGCGGCAGGAAGATGTCCATCAGGATCACGTCGGGCCGAACCTTGGGGATCTCCCGCAGAGCGTCCTCGCCGGTTGCGCACGCGCAGACACATTTGAAGTCGCCGAAAGTCTCCAGCAGACGGGTCCACCGTTCGCGGATGTCCTTCTGGTCTTCGACCAGGGCGACGCGGCGCACCACGCGACTGGCGGAATCGGCTGGGGCGATGGAATCTGGAGGGGTCATGATGGCCGTTTCATTCAACCATGCTCTTCGGCGCCGGAGGAATTATTCTTTGCGGTTCCATTCCCGGACAGGACGCGGCGGATCCGGTTCCAGGAGGAGTGGTTGAGCGGCAGGCGAAACTCGATCCGACACCCGCGGCCCGGTTGGCTGACGACCTGGCAGGTGCCTCCGACTTCGAGCGCGCGCTGCTGCATGTTGGACAGGCCGTTCCGGTCGGGATCGGCTTTGGCCGGATCGAAGCCGCTTCCGTTGTCTTCGACGACGACGACGAGGGTGTTGTCCTGGCAATGGCAGCGGAGATGCACCTCGGTGGAGCGGGAGTGGCGCACGACGTTGTTGAGAGCCTCTTTCACCGCGAGGAACAGATTGCGGCGGGTGGCGACATCGCAGGCGTCGGACGGGAGATCCCCGTCGACGTCGAACCGGCACCGGATCGGGGTCTGGCGGAGGAAGGTCTCGGCGTATTTGCAGGCGTAGGAGACGAGATCGCGGACCGTGTCGCGCTGGGAATTGATCATCCAGATCGTCTCGTTCATCGAGGTGAGCAATCCCCGGGTCTGCTCGCACAGCTCGGTGATCTGGCTCCGGACCGAGGAATCGCGCGGAAGCTCCGTCCGCGTCGTTTCTCCGAGGAGGACGAGCTTGGTCAGGCCGGCGGTCAATTCGTCGTGGATGTCGCGGGCGATCCGGGCGCGTTCTCGTCGGACGATCTGTTGCTCGCGGGACTGGATGACGACCCGGCTGCCGAGGTGCAGGCAGAGGAAGATGACGATGCCGCAAACGCTCGCGAGGGTGGCCTGAAACCAACCCGCCTGCCAAAATCGCACTTCGATGGGAAACAAAGGCGGGGCCTGCTTGATCGTCGAAGGGCCGGGGTTTTGCCAGGGAGCTCCACCGAGCGGGGCCACCACGACCGATTGGCCCCATCGATCCAGCGGTGTCCGGCGCCGTTCCCAATGTCCTTCGCCGGGCGGCACCACGCGCCAACCCGTTCCTGAGCCCGTCTCAACTGTGCGGCCGTCCGCCAGCTCGATCTTGAGGCCCAGGAGAACGCCCGCCTGGTCGAAATCGTTGACCGCCTGCACGGCGAGAATGTGGGGTCCTGGCTGGAGGATCAGGGTCACATCGTATTCGGTGATGATCCGCCAATCCGAGCCCTGCCCAAGGACACGGCCGTCGAGGAACACGCGGTAGAAGTTGTCCGCCGCGATCCGCAGCCGGGCCCGCCCGACATCGGTGTCCGCCGGAATCTCGAACCGTGTCCAGAACCCACACTCCTGTCTGGCTTGCGTGTCCTTGTCCCACATCCAGGAACCCAGTCCGAACATCGGCTCTTCCGCGCCCTCGACGTGAACCGGCTCCGGTTCGGCCGCGCCAAGTCCCCCGCACCGGAGGACCGTGGCGATCAAGACGACAAGGAGGGCGACGCGCCGAAGGAGGCGCGCGTTGAACCGGGAGGACGATTGGATCCACGGGGTCATCTGCGGTCGTTCAAGTCGATGCTGCGAAGCCATCATGCCAAGGGTCTCCCTTGCTGTCAGGTCTTTGCCCCCGGGATCTGGCGCGAAGGTTCTCGGCGATGAATGAACGAACCGGTTCCTCGGCTACTTGGGTAAGAGCGCGGCGAACCGGAGGCCGCGCGTGCTGGCCCGGAATTCGTGGATTCCGAAGCGCGCCATGGCCCCTTCCAAAATGGCCAGACCCGGAAGGATGACGTCGGCGCGTTCCGGCGGTATGCCGGGCACGGAACGCCGTTCCGCGAGAGGCAATGACCAGAGCCTTTCGATGATGGCCGAGATCTGTTCGGACGTGAGGCGGACGTCTTCGATGGCTTGCCGGTCGAAGTCGTGGGTCGCGAGGTGGACCCGCGCGAGGATGGACGCGGTGCCACCGGTGCCGACGAGGACGGGTTTTCCGTCGAGCCCGGCGAGGGCCGGCTCCAGCACCGGGACGACTTCGCGATCCAGGAAGTTCCGGATCCAATCGCGGTAGCGGGCCAACGATTCGGAGGTCGGCGGGTCGGGCAAGGGCGACTTCTCCAAGAGGCGGACGGTGCCGAGCTTGAAGCTGTGGCGGAACACGGGGACGCGGTTTTCGCCAAGGATGAACTCGGTGCTGCCGCCACCGATGTCGAGGATGAGCACCGCGGCATTGGCGAAGAGCGGATGGCTGGCCACGCCGGCAAACGTCCAGTCGGCCTCCTGCTCGCCGGTGATGATCTCCACCGGGGCACCGGCGGCGGCTTCGACGGCGGAGACGAGCTCGGCTGCGTTGACGGCGTCACGGGCGGCGCTGGTGGCGACGATTCGAACGGACTCGACGCCGAGGGCGCGGGCGCGGTGGGCGAATTCGCCGACGGTGCGGGCCGTGTCAAGAATGGGGCCGGGTTGAAGGCGGTGGGTCTCGTAGAAACCCTGGCCGAGCCGGGTCTGGCGGCTGGTTTCGAGGACCGGCTCCACATCGGCGGCGAGGTCGGCGACCAGCAGCTTCACGGAGTTGGTGCCGATGTCGATGACGGCGCGGCGAGGGACGTGGCCTGAACGTGGCGGAGATGGGCTCATGGGTGGAGAAAGAGCCTATTTTACTTCGCGTTTGGCCAGCACGGCGCCACCGATGATGCCGACGTTGTCGGCATCTTCCGCGGCGATGATCTCGGCGGCTTTGCCGAGGGAAGGCATGGCGTAGTCCTTGGCCACCTCGACGATGATGCTGAGCATCTCGTCTTCGAGGGCGTCGATCACGCCGCCGCCCAGGACGACGACATCGGGATTGAAGATGTTGATCAGGTTGCCGACGGCGATGCCGGTGTAGAAGGCCGCGTCGGCCACGATCTTGCCGACGAACTTGTCGCCCTTGCGGATGGCTTTGCGGAGGTCGCCGCTGCGCATGTCGGCGAGATCGGGCCCGAGCATGTCGGTCAGGAGCGTCTTCTCGCCCTTCTTCACCGCTTCCTTGATCTGGCGGAACATGGCCGTGCGGCTGGCGAGGGCCTCGAAGCAGCCTCGGTTGCCGCAGCCACACTTCTGATCGGACGAGGCTTCGAGGACCATGTGGCCGACTTCGCCGGCGGAACCGCTGGCGCCTCCGTAGATCTTGCCGTCGAGCATGATCCCGCCGCCGATGCCGGTGCCGAGGAAGAGGCCGAGGACGTGGCGGTATTTCCCTTTGAGCTGCTTTTCATGGACGCCCAGCGTGCAGGCGTTGCAGTCGTTCTCCACGAAGACGGGCACGTCGAGCCGCTTCTCCAGCTCTTTCTTCAGGGCAATGTTCTCCCACTTGGGCAGGTTCGGGGCGAAGAGCACCTTGCCGGCGACGGGATCCACGGCGCCGGCGGCTCCGATGCCGATGCCGCGCACCTGTTTGAGATTGATGTCGCAGTCGTCCACGGCGTCGCGCACGACACGGGCGATCCGATCAATGACGGCATCGACTCCGCGATCGGCCTTGGTGCTGATCTTCTCGGTGCCGAGGAGGCGGAGTTGCTGGTCGAAGACGCCGGCCAACAGCTTGGTGCCGCCAAAGTCGACGCCGACGAAGATTTCCGGTTTGGGGCTGGGTTCGGGCATGCCGTTTCGGGTTTCGGTTTCCTGCCGTGTCGTCGCGGCCGAAGGGCGGCGATTCCGGGTCCGTCGCGCCTCGATCGGAATGGGCCGATCGGGCCGGACGCGTTGATGCCCGCTTGGTTACTTGGCCCGCAGGACCGCTTCAATCTTCTTTCGCAGCTCGCGGGTGATTTCCTCGGACGAGCGGCTGGCGTCCACGATGGTGAACCCGTAGGTCTTCTGGAGGCGCTGGAAGGTGTCGGCGATCATCGCCTGGTAGCGGATGAAGCTGTCGAACATGTCGCGCGAAAGTCCGAGGTCCATGCCGCTCTCCCAGTAGTCGAGGGAGAAGTCCTTGGCGAAGTTGCGCTGGACGAGCTCTTCGGCCGGCACGTTGAGGTAGAAGACGGCGTCGGGGACGAGGGCGATGCCGTAGAGGTTGCGCAGCCACGCCTCATCCATGCCGCGGACCATGTCGCGCGCCATCAACGTGTAGATATAGCGGTCGCAGAGGACGATCACACCGGCGCGGAGGGCGGGCAGGATGGTGTTCTCCAGCTGGTCCGCAAAATCCGTCGCGTAGAAGAGGCTGAGCGTCGTTCGGCTGAGGATGTTTCCGCGCTTGGCTTGGTCCAATTCCTCGCTGACGAGAGTGGAGCGCTTGATGCCGACCTGGATGGCAGAGTGGCCACAGCCTTCAAGCCATTGGATCAATTGGGCGATCTGGGTGGAGCGGCCGGAGCCGTCGGCGCCTTCGACCGCGATGAGCTTGCCTCCGAGCTCGGCCGGGTCCACTCCGGGCAGGCCGTGGCCGTAGTAGCGGCGTTTGACCGCCACGGGCACCGGGATGGCGGTGGTCTTGGGGGAACGGTTCTTCGCTGTCTTCGCTTTCATCCGAAATATGCCGCGAACATTCACCTTGTGGGGTTGGGCAGGCAAGCGCCGTCGAAGAATCCCGTGGGTGGATGAGAGCGATTGGGGACGCTGCCGATTTGAATTGTGGCTGCGGAAACCGTCGTCGCAGTTTTGGCGATCGCACGAGTGATTCGAATGTGGAGGGTGAACCGTTGGAGCAGGACGTTTTGCAGGTGGCCCACGTCAGTTCGACGACGGCACCGTGGCGTTCTTAACCTTTCGAAACGCAGCGTTTCCGCGCGGGAGTCCAGCGGTTGGTCCCTGGGATTCAGGAGGCTGACGGATATGGACCGCTCGGCTCATCCCGGATGGTCCGACTTCCTTGGCGTCGGACGCGAGGGACTCAACGCGCCGGACGCTCGCGGTCGTGCATTGCGGCTCTTGCAGAGCTTCCGCCAATCCAAGCTGAGGTAGGAGAGGAAGCTTGGCCGCCCTCTCAGCGCAGCAGGATCCATCCGAAGAAAGCGGCGAGCAAGAGACCCAGCGCGGTCAACACCACCCAGTTCTTGCCTTCCCGCTTGGGCCGGACCCGTCCGCCGGAGTCGAACTCGCGCTCCACGAACTCGTCGTAGTCGAATTCCTCGTCCGGCAGTCCCAATCGGTCGGCCGTGTCTCCGTCCTCGTTCCAACCGGTGGTCCAATCCGCCCCGCAATTGGGGCAGGCCCGGGCGTTGCGGGGAACCTCCTCATCGCAATTGGGGCAGGGATCGGGGGCCGGTCGGCGCGTCATCGGGAGAGAGTCTAGCCGGCGCGACGACCATTGAAAATGATTCTGGTCGGGCCGGAGTCGGGGCAACAAAAAGCCCGACGACCCGGGTGGGTCGTCGGGCTATTAAAAAAGGAACGATCAGCCGACCCCCATGCCGAGGAGGAACATGATGTTGCTGGGAGTCTTGCGGAGCTTGCCGAGGAGCAGCTCCATCCCTTCCACCGGCGGCACCCCGGTGAGGGCGCGGCGGAGGATGACGATCTTGTTGTATTCGTCGGGGTGGTAGAGGAGCTCCTCTTTGCGAGTGCCGGAGCGCTCGATATTGATCGAAGGGAAGATGCGGCGATCCACGAGTCCACGGTCGAGGTGGACCTCCATGTTGCCGGTGCCTTTGAACTCTTCAAAGATGACTTCGTCCATCCGGCTGCCCGTGTCGACGAGGGCCGTGGCGATGATGGTCAGCGAGCCGCCTTCCTCCAGATTGCGCGCGGCGCCGAAGAAGCGCTTCGGCTTATGGAGCGCGTTGGCGTCCACGCCGCCGGAGAGGATCTTGCCGGAATGGGGCTGGATCGTGTTGTAGGCGCGGGCCAGACGGGTGATGGAGTCGAGGAGGATGACGACGTCGCGCTTGTGCTCGACCATGCGCTTGGCCTTCTCGATGACCATCTCGGCGACCTGCACATGGCGTTCGGGCGGTTCGTCGAAAGTGGAACTGATGACCTCGGCCGGGCGGCAGCTGCGCTCCATGTCGGTCACTTCCTCGGGGCGCTCGTCGATCAGGAGGATGAAGAGGTAGGCCTCCGGGTTGTTCTTGATGATGGCGTTGGCCAGTTTCTGCATCAGCACGGTCTTGCCGGTGCGGGGCGGGGCGACGATGAGGCCGCGTGTGCCCATGCCGATGGGCGAGACCAGGTCGAGCACGCGGGTGTTGACCTCCTCGGCCGTCGTTTCCAGGAGGAAACGACGGTTCGGGAACAGCGGGGTGAGGTTCTCGAACAGCGTCTTGTCCTTTGCCTTGTCCGGATCGATGCCGTCGACGTTCTCAACCTTGAGCAGCGCGAAGAACTTCTCCTTTTCCTTGGGCGGACGGATCTGGCCTTGGACCAGGTTGCCTGTCTGGAGATCGAAACGGCGGATCTGGGACGGCGAGACGTAGATGTCCTCGGGGCAGGGGAGGTAGTTGAAGCTCTGGGAACGGAGGAAACCGAAGCCCTCCGGCAGGATCTCCAAAACTCCTTCGGCGTAGAGGATTCCGCCGCGTTCAGAGTTCCGGGCGAGGATGTGGAAGATGACTTCATGCTTCCGCATGGTGCCGAAGTTCTCGATGCCGAACTCCCTTGCCATCTGGTTCAGCTCGGTGATGGGCATCGCTTGCAGCTTGGCGATGTTCAAGTGGCGTCCGGGCTGTATCTCTACGACCGGTTGCGGCGCCGGGAGGGCAGCCTCGACGTCGGGCAGGTCCAGGGGTCTGCGAGGCGGCTGGGCTTCGTTCGGATCGAAGGCGGGTTCGTCACCGGTCTCGGGCCGATAGGCGGGCTCGCGTGGGCCGGGAGCGGGGCCGCGCTGGGGTGGACCGCCTCTCCGACCTTGCTGCCCTGGGCGACCGCCGCGATCGTCGAATTGTCTGGGCCGTTCCTCGCGGGGCCTCTGGGCGATGACTGGCGGCCTCGATTCCGGTTTGAATGCAGGAGTCGGGGCAGGCTTGACGGCGGGTTCTGCGGCGGCGGGAACGGCCGCTTTCGGTTCAACCCCAGGTTGGGCGGCCTGATCAAACATCGGCTCGTGTCGTTCGGCCGGGGCTGCCGGAACTTCGAGCGCGACTGGAGGGGTCGGCTCGACCACGGCAGCAGGGGTGGCGATCAGTTCGGGCGTCGCTGCTGGTGCCGCCGCTGCCTTGGAGGCTGCTTTTGCGGTGGGCTTTGCTGCGGGCTTTGCAGTGGACTTTGCAGTGGACTTTGCGGCGGGCTTTGCGGCGGGCTTTGCAGTCTTACGGGGAGCGCTTTTCGGAGTGGCGCGAGGTGGAGGCATAAAGCGGATTTTGAATTACAACGTTGGGCTTGAGGGAGACATCGGCAGAGCTGGATCGTTCGATCTCAGTGCCAGTAGCATGGGAAATTCCCGGCGGATGCCGTCTCAGGCCGGCTGTTCTCCGGCCCGCAACTAGCCGGCGAGGAGTGAACAGCGGATAACCCCTCGAAGTTGGAGGCTTACTTGGAAACCGTCAAGGGCGGGTTCACGTCGATCAAGGGGTGATCATTTTGCCGGCCGGAGCGGCATTTGCCGGGAGCCGGAGGGAACGCCCCAAGAAAAAGCGCGGAACGGCTGGCCATTCCGCGCTCAGGGAGAGGAGATCTTTCAACGCCGACGGCGGGCGCGCAGAGCCAAGGCGCCGCCTCCGACCAAACCGAGCATCGCTGTGGTCGGTTCAGGAACGGGAGAAACGCGGGTGCCGGAGACGCCCACCATGTCGAAGCGCCATGTGCCGGAGGTGCTGTAGCTGGCTCCTCCTGACGGCAGATAGGACGCCGCCCCCGATCCGGTGGCGGTGCTTTCAAACTCGGAGACAATCCGGAAGGCGAAGCTAGGATTGTTGCCGACCCCCGAGATGCCCGAAAGGTCCACCGACCGTTGCGACCAAGTGTCCGCCAGAGTGACGCTGAAGATGTTCAAGTCGATGAACACCGATCCGTCCAGCGAATACTGGAACCTCTCGAAGCGGCTGGCGGTGGAGCTGTGGCGGATGCTGAACGTGACGGTGATATCCTCGAACGAGGCGGTCCCCACCTTGGTGCCCACCCTGAACTCGACCCCGCTAGTTTTGTTCGCGGAACCATTGGGTGGATAGGTTTTGGTGTTCCATGCGAGGTTTCCGGAGCCGCCGGCCGGATCCCCTGAACCGTCGTTTCCAGTGGTGGCAAAGGTCGCGGTGGTCGTGTCGCCCGCCAAAGCCGCCGTGCCGGAACCAACGGAGGGCGACAAAGTGCCACTGTTGAAATCCCACTGGGTGACAGTGTCGGCGGCGGCGGGCAGTGCGCAGGCAGCGGTCAAGGCAATGAGCGAGTTTCTGAGGAGATGTATCATTAGTGGGAGATTTGGTTGGGGGTGATCTTGGGAGCAAAAGCGAAGTCCTTAATTTAGACAAAAACTGTCTGGTTTCCTCATCTGCGACGACGCATGACGACCAAAGCGGCCAAGCCAATTCCGGTCAAGGCCAGAGTCGTGGTTTCCGGCATAACACCACCCGGGTGCCCGTGAGAGCGAGTTGGACCCATGGACCCAGAGGAAGCGTCATCGGGGAACTTGAATCAGTCCGCGCCGGGAAGCCAAACGGGACCTGCTGGGGGTGGGTTATATCCTGGAGACGCAGGGAGGTCTGCCGTTTATCTGCGCGAAAGCTCACCAAAAATCCGCAATTTCTCAGGGGTTCAGAAGGGATCGACGTTGACACTCCCCTGTGCTGACTTTGAACTCCATCCCGTTCCGTTCCCCCCAAACCACAATGTGTTCCGTTGCATTTCCGGGAGAATGGCGCCATGTGCCATGAGCAATAAATTCAACATCGCCGTCATCGGTCTCGGGTTCGGCGCCGAGTTCATTCCCATCTGGCAGAAGCATCCGCAGACGAACTGCTATGCCATCTGCCAGCGGAGCGAGAAGAAGCTGAACGACGTCGGCGACTACTTCGGTGTCGAAGTCCGCTATCGCGAATTTGCCGATGTCCTCAAGGATCCCAAGGTCGACGCGGTCCACATCAATTCCCCCATCCCCGACCACGCGTGGATGTCCATCGAGGCGCTCAAGGCCGGCAAACACGTTGCCTGCACCGTGCCCATGGCCACCAACATCGCCGACTGCAAGAAGATCGTGGATCTGGTGAAGAAGACCGGCCTCACCTACATGATGATGGAAACCGTGGTCTATGCCCGGGAATACCTCTTCATGAAAGAGCTCCTCGACAAGGGTGAGCTCGGCAAGCTCCAGTTCGTCCAAGCCTCCCACCAGCAGGACATGGACGGTTGGCCCAACTACTGGCCCGGCCTTCCGCCGATGTGGTATGCCACGCACTGCGTCGGCCCCGTCTCCGGCCTCGTCGGCCAACCTGCGGAATACGTCTCCTGCTTCGGCTCCGGCACCGTCCGCAAGGAACTCCAGCAGCACTACGGCAGCCCCTTCGCCGTCGAGACCGCCCACATCAAATACGCCAACAGCGACGTCAGCGCCCGCATCATCCGGTCGCTCTTCGACACCGCCCGCCAGTACCGCGAGAGCATCGACGTCTACGGCGACAAGAAGTCCGTGGAATGGCCGTTGGTCGAGCACGACCCGCTCATCATCCACACTGCGAAGAAGCCCGAGCCCAAGATCCCGAAGGCGGTCAAGTGCCCCGACTTCGCGAAGCGTCTCCCGAAGAGCATCGCGAAATACACGACCCAGGGCGTCTATGACGACAGCAAGAAGACGCACTTGAGCTTCACCCAGGGCAGCGGCCACGGCGGCAGCCATCCGCACTTGGCCAACGAGTTCGCCAATGCCCTTGCCGAAGGTCGCGAAACCTTCCCGAACGCCAAACAGTCGGCCAATTGGACCTGCGTCGGCCTCTGCGCCCACGAGTCCGCTTTGGCTGGCGGCAAGATCGTGAAGCTCCCGGCGTTCACGCAGTAATCGCGGGCCGCTTGAAGGCGGCGGACCAAGAGCCGGTTCGCCGCCTTTGGTTCACCGCTGATTTCTTCCTGTGTTCTTGCATGGAAGTGGACGTTCCCTTCGAATGCCTCGAACCCTTTTTTCAAAAGTCCAATTCGATGTCCGCCCGGGACTGTTCCCGCAGGACATTTATTGACGTAACCCCGGCCAATCCGGCATTGAATCCGGACGTCTCCACATCCAACTACCCTGACTAACTATGAGCAATGGAACTGATTCGGGCATCGCCCCGAACGCAAAACGGCTTCTTTGGGCCGGCTTTCTGGCCATTCTCGCCGCCGGCATCGGCTTCGGCATCCGCGGCGGAATCTTGGCCAACTGGGCCGCCGACTTCGGCTTCACCGGCGCGCAGCTCGGGGCCATCGGCGGGGCCGGCTTCACCGGATTCTGTTTTGGCATCATCATCGGCGGCGTGATCGTGGACAAGATCGGCTACGGCAAGCTGGTCGTCGCGGCCTTCCTGTTCCATGTGCTGTCGGCGTTCATCACTTTTGCCGCGGCCAAAGGCCAGGCCCAGGCCACCGCCTACATGTTCCTGTATATCGGGACCTTCGTCTTTGCCCTGGCCAACGGAACCCTCGAAGCCGTGGCCAATCCGCTCGTCTCCACGTTGTTCCCCAAGAACCGCACCCACTACCTCAACATCCTCCACGCGAGCTGGCCGGCCGGTTTGGTGATCGGCGGTCTGGTGGGCTGGATTCTCGGAGACGGAATGCATGTCAGCTGGAAGCTGCAGCTGGGACTCTTCCTTGTTCCGACCGTGCTCTACGGCATCGCGTTCCTTGGCCAGCATTTCCCGAAGTCCGAAGCTTCCACCAAGGGACTCAGCGTCGGCGACATGCTCAAGGAGGTCGGCATCCTCGGGTCGATCGTGGCCTGCGGTCTCGTGGGACTTTTCTTCAAGGACCAGCTTGGGGGCATCCTGTCCTTCTTCACGGGCAGCGAGTTCTTCGGCTCCGCCGCTTGGAGCTACATTTCCTGGGGCGTCGCTCTCGTCCTGTTGTTGATTGTGGGCGGCAAGACCGGCTTCGCCGTGGGATCGCTGCTCTTGTTCATCCTGTTTGCGACCCACGCGCTCGTCGGGGCGGTCGAGCTGGGCACCGATGGTTGGATCCAGAACATCACCGGCAACATCCTGACGCCGGCAGAAGGGAAGATCCTGTTCGTGTTCACCTCGCTGTTGATGTTCGCGCTTCGGTTCTGCGCGCACTTTATCGAGAAGAGCCTGAAAGTTTCGCCGATCGGCCTCCTTTTCATCTGCGCTATATTGGCGGTGATCGGCTTGCGATTGGTCAGCGGGATCGAAACCTTCGTGGGGGCGTTGGCCGCGCTGGCCGTCTACGCCCTCGGCAAGACCTTCTTTTGGCCCACCATGCTGGCGGTCGTCGGTGACCGTTTTCCGCGCACCGGCGCGATCGCGATGTCGATCATGGGCGGTGTCGGGATGATGTCGGCGGGTCTCCTTGGAGGTCCCGGCCTCGGCTACGCCAAGGATCGCTTCACCACGGAGCATCTCACCTCCACCAACCCCGCGCTCTACGAGCAATACAAGGCCCCCACCTCCAGCAAGTTCCTCTTCCTCGATGCGGTGACCGGACTCGATGGCACCAAGCTTTCGGAGGCCCAAACCGCCAAGGTCAAGACGCCCGACCAGAAGGCCGTGGTGGAAGCCAGCATCATCGGTGACCGGAAGACGCTGAAGGCGGATTCGTTCATTCCCGCCACCATGGCGGCGATTTTCCTCATTCTGTTCGTCTACTTCAAGTCGATCGGCGGCTACAGACCGATCCATATCGACATGACGAAGGGCACAGCCGAGTCCTGACCTCGATCCTGAATTACGCAAAGAAGGCGGCTCCGCCATGGAGCCGCCTTCTTTTTTTCGGGTCCGCTCAATGGTTCCTCGCGAATGCTCCCTGGGCCGCTGCGACGAAGGCCCGGACCTTGTCCGGATCTTTCCGTCCCGGAGCCGATTCCACTCCGCTCGAAACGTCCACGCCGAACGGGGCGACTTGGGTGATCGCCGCTGCGACGTTGTCCGGAGTCAATCCGCCCGCCAAGACAATGGGTCTTCCGAGTTCCTTCGCTTCAACGGCCAAGTCCCAGTTGAACTGCGCACCGGTGCCACCGTGTCCGGCCGTCGAATAGGCATCGAGCAACCACGCATCGGTCGCATAGCTGGACAGTGCGGTGAGCGACGAGGCGTCCTTGATCCGGAAGGCCTTCATCGTCATCAGACCGAAGCGCAGGCAGAAATCCGGCGGTTCCTCGCCGTGGAACTGGAGGACCGACAACCCCGCAGCCTTGATGGCGGCCCAGACCAGCTCCTCCGATGGATTCACGAAGACACCGACGTGGGCGGTGAACGGCGACAGACCGTCGACGATGGCGGCCGCCTGCTCCGGCGTCACGGCGCGGACGCTCTGGTCATAGAACATCAGGCCGATGGCGCTCGCCCCGGCGTCCGCCGCCACCCGCGCATCTTCTCGGGAAGTGATGCCGCAAATCTTGATCATCGTAAGGAGCCGAAGCGAGGAACGCCGGTTCGGCAAGCGGTTTCCGTTCTTCGCGACGTCTTCGACGAACGTTTCGAGCCGCTGTAAGTCGGTTGCCGGCTGCACAACCCATCTCCATGCATTTGTTCTCCATCCTGATCACGGTCGGCGCCTTGGGTCTTGTCCAGTCGGTTGCCGCGGACGAGCGGTCGACTCTCACGCTGCGCAGCGGTCCCGAACATGTGGCGTTGATCGAGCTTTTCAGCAGCGAGGGCTGCAGCAGCTGTCCGCCGGCGGATAAATGGGTTTCGTCGCTGACGAACGCATCCGGGCTCTGGCGCGACTTTGTGCCCGTGGCGTTCCATGTCGACTACTGGGACGGACTCGGCTGGCCGGATCGGTTCGCCTCGCCGGCCAACACGGCGCGTCAGCACGCGTATGCCCAATTTTGGCGATCCAGATCGGTCTACACTCCGGGCTTCGTGCTGAACGGGAAGGAATGGTCGGGCTATCAGGCCCCGGGCGCGAAGAGTGGTTCGGGAGGCAAGCTGGAGGCCACGTCAACGGCGACCCACTCGGTCCACATTGCCTACACGTTCGACGCGGGAACGGCGGCGTCTCCGATCGTGTTCCACGCGGCGTGGCTCGGCTTCGGCCTGGTCAACGACGTGCGACGCGGGGAAAACGCCGGGCGGAAACTAGGGCATGATTTTGTGGCTCTGGCCCACGCCGAAAAGCTCTCCTCCACCGTGGCGGGTCCGTCCGAAACGACCCTCCGTCTCGATCCTCCGAAAGCGGCAGGAACCAACCGCGTCGCCCTCGCGGTGTGGGTCCAGGACGCGAAGACCGGCCGGGTGCTGCAAGCCGCGGGCGATTGGGCCAAGTGACGCGCCGCGCCGGGAGGTCACTCGGTGCTTTCCGGCGTGCGGCCGAGCCAGGCGACTTCGAGGCAGCGCCGAAGGGCGAAGCGGGCCCGGTGAAGCATCACCCAGAGGTTGTTCGGCGTGATGCCGAGGGCCGCACAGATCTCCTCGGTGGATGTATCGTCGACCTCGCGCATCAGAAACACGCGGGCGCTCCGTTCCGGCAGCTTGGCCGTACAGTGGTTGAAGGCCTTCCAGAATTCGTCCCGGTCGAGATTCTCGACGGTTCCGCCCCATTCGCCCGGCGCCCGGTCGGCGGCCCAATGCGGCAGAAAGCCCCGGTCCTCGAAGCTCCGCGTCTCTTCGTCCCCATGAAAATCGAGATCGGTGAAGGTCGTCTCGCGTCCCGCGCGGCGGAAATGGTCCAAGATCTTGTTCCGCAAGATTCCGGTCAGCCAACTCCGCTCGGTGGAGCGGCCTTCGAAACGGTGGTGCGCCTTGATGCCGGCCAAGAGGGCTTCCTGCACAAAATCCTCGGCCAAGGTCGGATTGCGCAGGCGGGACAGGGCGAAGTGAAAGAGATAGTCGCCGTGTTCATCCACCCAGCGTTCAGGGTGGGCGGCGGGACCGATGGAAACCGGCGTTTCGTCACCCGTGGTCATGGTCGCAATCTCCTTCGTCGACATGCTTCTTGAGCGCCGCTTTGAGGCGCTCCTTGGCTTCGGGAGACAGACGCTTGGGCGAACCGTTCTCGGGACGCCAGCGCCGGGCCGTGCGGTGGAGCAGATTCAGCTGCGTCCGATAGCGCCGACAGGCGGAGCACATGGCGAGGTGGATCCTGGCCCCGATCCGGTCGAACAAGCCGGGCTCGCGCTCCAGCGCGTCGGAGCTCCGTCGGGTCATCTCCCGGCAACCGGGCATGAGGGAGGCGCGTGCCCGTTCCAGGGCCTTGGTGCAGCGTTCGAGGAATGTCATGGCGGCCGCGGTGGCCGGTTCGCCGTCTGCCATCGACGACGAGCCTGCTCACCTCCGGTCCGTCGTGCAAGGCCCCCGCGCCTTACAACGGGGTCCTTTAATGGCCACGTCGTTCTTCACAAGTCGGAGCCGGCCCGACATGCTCCGCGTGTGCCCTGGCAGAAAATCACCTTGATCGGCGTCGGCCTGCTTGGCGGGTCCATCGGACTTGCCGTCCAGCAGCGGAAGCTGGCCGCCCGGGTCGAGGGATATGTCCGTCGCGCCGCCACGATCGGCGAGTGCGAGCAGATGGGCATCCTCCACCATGCGCATCGGGATCTGGTCCCCTCGGTGGAAGGCGCGGATCTGGTCGTTTTCTGCACGCCCATTGCCCAGATGAAGGACTTGGCCCGGAGCATCGCGCCGCACTTGAGGCCCGGCGCCATTGTGACCGACGTCGGCAGCGTGAAGGGCACCGTCGTGGCGGATCTGGATCCGATCTTCAAGGAGGTCGGCGTCGCTTTTGTCGGGAGCCACCCGATGGCGGGGGGCGAGAAGTCCGGCCCGCTTGCAGCCAAGGCCAACCTCTTCGAAGACGCCGTCTGCGTGGTCACCCCGACGGCTTCGACGCCCAAGCCGGCGCTGGAAAAGGTGGAACAGTTCTGGAGGGATCTTGGATCCCGCGTGCTGCGGATTTCACCGGAGGCGCACGACGATCTCGTGGGCCGTTCCAGCCACTTGCCGCACGTGGTCGCCGCCGAACTGGCCAATTACGTCCTCAGCCCCGTCCACCCGAAGGAGCAGGCTCTTCTCTGTGCCGCCGGATTTCGCGACATCACGCGGATCGCGTCCGGCTCCCCCGAGATGTGGCGCGACATCTCGCTGGCGAACCGGAAGAACCTGTCGCGCGTTCTTGGCGTGTTCATCGAGGATCTCCAGGAATTCCGGCACGCGCTCGATGATGGCGACGTCCGCGTCGTCGAGGAATTCTTCGAGAAAGCCAAACAGCGGCGCGGTGCCTGGACCGGAAACGGAGCGTCTCCGTCTCCGGAGTGAATTTCCCCCACCTCCTGCAGGCCTGAATCTGTCGCAACCGCCGAATGTCCCTCCCCAGCCTCATCGAAATCGTCCCGCTCAAAGCCCCGGTCACGGCCGAGATCACCGTGCCCGGCTCCAAGAGCATCACCAACCGCGCCCTGGTTCTCGCCGCGTTGGCCGATGGCGCCACCACGTTGCGAGGTGCGCTCTGGAGCGAGGACACGCAGGTGATGGTCGAGGGTCTGACCCGCTTGGGTTTTGAGGTGCGGGTGGAGCCGGATCCCGCCGAGGACTGTAATAGGACCATCACGGTGGAAGGACTGGGCGGCGCGATTCCCCGGGAGGGCACACCGGAAAAGCCGCTGGAGCTCTTCGTCGGCAATGCCGGCACGGCCGCCCGCTTCCTCGCCGCAATGGTCTGCCTGGGCAATGGCGTCTATCGCCTCAGCGGCATTCCCAGGATGCACGAACGGCCGCAGGCGGCGCTCTTCCAGGCCCTTCGGGAACTGGGCTACCGGATCGACGCGACGAACGACAAGCTGCCGGCGGTGATCCACGGGCAAGGAACGCGGAGCGCGGAAGTCAGAACACGGAGCTGCGCGGTGAGCGTGGATGAGAGTTCGCAGTTTGCGTCCGCTCTGATCCTCAGCGCCGAAGTCGGCGGTTGGGAAATCTCCATCTCTGGCCATGACGACGAGGAGCTGCCGTATGTGGAAATGACCAAGGAAATGGTGAAAGCCTTTCCGAAGAACGGGGGGGGATTTCAGATCGAGTTGGACTCCTCAAGTGGCAGCTATTTTTGGTCCGCCAACACGTTGTTCGCCTGGGCGTCAAAATCCGGTTCGGAGGAGACAGAGATTTCAGTCCCCGACTGGCCGAACACCGGTTGGCAATTGGATTCCAAGTTTCATGACTACTCGAAGGACGCGATCGGACTTAAGATGATCGATCCGGTGTCCCGAAAGGCTCAGCTTGCGGACAGCATTATGACAGCAATCGTGATGGCGCCGCTCGAACCACGTAGCATACCAAAACGCTTCACCGACCTTGGCCGCCTCCGCGTCCAGGAGTGCGAACGCGTCGTCGCCCTGCGCACGGAGCTGACCAAGTGCGGCGCGAGGGTGATCGAAGAAGGCGACACTTTGACGGTTTATCCATCCGAACTCCACGGCGCGGAGATCGAGACCTACAACGACCACCGCATGGCCATGTGTTTCGCCGTGCTTGGTCTAAGGGTTCCCGGCATCAAAATCCGCAACCCGGCCTGCGTGAAGAAGACCTTCCCCAACTTCTTCCAGAAACTCGCCGCAGCCCCACCCCACGGCCTCGGCGCCACCATTCTCGATGGCGCGGGTCGGCCGCTCTCGGGCGACGCGCTCTTTGCGGATTAACAGGAGCTCGTATTTGGGCGATGTGAGCTGGCGTTTTTCCTCAAGGATTCCGGTTTTGGCGCCGATAGGTGACATGAGCCGGGGCGCAGGACCGAGGGTCGTGCTCTCTTCTTCCGCTGGGTCGCAGGTCGACCTGTGGTGAACATTCCCCGATTGAAACATGAAGAACTGGATCGCCGTAGCGGGTCTGGCCGCGGGTATTGAACCAACGCCATGAACGAACCGCATGCAGCCACGATGGAAGCGACGCGGCCTCTCTTGCCACGGGGTCCCATCGTCTTGGTGGACGACGACGAGCTTCTGCGCACCGCCCTCGTGGCGATCCTTGAGCGGGCCGGTTTCACGGTCCATGCCACGGTCGACGGTGAACAGGCGCTCCGCTTCATCGAGAAAAATCCGGTCAGTCTCGTGATCACCGATCTGATCATGCCGCAGATCGAAGGCATCGAGCTCATCGTGCGCCTGCGCAAGAGCCGTCCGGATCTCAAGATCATCGCCATCTCCGGTGGAGGCAGAGTGCGGCCCGAGACGTTTCTGGGCGCGGCCAAGTCGCTGGGCGCTTGGAAGGTGATGAGCAAGCCGTTTTCCACCCCCGATCTGATCGCCGCGATCCACGAGGCGCTCGAAACGACGCCCGGGATCTGAAGATCTGCGCGAGCTGCTCGGTTCGTGCTTTTGGGTGGGCTATTGGCCCAGGCAGTAAAGCGTGGCTCCGGCGCGGATCAAGAGTTGCCCGTCCGAGAGCACGATGGAGGACCGCAGCGCCCGGTCCGTGTCGTCGCCGAAATCGGCCGTGTGGAGGAGCTTGAACTCGTCCTTGCCCGCCTTCGCCACGAACACTTCCCCCTGCATGTTCATCGAGTAGATCTTGCCGTCGGCGGCGGTCGGGGAGGATTCGAACTGGCTGCGGCTGTCGAAGCGGCCGGTCCAGAGCGTCTTCCCGGTTTTCGGATCCACGGCGAGCAGCAGCTTCTTGTTCCCGTTCAACACGTAGAAGAGTCCGTCGTAGAAGAGGGGCGTGGGCACGTCCGAGGTGAGGTCGCGGTCGTCCGCGCTGGACCAGGCGATGGCGTCGTCGTTGAGGGTGCCGTGGAGACCGAGCTTGATGGCGAAGACGGGTGCGTTCTTGGGACCGCAGCCGAGGACCACGCCTTCTGCCGCCACCGGTGACGGGACCAGTCGCCAATGGGTGATCCGGGTCGGATTCCAGGTGCCCCAACGCCAGAACTCCTCGCCCGTCTTGGGATCGTGGCCGCTCAGCATGTCGCCGCCGGAGACGAGGATCTCGGTTCGCCCGTTGTAAGTGTGGGGAATCGGCGAACTGAAGGCTTCGCGCGATTCCTGCCGTGCTTCGGTGGGACGAATCACCTTGAAAAGCTGCTTTCCAGTCGTGGGATCCAGTCCGAGCAGGTAGGAATCGCTGGGGCCATCCTTCACGCCACGGCCTTGGGCCGGCACGTCGCGCTGAAGAACCTGGAGATAGAGCACGCCGCCGTGGACAAGCGGGCTGCTCGAGAAGGTCCATTGGAAGGCGAACTGGCCGTGGTCCTTCTCGATGTTTCGCGCCCAGACCTTGGTGCCGTCGAGATCGAAGGCGATGAGGTCGGACGTGCCGTAGAAGAAATAGACACGCATCCCGTCGGTCGTGGGAGAAGGGGAGGCGTAGTTGCTCTTGTCGTCGCGGCGGAAGCCGGGCGTGACCGTCTGGCGCCAAAGTTCCTTGCCCGTTTTCCGGTCGAGACAGAGCGCGAGCAGCGACTGGGACTCCTTGTCCGTCGAGCTGACGAAGACTCGGTCTCCCAAGACGATCGGTGTGGCCGCGGAGGGTCCGGGCATGGCGGCGGCCCACTTGACGTGTTCGGTTTTTGAAAAGGTTTCAGGCAGCGCCTTGGCCGTTGAGGAACCATTGAAATCGGGTCCGCGCCAATGGGTCCAGTCCTGTGCCAAAATGGCGTTGGCCAGAAGGAGACATCCGGCGAGCAGAGGGCGGGCAAGGTGGGTCGGTGGGTTCATGGATTCTGTTTCCTGCAATGGTGACCACCGGCGGTTACAGCCGGCGACGTCTCGGTTTCGCGGAATTTGAGCGGCGGGAAGGTGGAAGAATTCAACCGGGAAGCAGAAACGCCCCGCCGGGGAGATTCCGTCAAGCTCCAGGCCGACCGGACGCCGGCCAATCCAGCGGAAGTTCTACTGCTCGCCGAACTTGGTGGCCAAGAGCCTCTCGAGTTCGTCCAGCGCGGCCGTGGCGTCGCCGCCCTCTGCCGTCAGGCGGATGCGGCAGCCGGGACCGGCGGCCAGCATCATCAATCCCATGATGCTCTTGCCGTTGACGGTTTCACCGTCCTTCTCGACGAAGATGCTGGCTTCGAACTTGTTGGCGGTTTTGACGAACAGCGCCGCGGGCCGGGCATGGATGCCCTTCAAATTGGATACCACCAGCTCGCGCTGGAGAGTTCCTGCCTTGGTCGTCGTTGTGTTGCCACCGCTCATCGGAGCGGGAGTCTTGGGGACGGAGGCTTGATTGGCGAACGAAATTTCTCCGGGCAAGATTTCGGCGTGGAGGCCCCGATCTCGTAAGCCAGGGCCTACCCCCGCTGCGTCGTTCGGGGAACCGCCTATTTGCTTGGATTGGGAGCAGCGCCGTCCTGCCTGTTGAGCTGTTCCGCGCTGATCGCGGAGGGCGCGGGGTGGGCGAGGGTCAACGCAGCCTTGTCGTCCGCCCGCTTCAATTCGGAAGCGAGGCGGGCCGTCAGCTCCCGGACCCTGATCGCGTGGGCCGGATCATCGGCGAGGTTGCGCGTCTCGAATGGATCCGTGAAAAGGTCGAAGAGCTGGGTCACATCGACCTTGGGATAGCGGATGAGCTTCCAGCGGTCGTCACGGATGGCCCGCTGCACGTCCCGATAGGCGAACACCAGATCGGACCTTCCCGCGTGGCCGGGATCACGCAGCACCGCGCTCAGGTCCAGGCCGTCGTTGCCTTCGGGTGCGGGCACATGGCAGACGGAGCCCAGCGTGGGGAGCACGTCGAAAAGGTAGCACATCGCGTCGGTCTTCCGGTCCGCAGGAATGCCCGGGCCGGAGACGACGAGCGGGACCCCGACGGAGTGTTCGTAGAGGTTCTGCTTGCCGATCAAGCCGTGGCTGCCGCGCGCGACCCCCGAGTCGGCGGCGAAGACCACGATGGTGTTCTTGGCGAAGGGCGACGCTGCCAGCGCGTCGAGCACCTGGCCGATCAAGGAGTCGAGGTAGGAGATGTAGCGGTAGTATTCGGCGATCTGTGTCTGCACCTGCGCGGGGGTTCGCGGCCACGGCAACAGCCGCTCGTCGCGGACTTCCATCTCTCCGTTGTTGAACGGATGCAGCGGGAGAAAGTTCGGAGGAACCGGGATCGTGGCCGGGTCGTAGTGGACGGGAAAGTCCTCCGGCACGATGTGGGGATCGTGCGGGGCGTCGAACGGCACGTAGGCGAAGAACGGCCCTGATTTGTGTTCCTTGAGGAAGCGCACGGTTTCATCCGCGAACGCCTGGCAGGCGTGCTTTGAGGACAGTTTCGGTGGGGTCAGGCGACCGTCCTCCACGTGGCTCAGCTTTGCGTGCATCGGATCCGTCATACCGCCGACGAAGACGCTGCGTGCGATCTGGAAGACTTTCGGCAGAGAACGGTTCCCGTTGTGCCATTTGCCGCTGGTGAAGGTCGTGTAGCCGGCCTTCGCGAACGCTTCGGGCCACGAGACGCCGCTCAGCATCGTCTCGTCGGCGTGGAACAGGGAGCGGCCCGACAGCAGCATCGCGCGCGACGGGACACAGGTGGCGCCGTGGAAGCCTCCCTGCATGTAGGCACGGTTGAACGACAGTCCGCCGCGAACCAGCCGGTCGAGGTTCGGCGTCCGGATCACGGGATTGCCCAGCGCGGCGATCGTGTCCGCCCGCTGGTCGTCGGCGAAGAGGAACAGAATGTTGGGCGGCGAATCGGCCGCTCGGGAGGCGGTGCCTCCGATGAGGACCAGGCAGAGACCGAGGAGGAGCTTGATCATGGGAAGGTCGGTGGTTCGCGGGGGAGCCTGCTCCCGGATCGTTGCGGATTGAAGGCTGAAGTCCTTCTTCAGCGGGCGTCTCCGGCTCCTGCCCGGTCTCGGCGCGGGCCTATGGATTCGCGTCGGCGGCCCCAGGGATGTCCAGCTTGAAGAGCCGTGCGGCGTTCTTCCACAGGATCTGCTCCTTGTTGACGGGAGGCAGGCCCAGCTCGTGGACAAACTTCAGGTAGGTGCGCATCCGGCAGATCGGCCAGTCCGTCCCGTAGAGCAGATAGCGCGGCTCGCCGGCGTAGAGGATCATCTCCTTCACCTGCTGGAGCATGAACTTCTTGAAGTGCGACTTGAAGTCGCCCAGCACCAGGCCGGAGATGTCGGCGTAGACGTTCTTGTTCTTGTAGACGATCTCCATGCAGTCGCGGATCCAGGGGTTGCCGATGTGGCAGACCACGAGCTTGAGGGCGGGATTGTCGACCGCCACGTCGTCGATGTGGAGCGGGTGCGAATAGCGGAGCTTGCCCTTGGGATTGAACGTGTCGCCGGTGTGGATCATGACCGGCACGTCGAACTCCATGGCCAGGTCGTAGATCACCTGGCAACGCTTGTCATAGGGGTAGAACGGCTCGTATCCGGGATAAAGCTTCAGCCCGACCACCCGGCGGTCCTTCAGGAAATCGGCGACCTCCCGCAGGTCGCGCTCGCGGTAGTTCTCGAAGCTGATGCCGGCGACCACGTGGAGGTTGTCGATTCCTTCGGTGGCCTTGACGACCTGGGCGGTGGAGGGGCGGTGCTCGTTGACCATGTAGGACGTCAGCACCATGGCGTGGTCCACCTTGTTGTAGGCCAGGGATTCTTGGAGCTGCTCCAGGCATTTCTCCACGGGGACGACCTGGGTTTCGTCGTAGTTGTTCAGGTGCGTATGGACGTCAATGATCATCGGTGAGCCTTTCCGTTCCGCTGGAAGCCGGGAAGCGGGCGCCGCTCCAAGGAACATTCAATCCTAGCACATTTGGCGGCTCCAAGTCACGTCCCCAGCAGGGTTCCCTCCAGGAAGGCAGTTCCGTTTTCCAGGGCGAGAAGGTTTTCCACAGTGACGCGCGCGATCTCGTCGAGAGCTTCGCGGGTGAGGAACGCCTGGTGCGCGGTGATGAGCACGTTGGGGAAGGTCAACAACCGGCCCAGGACGTCGTCCTGGAGAACGCCGTCGGAATGGTCCTCGAAGAAGATCCCTTCCTCCTCCTCGTAGACGTCCAGGGCCACGCCGCCGATCCGGCCCGTCTTCAGGGCCAATATGAGCGGGGCGGTATCGATGAGCTTGCCTCGGCTGGTGTTCACGAGATGGGCGCCGGGTTTCATCAACGCCAGGGTCCGGGCGTTGATGAGATGGCGGGACTCCGGGGTCAGCGGCAGGTGCAGCGAGACGATGTCGCCCGCGCCCAGGAGCGCGTCCATGCCGGTGTATTCGACGCCGTGCCGCTTCGCCCATTCGGGATCTGGAAACGGATCACAGGCCAGCACTCGCGTGCCGAACCCGCGAAAGATCTGCGCGGCGATCCGGCCGATCTTGCCGGTGCCGATGATCCCCACGGTTTTGCCATGGAGATCGAAGCCGACGAGACCTCCGAGGGAGAAGTTCAGCTCCCGCACGCGATTGTGGGCGCGGTGGATCTTGCGGTTCAGGGTGAGCAGCAGCGCCACCGTGTGCTCGGCGACGGCGTGGGGCGAATAGGCGGGCACGCGGGTGACGGCGACGCCCAGTTCGCGCGCGGCCTTCACGTCCACGTTGTTGAAGCCGGCGCAGCGCAGCGCCACCAGCCGCACGCCTTCCCGCGCGAGGATCTCCAGACAGGCTCGGTCCACTCGGTCGTTGACGAAGACACACACGGCCTGGGCGCCCCGGGCGGTGGTGGCGGTCTCTGCGTTGAGCCGGAACTCGTGGAAACGCCAGTCCACCCGGTCATGGCCGGGTGTCTTGCCGAAGAACTCGCGGTCGTAGGATTTGGCGTCGTAGAGGGCGGTGGTCTTGGAGGGCATGGGTGGGGTGACGTTGACGGTGGATTCTTCGACGCAGGAGCCGTCCCTCTATTTTGGCCAGAGAGTTCCCACGTAGACGATGTAGCCCCCGAGGAGCAATCCGGCCTCCCAGCGTTGCAGGATGCGTCCGCTCCACAGCATGGGGACCAGAGCGACGGCGAACGCGATCGCCACATACAGATCGGTCATCTTGATTCCCTCGCCCGTCATAGGACGGACCAGGGCCGCCATGCCCAGGATGCCCAGCATATTGAAAATGTTGGAGCCGATGATGTTTCCCAGCGCGATGTCGGGCTCCTTTTTGAGGGCCGCCACGATGCAGGTGACCAGTTCGGGCATGCTCGTGCCCAGCGCCACGATGGTCAGCCCGATGATCGCCTCGTCGATCCCGAAGCCACGGGCCAACCGCGTCGCCCCGTCCACGAGAAAGTGTGATCCGGCGGCTAGCAGCCCGAGGCCGGCGATGATGAGCAGCAGATCGCGCCAGAGGCTCCCGCGCGCCGCGGGAACCGCCTTCGCGAATTCCGCCTCCACCTCGGGGGAGACATTCATCCTCTTCGCATACCGCACGGTGAAAGCTGTGTAGGCGATGATTCCGGCGAACAGGACGGCCCCCTCCATCCGGCCGATCGCGAGGTCGGAGAGCATCCAGGCGGCCAGGATGGAGGCTCCGACCATGATGGGCGTGTCGATGCGGAGAATCTGGAGCTTCACCCGCAACGGACAAATCAGCGCGGTGAGGGCGAGGATCAGGCCGATGTTGAGGGAATTCGATCCGATCACGTTGCCGATGGCCACGGCGCCCCTCCCGGCGAGCGTCGCCTGCACGCTGACCACCATCTCCGGCGCGCTCGTGCCGAAGGCGACCACCGTCAATCCCACCACCAGCGGCGTCAGGCCGAGGCGCAGTGCCAACGCCGAGCTGCCGCGCACCAGTCCCTCACCGCCGAAGAACAGCAGCACGAGACCGAACAGGACGAACAGGGTGGGAGATGGGATGGACATGGAATGTGTGGGCTCGGTGACGGGAGACCATCAGTCTTCGGGACGCCGCGCGGATGGCTCTCTTCAGGGGATGGGGTTGGTCGGAGAGTCGGACTCTCCCGTGGTGTTCGAGGTCTCCTGCTCGATCTCCTTCGCCTGATCCGAGCTGCGGAGCAGGCGGTCGGCTTTGGCGAGTTGCTCCACCGCGCGGCGTTCCATGACAGTTGCCATTTCATGGCGAATCTGGCCCGGGGTGGTCGGCCTCGGCCTGCGCAATGTGTCCGTTGTGGGCGGCGAAATCCTCGTCCTCGCCCCGGAGCAGCTCCGGTAGGACTTCGCGGAAGTCCCTTCGTCGGCACCATTCGCGCATGTAGTCCTCCCACGAGAGCCAGAGCCGGCGGGTCTGGCGGTCCATTCTGTCCTCATAGACGAGGATGTTGAGGAGGGTGTATTTGCGCTCGCGCTGGTCGTCGGTCAGCAGCGGCTCTGCGCCCTGTTTGCGCAGCAGATGCAGGTCGGCGTTGTCCAGGGCCAGCTTCAGGAAGCTGGTGTAGTCGTCCGAGAGGCGCTGGTAGATCTCCTCCTGGTCGTTCTGCCGTTCGCGTCGCTGTTCCCGGACGAAGACGAGGATGGCCAGAGGTAAACCGACGATGGTCACCACGTAGCTGGCCGCTTCCAGGAGTTCGATGGTCGTCATGGGGAATCGCCGGGGTTCATGCGCCGCCGGCTGCTCTGCGCCGGCCCCGTTTCTCGACCTCGAGCCGTCGCGCGATCTCCTCGGTCGGCAGCGGGTGCCAAGTGGGGTCGGGCTCTGGGTTCATCACAGGGTTGGGCGAGCGTTTCGTTGCGCGTCCACAATGCACCGCCGGAGCTTCGGGAGGCAACGCGGACCGGCCTTGCCCCCTGTGGAATTCCCGGTGCTTGTTTCCACCGGGCACGGGCAAGTCGCCTCCCCGGCTCGACAGACTTGTCCAACGGATTTCGGCGGCTTTGCGGGGACCGGACCGGAGGTTCCGGACGAAGAGCGTGACAGTGAACAGGTGAAGGAGAACGTGGGTGTTCCCGGCTTCAAGAGGGCGCAATGGCCTCCAGAAGCGCGCCGCATCGTGGGGTGACGGCCCGGGCCACGCTTGATGGAAGTCGCCGTCTACTGCGTTTCGATGCGGTAGAAGCGGGTCGCCATGCCCATCGCGACCGGATCTTCCACCGCGACCGAACGGGCCGCCGGTGTGGGATCCAAAACTATCAACTGCTGCCACAAGCCGGTGGCCAGGGAATCCCGATACTGGATGAAGTAGCCTTGGTTGGCCGCGGCGGTGAACTGGATCTGGATCGTGTTCGATGTCGTGAGCGACGCCGTTGCGATGAGCGGCGAACCCGCGACGGTCCAGGTCGACGAGCGGGTGAGAACCGCGGCGTCACCGAGGAGCGGATCGTCCTGATAGAGCCCGGAATCGCGCTTGCCGCTGACTTCCACGTGATGGGCGCCTGGAGCCAGATTCGTCAGGGTGATCGGTGTGGCGACGGGGGTTTCCCCGCTCCAGTCGCCGCCATCGAGGCGCCACTTGTAGGCGGTGTAGCCGGAGCCGTCGGGCCAGTCGTTCGACGGAATGCCGCTGCCGGTGCGGTTCAAGCCGACCACCAGGGTGGCTTCGGTCGCCATGGTGGCTCCGGGTTCACCGGAGATGGAGGAGCCCATGGGAACCACGCCGCCGATGTCCTGGCCGTTGGGTCCGGCGCCGAGGGCGGGCGAGCCGGGCAGGAGGCTGAACCAATCCCAAAGGATCTGCGCCTCGGCCCAGTTGGTGAAGTAGGTGTCCGCGAGCTGGGGGATGTGTTTCAACATCGGATCCGCGGCGGAGTTGCCACCGCCTGGACCGGTCCAGGGGAGCGAGGTCAGGTTGTTCGTGAAGGTGACCCGCGCGGTGGTCACGTTGCGGGTGAGCGCCTCGACGTCGTAGAGGACGTTCCCTTCGAGGTAGCAGCCGGCGCCCTGGGTCGTGCCGTCGTCCGCCAGAATGACGACCGCACCCGCGGTGTCGACGCCTCCCTGGTGGGTCTGGTGGACGACGGTGTTGTTGATCATCGTGTAGAAATTGCCCTGCTTCGCGTCGGCCGCTTCATCGCAGTCGTAGAAGAGGTTCCCGATCATGGTGATGTCGGAAACGCTGCTGCCGTCGCTGCCGCCGCTGACGCCGCTGGACGAATCCGGAGTGCCCGCGTTCTTGTGGAAGTGCAGGAAGATGTTGCCCTCGACCCACGCGTCCGTCCCGTCGATGTCGAACCCGTCGTCGTCGCTGCCGACCAGGACGTTCTCGAGGAAATGGACGATGGGTCCCGGACGTTTGCCACCGGTGAAGTCCACCACGTCGCTGTAGCCCCTCGCTTTGCCGAAGAAATTCCGCACGAAGATCCCGTGGCCGTCGCTCCGGATGCCGCCCGCACCGTGCACTGGTTCGAAGGAGGCCGTGCCCGGAGGAAAGTGGCAGTGACTGATGACGAAGGACGCATCGTCCACGTGGATGTAGGGCGCGCCGGCATTGAGGAAAACGAGGGAATCAAGGACGACGCTGCCGGCCGACACCTGGATGCACGGTGTGCCGGTGGAGTTGGCGTTGAACTCAAATCGCGCGTGGGTGATCCGTGACTCGGGGGAACCAATGCCGCCATTGATCGTCACGTTGCCCCAATTGCCGCTCGCGCCGGAGCGGGTGAAGACGATCGGGGCGTTGGTCGTGCCTTCGGCCAGCAGAATCCCACCGTTGGCGACCGTCAGGTTCACGCCGGCGCCGAGCTCGACAGTGACGCCCGGCTCGATGACGAGCGTCTCGCCGTTGGCGACGGTCACGCTGGCGGTCAGGACGATTGGACTGTTGGTGGCGGACCAGTGGTTCGTGACCGGCGGTGGCGGCACGTCGTAGTAGAGGTCGGACACGAGGAGGCAGTCGCTGCTGCTGGCGCTCTGGTTGATCGCCATGATCGCCAGCGTATGCGTTCCTGGAACGGCCAGCGCGCTTGCCAGCCCGAGGTCGGCGATCGTGGCGGGCTGCGGGGAGCTGTTGCCGAGCGACGATTCACGGCTGCCGCTCGCGGTGGCGTTGCTCGCGGGCTGTGCCGGCGCTCCGGGGGAGTTCACGCTGCCGAGATAGACCCCGTCCAGCCAGACGATGTAGCCGTCGTCCCAGTCCATCTTGAGGAACAGATGCGCGTCCGCCGGAAGCGCGGCGGCGACGGTGAACTGCTTCCTCAGGTAAAACGTGGTGTAGCCGCCTGCCATGTCGGAGAGGACGGTCTGGAGATTGGCCCTTTCCGGTGCGTTGTCGGCATAGCCGAATCCGCCGTTGCCCGTGAGCCAGCCGGTGCCCAGCGCCGCGTCGGCGGTGGTCTTCCAGTCGGTCTGTGGTGCGCTGGTTCCTTTCCGGTAGCGCCAAGCGTCCCCGTGTTGGAGCAAGGGCACGGGTGCGGCGAAGGTGGCGGTTGCGAAGGCCGCAAAGATGAGGGCGGCGCCGGAAAGGAAACGTCTGGGCACGAGTCATTTTTAGACCAACGCGGCGATTGGGCGCAATCGCACAGGTCGATGCCGGGTCAATGGGTCGGGTGGCACGAGATGGATCCCGTCAGCCGGTAAAGTTCGGACAATCGGGGCGAATGGTCGGTCCCGGGCAGGGAAGCACGAAGGGGAGATTTGGCTTCCCGAGGCATTGTTGTTCGGATAACACGCCGCACCGATTTTTGCCCCCTCTTGGGCAGTTTGATCGCGTCCATAAACTTGTCCCTAGATCCGCCCATGCTCCTTCCAGCCAAACGCCGCCGTCTTGGTCTTCCCGCCGCGCTTCTGTGCACGCTCGCCTTGGCGGCCCAGGCGCAGGCCCCCGTTTCGGCCCCGAAGATCGACTCCGGCGACAACGCCTGGATGCTCGCGAGCACCGCGCTGGTGCTGCTGATGACCGCGCCCGGTCTCGCCCTGTTCTACGGCGGCCTCGTCCGCACCAAGAACGTGCTCGCGACGATGATGCAGAGCTTCTTCCTCATCTCGATGGTCAGCCTGCTGTGGTTTGTCTTCGGCTACGGCGTGGCCTTCGGCGAGGGCGGCGCGTTCTTCGGCAATCCCCTCCCGCATCTCTTCCTGCGCGGTGTGGGGGCGGCGCCGGATCCGGACTACGCGGCCACGATTCCGGCGCAGACCTTCATGCTCTACCAGATGATGTTCGCGATCATCACGCCGGCGTTGATCACCGGCGCGTTCGCGGAGCGGATGAAATTCAGCGCCTTCGTCGCGCTGATGACCGGCTGGGTGGTGATCGTCTATTTCCCGCTCACCCACATGGTCTGGGGCAAGGGTGGCCTCTTCAACTGGGCGCTCGGCGGCACCGTCCCGGTGCTGGATTTCGCGGGAGGGACGGTCGTCCACATCAGCTCCGGTGCGGCCGCTCTGGTCTGTGCGCTGGTGCTCGGGCCGCGGCGTGGATTCCCGCGCGAGCCGATGCTGCCGCACAATGTCGTCATGAGCCTCATCGGCACCGGGTTGCTCTGGGTCGGGTGGTTCGGCTTCAACGCCGGCAGCGCCCTGTCCAGCGGAGCGTTGGCGACGAGCGCCTTCGCAGCCACCCACTTCGCCGGAGCGGCGGGCGGGTTCGCCTGGTGTTTGGTGGAGTGGATGGAAAAGGGCAAGCCGAGCGTGCTGGGCGTGGCGTCCGGCATGGTGGCGGGTCTCGCGACGATCACCCCGGCTTCGGGCTTCGTCAGCGTCCCGTCTGCCGTCCTCATCGGCCTGTGCGGCGGAACCTGCTGCTACTTCGCGGTCACGAAGCTGAAGGCGAAGTTCCACTACGACGATTCGCTCGATGTGTTCGGCGTCCACTGTTGCGGCAGCATCGTCGGCATGCTGCTGCTCGGCTTCCTCGCCAGCGCGGAAGTGAATCCCCTGATCGGAAACACCTTTCGGGAGAACGGCGCGGTCGTCTCGCTCGCCGGCGGCGGCGCGCAGTTTGGCCGTCAATGCCTCGGTGTCGTTTTCACCTTTGTGTTCAGCGTCTGCGTCACCTACGTCCTGTTGAAGATCATCGGCGCCACCCTCGGCCTGCGGGTGGAGGCCGAGGCCGAACGCTCCGGACTCGATGTCAGCCAACACGGCGAAAGCGCCTACAACGAATAGGCCGGAACGAGGCCGGGCGAAGGTCATCCGCACCCGGCAGTCTGGGCGCGTTTTCGGAGCTTGGAGTCTGGAATTTTCCCGCTCAGGCTCTTTTCCGATCCCCGGTAGTCTTCGGCGCATCGCTCATTCCCCATGGCCACCGAAATTCCTGAAGAACTGAAGCTGGGACTGCCCCAAAACCTTTGGGGCAAACTTCTCATGACGACGCCCATCGTCATGACCGTGATCGCCACGCTCCTCGCGGGTCTCGCCTCGAGCGAGATGACCAAGGCCCAATACGACCGCGCCTACGCCGCGCAGCTCCAGTCCAAGGCCGGCGACCAGTGGAGCTATTTCCAGGCGAAGAAACTCCGGGGGGCGATGCAGCGCAATTCGCTCGAACTGCTCCAGGCCACCCTGGACATCCACCCGCTTTCCCCGGCCGTTCTGGCGAAGGCGGACCCGAGGGCGGCCGCTGCTCTGGAGCGGAACGAACTTCCGGCAGTCACGGAATCTTCCATGGACGACCGGGTCAAGGCGGCGGTCAAAGCGCTGGAGAATTTCCAGACCGAGCCGGAAATCGCCGCCCTTTTGAAAGGCGTGGGTCCCGAGACGGTCGCATCCGCCCTGCAATCGGCGAAGCGCGCCGCCATCGCGTTCGACGTCGCCACCAAGTCGCTCACCAAGACCATCGACGAGATCCAGAAGTCATTGTCGGAGGACAAGTCCCTCGCCCACGATTTCGCCGCCGCCAAGATGGGATTCAATGCGGCTCGCTATGAGGCCGAAGCGCGGTTGAACCAGTCCGTCGCCAACATGGTGGAACTCCAGGTTCGTCAAAACAACGTGTCCGCGGAGCGGCACCAGGCCCGGAGTGGATGGTTCTTTCTCGGCATGCTGTCGGCCCAGGCAGCGGTGATCGTGTCCACGTTCGCCATGGCGGCGCGGCAACGAAACCTGCTCTGGACCCTGGCCGCCATCGCCGGGTTGGCCGCCGTCGTCTTCGCGATCTACGTCTACCTGCGCGTTTAGCGGGCGGGCAATATCAGGTCGTGTCGGTCGGCGTGCTCGGCAGGCGCCGAAGACAATCCGTTTGCCGTCCCGGTCCGCATTCCGTATCTCTGCCCGCCTCCGTGGAAAAGCTGCCCATCTCCGTGTGCTTCATCTCCGGCGCTGAAGAGCGCCGGATCGGCCGCGCCTTGGCCAGTGTCGCGGGATGGGTCGAGGAGATCGTGGTCGTCCTGAACGAGGAGGTCGCCGACGGCACCGAAACCATTTGCCGGCAGCACGGTGCCACGGTCCATCGGCACACGTGGCTCGGTTTTCGGGGGCAGAAGAACCTCGTCGGCGAACACGCGACGCAGCCGTGGATCCTCCAGCTCGACGCGGACGAAGAAGTCTCCGTCGACCTCCGCGCGGAACTGGAACTCTTCTTCACCGGAGACCAAAAGCGTTTCGCCGGCGCCTCCTTTCCTCGGAAGACCTGGTTCCTCGGCCGCTGGATCACGCACGGAGACTGGTATCCAGACCGCGTTCTCCGGCTCTACCGGAAAGACTCCGGCCAGTGGGGCGGTTCGGAGGAACATTGCTTCGTGGCACTGAAGGGCGCGCAGCGAAAGCTCTCCGGCGACCTTCTGCACTACAGCAATCCGACCATCGCCAGCTACCTGCTGAAGTTTCCCTACTTCGCGGATCTCTACCTGAAGCGGCAGCTCGCGTCCGACGCCGGGTGGTCCGCGCCCGCCGTCGTGGTGCGCTCGCTCTGGCGCTTCTTCCGTGCCTACGTCTTCAAGCTCGGTTTCCTCGACGGTTATCCCGGCTTCTTCATCGCCTTCTCCACCGCCTACTCGACGCTCTTCCGGCACACGCGGCTCTACGAGCATCGCCAACCGGCGCTCCCGCCATGTCGCGAACCCGACTCTCGCTGATCATCAGCACCTACAACCGGCCCGACGTGCTGGCCAAGTGCTTCGCGGGCGTCGATCTCCAGTCCACGCCGCCGGACGAAGTGTTGATCGCGGACGACGGCTCCAAACAACCGACCCGCGACCGGGTCGAAGCGTGGGCCAAGACGCGCCCCTTCCCGGTGAAGCACGTCTGGCAAGAGGACGACGGCTTCCGCAAGACGGCGATCCTGAACAAAGCCGTCGCCGGCGCTTCAGGCGACTATCTGGTTTTCACCGACGGCGACTGCGTCCCGCACCGACGGTTTGTCGGAGACCATCTCGCAGTTGCGGAACGCGGCTTCTGGGTCCAGGCCCGACGCTGCTTCGTGGAGGAGAAGTTTGTCCCGCAGTTTGAACCCGGCCGAACCCCCGTGCTTCGTTGGATGCTGACCGGCCGGATCACGGGTGCTGCGAAGGGAATTCGCCTGCCCTTTCCCATCGTCAAACGCGACACCGCGCAGCGCGGGATCATCGGCTGCAACATGGCCGCCTGGCGCGACGACGTGGTGGCCGTGAACGGATTCGACGAAGAGTATTCCGGCTGGGGCATCGGTGAAGATTCGGACCTTGGCACCCGGCTCTACCACCTTGGCCGGCCCCGCAAGTTTGTCTACGCTCACGCCATCGTGTTCCATTTGAACCATCCCGCCGCGCCTCGCGACCATGTCGGCGAAAGTCTCGCCCGCCTGCAGGGAACCATCCGTTCCAAACGCCTCCGCTGCGACCGGGGTCTCGACCAACACCTCCCGAAATGAGCGCCCCCGTGCAGGAAGATCAACTGGTCTGGGAATACTTCGGCCGAGCGACCGAAGGCTTCTTCGTCGACGTCGGGGCGAACGATCCCAAGACCTATTCGCAGACGTGGCTGCTGGAATCCAAAGGATGGAAAGGCCTGCTGGTGGAACCGCTCGGACGGCTTGCCGAAAACCTGCGCGCCTCCCGGCCGGCCAGTCGCGTCTTCCAGGTCGCCTGTGGCGGGCCGGGACACCCCGAGACGGCCGACTTCCATGAAGCGGCGGAAGACGGCCATTCGTCGCTCGAGCCGAACCGGGTGGATCCGGGCATCCGCTACATCCGCAAGGAAACCGTCCGCGTGCTTTCGCTCGACGAACTCCTGGACGAAGCCGGCACCCCGGAGATCGACTTTATTTCCATCGATGTCGAGGGCACCCAGTTCGATGTTCTGCGCGGCTTCACTCTAGGCAAACACCGTCCGAAACTCCTCTTCGTCGAGGACCATTTAACCGATTGGAAGACGCACTTTCTCATTCGGCGACAGGGCTATCACCTGGTGAAACGCACGGGGAACAACAACTGGTATGTGCCCGAGGGTGTGAAAGGTCCCGCGACGACGTTCGGTGAACGACTGAAGCTCTGGCGCAAAGTATGGCCGGGCACTCCGGCCCGCCGGCTCAAGGCCCTCTGGGACAAGTTCCGCACCGCCCGCCGTTCGGCATGAGCCTGCGCGCGCTCCATCTGAACTCCCTTCTCACCGGCGGCGGCACGGACGATCAGTGCGCCCGCTTGGCCGAAGGGCTGCCGGCGTTCGGCGTCGAAGCCTCCGTGGCGGGTCCGGCTGGGCGGGAGTTTTCGCGGATCCTTGGCGAACGCGGTGTGCCCTTCGTCGCCACTCCCGGGGAAGGTCCCGCCAAGCTCCGCTTCATTCTGGCCGCCGCCAAGGAACTGAGACGCGGACGACACCAGATCGTCCACGGTCATCACGGACGCGACATCTGGCCGACGATCCTCGCGGCGAAGCTTTCCGGCACGCGGCCCAAAGTCGTTCTCACCCGCCACATGGCCAAGAGCCCCAGCTCGTGGCCGAGCCGACGATTTCTCCTTGGGCAATGCGACGTCTTGATCGCGGTCTCCGGGTTCACGGCGGACGTGCTGCGGAACGGGCGCTTCGAACCGGACTCGCCCAATCCCGAGCGCCGTTCCCGGCCACCGCTGCGGGGTGATCCCGCGAAGATCCGGGTGATCCACGGCGGGATCGACGACGCGCGCTTCCAGCCGCTGCCCGATGAAGATCCACGGGTTGTGGCGCTGCGACGCGAATGGCGGGTGGAACCTTCCGACTTTGTTTTCGCCGTGGTCGGCGGCTATTCGCTGCCCCGTGGAAAAGGGCAGCGCGAGTTCCTCGAAGCCGCCGCCCGAATCACCCATCAGATTCCACATGCCAAATTCCTGATCGTCGGACGCGGGAACATGACGGACCTTCTCCGCGAGGACATCCGCCGCCTGGGCTTGGAAGGACGCGCCGCGCTCACGCCCTACTGCACCGACATGCCGGCCGCGATGAACGCCATCCACTGCATGGTCCATCCGCAGGTCGGCACGGAGGCCTTCGGCCTGGTGGTTTGCGAAGCGCACGCCTGTGGCCGGAGCGTCATCGCGTCCGATCTGGACGGAATTCCAGAAGCCTTCGCGGCCGGCGGATCGGGAAAATTGGTTCCGCCCGGATCCGTCGACGCGCTCGCCGCAGCCATGCGCGAGGTCGGGCAACGGCCGCCCGTCGATTGGGAAGAACGGCGGGCGATGCACCAAAGGGTCGCCGCCCGGTTCTCGCTGGGCGAGATGAGCCGCAAGGTGGCAAACCTCTACCGGGAGCTTTGCGCCGGATCAGCGACTTTGGGCGGCCAACGGTAGCACTTTCTCGTTGAGGAACCGGACCCCGATCTCCGGATAGAAGTGGACGGGATCGGTCTTGTAGAAATTGGTCCGCGCGCTGAGGGCGCTGTGGGTCAGATCGACGACGCCTGGGAAGATCGCGCGAACCGCCTTCACGGCGTTGCTCCACTCGGTGGCGGCGGCCCCGGTCTCCAACCCGGGAAGGATGTCCTCTTCGACCGGGCTCAGGTAGGGCAGGAGCTCCGCTCCACGCTCGCGAACCAGCGAATCGATCGCCCTCAGTTCTTCGACCCGGCGCGGGTCGAAGCGGAATGCTGCGAGCCGTTCGATCTGCGAATTTCGCTGGCTGCGTTGCCACGCTTCGTCGTCCACGTCTCGCTGGGCCTTCCACTCGTCGGAGGCCGTGGTGCCGTCTGGAAGGTAGCTGCCGGCTTTCCCCGCGATCCGACTGGTGATCGTCTTCGCGGAATACTCCAGCGCTTTGAGGCTGGCGAGATAGCTGCCGAGCATCTTGGGGCCCAGCGGATCAAAGGCCTCGGTCGGGATGCGATCCGATTCCGAGCCGAGCGTGAAGGGATCGAGGTTCAGGAGAACGAGCTTTTGGCCCTGCAGGTTGCGCTCGAGAAAGAGGCGGATCTCCGCAAGGTTCGCCCCTTCAAACGCGGCGTTGAAGAATCTGCCTCCTGCAAGACGCGCCACCGGCAGCATCGCCGCGCGGCTGTTGCCGAGCAGGAGGGCGTCATGTGGAAAGCGCTTCGCCTCCGTCAGCTTGAACTCGCGCGACGCGGAGATGTAGACGCCCAGCCGGTTCAGACCGAAGCGATCCCACGGATCGACGAACAGGTTGATCGACACCGTCAGCACGAGGATGCCGGCGACGATCCAGGCGAAGCGCCGCAGAAAGTTTCGTCCTCCGCCCTGGCTCTTCATCGCGTTCAAAACTGCCAGTAGAGGAATTCGCTGACGTTGGAGAGGCTCAAGACACAGGCGGCGAAGAGCAACGCAAGCCCGCACGCCCAGAGGGTGTTGGGACGCCATGCCAACCGCCTCCACCAGCCGGACCGGTCGCCGTCGGTCATGGTGTGGAAGACCAAGTTCTGGGAGTTGGGCAGCCAGCGAACCGCTGCGACCAGCAGCGCCGCGTAGATCCAAAAGCGTGGTTTGACCAGGGGTGGTCCCCCGGGGCCGGCTCCGAATTCGGCCAGTTTCGCGTAGATCCGTCCGGCTGCCGCAAGGTTGTCGGCTCGGAACAACACCCATGACAAGGTGACAAAGGCAAATGTCCCGCCCCACGCGATCGCCGGCGGCATCGATATCCTTTCGCCGGCCGTCTTGCGCCAGATGAAATTCACCGCCAGCGCCAAGCCGTGGAGAGTTCCCCAGACGACAAAGGTCCAGTTCGCCCCGTGCCACAGACCGGCGATGGCCATGACCAGGGCGAAGTTGAAACAGGCGCGGAGCTGGCCGACGCGGCTGCCGCCAAACGGAATGAACAGGTAGTCGCGGATGAAGTTCGACAGCGTGATGTGCCAGCGCCGCCAGAACCCGCTGATCGAACGGGCGGCGTAGGGCGAGTCGAAGTTGAACGGCAGCTTGACGCCGAACATGCGTCCCAAGCCGATGGCCATGTCGGAATAGCCCGAGAAGTCGAAGTAGATCTGGAACGTATAGGCGAACAACCCGAGCCAGGCATCGGCGGTCGAAAAATCCGCACCGCTGGCCGCCGCCGCAAAGACCCGGCTGGCCGAAGCGGACAGGCCGTCCGCGATCAGGACCTTCTTGGCCAATCCCAGCGTGAACAGCGTGACGCCTTCCGCCATCCCTTCGGAGGAGCACCCCCGGTTCTCGCGGTTGCGGAACTGCGGGAGCAGCTCCGAATGGTGGACGATGGGGCCGGCGATGAGCTGCGGGAAAAAACCCACGAACAGGCAGTAGTCGGGAAACGAGCATTCCCCGATGAGGCCGCGATACGAATCCACCAGAAAGCCGATCTTCTGGAAGGTGTAGAAGGAGATCCCCAACGGCAGAGCCAGCTTGAGCAGGGGCCAATCCGTGCCGAACAGCGCGTTGGCGTTGGCCATGAAAAAGCCGGCATATTTGAAATAGCCCAGCACGCCGAGATTGACCACGAGACCCACGACCAGCAGCAGCTTTCGGATCCGGTGATCCAAAGCCCCCCGGCCCACCAGGCGACCAAAGACGTAGTTGAACGTCATGGAGGCCATGAGCAGGAGCAGGAATCGCGGGCTCCCGAAGGCGTAGAACACGAGCGACGCCAGCAGCAGCATGATCTTGCCGGGAGCGGCCCCCGCCTTCCGCGCGATCACATGCCAGAGCAGCAAGGTGACTGGCAGAAAGACGAAGATGAATGCGTAGGAATTGAAAAGCACCGCGCGGGAGCTTCTGGCCGGGACGCCGGCAAACTCAATTTCATTTCTCGCGTGAAGCCGCTTCCGTGGTCGAAACCGTTTGATAAGTGTTTCTCCGCATCCTTAGCATCCGCCCCACGCTCGCAGTCATCGACCGGCCCGGCCGGTTCCGGCATGAAGCCGATTCCGGGCAAAACAGACCCATGAGCCAGTCCGACGTCCCAGAATCCGCGCTCGCCGAGTCCCTTCGGCGGACATTCCGCACCTACCGGAACCTGTCGCTCAGTCCCGGACACGCGCTCCTGCGACGTTTGTTCCGGGCGATGATCGCCCGCCACCAGTCCATCCGCCTGCGCAACGGCATCCGTCTGGTGGTGGATCTCGACAGCGTCGTTCAGCACACGATTTTCTGGATGGACGGCGACATGGAGGTGCAGCTGGAGTGGGCCGTCCGCGAGTTCCTGCCCGTCGGCGGCACCTGTGTCGATTGCGGCGCCAATTGCGGCTACATCGGGTTGTTCGCCCGCCGGATGCGGAGTGCGCGGGTGGTCTTTGTGGAGCCGCATCCCGTCCTGGCGTCGACCGTTCGGCGCAACATCTCGGTCAATGGCTGGGACGCCCACTGCAAGATCGTGGAAGCGGCGGCCTCGGACCGCGAAGGCTCGGCCCAGCTTTTCGAGAGCCCGGACTACGACGGCGAACATTCGCTTCTTCAGGACTGGGCTGGAAACCGCAAAAAGGTTCGTGGACTGGAAGTTCGGCTGACCACGCTGCCGAAGATTTTCCAGGAACAGGGCCTCGGCCGCATCGATTTCCTCAAAGTGGACACCGAAGGCCACGACGTCACGGTGCTCAAAGGCCTCGGTTCGGAGCTGCGACCCGATCGAATCCGGGTGCTCTACACCGAGCTTGGGCGTGATCGCGACGAGGGCATTCGGCTGCTGCAGGCCGCCGGATACGAAGGCTACGTCTACCTTCCTCGGCGCGGCAAAGTGGTTCGCCGTCTCGTCGCCGGCTACCGCGAAGACCGGCCGCTGATGCTCTTCACCCCGTTGTCGGAAGCGACCGAGGCACGTGCGGAGACTCTCTGGTTGCCCAAGGACGGCCCGGAGACCGCCCACATGGCCGCGCTCCGGGCCTTGGCCGGCGGTGGCTGAGCCTCGCCATCCACCCAATCCCGATCCTTGCCAGCTTTCGGCGCAGGCCCTTAGTTTCCAGGCCTACTATGTCGGTCCAACCCACCATCCTGAACGTCGGCTGCGGCCCGGTGAGAATGCCTGGATCCGTCGGCGTGGACTTCGACCCCGAAAGCACGGCGGACGTGATCCACGACCTAGACGTCTACCCTTGGCCGTTCGAGGACAAGTCGTTCGACCGGATCGTTTGCGCCCACGTCCTGGAGCACCTCCAGCTGCCTTATAAGGCGATGATCGAGCTCACCCGCATCGCCCGGCCCGGCTGCCGCGTGGAGATCGCGACACCGCACTATTCCTCCCCGGATTCCTGGGGCGACATCACCCACTACATGCACTACAGCATGAAAACTTGGGAGCCCTACTACCAACGCAGGGACGGCAAGGAGACCTTCGACCTCGTTTCCAAGAAGTTGCTGTTCAGCCGGGGTCTGCCGTCGCTGATCGGACGCGCCATCGCCGCGGTCTTCGGGTTGGCGTTCTACGAGAAATATTGCTGCTTCGTTTTCCGCGCCGGAAACATGGAGTTCGTCCTCCGCCGCAAAGGCTGAACCCGCGTGAGCTCCTCCGCCAACACGCTCCCCGGCCGCTGGGACGGTTACGATGAATGGGTCCGCCAGTCCGACCAGGTATGGGAATTTTTCGGCCGCCGCAAGGAAGGCTTCTTCATCGAAGTGGGCGCCAATGATCCTGAGATCGGATCCCAGACCTTCCACCTGGAAGAGCAGGGTTGGAGCGGCATCCTCGTCGAACCGCAGGTGTCGCTCGTCGCCCAACTCAAGGCGCGCCGGACCCGGTCCAAGGTGGTTCACGCGGCCTGCACTTCCCGGGAAAAGTCCGGCCAAGGCGTGATCCATCTTCCGAAAAACGCCTACCACGGTTTCGCCACCACGGATCCGACGGCCGAGGAAGAAGACGTCGAATTCGACCGTCAGGAGCCGATCACGCTCGTGACGCTCGATTCCATCCTGGAAGAGGCCGTGACGCCCGCCGTCGATCTTCTGTCGGTCGACACCCAGGGAACGGAACTGGATGTTCTGCGGGGATTCAACCTCGGCAAATACCGGCCGAGGCTGATCCTCTTGGAGGACCACGTCACGGCGCTCGACAAGCACCGGTATCTCCAGTCCGAGGGCTACAAGCTCGTCCGGCGCACCGAGCTGAACAACTGGTATATCCCCGAGGAAGCCGCGCCTCCGAAACTCGAGCCCGGGGAAAGGCTGAAGCTCTTCCGGAAAGTTTTCCTCGGGATGCCCTTCCGGAAGCTCCGCGCCTGGCGACATCGCCGTCAGCGGCTCGCGAAATAGTTTTCCGCCCAAGCGCGGTCCGGACAGACCTCGCGTCGCCCGGGACCGTCCGGCCATAGTTCGACACCGCATGAAGGAACTGTTCTCCAGACTCCTGCAACTGATCCGCCCCTACCGGCAACGCATGGTGCTCGGCATCCTGTGCGGCGTGGTCGCCGGCTTGATGAGCCCGCTGCTGATGGTCGCGGTGAAGCTGGCCTTCAATTTGATCTTCCCCGGCGAGGGCACTTCCTTGGCCGGCGAGATCAAGAGCCCGTTTCTGCAGAGCCTGGCCCACGCGGCCGAGCAATGGCTGCCCCAATCCGGCGGAGCGGGCCGTGGCATGGTCTTCCTCGCCATCGCGGCCATTCCGACCGTCATGTTCGTTCGCGGGATCGCCACCTACCTGAACAGCTATTTCCTGAACTGGGCGGCCATGCGGGCGATCAACGACCTGCGCATCCGGCTCTTCGACCATCTCCACACCCTTTCGCAGGACTTCTTCAACCGCACCAGCACCGGTGAGCTGGTCTCCCGGATCTACAACGACACCTACCAGATCCACGCGGCGCTGAGCGGATCCATCAGCGTCGTCGTCACGAAGCCCGTCGAGATCATCGCGCTGGCCGCCTTCCTCATCAGCCAGCAGCCGCGTCTGACCGTGATCTCCCTGACCGTGCTGCCGCTGTGCATCGTGCCCATCACCATCTTCAGCCGGAAGGTGCGCAAGAGCAGCGAAGGCGTCCACGCGGAGACCGCGAAGCTGGGCGACGTCATGCAGGAAGCCTTCACCGCGAGCCGCGTGGTCAAGGCCTACAACCTGGAGGCGACCGTCGGAGACCAGTTCCGCAAGGCCACCGGCCGCTATTTCGGCTACTGGATGCGCACCATCCGCAGCCTCGAACTGCCCGGCCCGATGATCGAGTTCTTCGGAGCCGTGGGCATTTCCATCATCTTCCTCATGATCTCCCGCGAGACGAAGGCACCGATGTTGGCGGGCGACTTCATCTCCTTCGTCGGCTCGCTCTTCCTGCTCTACCAGCCGGTCAAGCAGCTCTCCCGGATGCACGCGGAACTGCAACGGGCGCGCACCGCCAGCGACCGCGTCTATGAAATGTTGGCGTTGAAACCGACGGTGGCGGATCCCGTGTCGCCCAAGCCGTTGGTGGCTGCCGGCGCGGACATCGTCTTTGACCATGTCGGTTTCCGGTATGGGGAACGGTCCGCTCTGGAAGACTTCAACCTCACCATCCGCGCCGGCCAGGTGGTGGCGCTCGTCGGTGAAAGCGGCTCGGGCAAGACCACCGTCAGCAATCTGCTGCTGCGATTCATCGACCCGGCCGAAGGAGCGGTCCGCATCGGGAAAACCGATCTCCGGGAAGTCTCCCAACGAACGCTCCGCTCCCAGATCGCGATCGTCACCCAGGACGTGGTGCTCTTCAACGACACCGTTCGGCAGAACATCGCCTACGGCCGCCCCGGCGCCACGGAGGAGCAGATCCAGCATGCGGCCCAACTGGCCCACGCCCACGAGTTCATCCTCGAAAAGCCGGAAGGCTACGAAACGATCGTGGGCGAGAAAGGAGTCACGCTTTCCGGCGGCCAGCGCCAACGCATCGCCATTGCCCGGGCCATCCTGCGCGACGCGCCGATCCTGGTTTTGGACGAAGCGACCAGCGCCCTCGACAACGAGAAGGAACGCGCCGTGCAGGCCGCCTTCGACGAGTTGATGAAGGGCCGCACCACGCTCGTCATCGCCCACCGGCTCTCCACCATCCAGAACGCCGATATGATCGTCGTCATGGACCAGGGACGCATCGTGGAAACGGGGCGCCACGAAGAACTCATCGGGCAAGGGGGCCACTATCAGAGACTGTATGCGCTCGAGTCCCGTGCTTGACGCGAATCGGGTTCAAACCGCTCCCGCGTCTCGCGGCGGGCTTACGACATGAAATCCAAATCTCAGGACGATGCCGGGGGAATCGGGAAAACCGGCGACGATCCGGCGCTCTATCTGAGGCGCTTTTTCTTGATCGGCCTCGGCCTTGTCCTGTGCGTCGCGGCGATCAATGGGGTCGTCGATCCCTACGACCGGTTTGGCCTGAACCGGCTCGGCGTGTTCGTTCCGGCGGAACGCGAGTTCAAGACCACCGAGGTCGAACGCTTTCCCCACGATTCTCTGCTCATCGGAAACAGCCGGGCCGCCGTGATTCCCGCTTCCGAACTGCGGCCCGGCCGTTTCTTCAACGCCGGTTTCGGTGGCGCGAGGCTGGATGAAATCGAGTTCTTTTTGGACGCCCATCTCAAGGGGCAGAAGACCGTGGTGCTGGGGCTGGATCCCTACCTTTTGGGGATGGACATCTATGTCGGGGACACGCTGACGCCCGGCGCGTCCCGCTTGCAGGAGACCATGGGCTACATCATCGGCAGCAAGACCCTGGAGTATTCCTGGAAGACGGTCTGGGATTCTCTCCGAGGCAAGCCGGCCCGATTGCAGGACGACGGGACGATCCGAAGCGATGGATGGCAAAGGCATCGTGAACTGGGGAATGGCGACTCAAACCAGGAACAGATCGAGGAAGGCCGAAGACTGCTGGGGCGGTTCGCGTATGGTCCGGAGCGGATGGAACGCTGTCGAGCGATCGGTCGACTGGTCCAGAGCCGTGGGGCACGCCTCTTTGTCTACTTGGGACCGGTCCATGAAGACGTCCTTCCGGTGCTTGAAGAGCCGCGAATCCGTTCCGACTGGAATCGGACGGTGAAGGAATGCCGGGAAATCTTTCCCGGCATCATCGATTTCACACGGGGTGACTTCAGCGGCCGCACCAATTTCTTCGAGACGTTGCACTTCGTCCCCGAGGTGGGGGTTTCATTGATCAACGAGCGGCTGCTGCCTGGGCCCGGTCAACCTGATCCGTGACGGAGCCGCCTCCGGTCCGTGGAAACCTAACGGCGGAACCGCCATCCTCCACAAAACAGAGCCCAAGCCGCTCCCAGCCCGACACAGCTCCAGCCGAGCCAGTCGCCATTCGTCTGATAGAAGGTGGGCGTTGCGACGGGGCGCGGGATTTCCAGTTCCGCCAAGAGAATGCCCGGGGCGTAGATGCTGCCGAGTTCGTCCCGCAGGATCTGCCGGAGCCGGCCGAACTCGTCGATCCAGCAGGTGAGGCCGTTGTTCGTGCAGCGCACGAGCGGGCGGCGGTTTTCGACGGCGCGGAAGAGCGCGCTGGCCGCCTGTTGCCATTGCTCGGAACTTTCGCCGAACCAGCCGTCGTTGGTCAGGTTGAGCAGGAAATCGGTCTCCTTGGCGACCGAGCCGCGGGCCAGCGGGGCGAACATGTCCTCGAAGCAGATCAACGGCGACGCCGTGAACATCTCCTCTCCGGCGTGGATCGGGAACGCGCCCGGACCGTCGCCCGACGCGAAGCCGCTCCCGATCGGCGTGAGCCATTTCATGAAGGGCAGCCAGCGTTCCAGGGGAATGTATTCGCCGAAGATCACGAGCTGGCGTTTGCGGTAGCTGGCGATCGGGCGGCCGTTCGTGTTCACCATGAAGGCGGCGTTGAAATACCGCTCCACCCCGTCGACCGAATCCCCGTCGTCCGCGCCGAAGAGCAACGGCACGCCGCCTTCCCGCAGCACGCCGACCAGTTCGAGGTAGTCTTCCCGGGAGATGCTGGGCAGCGAGGCTTCGGGCCAGACCACGGCGTCCGGCTGGTTCGTCAGGGCGGCACGGGTCAATTCCAGCAGCGCGTGGAAACGGTTGGTCGACTCGGCCGGATCCCAGATGAGGAGCTGCGGAATGCTCGGCTGCACCAGTGCCAGCTTCAGCGTGCGATGCTCGCTGGCCCCTGTCCGGATCGTCTCCATCCCTCCGACGTAGACCGCCACCACGGCCAGCAGGGGCAGAAGGATTTCGCCCGACAAGGTCCGCCGTTTGCCCGGTTCCCGCAGCAGCACCGCCATGGCTCCGAGCAGGCAGGTGGAGAACCACACGATCAGAAACGTGACCCCGCCGACGCCCGTGATCGCCGCGAGCTGGATCAACGGCGTCAGCCGGAACTGGGATACGCCGAGATTGTTCCAGGGGAACCCGGACATCAGCCGGTTCTGCACCAGCTCCAAACCCGTCCATAGCGCCGCACAACCGAGCGCCCAGGCCTGGCGCCGCGCCCAGGGGAGCCGACCCAGCCGTTGGAGAGTCGTGCCGCCCGACTCCGCCGGCAGAGTTCTCCAGCAGAGCCATGCCCACAGCGCGGGATACAGCGCGACATAGGCGGACAGACAAAACCAGCCGCCGACCGCACCGGCCGGGAACGGGATGAAGAGGAGCCAGTGCAACATGCCCAGCCAACCCGCAAGACCGGCCCAGTAGCCGGCCACGAAAGGTCTCGCTCCCGCTTGGGCGGCGAAGAGAACGAGCGCGGGCACCAGCCAGGCGAGCCCCGCGACTTCAGCGCCGGGAAACGCCAGCGTCCAGACCGCTCCGGTCAGGAGCGGGAGCCAAGCGGCCTTGAGAATGGAGGCGAACCGTTGCAACGCGGGGGAGTTTGCCCGGAGGCCGCAAACCGATACCAGCCCGCCGTCATGTGTCGCCGAACGGATTCGACTTCTTCGCCGCCCCCCGCGGTTTGGCGGCGGGCGCGTTTTCGAAGGGATTTCCCTCCGTTTCCGCCGGAGCTTCCCCACGATCGAACCGAAACACGGCCACTCCGAGAAAGACCCAGCCGACGACGAAATGGGCGGCGGCGACGAAGGCGAGGCCCGGGAGATCCACGATCCGCAGGGCATAGAGCACGAGCGCGAGGATCATCAACCCGCATCCGGGCATCAGCCCTGCGGCCGCCACTTTCCAGCAGCCCACCACGCCGATCTTTCGCCGGGCGATCAGCGCGACGATCCTCAGCGGCAGACAATACAGCGTCGCCAGGGCCGTCCAGACGCAGACCAGCCAAACGATCGTGGCCAAGATTGCGCCCGCGAGGACCAGCGGTTTCCACGCCGCCCATTTCGGACCGAGATGCGACGGGCCCAGCGCGATGGTTGTGTCTCGTGGATAAGATTGCTCCACGCAGCCGAGCAACGAACACGCCTTCCATCCGGATCGGTGGAACAACAGCCGGACATCCGAAGGGTGCGTGTCCGGCAGCTGCGCGTCGGCGTCGACGTCGATGCTCAGAAACGGGCTCGAGGCGGTGAACGTGCCGTCGAGACCGAACAGCTCGCCCAAGGAGAGGACCGCGCCCTCCGGCAGTTCTCCGGTGATCCGGTTGACCACCGGCACGCACATCTGGGAGAGGAAAAAAACGACCGCGAACCCCGTGGCCACGGCGAAACAAAGGAGGACCACGTAGAGCCGGGTGAACGACGCCAAAGCGAATCCCGCCGCGCCTTTCGGCGTCAGAGGGAGCCATGGCTTCGAAAAAATCGCCCAGGTCATTCGCACCTGTTGGTCTAGCGGCCACCGGACGCCTTCGGCAAGACCGCTGTGGGCGGAGGCGGCTTGCTTCCGGACCGGTCGCGGACGATGTTCCTTCCTCGACCCTGATGACCATGAAGCCTTTTCTGACGATCCTCCTCGCCGCCACCACGCTGTTCCTTGCCGGCTGCGCCAGCAGCACGGTCGAGAGTCGGCGCATCGAAAAGACGGCCGCCTACAACTCCCTCCCGGCGGACCAACGCGCTCTGGTGGATCAAGGCCAGGTCCGGGTCGGAATGAACCAGGACGCCGTCTATATCGCCTGGGGCATGCCCCAGCAGAAAACCCAGGCCGAGGACGGCAAGGGCCTGAGCGAAACGTGGGTCTTCAACAGCTCCACGCTCGACACCTACAACTACTGGACCTTCCGCGAGCGCACCGATCCCAAGGGACGGAGCTACCTCGACCGCGTGATGGAGTCCGACAGCCAGATCAACAGCTACGTGTCGGCCGAGATCACCTTCTCCGACGGCGTCGTGAAAGCATGGCGGACCTTCCCCACCCCTCCCAGCCGCAGCGGCTTCCGGTCGCTCTACTGAGCGTGAACCAAGTTGATCGTTTCAAGCACTGGAGGAAGCTAAGTTCAACGGCCCTTGTTCTGGGCGAAAGTGAATTGGGAACAGTCCCGCTCCCCACGCTATGCGAGGTATCGAGTATTTTCTGATTCGTTTCGGATTGTTCATTCTTATTGGCGGAGGCAGCGCTTAATTGCTGTGGTTTCTGATCCGTCATTTTGAGATCCGTGAGCATCGAGGACTGAATCTTGCCGGTGCATTGTTTGGGCTGGCTTACTTGTCTTTTCTTTCATGGTTTACCGGGAAGACGGCCGAACACATGGTGTTCGAGGATAGAAAACTGGGCGCTTCATTGAGGTTGGCGGTTTTGGATTTGCGCTTCTTTATGGGGTTTCTGCCATTTGTCGGCCGTTGGCTCATGCCGCCGTCGGACAAGAGGGACGATGACGACAAGACGGCCTAGCTAGTCGATCCAGCGATTCAGCCGTCGCGGTTGCAATTGGCGCGCCTCGTGGCCGCGTCGCTGGGCTTGGGCCGTTGGCCTACTTCGCGCGCCATGAACATATCCGACCTCAAAAGACCGTTTGGAGACGAGTATCCGGCCGCGGTAATGGTTGACGGAGCTCGGCTGCCGCTCCGCCGGGAGCGTCGGTTCTGGCGCAGCTACAAGTCGGATGAACACAAAATGGTCAGTCAGGTTTCTCGTTTCATGGACGGTTCGGCTTCGATCAGCGTTTCAGAGCTGCATCAGGAGTGGCCGGGTTGGACGGAGGATATGAGGTCGGATTTTTGTCAGTCGTCTGGTTGGCTGGACGAGCAGTCCGATTTTCCAGAGATGCTCCGCTTCATCATGCGGCATGGCGCCCCGGAGCACTGGTCTGCCATCGCCTTGAGCGTTGCATCGCGAGTTCCACGCAACGAGGCGTTCGATGTTCTTGTTGGCGCTTTGGGGAGCACGGAGATTGGGCTCGGCTCCAACATCGCCCAAGCAATCGGCCACACGAGGCACCCGGACGCAGAGGCTGCGCTTCGTAGACTCTTGGCAGTGCTGTGGTCGAATCCTTCACTGTGGGAGGAGGATGATTTCGTCAATTGGGTGGGTTTCGAAGTGACGACGTGCATTGAGCAGCTCATTGATGTGGTGGCTCCATCTTCTGATTTCACCGATCAGGTGCGTCGGCTTTCCGACCATGTTTGTTCAGGCAACCGAGAGTCGTGCCGCAACTTCCTATCGAAGCACTATTCTTGGCTCAACTGAGAGCTGTGTGCGTGGCCTGGGCTAAACATGCGCCAAGCTCAGAGCCGATCCTCCATCGCTCAGCCGATCGCCACCCAGACTTCGCCGGCTTCCACTTTCGTCCGATACGACTTCACCGGTTTCTCCGGATTGCTGCGGCAGGCGCCCGTCTTCACGTCGAAGGCCCAGCCGTGGAGCGGGCAGTAGACGCAGCCGTTCTCCACATGACCGGCGCCGAGCGGGGCGCCTTTGTGGGAGCACTCGTTGTCGATGGCGAAGAACGCGCCGTCGAGATTGACCAGCGCGAGTTCGTGCCCGGCCATTTGAATGGTCCGGCACTGGCCGGGAGCCAGGCTGTCGGCGGTGGCGGCGCGGTGCCAGTGGGCGGCGGGGTCGGAGGCGGGAGTCATGGGCGGCGCTTCAGGATCTTCTCGATGGCGGCCTGCCGCGTTTGCCGGGCCAGCGCGAGCGCGCCTTTCCTGCCGTAGACGCGGACCGAGAACCGGCGCCGGGTGATCTCACCGGGACGGTCCGACCAGACGGCTTCGGCGTATTCGTAAATGTAGTAGCGGCCGTTCCGTTTGGTTTCCTTCAGACAGATCCGGACCCCGCGTTTCGGATCGAGCAGGCGTTCGGCCTTGACCGTGGCCGAGGGTTTCAGCGTCTGCTCCAGGCGGTCGCGTTCGGCCATGGCGGCCTTCAGCGAGGCGGCTTCGCCACCGTGGCCGTGGTCGCCGATGTAGACCTGGGTCATCTTCCCTTTGCGGGTGAAGCGAACGAGCCAACCACCCGTGGCGCGATCGACGGCGGGGTTGGCTTTGACGCGGGCGATGTTCCGCAGCTTGGGCGGGGCTTTCACGGAGTGGTGGCGGGCGGGGTGGACGAGCCGGTCGCCGACGGGTCGCCGTGGGGCTTGGCCTTCTTCCAGGGCATGTCGGGGAACTTGGTGGGGATCTTCATGGCGGCCGGTTTGGGCTGGGCCATCTGGAGCTCGGGATCGCCCTGCGGCGCGGCCTTGGGATCGGGGGCCGCCATGTTCTCCTTCCATGAGGAAATGCGGGCCTGGAGGCCGTGGTGTTCGGCGGTCTTCTTGTCGCCGGACTTCATGTAGAAGAGGGAGAGATTCGTATGCACGAGCTGCTCGTTCGGGCGGAGCTTCTCGGCTTTGTGGCCTTCCTCGATGGCCCGGGCGAAGTCGCCCTTGCGATAGTAGGCGCCACCCAGAGCGAGGCGCGCGTCGAAGTAGTCGGGATCCTCGGCCAGGACGGAATCCAGCTTCTCGATGGCGGCGTCGAACTGGCCCATGCTGAAGTCCAGCATGGCGTCGTCATATCGGTCTTGGAGCGACTGCATACGGCACTGTTGCGCGAAGCTCCGGGAGGTTCAAGGGGCCAGCCGGCGTTTCACCGGGGCCCGCTGTCGGCCCGCCAGATCAGCCAGCCGCCGATCGCCTGGAAGAGGAAGTTGGGCGCCCACAGCACCAGGCTCGGATTCAGCCAGGAGCCCGGGCCCAGCGACTGTCCCACGACGAAGAAGGAGTAGTAGAGCAGGACCAGTCCCAGCGCGATCGCGATGCCCGCGCTGGTCTCGCGGCGGTGCGCCCGGATGCCGAGCGGAATGCCGATCAGGGTGAAGCCGACACAGGCGAAGGAGAACGACGCCATCCGGTGCATCTGCACGCGGATGCGACCGGTGAAGTCGCGCCGTTCGCGGTCGACCTTTTCGCGTTGTTCCGGGGTCAACGCGTCGATCTTGCCCGCGAGCTCCCGCTTCATCTGGGTCTGGAGTTCGCGGAGCTTCGCCCGCAGCTGGGAGAAGGTCATGTTGCTCAAACCGAAGTCGGCCGGATTCTGGGCCAGCTTCGGACGGAAGGTCGGCAGGGTGTAGTCGCCGAGATATTGTCCCGAGTAGAAGTTGGTCTCCGTCACCTGTGTGACCCACCAGTCGGTCAGGGTCACGGTGATGGTTCCCTTGTCCGGATCGCGGCTCAACCGACCGGACTCGGCGCGCATCCACTGCTGGGTCTTCGAGTTGGACTGGTAGATCTCGATGTCCTTGAGCACGTCGCCGCGCACGCGGCCGACGTAGTAGGTGAACCCGCCTTCGGACAGGTATTGCCCCTCGGGAATGGAGCGCGTGCTCTCGGTCAGCGCCTCGAACATCACCTTCTTGAAAGCCACTCGGCAACGCGGCGCCAGATCGAGATTCACCCAGAAGCACAGTCCGCTCAGCAGGATGGCCAGGCCGACCATCGGCACGGCCAACGCCGCCACGCTGATGCCGCTGGCCCTCATGGCGGTCAGCTCCGAGTCCGCGCTCAGCCGGCCGAAGACCAGGAGCGACGCGCAGAGCAGCCCCATCGGCAGCGAGAAGGCCAGGACGTAGGGGATCAGCATTGCGACCGCCTTGGCCACGACGGCGAGCGATGCCTTCTGGCTGACCACGAGCACGAGGACGTCCTTCAGCAGATTGCCGAGGAGGAGGAGGCCCGTGAACACGACGACGGTCATGGCCAGCGTCGCGAGAGTTTCGCGAAGGAGGTAGAGCCGAAGTGTCTTCATGTCGGAAGCCTGATACCTGATCCGGAAGGCCAGAGGCCAGCCCGCTCGCTCAAGCGGTCTTCTTCTTCAGGTCGAGGCTGCGCCAGCAATACCAGCTCGCGATCGTCGCGTAGGGCCGCCATTTTTTCGCGATCATTCGCGACCGCTTCTCGTCCGGCAGATCCTTCAGCCCATACAGGTCCCGCAGCGCCATCCGCACGCCGAGATCGCCATGCGGCAGGACATCCGCGCGCCCCAGCGAAAACATGAGGAACATGTGCGCGGTCCATTCGCCGATGCCCTTGATCCGGACCAGTTCTTCGATCACCGCTTCGTCCGACAACCGGTGCAGGTGGCCCAGCCGCACGGCGCCGTCGTCCACCTTGGCCGCGAGATCGAGCAGGTAGGACGCCTTCTGCGGGGAAACTCCGGCGGTGCGAAGCTGCTCCGGCGTGAACCGGCGGAGATTGTCCGCGGTCAGGCGGCCGGGCTTCAACAGCTCCAGCAAGCGGCGCTTGATCGAAGCCGCGGCGGACGTCGAGATCTGCTGGGAGAGGATCGAGTTGGCCAGCATCGCGAAGCGGTTCCGGCGCGGCTTCAATCCGAACGCGCCGGCTTCATCGATCACCGCCGCCAGGACCGGATCGGCTCCACGCAGATGGGCCATCCCCGCGGTCGAGATCTCGGCGGACAGGACGACGATGGCGGTGGGCACGGACGGCACGGCGTTCAGCGATGAACGATGACGTCCACGGCGTGGAAGCGGACCTTGGGGGTCGCGGCGTATCGGTCCGCCGCCGAACGGTAGCCGGCGGCGCAGGCGACGACCGTGGCATAGCCGGTTCCAGCGAGGCCAAGGACCTCGTCGTATTTGGCGGGATCGAGGCCCTCCATCGGGCAGGTGTCCACGCCGAGCAGCGCCGCTGCCGCCATGAACTGGCCGAGCGCGATGTAGAGCTGGTGCGTCTGCCAGGTGTCCAAGGTGCCGTCCGCCGCCGCTTTGCCGAGACTGCCCATGATGACCTTCTTGAAGGGCGCGAGCGCGTCCACCGTCGAGCCTCGCACCTCGGCGGTGCGGGCCATGTAGCGGTCGACCTCCGGTTCGCCGAGACCCTTCTTCACGGTGAAGACGACGAAGTGCGAGCAGTCCTTCGGCTGGGTCTGGCCCCAGGAAACCGGCACGAGCCGTTCGCGCAGGGCGAGGTCGGTGATCACCTGGAATTTCCACGGCTGGATGCCGAACGAACTGGGCGCCAACACGAGGGACTCCTCGAGGGCGGTCCAGAGTCCGGGGGCGATCTTGCGGGCAGGATCGAAGGCCTTGGTGGCGTAGCGCCATTGGAGAGCCTCCAGCAGTTGGGTGGTGGCGATGGGTGTCATGCGTCTTGGGAGGAAATGAAACGGGGGAAGCAGAGAACTGACAAGCTCTGCTTCCCCCGGTGGATTGCGATCGGACGGGAGTTTGATCGGGCGACGGATCAGCCGAGGAGCGGCGTGACCTTTTCGATCAGAGCGCGTTTCGACACGGCTCCCACGGTCTGGCCCGCCACTTGCCCGTCCTTGAAGAACAGGAGCGTGGGGATGCTGCGGATGGAGAACTGCACGGCGGTCTGCGGGCACTGGTCCACGTCCACCTTCACGATCTTCAGGCGGCCCTTGTATTCCTTGGCCAGCTCGTCGAGGACGGGAGCGACCATGCGGCAGGGCCCGCACCAGGGCGCCCAGAAGTCCACGAGGACCGGCAGGGAGGATTGGATGACATCTTCGGCAAAGGTCGCGTCGCTGGTGGCGATCGGACCGTCGGTCTCGGGTTTCAAGGTCGTATTCATGACAACAATTCGGAAGAGACTACGCGGGAACGAACGGCGGTCAAATCATCGGAACCCCCGTTGCTGATCCCCGCGTTTGCGACCAAGCCGATCGGGATCACTCGATGGGCGTAGACAAAAAAAGTCCGCCGGCGGCTCGGAGTCCGCCAAGCATGGGGCACGGCGGGAAGAATCCGCGCTCGTTTGTGGAAACTCCCGTCAAAATCAGCAGCTCGTCGGCACTTCCTGGATCACTTCGACGCAGTGCGGGATGGCGCCGACGACGAAGCCGAGGCACTCGACGGCTCCGCTGGGTTTGCCGGGGAGACAGACCACCAACGCGCGGTCCACCACGACGGCCAGGCTGCGGGAGAGGATGGCATTCCTTGTGATTTTCAACGATTCCATCCGCATCACTTCGCCGAAGCCGGGCAGCTCGCGGATGGCGATCTCGCGCACGGCTTCGGGAGTCACATCGCGCAGGGCGACGCCGGTGCCGCCGGTGGTCAGGACGAGGTTGCAGCCCTTGTTGATCAGCTCGCGGACCCTGCGCTGGATCTCGCGGACTTCGTCGGGCACGAGGGCTTCCGCCGCGACCCGCCAACCGTAGCCTTCGGCCGCCTTCTTCACGGCGGGACCGCCGAGGTCGTCGTAGAGTCCTTTGGAGGCGCGGTCGGAGACGGTGATGATGCCGACGATGATTTGCATGGGGGAATCGAAGCGGAACGAACCGGATGGGTGAAGATCTTTATCTGGAACCGGGCATCTTGGATCGTGGATCGGATGGCCGGTCCCAGATTCAAGATCCCGGCTCCACGCTCAGATCGGCTTCTTGGTTTTTGACACCAGCTTCACTTCTTCGATGACCATCTGTTTGTCCACGGCTTTGCACATGTCGTAGATCGTCAGAGCGGCCAGGGACACGGCGGTCAGAGCTTCCATCTCGATGCCCGTCTGGGCGGCGATCTTGGCCGAGGCGATGATCAGGATACGGTCGCGGCTGGAGGGAATCTCGAAGCGCACTTCGCAGTGGGTGATCGGCAGGGGATGGCAAAGGGGGATCAAGTCGCCGGTGCGTTTGGCGGCCATGATGCCGGCGAGCCGGGCGGTGGCGAGGACGTTGCCCTTGGCGATCTGGTTGGAATCGATCAAATCCAGCGTGGCGGGCTGGAGACGGATCTCGCCGGAAGCGACGGCTTCGCGGAGGACGATCGGCTTGGCGGAGACGTCGACCATGCTGGCATCGCCGTGGGCATCGATGTGGGACAGAGCGCTCATGCGGAGAAACGATACCGGATGCCGGATGCCAGATGCCAGATGCCAGATGCCAGATGCCAGATGCCGTCGGCTGACCGGGGTGAATGAATCTGGTATCGGTGATCTGGTCCTGAAAGTTTTCTGAAACTCCGGGGTCTCGGCCGTGTCCTTGCCACATCGGTGCGACCCCAACGGTCCACGCCACAATGCCTGAATTGGAACAGTTTGAGACGTTCATGTTGAACTACCAGAACATGGTGTTCACGCATGCGTTCCGACTGCTCGGCAACCCGGCCGAGGCATCGGACGTGTCCCAGACCGTCTTCCTGAAAGCCTACGAACGCTTCGCCGAGCTCGCGGACAGTCCGACGGTCGGCGGCTGGCTCAAGAGGGTGGCGACGAACCTGTGCCTGAACCATCTGCAGCGCTACCGGGCGCGGTGGCGGCTTTTCTCCGAGATGACGACCGGAGACGACGAGGATGATCGGCAGCCCGATCCCGCCGCCGAAGCGCCGTCGCCGGGGACGTTGGGCGACGATGAAAAGCGGCTCCTGGAAGAAGCGCTGAGGCGCCTGCCCGACAGCCAACGGGTGCCGTTGGTCCTGCACCATTTCGAGGACCTGAGCTGCGAACAGATCGCCGCCGAACTCAACGTGAGCGTCGGCAAGGTGAAGACCGACATGCACCGCGGCCGGCTCGCGTTGCGAAGGAAGCTGCTGCGAAACGAAGCCGGAGAATTGTCCGCCCTGAGAACTGGAGCCTGACGTGCCATGAGTGAAAACCAAGATCCCGAACTGGAGGAATTGATCGCCCGGAAGCTGCGCGACTTGCCGGACCAGATCGCACCGGCGTCCCTCGCGTCCTCCGTGCTGGCCACGCTCCGCGCCCGGCAAGCGGCGCCCTGGTGGCGGCGGAGCTGGTTCCAATGGCCCGCGTCGCTGCGGTTCGCTTCGGCGGGGTTGGCGTTTGCGATCAGCACGCTGCTGCTCTGGACAGCGTGGAGCTATTGGCCGGACGCGGCGGCGCGCTACGACAGCGTCGCGCAAAGCGGGACGACGTGGCTGGCGACTTGGAGGAACTGGTTCAACGGCGCGTCGCTTCAAGCGCGGACCTATCTGGACACGGTGCCGACCTCGTTCTTGTTCGCCGCGATCGGTGTGGTGGCCGCCTGCTATCTGATGTGCATCGGTCTTGGCACCGCCTTCGTCCGCTACTTCATTTTCTCCAAGCAAACCTTACGGTCATGAAATCCCGAATCCTCTCCCTCCTGTTGGCGGCCGCTTCGATCTTGGCGGCGACCCAAACGATCCAAGCCGCTGAAACGCTGCCCGAACCGGCAGCCGCTCCGGCGGCGCCTGCCGTCGATGTGCCCCCTCCGGCTCCGCCCGCCGATTTGGCCGAGCCGGCACCCGCCGCGCCGGCTGAACCGAGTGCTCCCGTGTTCCAAGAGCAGGCGCGAGATTCCTACGGCCAACACCGGGACCGGATCAAAGTCGGATCCAATCTCAAGATCGCGGCGAACGAGGAGGTGAACGACGTCGTAGTGGTGATGGGCAACGCCACGATCAACGGCCGCGTCCACCGTGATCTGGTGGTGGTGTCCGGCGATGCCGTGCTGAACGGCAAAGTGGACGGCGACGTGAGGGTGGTGTTCGGCACGCTCACTTTCGGACCCGACGCCGAGGTGGGCCGAGATTTGATCGTGGTCGGCGGCGAGATCAAATCGGAGGGCGAGATCAAGGTCGGCGGCGCGCAGATAAACGCCGGAGTGATCGGAGAATTCCCGGCCCTCGACGCGGCCATCCACTGGGTGCGGTCCGGTCCGCTGCTGGGGCGCCCGCTCACGTTCGGGCTTGGCTGGGTCTGGGTGGTGGCCGGCGTGCTTCTCGCGTTTCACGTGCTCGCGCAGCTGTTGTTCCCGAAGCCGGTCCAGGCCTGCGTGGCCTCGCTGGAGAATCGGCCGGTGGGATCGCTCTTCGCCGGTGTGTTGTTCCTGCTGCTTTTCGCGCCGGTGGTCGTGCTGCTGTCGGTGTCCGTGGTCGGCATCGTGGTGATTCCCTTCCTGCTGTGCGGCATGATCGTGGCGGCGGTGTTGGGCAAGGTGGCGATCTATCGGTTCGTGGGCCAACAGCTCGGTCGGCAGTTGGGTCTGTCCGTCTTGGAGGCGCCACTGCTCGCACTCGTGGGCGGAACGGTCCTGTTCTACGCGCTCTACCTGGTGCCGGTGGTCGGACTGCTCTGCTGGGGCGCGATCAGCGTCGTGGGGCTTGGCTCCGCCGTGGCGGCGGTCGCCAGCGGGTTGCGCCGTGAAACGCGTCGTCCTCAAGCCGCGCCGCCTCCGAACCCGCCAGCGGGCGCCGGCGGAGAGTCGCCTTTCTTCGGCGGCGCCGCGGAGGCAGTTTTCTATCCGACGAACCGGGTTGGCTTCTGGGCGCGGACTCTTGCCACCGCGCTGGACATGGTGCTCATCGGCACGGTGGTCGCGGTGCTTCATCCGCCGGGCCCGGCGTTCCCGTTCGTTCCCCTGGTCTGGGCGCTCTATCACATCGCCATGTGGTCGTGGAAAGGCACGACCATCGGCGGGATCATCCTGGGACTGCGGATCGTCCGGACGGACGGACGGCCGATCAACTTCGCCGTGGCCTTTGTGCGGGCGGTTTCCAGCGTGTTCTCGGCGCTGGCGTTCGGGCTGGGCTTCTTTTGGGCCGGCTGGAGCGAGAGCAAACAATCGTGGCACGACCGGATCGCCGGCACCTGCGTGTTGCGCGTCGCCGATGGGCAGTCGCTGGTGTGATCCCGTTGTTGTTCCGTTAAGATTCGTAGCTCGCCGCCGCGTCGACACCGATGCGGCGGCGTTGTTTTCCGGGGATTGATTCGGCCGGGCTCGGTCGCATAGTTCGACCACCCCAATCTATGAAACCCCTCCTTGCTGCCGCCATTGCCGGAACGTTTCTCTGCACGACCGCCTGCCAAAGCCCGGCGCCCTCGCCGTTTCCGCCCGCGTCTCCCACGCTCGGCAGGATCGAACGCCTCGACCCGGCGCTCGACGCGGTGATCGCGCCCGGCACGCGGATCGAAGTGCTCGGCAGCGGCTTCACTTGGGCGGAAGGTCCGGTCTGGCTGAAGCGCGAGCATGCGCTGCTCTTCTCCGACGTGCCGAAAAACACGATCTACCGCTGGACCCTCGGCTCGGGCGTTCATGCCTCCATCGAGCCCAGCGGCTACACCGGCTCGATCCCGCGCGGCGGCGAGCCCGGCTCCAATGGACTTACCACCGACGCCCAGGGCCGCTTGCTCCTCTGCCAACACGGCGACCGTCAGATCGCTCGACGAGAAAAGGACGGTTCGTTCACTCCGCTGGCCACCGGTTACGACGGCAAACGGTTCAACAGCCCGAACGATCTCGTGGTGAAATCGAACGGCGACATCTACTTCACCGACCCGCCGTATGGACTGGAGAAGAACAACGCGGATCCAAAGAAGGAGATTCCTTTCAACGGCGTCTATCGCCTTCAGCCAAACGGCAAGGTGACCCTGCTGACGAAGGATCTGACCTTCCCCAACGGCTTGGCCTTTTCGCCCGACGAAAAGACGCTCTACGTGGCGGTGTCGGATTCGGCCAACCCGGTCGTGATGGCCTATGGCGTGCAGCCGGACGGCTTGATCGCGAACGGACGCGTGTTCTTCGACGCGAAGCCGCTCGTGGCGGGCCGGAAGGGATTGCCGGACGGAATGAAGGTGGATCGGACGGGCAATGTCTTCACCTCCGGGCCCGGCGGCATCCTGATCCTCACGCCGACGGGCAAGCACCTCGGGACGATCTTCACGGGTGAAGCCACCGCGAACTGCGCCTTCGGCGACGACGGTTCGACGCTGTATCTGACGGCGGACATGCATCTCTGCCGGGTGCGGACCAAGACGATCGGGTGCGGATTCTAATCTGAGTTCATGGGCAACTTTGGGATGGAGGATTCACCGCGAGGCGCGAGGGGGTTCCGCCTTTGGTGGGTCATTGTTCTTGGGCTCGGTGTCATCGCGGCGGGCATGCTGCTCGTGGTGTGGCAACTGGAGAGGAACTCGACCCGGCAGGTGTTGGACGAGATGTCGCGGCGCGGCGCCCAAGGATTCAGCGGCGGTTTGATATGGAGCAGATACGAACCTTTCACGGCGGCGTTGACGAACAAGGCCCTGCTGGCTCCGCCAAAGGACTTCGTCGAGCAGGGGGAAAAAGCGCTGCCGGATCTGTTGAAGCTGCTGGATCGGGATGTCACCGGAGCTGGGGGGGCTCCGAACTGGATGGACAGGCTTCCTCCGATCATCCGGCGCTGGCTTCCCGACAATTCGAACCAGCGTGACGTCGGGCGTGCCATCGCCGCGTTCTACGTCCTCGGCTCCAATGCGGCGCCCGTGTTGCCGGAGCTCTCCCATCGGCTCACGAACTACTCCACGTCGACCGCGGCGGCCCATGCCTTGGCCGGGATCGGACCGATGGCACTCCCGGCCTTCGCCAGCGCCCTGGCCTCGTCGAATGATTGGGTGCGATTCTGTGGAGCCTGGGGTCTTGGCCAACTGGGAACGGCTTCCCGCCCCCTATGCCGGCAGGGTGGCGCAGGCGTATCGGGTCAGTGCCACTTCCGGCGGATCGGGCCTCATGCTCTGGAGTCTGGAAAAACTAGGCGGTCCTCCGGAAGCAACCGTGCCGACAATTGTCTGGGCGCTCGGCAACACCAACAGTTTTGAATACGTCAACTCGGCGAGGGTGGCGCTTTCTGCCCTGCGTCGTCTGGATGAAATCGAACGGCTCCCCGCCGGCCATCCCGATGCTTGGACCCAGGCGCAACGGGCCTGGTTCAACGCCCAGCGACCCGCCTTGGTGCGACAACTGGAAAGTCTGCCCGAAGACAGCGCGGCCTCTGGTCGAAGCCCGAGTCTGGAGATCAAGCAGACGGCGCAGGCGCTGAAGAACTTCGGCACGAACTCGCTTTGAGCCGGTGGTCAGGGCAGCACGGCGCGGAAATATCGCTCCGGCTGGCCGGCGCTCCCGGGATCGACCACCGTCTGGAGGCTGCCCTGCATGAGAACATTGGAAAATGTCTGCCACGGGGTCGCCGACTGGAGGTCCATCTTCGACTCGAGGGTCAACGGCTTGCCAGCCGGACCGGCGATCTGGAGCTGGAGAGCATCTCCGCTCCTGGTGCCGGAGAAGACGGCGACGGCTGCGTTGGTGGAGGTGAGGCTGCCACCGGAACTGCTGACGACGACGCGATAGCTGGCGCCGCTGGTGAAGGTGATCGGGCCCAACAAAAGATTGGACGCGGTGGCCCCCGGGATTTCGACGCCGTTCCTCTGCCATTGAAACAACACCGGACCGGAAGCCGTCGCGGAGACGGAAAGGATCAGGGACTGGCCCGGGGCGGTGATCGCGGAAAGGGGATGGGCAACAATGGTGGGAGCGGGAGGCGGCGCGATGAACTGGAAGAGTGTCCCGAGGTTCGCCTCTCCCCCGGCGAAGGTGGTGCCGAAAACGCTGTCCCCGCCCACGGCCAGTCCCGCGACGGGAAGCCGGCCTTCACCGGGCACGCCGAAGTGGTAGAGCGAGGTGAAGCCGGAGCCATCCTTCGCCAATCGATAGAGCGTTCCGACACTGAAAGACCCGCCTGCCGACATGGCGCCGTAGAGCAGCCCGTCCGCTCCTTCGACCAGGCGTCCCACGGGCTGATAGCCCTGAGTGGCCGCATTGGTGATCGAAAGGAGGACTGTGTAGCCGGAGTTGGAGGGATCGTAGCGGAAGACCGTTCCGAAACCGCTGGCGCCGCCGACGCGGGTCACTCCGTAGAGCCGGCCGTCGGAGGCTTTGAGCAGCCCGCCGGAAGGATCGAGCCCGTCGGTGGCGGTGGCACCGAAATGGTGGAGGACCTGATAGCCTTCGCCGAACATGCCGACGCGGAAGATCACGCCCCAGTCGCTTGATCCTCCATACGGAGCAACTCCGTAGAGGAACCCTTGGGATTCGGCGACACCGTTCCGCGGGCCGGCGCCATCCGTGGCATTGCTGACGAAGTCATGGATCGGCAGGAACTCGTTCCCGTCCCGGGTCAGGCGGAACACCATGCCGGTCGAGCTTCCGCCCCCGAGCCGGGTCGTGCCGTAGAGCGCGCCGTCGCTGCCCAGCAGCAGCGACCCCGAGGACTGGCGGCCGTCGCCCGGCAAGGAGGTGAAGCTTCGCAGGATCTGGAAGCCCGTTCCGTTGGTGCCTATGCGGTAGACGCCACCAAAGTTGTTGGCCCCGCCGAAGAGGGCTGTTCCGTAGAGAGAGCCGTCGAGTCCGTCGATCAGGGGGCCGGCTGGGTTCAGAAGATTGGTCGCACCGGGACCGAAGTTGCGGAGCACGGTGTAGTTCGTTCCTGTTCGGTGGATGCGATACACGGTGCCGCCACCATCGCTCCCACCGTCCCGCGTGACTCCGAAGAGGTCGCCGCCCGGCTGCGCCAACACGGTTTGGTCGAGGGTAAAGCCGTCGCCGCCGGCGGAGCTGAATCCGAACAAGGTGGCCGAGTTGTCGCCGTCCCGGTTGAGCCGGACCAAGGCGCCGTCTCCGGACAAGCCACCGCGAACGGTGACTCCAAAGAGGGCATTGGTGATCTCGATGAGGCCGGCCCGCGGTTCGATTCCGTCGCCGGAAAACGCCCCGAAGTGTTTGACGACCGAGTAGTCTCCGGTGGTTCGGTTCAATTTGAAGACGGTTCCGCTATTGCCGTTCGTGCCCCCTTCGGGTGTGACGCCGTAGAGGAGGCCGTCCGAGGCTTCGAGCAGCTCCGAGCCCGGATACTTGGCGTCGTCGAACAGGGCGAAGTGCCGGATGATCGAGAATCCGCCGCCGGTTCGGCCGAGGCGAAAAACGGTTCCGACGTCATTGGTTCCGCCATAGCGACTGACCCCGTAGAGGAGTCCATCGGTCTTGCTGACGATCACGCCGCCCTCGATCAATTCTGGGCTCCCGGGGTTGAACGACGGGGACAAAAGGACTTTGAAGACGCTTCCGTTGGTGTTGATCCGGTAGACGGTCCCGACTTCGTTGCTCCCCCCGGAGTAGGTCGTGCCATAGAGGAATCCTTCCAGATTCGGTCCCTCGACGAGCGCCGAGTTCGGGGTGTCGCCGTCGTTTTCTCCCCCGTGAAAGTGGCGGATGACGGAGAAGTTGGATCCGTCGCGAGAGAGCCGGAACACGGTTCCAAGTCCGAAACTTCCGCCTTGGGTTGTGGTGCCATAAAGAAACCCGTTGAACGACTCGACCAGCCCGGCTTTCGGATAGGTGCCGTCGCCGAACGAGGTTCCGAAGCTCTTCAAAAGAGTGTAGTCCAGGCCATCCTTTGAAACTTTGTAGAGGGTTCCAAGGCCGCGGGCGCCTCCCGAAAAAGTGGTGCCGTAGAGGAACCCGTCTTTGCCCTCGATCAATCCCGCGTAGGGTGTGGCTCCGCTGTTGGTGAAGGACAGCTGCTTGAGGATCGACAGATCCTTCCCGTCGCGGCCGATCCGGAAGATCGTGCCGAATCCGTTGCTTCCGCCAAACGGCGTCGTCCCATAGAGAAACCCGTCAGATCCCGATAGTAGACGCCCTTGGGGCTGTGCTCCGGAGAACGCGGTCACTCCGAACGACCGGAGTTGAATGAGGGTGGTCTGGGCATGCAGGGAGAAAAGCGGAAACAGGCAAACCAGCAGGCATACCCCTTTCTTTACAAAGCCCTTCACGACACTCGGCAGGCCCGAAAACGACGCGGACGGTGGAAACATCCCCATCAGAGTTTCGGAATTTTCCGTAGCTGTCAAATGAGGTGATCCAACCTGGTTTCGCCAGCCCCAGTGGCCGCATCAAGGCAAAAAACCGGGCCAGACAGGCTGGGGAAGCTTGAAAGGCCCGGGGAGCTTCGAGTTCAATGAGGGATTACGAGGAGATTCCGGTTTTCGTTTGAACGACCGATCACCGGAAATCAGGTTGGGCCAAAAAGATCATTTTTACAGTGGCCCGAAATTCGTAGTGCGTGATCCGGGTTATAGATGTGCCATGCAAGGACCACCCCGTCAATCCACCTTTGTGAAAGATTTCACAAAGGACGATAACCGACTGATCTCCAGATGAATTCCGTTCGATGAAAGTCTTGGTCTCCTAGGCACCCGATGGCTGGACCCAGGGCGAAACCCCCGGCTTGTCACCAGCCCGGCACTCCCTCATGGTCCCGGCATGGCTGAAATCGCGAAGTTCGTCCACCACGGGGCTGCTCAGGTGACACCGAAGATTCTTAAGGGGATTCATCGCAAGCTGCCCATGCTCAAGCTGGAGTTTGCCCAGATCAACGCCCCCAAGTTTCCACACCTTGTTGAACAACTGGAGTTCTTGGCCGATGTCGTCGAGGATTTCGCGGAAGGGGCCGGCGAAGATCTCCCCTACAACGCCGTGGCCGGGGCCGCCTTTGCCTTGGTCTACGCCCACCGGCAGATGGACCTCATCCCGAACACGATTCCTGAATTCGGCCATGCGGACGACTCCGCCGTGGTTCGCGCCGTGTTGATGGACCACGAAAAGTCGCTTGGTGCCCACGCCTCCCGCATCGGCATCAGCTGGTCCAAGATCACGGTCCGTGCGTGACCGTTGCTGGAGGAAGAATTTGGCCTGTCGTTCCTTCGGGTCGGAGGTGGCCCCATAAATAGCGGGTCGGCGAAACCTTCGTTTTTCAGCGCGTTCTCCCTGATCGAGCTGTTGGTGGTCATCGCCATCATCGGCATCCTTGCCAGCATGTTGTTGCCGACTCTGGGGGAAGGCGAAGGAACAGGGGAAGTTGATCAAATGCATCAGCTTCGCTACAAATTAAGTGCTTATTGACAGGGGTTTATGACTTATTTTTTGGCGATTGTGCCCCGGTTGTGCCTTTCATGGAGGTGAAAGCGTGAGTGGCTTGCGAAATCCGGAGGTGAAACTTCCGCTCCGGGCCCTCATGGGGCAGTTCGGTTTCGAGGTGCCGGCGGCGTCGGTGGCGGGGTCGGGGAAGTCGTTCGCCTGCCCGTTCTGCGGGAACAAATCCGCGAGCTTCAAGGAGAAGAACGGACGGGAGCTTTTCAAGTGCTTCCATGCGGGCTGTTCTTCGGGAACCCAACAGACTCCGGGCGCGTGGGACTCGACCGGGTTCATCGTCTGGCATGAAAAACTTTCAGGGACGGAGGCCCGCAAGGATGGCTGGATGCGGCACATAAAAATGGCGGGGCTGTGGGAGGAGAAGCAGCAGGTGACGTCGTTCCCGGGGGCGAACGGCCGCAAGCTGGCGCCGCCGGCGCCTCCAAAGGACATCGACCTGCATCCGGAGGCCTCGGAAGAGGAGCAGGCGGCGGCGAACCTGGCCGCGATCTCCCCTGCCCGGGCGGAGTTGCCGCTATCGGAACTCTGGGGCTACTCCAACTCCATCCGGAGCCTGAGCCGGGGACGCGCCAGCTACAGCATGACGCCCTCGCACTTCGAACGCGTCCCCGACGCGCTCGCGGCCAAGGTCGTCAGCACCGCCGCGTGAGGGCGACCCGCACGCGGAGCCCGTCTCACGGCGGGCTCCGCTCAGATGCCGGGATTCTAGAGGCAAACGATGGGGCCGACGGGTGGTGTTCGGGTTGTTCTGGAGCTTCTCCTCCGATCGGGAATCCGGATCGGAATCGGAGAGCCGAATCAGGCGCCGGATTCCTCGATCGAGACGATCGATGCGACTTCGAGATATTTGACGCCGTCGCCGCCGTCCGTGAAGACGCCGAGTAGACGCCCGTTGGGAGACAGAAAAGCAAAATCCGGAGCAGGCACCGAAAGTGGCGGACCCTCGGTGGATCGCACCCGAAACGCCCGAAATGGCTTGGTCGCAAGTGCGGCGGCGATGGCTTTCTTGGTCATCTCGATGGAGTTGGTTATGGTTCGGTTTTGGGCCTCCCTCAACCTCATGGGGGGCGTCTCGCGTTCATCCTCGTCCCAACCACGCTCAACCACGCTCAAACATATCCTCGGAGCCGTCCAGCGAAGCGAAGAAGGCATTTGGGGAAGAGGGTTAGGAACGAAGCACCCAAGACCGAAACTGAGCCGGGCTCATGCAGAGGAAGAGGTAGTGGCCAAAAGGGGCATCGTCTGGCGTTGTGGGAGATGTGAAACTTGCGACAACTGAAGCCGTCGCGGAGATGGCGAACCAAACGATGCGGCTGGAATTGGGTACCAAGGACGGGTTGAAGCCGATGCGGATCGGCTTCAACGACCAGCGCCTGACGGCGCACGGCGGGTTGGCGGTGTGGACGCGGTTCATCACCGAACAGGGTCTCCGGGCCGAGTTGCGCCGCGTGCTGCCCCATGCGCCCACCGGCCCCAATGCCTATGATCCGTGCGACACGGCCCTCGGTTTCATCGGGGGCATCCTGTGCGGCGCGGACAAGCTCTCGCGGGT
>JBBQXJ010000018.1:0-60948 GCA_038209745.1 Verrucomicrobiota bacterium
GAGAGAGGGGACAGAAGATTTGAAGACCGGAGAAATCCGCCGCGCCCGCCGTCCTCACCAGAACTAGATCGCCGGCCACATGGAACCGCGCGATCTGTTTGTTCCCGCTCAAACTGCCGACTTGGCCCTCCCTTCAGGCCAGTCGACCGGGTCGATCACTGGTTCTGCGGAGGGGCTGGGTCGGAGTTTTCTGACGGCGGTGCTTTGGCGGATTCGACCTTGCGACGGAGCTTGTCCTGCTTCTTAGCCTTCTTGTCCAATTCCCGCCGCCGCTTTTCAAACTGATAGTTGGGTGATGCCATGCTCGGAACTTTACTCCGAATTCATGGGGGGGGTGCAAGTCTAGTGACGCGAAGCGCCTCATTCCGGCCATTTTCCATGAAGAAACGGGTGCGTTTGTAGCGTGCCGCGTCGTTCGAGTGGTCTTTACGAGGAGAAGTCGGGATCGCGGCAGAAGCCAATCGTCCTCAAGCGAGCGAACCGAGAGTCGCGGGTGGAAACCGATTGCCGGACCGGGGCTGGGTCGCAAACTGAGCCCATGACCCGCCGCCAGTTTCTCGCCACCGGCGCCGCCGGATTGGCCGGACTCTCCTCCGCTCCCGAGCTGCTTTCCGCCGAGGCCGGAGGCGTCCGGAACAAGATCATCGGCTTCACCAAGCCTTTCGACAGCCTCAGCCCGGAAGCCACGGCCGATCTCGTGGCGGACGTCGGCTGGGACGGCGTGGAGCTGGGGATCCGCAAATATCGAGGCCACGTGCAGCCGGAGAAGGTGGACGACGATTTGCCGCGCATGGCCGAGGCGTTCAAGCGGCGGGGCCAGGAGATCACCATCGCGACCACGGAGATCACGGAACTGAGCCCCTTGAACGAGCGGGTGCTTCGGGCCGTGGCCAAGTCGGGCATCGGGCTCGTGCGGCTGGGGTTCTTCCACTACACCAAGGATCCACCGTTGGAAAAGCAGCTCGCGGAGGTGGGCGCGCGGCTCAAGGACGTCGCCGCTCTTTGTCGGGAGCTCGGGCTGAAGGCGGGGTTCCAGAACCACTCCGGGGTGGACATGGTGGGCGCGGGTATTTGGGACGCGTGGTCGGCGATCAAGGCTCTGCCGGAGATCGGATTCTGCTTCGACATCGGCCACGCAACGGTCGAAGGCGGTCTCTCTTGGCCGACGGAGGCGCGGTTGGCCCGGCCGAAGTTTGTGGCGGTCTATCTGAAGGATTTTCTCTGGAAGAAGGGCGCAAAGGGATGGGACGCGAAGTGGGTTCCGCTGGGCGAGGGCATGGTGGATCCGGAGTTCTTCAAGTGGCTTCGGTCGACGAACTACACCGGCCCGATCTGCCAGCACCACGAGTATGACTATGGTTCCGGAGAAGTGCTGCGGAAGCATCTGAAGGACGACTTCGCCACTTTGAAGCGGTGGTTGGCGTAGAATGCGAAAACGAGGGGAGGGGAGCCGGAGGACCGAGTTGCGGGCGATGGATCGGCTTCGAAATGGTGGGCTTCGTCATCGTGCCGGATCGTCCGAAGCGGCGTCCTTCCTCCAGGGCCGTCCATGACAAAACAGTCATCCCATCTTCAAGCTCCGTTCATCTTTGTGGGCCACGCTGGGACCGTTGGAAACGAATCCAAAGGCACATCAATCCACCAACATCTAAATACAATACCCTGTTATGAAGCTGAACAGAATCATCCGCCACACCGCCGCGTTCGCCCTCTCCGTCGGTCTCGCCGCTGCGGCGCTCGCCGGCGAAGAAGTGAAGATCACGATGGACAAGGTTCCCGCCGCCGTGAAGGAAGCCGTCAAGGCCTACGCGACCGGGACCGAGATCAAAGGCATCGAAGAGAGCGACGTGGACGGCACGAAAGTCATCGAGTTCGACATCGAGAAGAACGGCAAGGCGTCCGAAATCGCCTTCCGTCCGGACGGAAGGCTTTTCAGCACGGAGAGCGAGGTCGCGCTGGCCGATCTGCCCGAGGCCGTTCAGAAAACCATCGCCAAGAAGAGCAAGAAGGCCACGGTTGGAAAGCCCGACAAGGTCGTCCAGGAAGGCAAGACCACTTACGAGGTCGTGATCGCTAAGAAGGGCAAGAAGATCGAGTATACGATCACGCCCGAGGGCAAAATCATCAGCCAGGAAGCGGCCGGCAAGGACTAGGCCGGACAGGCTCCCGGAAACCGGGCCGCGTCGGGATTTCGGCGCGGCCCGACCCGCTGGGATGGAACGGACGGCGGGGGTGGAGCGAGGATCCAGCCAGCCCCCGAAGTCTGGGCGATTCCCGGTGGCGGGCGTGGTTCGGTCCAGCCAGACTCGTCCCGTGGCCGGCCTCGTTTCCCAGCACGTTCTCGAGCAGATTCGTCATGCCAGCGACATCGTGGATGTCGTGGGCGGCTATGTGCCGTTGAAGCGCGCGGGGGCGAACTTCCAGGCGCTCTGTCCGTTCCACAAGGAGAAGACCCCGAGCTTCAATGTGAACCCCTCGAAGCAGACCTACCACTGCTTCGGTTGCGGCAAGGGCGGCGACGTCTTCCGCTTCATCCAGGACTACGAGACGCTGCCCTTCATGGACGCGGTGCGGCGGTTGGCGGAGCGCGCGAAGATCCCGCTGGATATGGACAACAACCCCGCCGCCCAACAGGCGCGGGCGGTGAAGGACACGCTGCTCCAGATCCACGAGCAGATCACCCAGCGCTGGCAGGCCGCGCTCACCCAGGAAGGGGGCCAGATCGCCCGCGACTACATCGCCAAGCGGCAGATTTCGCCCGAAGCGATCGAGCTCTTCCGGATCGGCTATGCGCCGGATTCGTGGGACGACACGATCAACTGGGGCCGGAGCAAGGGCTACGAATCGGCGATCCTCGAACAGGCGGGCTTGGTGGTCCGCAAGGAAGACAGCGACCGTTCCTACGACCGGTTCCGCGGCCGGCTGATGTTCCCCATCTGCGACGAACAGGGGCGCGTGATCGGCTTCAGCGGACGCGTCCTGACCGGTGACGAGAAGACGGCGAAATATTTGAACTCGCCGGAGACGCCGCTCTTCACCAAGGGCCGCGTCATCTTCGGCTTGGACAAGTCGAAGCGTGCGATTCTCGACGCGAAGACGGCCATCGTTTGCGAGGGCCAGTTGGATCTGATCGCGTGTTTCATGGCAGGGGTGAAGAACGTCGTGGCGCCGCAGGGCACGGCCTTCACGCCGGACCAGGCGCGCGTGATCAAGCGCTACGCGGACGAGGTGGTGCTGTGTTTCGACGCGGACAACGCGGGCCAAAACGCGGCGGCGAAGGCGTTGGATCCATTGCTGGCCGCCGGACTCAGCGTGCGGGTCATGAGCATCCCGAGCGGGAAGGATCCGGACGAGTTCATCCGTGAAAACGGCGGCGACGCCTTTGCGGAGCTCGTGGGAAATGCGGGCGGGTTCTTCGACTGGTATCTGGACCGGTTGGCCGCGACGAACGATCTGTCGTCGGACAAAGGCCGGGTGGCCGTGGTGCGGGCGATGTCGGAAGCCGTCCACAAGGCCGGCAGCGGCGTGCTCTACGACACCTATGCCCAGAAGACCGCGCTGCGGCTGGGGGTGTCGCCCGACTCGATGCGGATGGAGTTCCGCAAGGCCGGCCGAACGGCCGCTCCGGCGCCGCTGCCCATGGAGGACGAGGAGTTCGAGGGATCCTTCGAGGAGCAGGAGGTGCTGAAGGCGCCGCCGTCCGAGGAACTGCTGCTGCGGCTCTTGTTGGAGCACGACGACCTCGTCGAGCAGGTGGAGCCGCTTTTGAAGTTGGAATGGTTTACCCACGATGTCGCCCGCTCGGCGGTCGAGCTGCGGTTTGGCCTGTGGCGCGAAGGCTCGTGGCATGGCGCGGCGGCGTGGATCGGGCCGATGGAGGGTGGACCGCTTCTCAGCCTGTTGACGGAAACCCTGGCCTCGCCGGTGCCCGCGGGCGATCCGGCGGCGATCGTCTTCGGCGCGCAAAAGCGGGCGGGGATCCTGTCCATCCTACGGGACAAGTTCGTGGACGCGCAGATCGCGACGATCAGCCAGCGTCTGCGCGATCCGGAGTTGGCGGACGAAGACGCGGACCATCTGACGCGCCACAAGCTGGAGCTGCGGCTGTTGAAGGGTCAACCGCTGGGAGAATGACGCCGCGCCCGTCCTACGGGCGCACTTGGAGACGGATGATGCCGGAGTTGGATTGCGCAGCGGACGGGAGTTCCAGCTCACCCACGGTGTTGGTCGCGCGCAGCCAATCGCGGAGAATGTTCCAGGTGGCCAGGTCGGTGGTCTGCTGGAGCCGGTAGGAAAGACCGATGGTCTGGGACCAACGCAACACGACGCCGTTGGCGGAGGCCATGGGTTCGGCGTCGAGCGACAGAAAGGATGCCGGATCCTTCGGATCGGTGCCGGCGAGGAATTCGTCGCGGTCCGAAAACCCGTCGTGGTCGGAATCGCGCGAGGGCGGATAGACGGGATCGACCTTGCCGAAGTGGGCCATTTCCCAGAGGTCGGAGATGCCGTTGGTGTTGGAGTCGGGGAAGACGTAGTTCGCCGAGAAGGTCGCGGTGCCGTCCTGCACCAGCGTCTGGGTGGCGGGTGGCGGCGTCAGGTAGTTCGTCACGGTGTTCCACGTGAGGGTGTAGTCGCCGGGCGGCACGTTGGTGAAGCCGACTCTGTAGCCGGCGCCGACGAGATTGGTGGGACCGGCCAGCGTGAAGGTCGCCTGCGAGAGGTTGTTGGTCACTCGGATCACGCTGCCTGTCTTGGGGTCGACGGTCTCGATGCGGACGTCGTCGACCAGCCAGCCCGGGCGGTTCTCGGGCGAGAAGGAGAGCAATTCGTAGTAGAACGCGATGCGGACGACGCTGCCCACGTAGGGCGTCAGGCTGAGCACGTGCTCTTCCCAGCCGGCGCTCGATGGATTCGAGGAGAGATCCTCGAGGAGGATCCAGGCAGCACCGCTGTTGGTGGTGATGTAGACTTGGGCGATCTCGCCGATGTCCGAGCTATACGCGGGGAAACCATAGGCGGTCTGGAACCGCAGGGTCGAGGCGGCCAGGCCGTTGAGATCGATGCCGGGGGCGATGAGCATGGAATGGGACTGGTCGTAGCTGCCGCCCATGAGATTGATGCCCCAGACCTTGCTGCCGGAATAGGCCGTCACGCCGAGCGGGCCGGACGGTGTGCCGAGCTCCCAGCTCTTGGAGGAGCCTTCGCCGTCCACGACCGTCCAGTTGGTCGCGGAGTTCTCCAGGTTGTCGAACCACGGAGGGACGATCGGTTTCAGGGTGCGTAGGGTGTAGAGGCGGCCGCCGTTGTTATCGACCACGGTGTTGCCCGCCTCGTCGCGGCTGACGAGCTGGTAGTAGTAGAGCCGGTCGGGAGCCAGACCCGAGAGGGAGAGCGTGTGGACGACGTCGAAGTCGGCCGTGTATTCCGTCCGTCCGAGGAACGTCGATTCTCCGTACTGGACCAGCGCATCGGCGGCCTCGTCGGTGTTCCAGCCGATGACGGCCTCGCCGTATTCCACCTGGATGTTCCGGCCGGTGATGACCGGCGGGGCGACGTCGACCACGGCCCGGGCGCGCACGGTTTGGCCGGCGGAGGCGTCGGCGTATTCGATCCAGAGGTCGTCACCGGCAGCGGCGCGGAGACGGTTGCCGCTGGGAGTGCTGCTGCCGGGGTCGATCGGCACCGTGCCTCGGAACAATCCTTTGCGGACCGTCTCGTGCAGGACCACGGCGACGCCGTTGGTGAGCGTGGTGCTGAAGGCCTTGACGGTGACGCTGCCAGTGCCGGCGAGGTCTTCGTCGCCCACTTCCACGATCATCTGCGAGGGCAGGGTGTAGGCGCCACGATCGAGGGCGAGGTTGCCGATGCCGTTGAGTCCGGGCACGAGGAAGCTCAGGGCGCGTCCCAGCACGGTGGATCGGTTGTCCGGCGCGGGATCGGTCATTGAGATCGCCTCCAGCGGGAACGACATCAACAGCGTGCGGTTGGTGCTGTCCTGGCCCACGCGGGGAAACCGGACTCCGCCCGCCTGGAAGCTCGCGGTGTCGAGGAACACCGGAGCGGCATTGGTGTAGGCGTGGACCGTATCGGACACGTCGGGGCCGAGATCGAGGGCCTCGAAGCTGGGGAACCGGGTGTAGTCGAGGCTGAGGAGCATGCCGGACGAAACCGGATCGCCGTCCACCCCTTCGACCTGGGGCAGTTTCACGTCGGCATTGAACGAGCGGACCTTGAAGACATTGGTCACGAAATTGAACGCCCCGTCGTTGGTCAGGCGGCTGAGGATCTCCATCGAAGCCATCATGAAGGAGCCGCCCGTGTTGAGGTAGTTCGTGATGGCGGTGCGCTCGGACAGGTTGAGGGAGTTGTTCGGCACCCAGAAACTGTCGTTCACGCGCCAGAGCACGCAGCGGAAGGGCGAGAGGTCGGCGGCGGTGGGCGAGCGGCCCTGGTCCGCGACGTTCCAGACATCGAAGCCCACGCCGATCTGCCGCAGCGCGTCGGTGTATTCGCTCACGGGAATGGGCGCCGTGTCGTCCAGTCCGCCGCTGTCGGCGTAGCTGTTCACCACCAGCACCGGCGGAGCGCCCAGCGCGATGAGACTGAAGAGCTGACCTGCGTTGTCGTTGGTCCGGATGTTGCCCGCCTCGTCCGAGGAAACGACGTAGAACTGATAGCTTTGATTGCGCTCCAGTTTGGACAGCGGGACGGAATGGGACGTGGCGAATCCGCGATTCGTGACGAGCTGGGTGACCGTTCCGGCCGGGCCGAAGACAACCAGGGAGGTGGCCGGTTCGTCCGTGGTCCAGTGTACGGCGGTGCGGCCGAACTGCGCGTCCGTCCCGACCGCGCCGATGACCGGGGCGGTGAGATCGGCGACCGCATGGGCGGTGCGGGCCAGCGCCGGGCTGGCATCCTGGTAGGTGGCCGTGATCGCACCGCCGTCGGCGATCTGGAGACGGCCATCGACGGCGGCGGCTCCGAGAACGGTCGCGATGGAATTGGTGAAGACGCCGCCGGTGCCGCTGGCGACGAGGGTGATCGATTCGCCGGCGGTTTCGATCGAGCTGCTGATCAGGACGCTCGCGGTCGGATGGCCGGCGAGATCCGGATCGATGAGCTTGAGGCGGATCGTGTCGGGTGCGCGGTAGGCGCCGCGATCCATGAAGACCACGCCCACGCCGGGCAGCGGCAGATCGCCGGAGGCCACGAGGGCGAAGTCCTGGTCAACCGCCGCCGTGTCGCCGCGGGCGTCGTCGATCACGGCATGGGCGCGGATGCGGACGATGTATTCACCCGCGGGCGGTTGGGAGAGTCGGACGGCCTCGACGTTGTTGATGCGGTCCGGAGAACCGCCGGGCACGGATTCACCACGATCGAAGACGTTGCCGCGGAGAATTTCTCCATTGGGCGTGACGACTTCCAGATCGAGGTCGTTGACCAGCGCGGGAATGACGGCGGGAAAACCGGGCACATCGGTGTAGGCGAGGGTGATCTTCAGCGGTTCACCGGAAGTGGCCACGGTGACGCGGTGTTCCCAGACGGCGCCCTGGACCAGGGTGTTCGTCTCCTCGACGAAGTCGTGCCGACGCGGCGAACCGATCAACTTGGTGAGATCCACACGGCCCCAGCCTTCGTCCTGGTTGGGCGTCGGCCCGGTGCCCCAGAAGTCGTCCATGTCCTGCGCGCTGTCGATGAGCGCCGCTTTCACCAGCGCTGGCGAAGGCGTCGCCCCGTTGTGGGTCTCGCGGTAATACTGCACGAAGACGGCGGCGGCCCCGGAGACGTGGGGCCCGGCCTGGCTGGTGCCGCCCTGATATTGGTAGTTCGCGGAGATCGCGCCCCAGGCGTATTGGTCGGTGGCGGAGGAAGATTGCAGCGAGGCGATCCAGGTGCCGGGCGCGGTGACGTCGGGCTTGATCCGGCCGTCCTCGGCGGGGCCGCGACTGGAGAAATCGGCCATCGCATTGATGTCGTCCACGTAGACCAAAAGATCGGGGCGATCATTTTCCGATGCGCCGGTGGCGATGACGTTCTTGGCGACGGCGGGCGAGCCGATGGTCTGGTTGCCGGGACCGGCGTTGCCGGCGGAGAATTCGAGGATGTAGGGCTGGTCGCCGGGTGTCTCAGCGTCGGCGTCGCGGACCAGACCGTCGAATTCCCGGGCGGAAAGATCGTAGCGGCCCTGGGTGTCGTCGCCCCAGGAATTCGACCCGATGACGGCTCCGGCTCGGACGGCGTCGCGGGTGAGGATCCCCATCGTGGCGGGCGGTTCATAGCCGCCGACGGCGTCGAAAATCCGCTGGGCGACGATGCTCGCGCCGGGCGCCACGCCCAGGCCGTAGAGGAAGCCTTTGTCGTCCACTTCGCCCAATGAACCGTTGCCCGCGATGATCCCGGAACAATGGGTTCCGTGGCTGTGCTCGTCCGCCGCGCTGTCGAGCGCGCCATAGAAGAAGAAGGCCGGCGTGCGCCCGAAGAGATCAGGATGCATCGTTGCGGCGATCCCGTCGTCCAGGCCGCTGTCCGCCACCGCGACCGTCACGCCCGCGCCGTCGAAGCCCAGCTGGTTCACGGCCGAACGGGTGCCGGGAGTGCCCGTCGAACCGCCCACGATCTTGGAGGACACTTCGTCGAAGAGGGTCGGCCGGGGCGTGTTTTCGATCCAGAGGACGGCGTCGGAGGAGGCGAGCCGGGCCAGTTGAAGGCCGGTGACATTCGCTTCCAGAACGACGCCCCAACGCGACGCGCTGGCGACGCGGACGGACTTGAGAATCTGGCGCAAACCCGCGAGGTCGGCGTTCGAAGGCTTGGGCGGAAGCAGGATGCGGACGGGCGCGGTGCCGTTCAGCGCCGGGAGCCGGATGCCGCGGAAGACCTTGTGCGCGGGACGGTAGTCGCCCACCCACTGGACAAAGGGAAGGGCCAGGAGGCGGGAGGACGAGACTCCGTTCATCCGGGCGACGAAGGTGTCGGTCGGCACGCTTTGGAGGAGTTCCACGCCGTTCGTCCGGAGCGTCTCGCGCCAGACGGGTTCGAGAGGGCCGGTGAATTGGAGGAGGCGGAGCCCGGTCAGCGGAGGCTGCGCGAGTGAAGTTTGAGCGACGAGCGACTTGGCCGGCGGGGAGAAGGTCTCGTTGCGGAGACGGACGGGCTTCGAATCGGCGGCGAGAGACGACACTGCGGCCGCGCCCAAGAGGAACAGCAGGGCCCAACAAACACCACGCCGGGAGATCACGGAGGAAACTGTAGAGTCGGGAATCGTCGGACACAAGGAGGGGACTTGGGATGTGGAGGGCGGACGGTCACGTCCGCGCTCCGGGCCATTGCCCGAAGGTGAACTTGTGGCAGTTTCACTTTGTCGGTTCGCCTGGACCGCCGTTGTCTGGGCGGTTCAACGAAGATCGGTCCAACGAAAGGCCGTATTGTATGATCGCAATCAAACAGCTCGATCTCAGCTTCGGAGGACGCCGCAACATCCGGGTCCGTCGCCCGAAACACGTCAGCCCTCCGCGCGCCGAGTGGTGGTTCCAGCGGATGCGCGAAGCGGTGGAATGCTCCGCCGCGTCCGTCATGGTGCCCGGCGGATCCGACCCCCGCTCCCGCTGACGCGGCGGTCCGAAGCCTCGCATATCCGCCAACCTTCCGAGGCGGGTTTCAAACTTGAAGGCCCGATTCGTCCCCGTAGTTTCGTCCTCATGTTCCATTCTTCGGGGCGATGGTTCGGAGGTCCTTTCGCGCGGTTCAATCGTTTGTTGCTCAAGGGCCACGCGTTGGTCTGGGCGGCGTTGTGGGCTTGGTGTGTGGCGGAGCCGGGCAGGGCGGAGGAGCCGATCTTCCGCGGGAGTCCTGCGAAGCAGGTGATTCTGGAGAACTGGAACAAATCCGGCTGGGCGTTCTACTCGGGCACGAACCGGGCGTTGATCGAGGAACAGATGGGTCCGGATATCGCGGTGCCGGCCTTGGTCTCGATCATGCAGGATTCGGATTGGCTGGGGTCGTCGACCTATCGGGACCTCTGGACCAAGATGCCGGATTCCATCCGGAGAACGATGCAACCTCCGCGAGGCTATTCCCGAGCGGAACGCGCCCTGTTTATCCTTGGTCAGTTCGGACCTTGGGCCAGCAATGCCATTCCGGCGCTGGTGCGAGAATTCGAGGGGGGGCGACGACGAGAGGAAACTCGCGGTCGCGGGTGCGCTCATCGAGATGGCACCGGCTTCCGCAACGGCTGCCGACATCATGGGCCAGAAGCTGGTCGCGGCGGGCCCGGAATCGAAGATCGGGATTCTGCGGCTTCTGCAACAACTCGGACCGCTGGCTCAAGCCGCCATTACCGAAATCCGCGTCCAAACCCAGGATCGGACGAACGGAGTCCGAGCGGAGGCAGCGTGCGCGCTGTGGTTGGTTGCGCGGGACACCAACTCTGTGCTAGCCGCCTTGCGCCCGTTGATCCTCGCCGCCGCTCCCGAGACGGCGAATGCGGTGGCAAGGACGCTGGATGAGATGGGACCGGCGGCGAGGCCGCTGGGACTCGATGTGCTGGCGTCGATTCCGAAGTGGCCGGCCAGCGAGCGGAACGAGATCTTCATGGCGCTGGGACGTGTCGCGGGTCCGAGGCCCGGGGTCATGGCGTTTCTTCGGTCGACGATTGCGCCGGGATCGACGGAGCCGCCCGAGGCGCTCCGGGCCGCCGTCCTTGCTCTGGGAGACATTGGGCCGGCGGCGGGAGATTTGGTGCCGGCCTTGATCGCGCTTTGGAATCGGCAGCCACCGTTGTCCTTCGATCAGAAGATGGACCGGCAGGAGGCTCCCGTTCGGAATCTGGTCGCGGCCATTATCCAGAGCCTCGGGAAGATTGGTTCCGCCGCGCAACCCGCGCTGCCCATGCTGGAGGAGGTCTGGCGTCCAAGGGTCAAAAGCCTTTGATCGGGGGCAGCGGTCTGGCGGTCCAGGCGGCGGTCGCGATCTGGCAGATCGACCAGGGGAAGACCCATTCCGCAGTGGATCTCATCCATGATTGGCGGGAATCGGCGGGTCCGACCTATGAACGGATGGCGACCCGGCGCATCGGTCTGCGGCAGCAGTTGGAGACGTTGTGGACCTATCAGCCCGAGCTGGTAGAGCTGCTCAAGCAAGGGGATCCCGACTATCTGCGCCGGTTGACCGAGCTGCGCGAGTCCGCCCGGTCGAAGTGGTAGGCGTTCTTTGTGGGCGCGGGCTGCGAGGAAACGAGTGGGACGTGGCATGGGCGAGGAGGATGATCGCCGGGGATTCCTGGATGCGCGGCCGTTGTCGACGGAAGCAATAACGGTGGGCGCCCGGATTTTGCCATGACGGCGATCATGGAGCGCGGCATGTCGATCCGGCGGGGCGGTGGATCTCAACCTTCCGCTTGCGGTCGTTGGCTGCGCCACTCACCTTTCGCCGCATGGCCGCAACGTTGTCTCCCGCCGCATCCCCCGCCGGCCAGCGTTCCTTCGTGGATCCCGCCGCGCTGATGCGGTTGAAGAATCTCGAACTTCGCGCCCGCGTCGTGGTGCAGGGTTTCTGGAGCGGGCTTCACCGGAGCCCCTACCATGGTTTCTCCGTCGAATTCACCGAATACCGGCCGTATGTCGTGGGCGATGATCCGCGTTATCTCGACTGGCGGCTGATGGCGCGGACGGACCGCTACTACATCAAGAAGTTCGAGGACGAGACGAACCTGCCTTGCCACGTCCTGCTGGATCTGAGCCCGTCGATGGCCTTTGGCTCGGTCGGATACCGTAAGCGCGACTATGCCGCGACCTTGGCCGCGACCTTCGCCCAGTTCCTCCACCAACAAGGGGACGCCGTGGGGTTGCTCAGTTTCGACGAGGGGATCCGCGACCACTTGCCCGCGCGGCATCGGCCGGGGCATTTGCGGCAGCTGATGTTGGCGTTGGAAAAGCCTTCGGAAGCGAGAACCACCAGCCTCGACGCACCGTTGCGCCGGATCGTGGAACTGGTCCGAAGGCGGGGCTTGATGGTGGTGATCTCCGATCTGCTGGCCCCGATCGATCAATTGCAGAACAGCCTTGGCCATCTCGCGGCCTGCGGGCATGAAGTGGAAGTGTTCCAAGTGCTGGATCCGGCGGAGCTGACCTTCCAGTTCGGCAAGTCCGCGCGGTTCGAGGACATGGAGTCGGGGCTCGATCTCTACGTGGATCCGGCCGCGATCCGTGAAACTTATCTGCAAGGAATGCGTCGCCATCAGGACGCGGCACGAGCGGCCTGCGAAACGCACGGCATCGCCTTCCATGTGGTGACCACGGACAAGCCGCTGGAACTGGCCCTGTTTGATTTCCTGCGCGACCGCGAACGGCGCGGACCGATCACGCGACGGAGCATCCGGAAGTAGGACGCTGCTTTTGCCCGCAGACCACGCGGAAGACGCGGATGGAAGAAACCTTGGCCCGGAACAACCACAGATGAACACAGATCAACACAGATGGCCGACAGAGCGGGGTGGCTTTCGATTGCGGGCCCTACCTTCCGTGTTTTCCGCGTGTTCCGTGGGTATCCTAGGTAGCCAATGAACTTCCTCGCGCCACTCTTTCTCGCCGGAGCCGCGGCCATCGCGCTGCCGATTCTGCTGCATCTCATCCGGCGCACGGAGCGGGCGCGGATCCCCTTCAGCTCGCTGATGTTCCTGAAGCAGACGCCGCCGACGGTCACGCGACGGAGCCGGCTGGAGAATCTGCTGCTGCTGCTGCTGCGGTGCCTGGCTTTCGCGCTGATCGCGCTCGCGTTTTCCCGGCCCTATTTCCAGCAGGCGATGACCGCCGCCACCCCCGTCACCGAACGCCGCCGGACCGTCGTGCTGATCGACACCAGCGCCTCGATGCGGCGCGAGCCGCTTTGGTCGGACGCGGTGGCTGCGGCTCGGAAAGCCTTCGAGCAACCGGTCGATGAGCTGGCGGTGGTCGCTTTCGACCGTCAACCGCGCGTGTTGTTCGGCTTTCAACAATGGACCGCCGCTCCGTCCGGCAACCGGGCGGCCACGGCGCTCGGGGTTCTGGAGGACGTGAAGCCGGGCTGGACCGGCACCCATCTCGGCAACGCGCTGGTGCGGGCGGTCGAGATGCTGGAGGAGGGCACGGATCTGCCGACGCGGCGCCGGATCGTGCTGATCAGCGATCTCCAGGAAGGCGCGAGCCTCGACGGTTTGCAGGGCTTCGACTGGCCGGAAGGCGTGGAAGTGGAACTCGTGGCGCTCCAGCCGAGCGCCTTGGGCAATGCCAGCCTCCAGCCCATCGCCGACAGCTCGACCGCGACCGCGACCGCGACTGGTCCGGCGACGGCGTTGAAGGTGCGGCTGCACAACGCGGTGGATTCCAAGACCGATCAGTTCAAGCTCCGTCTCGAAGGGGATCCACAGGCGGTCGACGCCTATGTGCCGGCGGGCCAGAGCCGGGTCGCCACCTTGGCCCTGACGAACCGCGTCGCCTCCACCAATGGTTCCGGAAAAGCGGTCGTGTTGACCGGCGATGCGCAGCCGTTCGACGATCAGTTGTTTCTCCAGCCGGAAAGCCAGGAGCGGCTGAAGGTCGTCTATCTGGGCGACGACGATCCCAAGGATTCGGCGGGTCAGCTCTATTATTTGCTGCGCGCGTTTCCAGAGTCGCGCCAGCGCCGGGTCGAGGTGGTCCGGATTCCGCTGAACCAGCCGTTGGTGGCGGCCGAGTTGCAGCAGGCGGCGATGATCGTGGTCGGCGGAGTTCTCGGAGAAGCTCAGTCCCAGACCGTCAAGGGAGTCCTGGAAGCAGGAGCCACGGTCCTGTGTCCCATGGTCTCGCCGGCTTCGGCCGCCGAGGTGGGTGCGCTGCTGGGGCAGGAGTGGCCGGCTTCGGCGGAAAACGGGACGCGCTACGGATTGCTCGGCCAGATCGATTTCCAGCACCCGCTCTTCGCGCCCTTCGCCGACGCGCGTTTCAGCGACTTCACCGGGATCCATTTCTGGAAGTATCGGAAGCTCGATCTCTCGTCGATTCCGTCCGTGAACCTGCTGGCGAAGTTCGACACCGGAGAACCGGCGCTGGCCCAGATTCCGGTCGGAAGCGGGACATTGCTGGTCCTCGGCTCAACGTGGCGGCCGGCCGACAGCCAGTTGGCGCTGTCCTCGAAGTTCGTCCCGTTGCTGGGTGGGATGCTGGAGCTGGGCCGGACGCGGGCGCCGTTGGCCACCCAATTTGCCGTGGGCGACACGGTGCCGCTGCCGACCAACGGGGTCGGCGCTGTCGGATTGTCCGTGACGCTTCCCGATGGCAAGACGATGGCTCTGGGAGCGGGCGCGAGCCGGTTTTTGGCCACCGATCAGCCGGGATTCTACCGGGTGGCCGGCGCGGACAAGGTCTATGCGTTCGCCGTGAATCTCCCGCCGGAAGAGAGCCGGACGGCTCCCATGGCGGCGGACGTTCTGCCCAATCTCGGTGTGCCGGTGAAGGCACCGACTTCGACGTCTGTCCAACGGTCCGGCTCGACGAGCCAGACCACCCTGGCGGCGGTGGAACTTGAAAGCCGGCAGAAGGTCTGGCGCTGGTTGATTTTTGGGGCGTTGGGCGTCGTGGTGTTGGAGACATGGGTGGCCGGACGACTGAGTCGGGTGACACCTGCAACCGCATGAGCGGAAAGAGAGTCATGATGAAGATGATCGAAAAAGCCCCGAATACTCGACCTGGCTCGGCCGCCGCCGGGAACGGTTCATTTTCGGTATGCGCGCAATCGATCGTTGCCGGCCCGGGCCGGCTGACACGGAGCCAATGACATGATCGACCCAAACCTTCGTCGCCATCTCGAACCGGTCCTTCGTCGCGTCCGTAGCGCCCGGTTCCTGCGACGGCTGATGGTGCTGTGGCTGGCGCTGGCCGGGGCGGCGGTTCTGGCCATCGGGATCGAGATCGTGGCGGGCATCAGCCTCAACGCCTTGGTGCCGGTGTTTCTCTTGGCCGGCGTCTTCGGGGTCCTCTACCTCGCGGTCAGCACGCAGTTCTGGACGCCGGATCTGCGGGGAATCGCCCGCCGGGTGGAACAGGCCAATCCGCAGCTGAACTCGATGTTGCTCACCGCCGTGGAGCAGAAGGCGGATCCGATCACCGGCGAATTCTCCTTCCTCCAGCTCCGCCTGGTCCGCGAAGCCGTCGGGGCCGCCATGGAGCACGATTGGTCGAAGTCCGTCACGGGCCGGTCCTTGAATCTCTGGCGTCTCGGCCAGTTCGGCACGATGGGCGTCGCGGCCATCGCGGTCTGGATGCTCTATCTGAACACGTCGCCGGGCGCCTCGGGGAGCAAGTTGATGGCGCTGGTCCGGGGCATCGAAGTGACCCCGGGCAACGTGCGGGTGGAGAAGGGTTCGAGCCTCGTGGTGCTGGTCAGGTTCAGCGGCGCCGTGCCGCCCGAGGCGACTCTCGTCTATCAAACGGGCGCCAACACCAAGCGGATCGCGCTGTCCCGCAACCTGAGCGATCCCGTCTTCGGCGGGACGATTCCCGAGGTGAAGGAGGACGCGCTCTACCGCATCGAGTATCGCGGCAAGGCGACGGAGGATTACCGGGTCCAAACCTTCGAGCATCCCCGGCTGAACCGGGCCGATGCGGACATCCGCTTCCCGGCCTACACGCGGCTCGGCGAGAAGCAGGTGCCCGACACGCGTCGCATCAGCGCGGTAGAAGGTTCGGCCGTGAGTCTGGAGCTTCTCCTGAACAAGCAGGTCCGCACCGCGCAGTTGATCGGCCGCGACAAGTCGGTGGTGGATCTGGCCGTGGCGACGAACCGCGCGGCGGCCACGCTGACGAACTTCGCCCTGAACAAATCCCAAACCTACGAGTTGAACCTGGTCGATGCGGAAGGACTGACCAACAGGGTGCCAACCCAGTTCGTGCTGGAGGCGATCCCCAACCGTCCGCCGCAGACGAAGTGGATCTCGCCCAAGGGCGACCAGCGTCCGTCCGCGTTGCAGGAGCTCACCTTCTCCGCCGAGTCGCAGGACGACTTTGGGCTGATGGGCTACGGCTTCACCATCGATCTGCCGGACGGCACCCGGCGTGAAGTTCGCCTGGCCGGGACCAACGAGACGCCAGCCGACGCCGTGTCCGTGCTGGCGATGCCCTTGGTGGCGGGCGGAAACGAGAAGCGGACGTTTTCCGCGCCACTGTCGTTGGAAAAGGTGGGGGCCATGCCCTCCGACCTGCTCTCGTGGCACGTGTGGGCGGAGGACATTGGACCCGATGGATTGGTGCGGCGCACCGATGGCGACCTCTTCTTCGGCGAGGTTCGGCCCTTCGAGGAGATTTTCCGCCAAGCGCCTCCGCAGGATCCCAAGCAGCAGCAGCAACAGCAGCAACAACCGCAGGGCAGTCCGGCGTCGAAGCTGGCCGATCTGCAAAAACAGATCATCAACGCCACTTGGAAGCTGATCCGCGAAGAGACGGGCGCGAAGCCGTCGAAGAAATACGGGACCGATGTGGCCGTGGTGGCGGATTCCCAGCAGAAGGCCCGTGAACAGGCGGGAGAACTCCCGGTGCGTCCGGGCGACGCGGCCCAGGAGCGTCTGGCGAAACAGGCCGTGCAAAGCATGGACGAGGCGATCGGCCGATTGGACGAGGCCAAATCCGCGACGGCGAAGCTGACCGACGCGTTGGTCGCCGAGCGGGCCGCCTATCAGGCTCTGCTGAAGCTGGCGCCGAAGGAAACACAGGTCACCCAGGGTAAGGGCGGCGGCGGTGGCGGCGGTGGGCAAAGCCAGGAGCAGCTCGACCAATTGGAACTCAGCAAATCCGAGAACCGCTACGAGACCCGGTCACAGGCCCAGCAGCAGCGTTCACCGGAACAGCAGGAAAGTTTGGACCTGCTCAATCGATTGAAGGAATTGGCCGAGCGCCAGCAGGACATCAACGAGAAGCTGCAGGAGATGCAGAACGCCCTGGCCGCCGCCAAGACGGAGGAGGCCCGCGAGGAAGCCCGGCGCCAGCTCAAGCGGCTGCAGGAGGAGCAGCGCGACCTTTTGGCCGAGGCCGACGCCGCCCGCCAGCAGACCGAGCGTTCGGAGCAGCCCGACCGGTTCGCCCAGGAACGGAAGCAACTCGAGCAGACCCGCGAGGACATGCAGAAGGCGTCCGATGCGTTGCAGAACCAGGAGGTTTCACGCGCCTTGTCATCCGGCACCCGCGCCGAGAGACAGCTCGCGGAAACACGGGACGAACTTCGCCGCCGATCCGCCGGACAGTTTACCGAGGAAATGCGCCGGATGCGCAGCGAGGCCCGGGATCTGGCCGAACGCCAGCAGCAGCTCACGCAGGCACTGGCGGGAGAAAAAGCCGAGACGCGGCGTTCGCTCAGCGACACCCCGGACACGTCCAAGCTTGAGCAGACCTTGGAACAACAACGCTCTGGTCTGACGAATCTCGTGCAGCAGATGCGCGACATGACGCGCGAAGCCGAAGCGACCGAGCCCCTGTTGGCCAAGGGCCTCTACGAAACGCTCCGCGAACACCGACCGACGGAGGTCGAGCAGGAGTTCGACTTCGCGCGGCAGATGATCGAGCGAACCTTCAACCGCGAGGCCAGCCTCCTGACCGAAAAGACCGGCCGCAGCATCGACTCCTTGCGCAAGGGCGTGGAACGGGCCGCCGAGAACGTGCTGGGTGACGAAGCCGATTCGCTGCGCCAAGCCCAGAGCGAGATCGACGATCTGGCCCAGATGTTGCGCAACGAACTCGCAGCGGCCGGCCGTGGGACCAACGAACTGGCCGACGCTGGAACCGGGCAATCGGGTCAACCCCGGCAAGCCCCGGGTGCCGGCCAAAAGCCTTCCGACGAGCCCGGCCAACAGGGTCAACAGGCTGGGCAAGGGCAGCAAGGGCAGCAAGGGCAGCAAGGGCAAGGCGGTGCGGCCGGTAGCCAGGGCGAGCAGGCCAAAAATGGTCAACCGGGTGAGGAGCCAGGCCAGCAACCCGGACAACAGGGCAAGGGCGGACAGGATCGCAAGGGCAAGGAAGGCCAAGGTGGCCAAGGTGGTCGGCAAGCCTCGACTCCCGGTCAAGGAAAAGGCCAAGGGGCCGGCCAGTCGGATCAGCCCTCGGATCAACGCGGACAAGGTTCCCAGCCGGGCCGTGGCCAGGGTCAGGGTCAGGGTCAGGGTCAGGGTCAGACCGCCGGCGGTGGACGGAGTGGCGGCGGCGGTCAGCAGGCCAACGATTTCAGCCGACTCTTCAATCAGAACAACCAGGGCGGCTCCGAAGGCGGCGGCAACGGCGGCGGCCCCATCACCGGGGAAGGCTACCGCGACTGGGTTCGGCGTTTGAGCAATGTGGAAGAGATGGTCGGCGAACCGCAGCTGCGGGAGGAACTCGCCCGCGTCCGCGACCGCGTCCGTGGTTTCCGGACGGAATTCCGCAACGGCGAGACCAAGCCGCATTGGGACATGGTGTCCGACACCGTCCTCAAGCCCCTCCTCGAAGTCCGCGCCCGCGTGGCCGAGGAACTGGCCAAGAAACAGTCCCGCGAAGCCGTCGTGCCCATCGACCGCGACCCCGTTCCGGTCCGCTACTCCGAAGCCGTCCGCAAATACTACGAACGCCTCGGCAAAGAGGAGTGATCGGGTCGAAGCAGATTGGAGGCGAACTCCCGTCCGCCTCTACGGGGCCGTTCTCGTCTTGGCGTCCCCCTTCAATTCGTCACTGGATTCGATCCGGGCGGCTTCCTAGTGTTTCCCCCGCTTGAAACCCGACACCTCGCACCCGACGCCGGCGCAGCTCGGCTACCACATGCCCGCCGAATGGGAGCCGCACGCCGGCACCTGGTTCACTTGGCCGCGGCGGGAGGGCATCAGCTTCCCGGATAAATACGACACCGTTCCGCCCGTCTACGCCGCGCTGATCAAGGAACTGGTCCAAGTGGAGGACGTGAACATCAACGTCTGGCACGTGGAGATGGAGCAATGGGTGCGTGGCCTTTTGGCGAAGGACGGCGTGCCGCTGGACCGGGTCCACTTCCACCATTTCCCCGCCTACGAACCCTGGTGCCGCGACCACGGTCCGATCTTCCTCGTCCGCGACGATGGCAGGGCGGACCCGCCGGTTCGCCAACGCGCCGTGGTGGATTGGGACTACAACGCCTGGGGCGGGAAGTATCCGCCCTATGACCTGGACGACGCGGTCCCGCAACATGTGGCCAAGCTGCGCGGGCTGCCGCTCTTCTCCCCCGGCATCGTCTTGGAAGGCGGTTCCATCGAGGTGAACGGCTGCGGCACCGTCCTCACGACCGAGGCGTGTCTGCTGAATCCGAACCGCAATCCGGAGCTCTCCAAGGCCCAGATCGAGCGGTATTTGAAGGACTATCTCGGCGCGACGAACATCCTCTGGCTGGGCGACGGCATCGTGGGCGACGACACGGACGGCCACATCGACGACCTGTCGCGCTTCGTCAATCCGACCACGATCGTCACCGTGGTGGAGGCGGATCGGCTGGATGAGAATTTCCCCATGCTGGACGAGAACCTGAAGCGGCTCCGGACGCTCACGGACCAGGAGGGCCAACCGTTCCGCATCGTGGAGCTGCCCATGCCCGGCCGGGTGGAACAGGACGGGCAACGGCTGCCCGCCAGCTACGCCAACTTCTACGTCGCCAACCAGCGCGTCCTCGTCCCGACCTACCGGAATCCGCAGGACGAGGTCGCCCTCGAAATCCTCCGGCGCGAGTTCCCGGACCGGAAGGTCGTGGGGATCGATTCCATGGAACTCATCTGGGGTTTGGGCTCCTTCCACTGCATCAGCCAGCAGGAGCCGGTGTGAGGGAGTTTGCTCTGGTTTCCGTCTGAAGGCTCCTTCCACTATCCCGCGCCATGAGACAACTCGTCACCAAGCTGTCGCGCTCGGCCGTGCTCCGGAAACTGGTCCGGTCGCTCCGGCTCAATCGGCTGGGCAACGCTTGGCTCCGAAAGTTTCCGAGCATCAAGACGCTGCCGGGTTCCGGGATTCGGTATCGGGCGACGCGCTTGGAGAGCATTCCGCTGGCGGTGGAGATGTTGGAGAAGAACGCGCTGTATGATGCCAGCCTTCTTCCGAAGGGATTCACCACCTTCGTCGATCTCGGCTGCAACGTGGGCTATTTCAGCTGTTGGTTGATGCACCTGGCTGAAGGACGAAAAGTAAAAGGCCTGATGGTGGACGCAAATCCCGAGGCGGTCAGCGAGGCGGCGTGGCATGCGCAGGCCAACGGCATGGCCGACTTGCACGGGTTGAACGGGATCGTCGGAGAGGGAGTCGTCGGGTCGGAAGCCGAGTTCTACCTCTACGAGTCGAACATCTGCTCCACCAGCCATCTGCCCGACATCCAAGTCATGGGATTGACAGGCGAATGGAAAAAAATCCGGGTGCCGTGCCTGAGCATCACCGACGAATGGTCGCGGCGATTCGGACGCGAGCGCTGCCACGTTTTGAAACTGGACGTCGAGGGGTCCGAGCTGCGGTTTCTGCGAGCCGAGGCTTCGTTTCTCGAATTGTGCGACTCGGTTCTGGTGGAGTGGCACAAATGGGAAGTTGGCTTTTCCGAACTGTCTTCGGTTTTAGGGGAAAAGGGATTCCGGCACGTCAAGACCTTGGAGGAAGGGGAGCAGATGGGGACCGCGTTCTTTGGCCGAGGCAATTAGATTCATGGATCGGGACGGCTACGGCAGATGGGGTTACGCCACGAAATCGAATAAAGATTTGAAGATTTGAATCGACATGCCTCGATCAGTTGGTAAGCCATTCACTACCAATCAAGGAGGAAATCGTGAACGCTACTCAAACCAAATCAAAACCCCAAAAAGCTGGCTTTGCCGTATTTATCTTTCTCGTTGCGTTTATTTGCACGCTGGGATCGTCGGCGGTGGCCGCGTCCTGCGCGGACGGCCTGTCAGGCGTCGCAGGTTGGTGGCCGGGCGACGCCAATGGAACCGATCTGACCTCCAAGAATCCGGCCATTCTGACCAATGGGGTCGCCATTGTTCCTGGATTGGTTGGGTCCGCCTTCAGCTTCGACGGAGTGAACGATTACATCGTCGTCCCGAAGTCGGCGTCCATGAACGTCGGGACCAACGGCGGGTTCACGGTGGAAGCTTGGGTCAATCCGGCCAATGTCGGAGGGGCGATGCCGGTCTTCGAATGGAGCTGGATTCCGGGAGCCGAAGTTGGGGTGCATGTTTGGCTAAACCAAGCGCAGTCGGGAGACGTCTTCGCCAACATTCTGGATTCTGTTCCGAACGGACACACTATCACGTCTCCCGGCGGAGTAGTTCATGCCGGCGTCTACCAGCATGTCGCCGTGACCTATGACCGTGGATCAGGAATCGCCAAGATTTATGTTAACGGTTCCAACGTGGTCTCGGCCACTTTGGGTAGTTTCATTCCAAACACCGACCGCGATTTATTGATCGGAAAGCGGATCGACGGAGGGGCCGGATATGTTTTTTCGGGGCAAATCGACGAGCCCACGGTCTTCGGGCGCGCGCTCTCTGGCTCCGAGATTCAATCGATCTATTTGGCCGGAAGCAGCGGCAAGTGCGCTTTGAGCGCGCCCCAGTTGGTTCAGAACGACTTTTCCAGCGAGTTCGGGAATGCGGCCAATCCGAATGGCCGTTGGAGCTACGGGTCTAAACCGACCCTGGGAGGAATGTTCGCCTTGATGGCCACCAAAGGGTCCGTTCCGGGAAACAATGGCGCCTACGTTCAGTATTGGCAGGTTGCACCCTCGGTCGAGCCCACCATTTTCCACAACACCAATGCAATCGCGGTCACCTTTTCCGGCGGACAGGTGGCCCCGGGTGAAACCTACATGTATTCCGGGTCTGCGGGCGAAACCAACAAGTTCGGGGTGGTTCGCTATACTGTTCCTTCTTCGGGTGACTATCGGGTCATTGCATCAGGGCGGCCTGTCTACAACTCGGCCGCTGCCGGCCAAGGTGACACTGACTTTCATCTGGTCCGCAACGGAGTTGAAATTTTCGGACAGAACGTGCCGGCGATGGGCTTGGTGGCGTTTTCCAACGTGGTCAATCTCGCGACCGGTGACGTTGTCGAGATTGTGCTCGGACCAGGCCTTGATGGCCAAGGAGGCTACGCGGGTTCCGGTCTCAAACTGGATTTGTCGCTCGCGCAGATTTCATCCAGTCCCACGGCGCCGTCAATTGTCACTCAGCCCGTTGGTTCGACCAACACGGTTGGGGCTTCTGCGACGTTGAGCGTCTTGGCGGCCGGAAGTTCGCCCTTGGCCTATCAGTGGTTCAAAGGTGCGGCCTCCATCTCCGGAGCGAACGATGCCTCGCTGTCCCTTGCCAATCTCCAGTTGGCCGATTCCGGTGGCTATATGGCGGTGGTCACCAATTCCTCCGGTTCGGTCACGAGCACCGTTGCTTCTGTTGTCGTAAATCACCCGCCAGCCATCGAAGCGAACTTCTCTGGCGCATTCTCGACTCGGGCCAATCCGAATGGCCTTTGGAGCTACGGTTCGAAACCGACTTTGGGAGGAGATTTTGCCCTGATGACCACCCAAGGAGCCGTTCCCGGAAACAATGGGGCGTATCTCCAGTATTGGCAGGTCGCTCCTTCGGTCGAGCCCACCATTTTCCACAACACCAATGCGATCGCGGTCACCTTCACCGGGGGACAGGTGGCTCCGGGCGAAACCTACATGTTTTCGGGTTCCGCGGGCGAAACCAGCAAGTTCGGTGTGGTTCGATACATGGTTCCAGAATCTGGGACATATACGGTCGTCGCGTCGGCACGTCCTGTTTACGATTCGGCGGCCGCCGGGCAGGGAGACACCGATTTCCACCTGGTCATCAATGGCACGGAGCTCTTCGGACAGAATGTGCCGGCGATGGGGCAGGTGGCATTTTCCAACGTGGTCAATCTAGCGATGGGTGACCTTATCGAACTTGTGCTCGGACCAGGCCTTGATGGGATGGGTGGTCACGCAGGGTCCGGGTTGAAGCTCGACCTCGCACTCAGGCAGCTTTTGACCCAATCGCTCCCGGTAGTTCTTGTCCATCCGCTGGGGTCCACCAACCAGATTGGCGGGTCGGCGGCACTAAGCGTTTTGGCTGCTGGTTCTGAACCTCTGACCTACCAATGGCGGAAAGACGGTCAGCCGCTCTCCGGTGCGACCAATTCTTCTTTGATCTTTGGAAATCTGGCCGTGGCGGATTCGGGAACCTATTCGGTGGTGGTGAGCAACGCGCTCGGATCGGTGACCAGCCAAGGTGCCGGCTTGCTGGTGTTGAACGAAGCCAGCTTGGTGCTTCCGAACATCTACGAGCACACGGACGATGGTTACAACTCCGGTCATTTGGACGAGGTCAACACCCGGTGGCAGACCGTCTATGGAGCGGACCAGTTTCCGCAGCATCCCATCACGATTCATGAGATTCGCTACCGGCCCAGTCGCGTCTCGGGAAAAGCCTTCTCCACCACGATCCAGAACCTGCAGATCAACCTGTCCACCTCACAGAAGGCGCCGAATGCCCTGAGCAGAACCTTCGCGGAAAACCTGGGCACGGACGACACCGTTGTCTTCCATGGTGCGATCACGCTATCCAGCGGCTTTGTATCGACGCCCGCAGGTCCGAAGGAGTTCGACATCGTCATCCCGCTTGCGACGCCGTTCTTCTACAATCCTGCGGCGGGGAACCTCCTGTTGGATCTTCGCAATCCCGATGGGTCCTCCATGGCGTCGCGGATCGATGCGGGAACCTCCCAGTCGGACTCCGCCAGCCGCGTGTGGTCCCGGGTTCCAGATCTGGTGGCCCTCACCGGTGACAACAATGCCGAGATCATCCAGATCCGCTATTCCACCGAGCCGACTTCGCCCACGGCTCCGATCATCCTCGTCCAGCCGATTGGATCAACGAACGACGTTGGTTCGTCCGCGAGTTTGGCGGTGACGGCCTACGGGAGCGCACCATTGGCATACCAGTGGCGGAAAGATGGGCAACCGCTCGCGGGTGCGACCAATTCGTCACTGGCCTTGTTGGCCCTGCAAGTTAACCAAGCCGGTAGCTACTCCGTCGTGGTGACCAATGCGCTCGGTTCGGTGACGAGCAGCAACGCGTTGGTCGCGGTCGTTCTGCTGCCGCCCTACATTGTCGTCCAGCCGGCTGACCAATCGAAGACCGTCGGCACGACGGCCGCCTTCTCTGTGACGGCCGGAGGAGCGAAGCCGCTGGCCTATCAATGGTTCTTCAATGGAAACATGCCGTTGGCCGACGGCACCAATGCTTCGCTCGCACTGACCAATGTCGGGCCTGCTTCGGTGGGCGACTACTCGGTGGTGGTGGCGAATGGACTCGGAATGGCGACGAGCTCGGTCGCGAAGCTGACCGTATCCTATCCGCCGGCGCTGATCAGCATTGCGGGCGCGGATGGGAACGCGGGCTCGGAGATTTCCCTGCCGGTGACGATCCGGGCCAACGGCAACGAGAATTCCCTCAGCTTCAGCCTCAGCTACACGCCGAGCCGCCTCCAGTTTGCCGGGGTGAGCCTCGGATCTGGAGCGATCAATGGATCCATCCTGGTCAACACCAGCCTGACCAACATCGGCCGGGTCGGAATCGCGTTCGCCATGGATCCCAATGCAACTTTCAACGGAGGGACCCAGCAAGTGGTGGTCGTCCGCTTCAATTCGACGTCGTTCATCAGCGGGGCACCGATTACGACCACGGTTTCGTTCACCGCAAGCCCGGTCCCCCAAGTATTGACCGATGCGACTGCGGCCACCCTGCCGAGGACCTTCTCATCGCCCGCCCAGGTGCTGCTCCGGCCGTCGCCGATCGAGGGCGACGTCTATCCCCGTCCCGCCGGCAACCGGATCTTGGACATCAGCGACTGGGTGCAGGTGGGCCGGTTCGTGGCCGGTCTGGATCAAGCGGCGTCGGCCGAGGAGTTCCAGCGGATCGACTGCGCACCACGCGCTATTCGGGGCGATGGACAGTTGAAGGTGACGGACTGGGTCCAGGCGGGCCGGTATGCGGTGGGACTCGATCCCGTGACCGCGGTCGGCGGGCCGAAGGCGCTCGTCGTGCAGGCCAGCGCGCCGGCGGTCGGCCGCTCGCGGGTCTCGCCGATGTCGACGCGCACCCTGAAAGCGATGAACGGCTCGGCGGTCCAGGGATTGACCGTCACGGTGCCGGTCGTCCTCGAGGCGCAGGGAGATGAAAACGCGGTTGGATTCAGCCTGAGCTTCGATACCAACGCGTTCAGCTACGTGTCGGCGGCCAAGGGCTCGGCCTTCGGCAACGGGTCGATCCAGATCAACGCCCTGCAAGGCGATGCGGGTCGGGTCGGTGTCGTGGCGGCGCTCCCATCGGGCGCTGTGCTTCCGGCTGGATCGGCCGAGGTGGCCACCGTCACCCTGCGGGCCAAGACGCCCGAAGCAGGCAACTACGCCGTCTCCTTGGGCAACGTCCCGCTGGCAATCGGGGTGTCGGACGCCCTGGCCAACGAACTCACGGCGGTGCCGATGGCGGCCTCGGTCGCGGTCAATCCGGTTCCAAACCTCACGGCCTTGAAGTCCGGGGGAATGCTGAAGCTGTCGTGGCCGACGTGGGCCGATGGTTTCGGACTGCAAAGTGGCGGATTGGGTGGCAACGCCTGGACGAACCTTTCGGCCTCTCCAACGACCAACGGCGGCTCGATCGAAGTGGTGCTGCCGCTGTCGGGCGAGCCGGCGTTCTTCCGCCTGCAGCATCCATGATTCGGTGTCGGTTGTGTGTTGTCTGACGCGAAGCCGCGTGCCGGAAACGGTGCGCGGCTTTTCCGTTTTGAAAATCCCCGCCGGTGGATAGTTTGTGGCTGTGCCTGTGATGCTCAACCCTGCCCTCAACGCCTTCGTCGATCGTTTCGCGACCGAGCAGGTCTTCGGGCAGGCGCTTGTCTCCCGGTCCGGGGCCGGATTCGAGTTGAGGCATGTGGAGGATCGGTCCGTCGAGGGTTTAAAGCGGTGTTCACTGAAGGAATTGCGGACTCTGGCGCAGTTCACGACGGCGGGCGCATTTCGACCGATGAAGTCCGCGCCGACGCTGCGTCGAGGCTGGCAGTGGGTCGCTCCGAATTCGTCGGCACTGGCGGAGGGTCTCGATACGCTCTATCCGGGGGCGCTGGCGGATTGGTTCGCGGCGGACCAACCAGAGTCGTCTGTGACCGACTTCCGGGCCTTCATGGATCGACAGACTGGGATGTATCGAACCGCTGCGATGTTGTCCGACCCACAGGCGGCAAGGGTTACGGCGGCGTGCTGCGCGCCCTCGCTCTGTCTGAAACGGCGGCTGTGGACGGTCCCGGGGCTTGAGCCGGACGCGCCCGGAGCGAAGAGCCTGATCCCTTGTCTGGAAGCCTGTGCGTTGTTTCTCGAGTTCGCGCGGAAGGCGATGCGGATCGAGCAGGAAGAGGGAATAAGCCTGGTCGTCGCGCCCTCTGACTTGGCGACCATCCGCGCTGCCCTGGTCGCCGCCGCTGGCATGGCGGCGTCCCGCGAGGGCGATGTCGCTTCGGCGGAGAATCCTCGGCGGGCGCTGTTGGCGCTGGCCAAACTTGGCGAATTGTCGGCTCCGCCGGTTGTTTCCGGCGAGTAGAAGATCCAAACGACCCTGACCGACCCATCAATTGATCGAATCCATGAAAAATGTTGCTCTCTTCCTCCGCCGGCTTGTGGCCGCTGCGGCGATTCTGTCCTCCGTGAACGGCATGGCTGCCGACGATGCCACGTCCGACTCCGATGCCGCCTGGCAGGAGTTGCGCAAGGTCACGGTGCTGCCTTCGCCGCCGGCTGGTTGGCAAACCGAGAGACCGGCCAAAGCCGACATGGACGCGTTCATGGCCCAACGGGGAGAAGCCGCCGAGAAGGCCGCCACCGCCGCCAAGGAATTCGCGGCTAAGTTTCCCTCAAGCACTCGTGCGGCGGACGCCAAGCGGATCGAGAGCGACATGACCCGGCTGGCCGTGCAGTTGGGCCGGACCAATCTGGTGGACCAAGCCGCCACCTTCACCGCCGAACGTCTGAAGGACCCGACAATGTCCGACGACCAGAAGTTCACGGAAGCGCTCCAGATGGAGGAGCGGAAATTCCATGATTCACTGGAGACGGACCGGGCCAAATACATGGACTCGTTTCTGGCGGCCGTGGTTCGGCTGCAGAAGGACTTTCCCAAGGCGGAGCAGGCGGATCAACTCCGGTTGATGGTCGCCTCCAGCCTGGCGCCCGAGAAGGCGAAGGAGATCGCCAAGGATCTGGTCGCCTCGTCGAACCCGCAGGTCAGCGGCTCCGCCAAGGCCCTGCTCAAATCGCTCGACGCCGTGGGCAAGCCGGTCGCCATCAAGTTCACCGCGGTCGACGGCCGGGAAGTGGACCTCGCCAAGATGAAGGGGCAGGTGGTTCTGCTGGATTTCTGGGCCACTTGGTGCGGGCCGTGCATCGCTGAACTGCCCAATGTCAAAGCCGCCTACGGTCGGCTCCATCCCAAGGGATTCGAGATCCTCGGGATCAGCTTCGACGAGGACAAAGGCGCCTTGGAAAAGATGCTGAAGAAGGAAAACATGACCTGGCCGCAGTATTTCGACGGCGAAGGCTGGTCCAACAAGTTCGGCCAGGAGTTCGGAATCACGGCGATTCCCGCGATGTGGCTGGTGGACAAGAAGGGTCTGCTCCGTGACACGAACGGCCGCGAGGATCTGGAGGCGAAGGTGGAGAAGATGCTCGCCGAGTAGATCGTGAACCGATGATCAGGACGGGAAGGCGGAATCCGGTTTCGCCTTCCCGTTCCGCTTTTCAGAGGCTAGACCACCGGCACATGCACGATCTGCTCTGGTTCCACGACAAGTTTCTCGGGGTCGACTGGCACCCTTGGAAAATGGTGGGCTGGCTGGGGAACGTGGTCTTTTCCACCCGCTTCCTCGTCCAGTGGTACGCCACGGAAAAGCGCAAGGAAGTGACCGTGCCGCTGGCGTTCTGGTGGCTGAGTCTCGTCGGCTCGCTGCTGCTGCTGGCCTATGCGTTGGTCTGGGAGAAGAGTTCGGTCTTCATCTTTGCCTACGCCTTCACCTGGATCCCCTACGTCCGGAACATCGTCATCCATCGGCGGCATGACGACGCGAAAAAGACCTGCGCCGGCTGCGGTCACAGGTCTTTGCCGAAAGCCAACTACTGTTACCACTGCGGCGTGGAGCTCCCGTCCGTCGCAGAGGGTTGAACTACCTGCCGGGAGCGGGGGATACGGCGGGGGCTTCCTTCGAAACGGCGGCCGAACTGATGCCGTATTTGGTCAGGATCTGGACGAAATCGGGGTTCGTCTTGGAGAAGACGATCAGCTGGTTGATCAGTCCCTTGATCTGGACCGCCTCGCCTTCGTTGAAGTTCTTGGCGGCGGCTTCGAACTGGGGAACCGCCTCGGCGTTGGCGCTCCGGAGGATCCGCATCTGCTTGAAAAGGAGGATGTTGATCCCGATCGTCGCGACAAGCACCGTGGTGATCAGCCCGTTCAGGAGCATTCGTGTGGATTGGACCTCCGCGTTGAGCGCGGAGAGGGAATGACCTTCACCGTGGGAGGAGGACGGGACATCGTTGGAGGTGCTCATGCTATTGGCGGGGGGATTCGGCCGAGGCGGGCGTGGGCTTGATCCCGAACTGTTGGAGCACGGGGATGATGGTCGGGTTTTTTCGGCTATAGACCGCAGCGTCCTCGATCAACTTGGTCGTCATCTGGCGGAACTTTTGGACCTCATTGATCTGCTGCTGAAGGCCCTGCTGCTCGTTCATGGCCGAGAGGGTCATGAGCGAGAGTGCCACCGTGAAAACGGCGCTCACCAGGGTCAGCCCCAGAAGCATGAATCCCATTGTGTGTCCTTTCATACGTCGGGGGAAGGTAGGGAGGGGCTTTGGGCCTTTCAACCGGAATCGGGACGGTTCCATAGGTGGGCGGCGTTCCCTTTGTTGCGGAATTTCCCGGCGGTCGTCTAGGCTCGGCGGACTGACATGATCGAGATCCCGAAGGCCTACGAGCCCCAGTCCGTTGAATCGAAGTGGTATGAGTTCTGGGACCAGAACGGCTGCTTCACCGCAGATCCCGCCCGCGTATCCGACGCCCGCCCGGCCTATTCCATCGTCATCCCTCCGCCCAACGTCACCGGCGTCCTCACCCTCGGCCACGTCCTGAACAACACGATCCAGGACATCCTCGCCCGGAAGGCCCGCATGGACGGCAAGGAGGTCCTCTGGCTCCCCGGCACCGACCACGCCGGCATCGCCACCCAGAACGTCGTCGAGAAGACCCTGAAGAAGGCCGGCGAAATCAAGCACCGCGACGACCTCGGCCGCGAGGCGCTCGTGGCGCGCATCTGGGAGTGGAAGGAGAAATACGGCGGCATCATCCTCAAGCAGCTTCGCGCGCTCGGCGCCTCCTGTGACTGGACCCGCACCCGCTTCACCATGGACCCGGAGTATTCCCGCTGCGTCCAGAAGGTCTTCGTCGATCTCTACAAGAAGGGCCTGATCTACCGCGGCAAACGCATGGTCAACTGGTGCCCCGGCTCGCTCACCGCGTTGTCCGACGAGGAAGTGACCATGAAGGAGCAGAAGGGCTTCATGTACTATTTCCGCGTGGAAGTGGTGGAGCTAGTGGCCCAGCCGGCCTCGGCTGTTGACCCTGCGGGCGGGGGGGGGCTCAGCACGGACCCAGGCGAGGGCGCCTGTGCCACTAGCCAAACCCTAGCCATCAAGCCCACGGGCATCTTCCTCACCATCGCCACCACCCGTCCGGAGACCATCCCGGCCGACACCGCCGTGGCGGTGAATCCCAAGGACCCACGCTACCAGCACCTCATCGGCAAACACGTCATCAAGGCGCTGCCACTGGATGTGCCGAAGGAATTGCGCGTCATCCCGATCATCGCGGATGAACACGTGGACTTCGAGTTCGGCACCGGCGTGCTGAAGGTCACGCCTGCGCACGACAAGGCGGACTACGAGATCGGCCTGCGGCACAAGCTGCCGGTCATCGACGTGCTCACGCCGGACGGAAAGATGACGGCCGAAGCCGGCGCCGATCTGGCCGGACTGGACCGCTTCGTGGCACGCAAGAAATCGGCGGAACTGTTGGAAGCCGCCGGCGCGTTGGAAAAGGCCGAGCCCTACACGAACAACGTGGGTTTCAGCGAACGCGCCGATGTGCCCATCGAACCGCGCCTGAGCGAGCAATGGTTCCTCAAGTATCCCAGCGTGGAGGCGAGCAAGGCGTGCGTGGTCTCGGGAACGGGGAGCACAGGCGCCCCGCCTGTTGCCGACCGCGCCCTCGCGGTCGGCGCGGGAGCCGCGCAGGCGGACGGAGCATCGGTTGTCGGAGCGCGTGCCGGAGTCGAAGGCGGGGCGCCGGGGACGGCGCCCGGGGCGGGCGCGGTCCCCGGCGCGGATGCGATGCGGTTCTATCCGGATCGCTGGGCCAAGGTCTATGACCACTGGATGGGCGGCATCCAGGACTGGTGCATCAGCCGCCAGCTCTGGTGGGGGCACCGGATTCCGGTGTGGACGTTGCCGCTACACGTCTCAGGAAATGAAGTCGCCCAGCAATTGAGAGACTATTTCAAGGAGTGGGGCATCCCAAGTGAGTATGTGTTCATTGAGGTTATCCAATCCAAACCAGACTGCGGAGATACGATTCGCTTTCTGACGAGCAGTGATGAGGCCGACGCAGCCTCAGCGAAACTCAACAGCTTTTTTCAGTTCGGTAAGTTTGACGCTTCGCTCCACGAGGGATTCCCGACGGCGCACGCCAAAGATTTGGCGAGAGCAATAATGGATGGGCCTGCCGCACATCAGGCGACCCAAGACCCCGACGTCCTGGACACTTGGTTCAGCTCCTGGCTCTGGCCGTTCGCCACGATGGGCTGGACGGGCGACAAATCCCAAGACTCCAAGAACCCAACCCTCCAGGCGTTCTACCCCACGACCGATCTCGTCACCGGGCCGGACATCATCTTCTTCTGGGTCGCCCGCATGATCATGGCCGGCTACGAGTGGATGGGCGATCTGCCGTTCCGGAACGTCTATTTCACCGGCATCATCCGCGACAAACAGGGCCGCAAGATGTCGAAGTCGCTCGGCAACTCGCCCGACCCGCTCGATCTCATTTCCCAGTATGGCGCCGACGCGCTGCGCTTCGGCGTGATGCGCGCCGCGCCGCTCGGCCAGGACGTGCTCTTCGACGAACAGACCGTCGAACTGGGTCGCAACTTCTGCAACAAGCTCTGGAACGCCTGCCGCTTCCGCCAGATGCAGGGCGGCGCAGGCCTAGTGGCCCAGCCGCCCTCGGCTGAATTGGTAGTGGGGCAGACGCCTTCGTCTGCCTCGGTCCAACAGGCGCCCCGGCCTGTTGACCCTGAGAATGGAACAGCCGGGGGCGCCTGTGCCACTACGTCGACCGGCGACGACGTCTGCGGCGAGATCGATCCCACGCTCCTCACCTCGGACGACAAGTGGATCCTGCTCCGGCTCGACCAGGCCATCCGCGAAGTCACCCAGGCCTTCGCCGATTACAAGTTCAGCGACGCCACGGCCACGCTCTACCGCTTCTTCTGGAGCGAGTATTGCGACTGGTATGTCGAGGCTTCGAAGGCCGCGTTCTACGGCACGGACGACACCCTCAAGGCCAACAAGCTGGCGGTGATCGACTTCGTCCTCGGCCATCTGCTGCGCGTCTTCCATCCGTTCCTGCCCTTCATCACCGAAGAGCTGTGGCACAGCATGGGATTCTCCAAGGAAATGCCCGAAAGCCAGGGCGGCAAGACCATCATGTTCGCCGCGTGGCCCAAGCCTTTCACCGACGAAGAGAAGAGCTACTTCCAGCTGGACGACGCGGCCGACACGATCGCCCAGGCGAAATACGATCTCGTGGTCCTCGCCCGCGCGCTCAAGCGCGACTGCAACATCGATCCTGCCAAGCGGGTGAAGTTCGTCGTGCGACCGGCTGGGCCGATGCCTGCGGCCGAGGTCGAGGTGCTGCGCATCCTGCTCAGCGCCGAGTCGCTGGACGTTGTTGGTTCCGATTGGCAGCCGGAGAAGGGGACGCCGATGAAGGCCAATGCGCTGGGCGAACTCTACCTGCCGCTGACCGGCTTGATCGACTTCGCCGCCGAGCGGGTGCGATTGACCAAGGAACTGGAGAAGATCGCCTCCGAGATCGAGAAGGTGCAGTCCAAGCTGGCCAACCCTAACTTCGCCCAGAAGGTGCCGGCCAAGGTGCTGGAAGAACACCAGCTGCGCCTCGCCGATTGGCAGGCCAAGGAAGGGCAGATCCAGGCGGCGCTGGCGAGTTTGCCGGAGTAGGCCTCTCGGACCGTTTGAGAGTCCGGTCTGTCGGCAGGGGTAGCGCGATCGCTCCGGCCGAGCCGTCGTTTGATCTGCTGACGACGGGACCGCAGCTCGGGCGACTCCGGAGCGTTCCGGAGTCGCCCGTGAAGCCGGCTCGGACCTCATCCGCCCCAAGGCGGCTTGGCCGGAGCCGTCGCCCTACCTGCCGCCTCGTATTTGCCCTTTGATGCCCCGAATAGGGGTTGGTAGCGTCCGCCCTCCGATTCCGCCGTATGGACTACAAGAACACGCTGAACCTTCCGCAGACCGGCTTCGCCATGAAGGCCGACCTGGTGACCCGCGAACCGCAGCGCCTCGCCCAGTGGGAGACCGCCGATCTCTACGGCCGCATCCGCGCCGCGCGCGTCGGTCGCGAGAAGTTCGTCCTGCACGACGGCCCGCCCTTCGCCAACGGCGATGTCCACGTCGGCACCGCGCTGAACAAGATCCTCAAGGACATCATCATCAAGTTCCGCACCCTGGAGGGGATGGACGCGCCCTACGTGCCTGGCTGGGACTGCCACGGCTTGCCCATCGAGTCCAAGGTCACCCAGGAACTTCGCGCCGCCGGCCACACCGATGCCGACGCGGCCACGATCCGTTCCGCCTGCGACGCCTATGCGCGCAAATACATCGATCTGCAGCGCGGCCAGTTCAAGCGCCTCGGCGTGCTGGGCGATTGGGAGAATCCCTACCTCACGCTGGACAAGACCTACGAAGCCGAGGAGCTGCGGATGTTCGCCGACATCGTGGAGAAGGGCTTCGTCTATCGCGGCAAGAAGCCGGTCTATTGGAGCATCCCGTTCAAGACCGCGTTGGCCGAGGCCGAGGTGGAATACGCCGACCACGTCAGCCAGAGCGTCTATGTGAAGTTCCCCGTCGTCGGCACGCCCAACACCTGGGTGCTGATCTGGACGACGACGCCGTGGACGCTGCCCGCGAACCTCGCCGTCGCCTTCAATCCGCGCCTCTTCTACTCCTGCGTCTCCGGTCCGGACGGCAGCTACTACATGGCGAACGATCTGCTCGGAACGGTCAGCGAAAAGCTCGGCTGGTCCGCCTATCAGATCCAGCACACCGCGTCGGCCGCGGAACTGGCCGCGCTGGAATACCGCCATCCGTTCTGCGCCCGCACCGGCCAGCTCTTCCCCGCCGACTTCGTGGAGAACAGCACCGGCACCGGCTTCGTCCACATCGCGCCCGGCCACGGCATGGACGACTACCAGCTCGGTCTGAAGGTCGGCCTGCCGGTCTATTGTCCGGTGAACGACGAAGGCAAACTCGCCCCGACCGACGATTTGCCAGCGGATCAGCAATTGCCTGAATCGCTCGTCGGCAAATCCGTTCTTTCCAAAGGCGGCCGTTCCGATGCGAACGACGCCGTGCTGGCGTTGTTGACCGAGAAGAACGTCCTCGCCCATCGCGAAGACTATTCCCACAGCTACCCGCACTGCTGGCGCAGCAAGACGCCGATCATCTTCCGCGCGGTCGACCAGTGGTTCATCAAGATCGATCACGAAGTCGGATCCCCGATGCTCGATGCCGGATCTGGTATCGGGAACCAGGCATCCGGGATGACGTTCCGGCAAATGGCCCTCTCCGAGATCGATCGGGTGAAGTGGATTCCCGACTGGGGCATCAACCGCATCAAGGGCGCCGTGCAGACGCGCCCCGATTGGTGCATCAGCCGCCAGCGCACCTGGGGCGTGCCCATCCCTGCGTTCTACGACGCGGACAAGACCCCGATCCTCAATGCCGAGATCATCCGCAACGTCGCGAAGCTGATCGAGGAACACGGTTCCAACGTATGGTTCGCCAGCTCGTTCGAAGAACTCTGGGCCAAGGTGAAGCCCACCGATTGGACCGGTTCGATGCCTGTCTCCAAGTCGTCCGACACGCTCGACGTGTGGATTGATTCCGGCAGCTCCAGCCGCGCCGTTCTGATGAAGCGCGAGGAGTTGCAGCATCCTCCGGGCGCCGCGCCCAAGGACACCTGGCAGGCCGACGTCTACCTCGAGGGCTCCGACCAGCACCGAGGCTGGTTCCAGTCGTCGCTCTTGCTCTCGCTCGCCGGGAATGGCGCCGCGCCCTACAAGACCGTCTTGACGCACGGCTTCATGGTGGACGAAGACCGGGAGAAGATCTCCAAGTCCAAGCAGGGGGCCGGCGGCTATCAGAAGCCCCAGACCGCCGACCGTTTCGTCAAAGACTACGGCGCCGACGTGATCCGTCTCTGGGTCGCCTCGCAGGACTATCGCAGCGACATCGTGGTCAGCGAGGAACGGCTCAAGAAAGTCGGCGAGACCTACCGCAACATCCGCAACTGCCTGCGCTACCAGCTCTCGAACCTCTACGACTTCAATCCAGGCGGAGCGGCCGGCTCTGGCTCTGGTAGTGGCACAGGCGCCCCCGCCTGTGACCCAGTCCGGCAGGCGCCCCCGCCTGCCGAAGCTACTGCGGGCGGACAGGCCGTTTCCGACGACCAGTTGACCGGATTGGACCGGTGGATTCTCGGCGAGTTCGCCGTGTTGGAAGCCGACGTGAAGGCCGCCTACGACGCCTACGAATTCCACATCGTCTATCAGAAGCTCAGCCAGTTCGTCGCGGTGCAGCTCTCCTCCATCTACCACGATGTGGTGAAGGACCGGCTCTACACCGACGCCGCGAATTCCCCCCGTCGCCGCAGCACCCAGACGGCGCTGCACCGGATCATCAGCGGCCTTTGCCAGATGCTGAGCCCGATGCTCGTCTTCACCGCCGACGAAGCCTGGGAAGCGATCCCCGGCAAGCCGACCGCCAGCGTGCACGAAAGCGAATGGACGCCCTCCGCGCCCGCCAGCACGGAAGCGACCAAGCTCGATTGGCAGACGATCTTCCGCATCCGCGAGCAGGTCCTGCCGGTGCTGGAAAAGCAGCGTCAGGCGAAGGTCATCGGCAAGTCGCTCGAAGCCGTCGTCTACCTGAACCTCGCGGCCGAGGAACAGGCCATCGGGAGCCGTTTGGCCGCCGAGCTCACGGAAATATTGAACGTTTCCGCCGTGGTCTTCGGCGCTCGGGCGGCCGGCGACGAATCCACCGATCCGATCGTCGCTCGCCACAGCCAGGAAACCGGTCGCGTGAAGTGCGACCGCTGCTGGCATTGGGAGAACGACGTGGGCCAGAACGCGGAGCATCCGACCCTGTGCGGTCGCTGCGTCGTGGCGGTGAAGTTGAGCTGAAGCGGGTTCGTTTGCGAAGCGGCGGAGCTTTTGGGGAAGGCGTTCTGGAGTCGGACAGGCGCTCGAAAAGCGTCGGAGCGCCGGCTCAGACCAGGACGCTGCGCGACGTCGGTGTCGGCCACCCTATCTTCCCGCGTGACGCGTCCGCCTCCCGGTTCCATTGTCCGCCCGCACATGGATATCCAGATTGCAGCTTTGTGTGACGCCGCCAGCGACTACGGCGGCAAGCTGTGCGTGCTCGGGGCTTTCGACTCCCTGCTCACGCAGAACTTTCCGGCGCTGCATCCCCAGTGCGCCATCGCGCTGCGCATCGTCTTCGAGAAGATCGAAGAGGGTCAGCACAAGCTCCGTATCGCGCTGGTGGACGACGACGGCGGCTCCGTCATGCCGCCGATCGAACTGCCGGTGAACGCCGGGGTGCCGCCGGACGCGTCGTTCGTTTCCCAGAACATCATCGTCAGCATCCAGCAGCTGAAGTTCGAACGGGCTGGCACCTATTCCATCGAGATCGCGGTCGATGACCGGCACCAGAAAAGCATTCCGCTGGCGGTCCGCCAGTTCGCTCCGCAGCAGTCTCCTCAACCATGACGTTTGCCGGGCTTCCAGCCGAACAGCAGCAGGCCGCTTCGGTCCTCCAGCGCAGCTTGGAACGGGGACGTCTGGGGCACGCCTACTTGTTCGTTGGCGCGGTGCAGGAGCCGCTGGAACACGTGGCCGCCGCGCTCGCGGGGACCTTGAACTGCCTCCAACCGGTGCGTCGCGGCCCCGATGGTCCGGCGGTGGATGGCTGTGGCCAATGTTCCTGCTGCCGGCGCATCGCCGGAGGCAATTTTCCCGACGTCTCCTGGGTGCGTCCGGAGTCCAAGACGCGGATCATCGGGGTGGACCAGATCCGGGAGCTCATCCACACGATGAACCTCAAGCCCTCGGAGGGTCGGTTCAAGATCGGGATCATCGCGGGCGCGGACCGGATGCCGGCCGCTGCGGCGAACGCCTTTCTCAAGACGCTGGAGGAACCCCCTTCGGGTTCCGTGCTCCTGCTGTTGTCCACGGAGCCGCACCGGCTGCTGGAGACCATCTTGTCCCGCTGTCTGAGATTGAACGTCGGCGGGGAACGCACGCTCGACGCGGCGGAGATCGAATGGCTCAACGGCTTCGCCCAAAAGGCGCAGCAGGAAGGCGGCGGGCTCTTCGGGCGCTATCAACTGCTCGAGACGCTCACCCTTCGGCTCGGGGAGATGAAGGAGAAGATCGAGGAACGGCTGACCGCCGCGTCGCCGCTCCAGCGTTTCGACGATGCCGACAAGAGCCTGCGGGAGAAATGGGAAGAGGAACTCGCGGCCGCCATCGAGGCCGAGTACCGCGGACAAAGGTCCGAGATGCTGGGTCTCCTCCAGCGCTGGCTGCGCGACGTCTGGATCCACACTTTGCCGTTGGCGGAACGCGACCTGCAGGTGCCGCCTTTGGCCGAAGCCTCGGCCACGGTCGCCCGTCGGCTCACGCCGCAGAAGGCGCTGGAGAATCTCCAGGCCATCGAGACGCTCCAGCGCACGCTCTTCACGAACGTGCAGGAAGCGTTGGCCTGCGAAGTGGGTTTCCTGCGGCTGCGCCTTTCGTGAGCGGGTTGTTTTGATCGCCTCGTTTGACGGCGTCCCGCCGTTGCGGGCACGCTGGGCCATCTTTGCGGGGGATGGCGCGCGTTTGCCCTCCGCGCTACTGTTTTTAAAGATGAAACACTTCCTCCCTGTCATCGCCGGATGTCTCGCGTTGCTCGTCGCCGGATGCGGCCCCAAGAGAACGCGGGCCGAGAACGCCGTCGACCAGCAGATCCTTCTGCTCGGCAACGGAGCCGAACCCCAGGGGCTGGACCCGCACCGGGTCGAGGGCATCACGGAACACCACATCCTCATGGCGCTGAGCGAAGGATTGGCCGGGGCGGATCCGAAGACGTTGGAGCCCAAGCCGGGACAGGCCGAGAGCTGGGAGATCTCCCCGGACAAGAAGGTCTACACGTTCCACCTCCGGAAGAACGCCATCTGGTCCAACGGCGATCCCGTCACCGCCGACGACTTTGTCCAGTCCTACATCCGGATCCTCACTCCCTCCTTGGGCTCCCACTACGCCGAGATGCTGCACTGCATCAAGAACGCGAAGGCCTTCAATCACGGCGAGATCAAGGATTCGTCCCAACTGGGGCTGCGGGCGATCGACGCCAAGACGCTGGAAGTCACCCTCGAATGCCCCACCCCTTATCTGTTGAGCATGATCGCGCTCCACTACACTTGGTGGCCCGTCCACATGGCGACGATCCGCAAGTTCGGCGATCCCTATTCGCCCGGAAACACGGATTGGACCCGCCCGGAAAACATGGTCTGCAACGGACCGTTCGTCCTGACCGTGTGGAAACCGAGCAACATCCTCAGCGTCCGTCGCAACACGAACTACTGGAACACGGCCAACGTGAAGCTCAACGGGATCGACTTTTTCCCCATCGAAAGCTATGACAGCGAAGAGCGGAGCTTCCGGGCCGGCCAGTTGCACCAGACCGAGAGCCTGCCCCAGGCCAAGATCGATGTTTACAAGAAGGACAACCCCGGCGTCCTGCGTCTCGATCCCTACCTCGCGAACTACTTCTACCGGATCAATGTCACCGACCCCGTGTTGAAGGACAAACGCCTCCGCCACGCGCTCAGCCAAGCCATCGACCGCAAGGCCATCGTGGACTCCGTGGCCCGGGGCGACCAGCAGGCCGCCTTCGCTCTGACACCGCCCGACACCGCCGGATACACGCCCCGCGCCCAGCTCAAGTTCGACATCGACGGAGCCAAGAAACTCCTCGCTGAAGCCGGTTATCCCGATGGGAAAGGACTTCCTCCCATCGAGATCCACTACAACACCTCCGAAGGCCACAAGGCCATTGCCGAGGCCATCCAGCAGATGTGGAAGAAGAACCTCGGCATCGAGGTCACCCTGCGGAACGAAGAGTGGAAGGTCTACATGGCGACCCAGAACCAGACCAACTACATGATCAGCCGCGCCGGTTGGACCGGCGACTACATCGACCCCAACACCTTCCTCAGCACCTTCCTCTCCTATGCCGGCAACAACCGCACCGGCTGGAACAATCCGGAGTATGATCGCCTGGTCGAGGCCGCCGCCTGCATGGCCGACGAAAAGGAACGCTACGAAACCTTTCAAAAGGCCGAGGCCATCCTGCTCGACGACCTTCCCCTCATCCCCATCTACTATTACACCCGCGTCCATCTCATGAGCGCCGTGGTGAAGGGAAGCTATCCCAACCTCCTGGACATCCATCCCTACCAGGACATCTACCTGGAAGCGCCGGCGAAATAGGTCCCTCCTTTTCAGCCGTTTCTGGCAGAGCGCGGCCCGAGGGCCGCGCTCTTTGCTTTTACGGAACGCGCCCCATCGCCCTCGATTGGGGCACCCCGTGTCTTGCCGCGTCCCGGACCCTCCACAGTCGGAGTGGCGTCCGCCTTGCTACGTTCTCACGGAGTCCGGATCCGCGCTGTGCTGTCACTGTCTTTTCCCGGGCAAATCCGAGAACCGAATCCCGTGAAACGTCCCGTCAGCCACCGCCGCAACCGCATCCTCGCAAGAGGGATGGGGGTTGTCGCGGGATCGGGCGCGGTGGGCGCCCTGCTCGCGCTTGTTCCTTGCGGCCTTCATGCGGCCTCGTTGGGACAGGACGGGGATGGAGATTTTTCTGCCGGGAGCCAGGAGGCAGAATCGAGCTGGTTCTCGATCCCGGAAACTTCGGCCGAGGCTCCGACCCGGCCTCTGCGACTCTCCTCCGGTCCGATCAAGCGCGGAACCGGCGGCGTGATCGGAGCGATCAACGGGCAGTTCTTCGAGACGAACGGCCCGGTCAGCTTCTCCGTCCAGGCTTGGCTTCCGCACGAGACCCATCCCGGGTCGCGCCGTTATTCGGTGGACCACATCGAGGGCGGTCTCACCGTCGATCTGGTGCCCTGGGCCAAGATGCGTTTGGGCCACTTCGACGCGCTCGGTGGACGCGAGGAATTCGTCGCCATCCAGCAATACTCCTATTTCGAGTTCAACCCGCCCGCCCAGCAGATGATGTTGGAGCGGCTGGCCTCCCCGGGACAGTCCGACGCCATGACCCGCCATCTGTTGCCACGGGGCGCCGGGGCCTTCTCCGAGTTGGGCTTTCAGGTCTACGACTCGATGGACACGGAAGACTGGGAAAACTCCTACGCCGTGATGCTTGGCAATGGAGGGAGGTTCTCCGGCGCGGAATACGCGTTTCAACCGGAGCTCACGGGCTACTGGTCGTCCACTTGGTTGTCGGGGGATTGGCGTTCTCCCGGTGACGGACTGAAGCTGTTTGGCTGGGGACAGCGAGGGGAACGCGAAGTGTCGGCCGCTGGAGCCGGCCTCTCCTTCCAGTCGCGCTGGGGAATGGGCACGAGCTTTCGGCGGGGGCGATGGCGCTCTTCGCTGGAGTATATCGGCGCGGGCGGGTTGAGCTCCACCCACGGTTTCGCGGGCGGCGCGACCTTGCCCAGCGGCTCGGGAACGACCTGGGGTTGGTCGTGGGACACCGCCTACCAGGTTCATCCCCTTTGCGAACTGGCGCTGCGTTTCGACGAGGTGTTCCGAAATTTCGGCGACGTCCGTGGTCGTCTCGACACGCTGACCTTCGGAGCGCAGGTGTTGCTGGGGAAGGACCTCCGGGGTCTGCTCAACTACGAGCTGCATTGGCCGGAGGGACTGGGTTCCGGGTCGTCGGATCGGGGAACGGGAATCGAGCATCTGATCGCGGCCCAGTTGGCGTTCAGTTTTTGAAGCCGTCGGCGCTCCGAGACCCACGGAAAAGGCGCGAACCTTGCGGTTCGCGCCTCTCGTGTTTCAAAGGGTGCTCGCGGTTCAGTCGAAGGCGTGACCGGCGCAGCAGAGGACGTCGCGGATCTTGTGGCGGACGAGTTCCTTCACTTTGGACCGGGCCGGGGCGAGATACTTGCGCGGATCGAACTCCTTTGGATTTTCCGCGAAAACCTTGCGGATGGCCGCAGTCATGGCCAAGCGGAGATCGGTGTCGATGTTGACCTTGGTGCAACCGATTCGGCGGGCGATCTCGATGTCGGCTTCGGGCACGCCGGCGGTCTCTTCTCCCATCGCGCCGCCGTATTTGTTGATCTCCTGCGCGAGTTCCTTCGGCACCGATGAGGCACCGTGGAGCACGAGCGGGTAGTCGCCCATGCCGGCGTCGAGCAAGGCCTTCTTGATGGCCTTGAGGCGTTCCAGGTCGAGATGCTGTTCGCCCTTGAACTTATAGGCGCCGTGGCTGTTGCCGATGGCGACCGCGAGGGAGTCGACGCCGGACTGGCGGACGAACTGGACGGCCTCTTCAGGATGGGTGTAGGCGCCGCCTTTGGAGTAGCTGCCGCCTTCCTCACCGTCGTCGTGCTGCGCGCCGACCAACATGCCGAGTTCGCCCTCGACCACGCAGTTGTGCTTGTGGGCGTAGTCCACGACCTTGCGGCAGACTTCCACGTTCTTCTCGAACGGGTCGTGGGAGGCATCGATCATGACACTGGTGAAGCCTTCGTCGATGCACTGCTTGCAGAGCTCGAAGCTGTCGCCGTGGTCCAGATGGACGGCGATGGGGATGGTGCTGAGGCTGACGGCGGCTTCGATGAGCTTCTTCAGATACACGGGGTTCGCATAGTCGCGCGCGCCCTTGGAGATCTGGAGCATGACGGGAGCCTTTTCCTCTTCGCAGGCTTCGATGATGGCCTGGAGAAGCTCCATGTTGTTCACGTTGAAGGCGCCCAGGGCATATTTGCCCTTCAGCGCCTTGGCGAAGAGGTCTCGAGTGTGGGTCAGTGGCATAAGCTAGATGGAAGAATTCCGACTTAACGGCGGATCAAAACAGGAGCGGAAGTTAGGAGTCGGACTTCTAAATTGGAAACACTTTTGTCGCCCTCTCCCGTTCCTGCTCATTTGCGTCGACGCGGATTCTGCCTTCCTTTAGATACGGTTTTCAACTTGGCGTGGTTCGGCACCGTTTGATTGAAGCGGGGCCGCCCAGCCCGGTCGCATATGAGCCACCAGCTGAAACGAGTCGAATCCGAAGAGCGCGCGCGGGTCAATGGGCACCCCGGATGCGTCGTTTGGCTCACGGGACTCAGCGGCTCGGGCAAGTCGACTGTTTCCACCGCGCTGGAACGCCACTTGTTCAACGGCGGTCGGCAGGTCTATGTGCTCGACGGCGATACCCTCCGGAACGGATTGAGCAAGGATCTTGGGTTCTCCCCGGACGCCCGAAAGGAGAACATTCGCCGCGCCGCCCAAGTCGCCGCCCTGTTCGCCAATGCCGGCATGATCAGCATCGGCGCCTTCATCTCCCCCTATCGTTCAGAGCGGGAACTGGCCCGTTCGCTCGTGCCGCCCGGGCGTTTCATCGAGGTCTATCTGGATGCGTCGGTCGCGGTCTGTGAACGCCGCGATCCCAAAGGCCTCTACGCCAAGGCTCGGGCCGGCTTGATCCCGGAGTTCACCGGCATATCCGCTCCCTATGAACCGCCAAGAGCCCCGGAATTGAGCCTCAAGACCGACCTGCTCTCGGTGGAGCAGTGCGTCGCCGGGATCGTCGCCAAGTTGGAGGCGGTGGCCGAAGGGTTGTGGACCTTCCGAAGTCGCGATGGCGTTTAACGGGAAGCTCCTCTTCCTGAATCGGATGTAATTGATTTTCTGTCGACCCCTGCGGTCTTGGACGCTGGGCTTGGGTCATGGCCTTCACCGGCTGGTTTCTGGAGTTTTTTGAGGCCGTTGCCCCGCAGCTCTTTCCGCCATCGTGTGGTAGGCGCATTCGTCCGACCTTCCACGGCGAGTCCAGTCCTGCGGGACTACGCCCGGCTCGCCGTCGATCAGGTGACGGCGCAGAATTGGCCCAGGCCCGTTTTATCCCCTTTTCTCCGACGATTTGCTTTCCGACAACCTTCCCCGCACTGTCTGGCCTGCGTTCAAAATGAACTCTGATACCCGTCCGCCACTCGACATCCGCGCGTTGCTCAAGCAACACGAAGGCCGCAACTACGACCTGCACTCGGCCCACGTCAATCCGGCCAACGTCCGCACGCTGCGCACCATCGGTTTCGACCGCTGCTACACGCGTGCCGAAGGTCCGTATCTCTGGGACGTCGAAGGCACCAAGTATCTCGACCTGCTCTCCGGCTACGGCGTCTTCAGCCTTGGCCGGAACCACCCCGAAGTCCGCCAGATCCTCAAGGACTTCATGGACGCCGACTACTCCAGCCTCGTGAAGATGGAGGCCCCTCTTCTCAGCGGCTTGCTGGCCGAGGACCTGAAGAAGCGGATGCCCAACCAGCTCGACATGGTGTTCTTCACCAACTCGGGCGCGGAAGGCGTCGAGACCGCGATCAAGTATGCCAAGTGCGCCACGGGCAAGCCGGCGATCCTCCACTGCCAAAAAGCCTTCCACGGCCTGAGCTACGGCTCCCTCTCCGTGAATGGCGACGACAGCTTCCGGAGCGGCTTCGGCCCCTTCATGCCGGACTGCCGGATGATCCCGTTCAACGATCTCGACGCGCTGGAAAAAGAGCTGAAGAAAGGCGACGTCGCCGGCTTCGTGGTGGAACCCATCCAGGGCAAAGGCGTCAACATTCCCGCTCCAGGCTATCTGCGCGACGCCATCGCGCTCTGCCGGAAACACGGCGCCATCTTCATCGACGACGAAGTCCAGACCGGCATGGGCCGCACCGGCAAGTTCCTCGCCATCGAGCATGAGGGGCCCGGCATGGATCCCGACATCGTCGTCCTCTCCAAGGCGCTCTCCGGTGGCTACGTGCCCGTCGGCGCCGTGCTCTCGAAGAAGTGGATCCACGAGAAAGTCTTCTCCTCCATGCAGCGTTCGGTGGTGCATTCCTCGACCTTCAGCCAGGGCAGCTTCGCCATGGCCGCCGGGCTGGCCGCGCTCGACGTCATCGACCGCCACGGCTTGATCAAGCAGGCCGAAATCCGCGGCAACCAGATTGGCGAAGGCGTGGCCGCGATGATCCCGCGTTTCGAGTTCCTGAAGGGTGTCCGTTGGCGCGGCTTGATGGTCGGCATCGAGTTCGGTTCGCCGCGTTCACTGACGCTGAAGGCTGCGTGGACCATTACCCACGGTCTCGACAAAAGCCTCTTCCCCCAGGCGGCGATCATTCCGTTGATGGACAAGCACCACATCATCACGCAGGTCGCCGGGCACGCCATCGACGTGCTCAAGCTCCTCCCGCCGCTGGTCATCAGCGACGACGACGTGCAGTGGTTCCTGAAGTCGTTCGAGGAAGTGATGGTCCAGATGCACAAGTTCCCCGGCCCCGCCTGGGACGTGCTCATGGACATCGGCAAGAACGCGCTGACATCGCGGGCGAGGTAGAAGGTAGGACAGGCTTCCAGCCTGTTCCGCCACACCGGTAGGGCTGCGTTGCCGCGCAGCCCAAACATCCGCAGGAAACCAGCGCAGAGCCGTTTCCGATTCCCCTCATTCGAGCGCCTGCCGAGTCGAGTGGTTCTCTTCAGCCCCAGGGTCAGGCTGAAAGCCTGACCTACTCTGGTGGCGGATCAATCGAGTGCCCCGGCACCGAGCAACGCGGCGGCTCACCGACTGTCGTGACCGAGTAGGTGCCGCCCGCCGGACAGGTGAGTTCCACGTTGATCAACGGGCCGATCATCTTGTTCGTGCCGCCAGAAATGTCGGCGAATGCGATTCGGTTGGTCGCGGCCAATTTGTTCTCCAAGGCATACATCTCGATTGCTCCTTCGATCTGCTTGAGGTTCGCGATGCAGACGTTTTGCTTTCTGAAGGGTGAATCGCGCCTAGGAGGAACGGCAAAGTTGGGAACAACGACCAAAGCTCCGACGACGAGAACCACGGCGACAATCCCGATCTTCATTCCGCTGCTGAGCGATTTCATGGCGGATGAAACATTCGTTTCGCGGAATAGTTTCCGGTCTCTGCGCGCAATCTCACAGCGAGTGCCCGGGAATCGAGCATCGCGGCGGTTCTCCAACGGTGGTGACCGAGTAGACACCGCCTGCCGGACAGGTCATCCCGGCGTTGATCAGCGGGCGAATCGGCTTTTCCTGGCCGCCTGACAGATCCGTGATGGAAACTCGATTGGTGGGCTCCAGCTTGTTCTCCAGCGCATATAGCTCGATCGCGCCCTGGACCTGTTTGAGGTTGGCGACGCAGGCGTTGGTGCACGGTGTTGTCCGCGCTTTGATGATGTTGGGGATGGCCACCGCGGCCAGCAAAGCTCCTCCCGCCAAGACGATTCCAGTTGTGATCTTCCAGCCCATGCCGTTCTGAACACCTCCGGCCGTTCAAAGTTCCGTCGGTAACGAAAGACGAGAACGCTTCAACGCGAAGTCCACGGATACGAGCACCGGTGAAGCTCCTTCACCGAGGAAACTGCGGCGTCCTTCAGCCTCGGAAGCTCGCCAGCAACTCTTCGGGCGTGACCGTCGCGGTGCCTACCTTGCCCACCACCACGCCGCTGGCGTGGTTGGAGAAGATCGCGGCCTCGATCGGCGAGGCTCCGGCGGCGATGGCGGCCGTGAAGGTGGCGATGACCGTGTCGCCCGCGCCGGACACGTCGAAGACTTCCTGCGCGACGGTTGGGATGTGGAACGGCTTTTCGTCGCGACGACAGAGCAGCATGCCCAGCTCGCTCAGGGTGATCAGCAGCAGCGCGGGCTGGATCTCGCCCAGCAGCTTCTCGGCGACGCTGAGCAACGCCTCGTCCTTGAGCGGATCGGTGGCGCGCCGTTGGTCGGAAATGCCGGCCAGCTCGAAGGCTTCTTTGCGGTTGGGAGTGATGAGCGAGACGCCCGAGATGTCCACCTTGTGCACGGGTTTCGGATCGAGGCTCAGCCAGATGCCGCGCGGTCGGCAGAGCGCCTTCAGCTCGTCCAGCAGCGGCTGCGTGACGACGCCCTTGCCGTAGTCGCCGATGATGATGGCGTCCGTCTTGGGCAGGGCCGCTTCGATGGCGGCGAGCAGCCGGGACGTTTCCTTGAGCGTGAGATCGTCGCGGGTTTCGCGGTCGAGCCGGACGACCTGCTGCTGCTGCGCGACGATCCGGGTCTTGATCGACGTGTTGCGGCCGACGATGGCGAGCAGCCCTTTCGAAACGATGGCCTGCTCGGTCAGCAGCTTGCGGAACTTGAGCGCGGTCTCGTCCTTGCCGACGGCGCCGAAGAGCTCCACGGGCGTCTTCAATTCGGCGAGATTGCGGGCCACGTTGGCGGCGCCGCCCGGCATGAAACTCTCGCGGTCGAACTCGACCACCGGCACCGGCGCTTCCGGCGAGATGCGGGTAACCCGGCCCCAGACGAACTGGTCCAGCATCACGTCGCCGACCACGAGGACGCGGGCTTTCGTGAGCTTCTTGAGGAGGTCTTTGACGCGGGCGAGCGGAAGGGTGGGATGGCTCATGAAGAAGATCAGGAATCAGTTGAGGAACGCAGTCAGCGGGCTGGTCGGACTGGCGGTGTCGAGCGGCGCGCCGAGGCCGAGCTCGTAGGCGTCGCGGCCGGCTTCGACCGCCATCTTGAAGGCGCGCGCCATGCGGTTCGGATCATGGGCGATGGCGATGGCGGTGTTGACCAGGACGGCGTCGGCCCCGAGCTCCATCGCTTCCGCCGCGTGGCTGGGCGCGCCGATGCCGGCATCGATCACGACCGGCACGGTGGCCTGCTCGATGATGATCCGGAGCTGGCTGCGCGTCTCGAGTCCGCGATTGGATCCAATGGGCGAGCCGAGCGGCATGACCGTGGCCGTGCCGACATCCTGGAGCCTCCTGGCCAGCACGGGATCGGCGTTGATATAGGGCAGCACCACGAAGCCTTCCTTCACGAGAATCTCGGCGGCCTTCAACGTCTCCACCGCATCCGGCAGCAGGTAGCGCGGGTCGGGATGGATCTCGAGCTTGATCCACTTGGGCAGTCCAGCGGCGGCCGCGAGGCGGGAAAGGCGGACGGCTTCCTCGGCGTTCATCGCGCCGGAGGTGTTGGGCAGCACGAGGTATTTCGTCGGGTCGATGAATTCCAGGATGTTCGCGAAGGGATCCTTCTTGCCGGACAGATCCGCTCGGCGCAGGGCGACCGTGACCATCTGGGTGCCGCTGGCCACGAGCGCGTCGCGCATGGCTTCGGGCGCGGAAAATTTGCCCGTGCCCAGAAAGAGGCGGGACGAGAACTCACGACCGGCGATGACCAACGGCTTCAGCGACATGACGGGGAATGATGGAAGCGGGCCAAGCGGCTTGTCGAGTGGCGGCTTGATCGGCTGCGCTTTGGAATCGATGGACAGTGAACGGGGCAAATGACACAACCGACCCCGTGATCTCCCGAGCGTTCGCCTGGCTGTTTCCGGTCGTCGGTCTGCTGATGTTCGCCGGCTCTGCGGCGGGTGCGGAGCCCGAGGGATCGCCGCCACCCCAAGGAGCGGCGCTGCTCAAGACGGACATCATGGGCGTGTTCGCCCATCCCGACGACGAGACCGGCGCCGCGGCGACCTTGGCCTACTACGCCAGAGGACGTGGCTCCGTCGTGGCGAACGTCTACTGCACGCGCGGTGAAGGCGGCGGGAACATGGTCGGCACCCAGGCGGGCGCGGCTTTGGGCGCGCTGCGCGAAGCCGAGCTGCGCGATGCCCTCGGGATCCTGGGCGTGCGTTACGGCTACTTTCTGGATCGGCTCGACTGGGCCTACACCGAGAGCGTGGCCGCCACCCTGGAGAAGTGGGGCAAGGAGGAAACCCTGGAGCGGCTCGTCCGTCTGGTGCGGGCGTTGCGCCCGGAGATCATCGTCACCATGAATCCCGCGCCTTCGATGGGGCAGCACGGGCACCATCAGGCGGCCGGCATTCTGGCCACGGAAGCCTTCACCGCCGCCGCCGATCCCAACCGATTCCCGCTTCAGCTCAGCAAGGAAGGCCTGTCGGTGTGGCAGCCGCGAAAGCTCTTCTACGGCGGCACCGCCGGGACCGTGGTCTCCGCCATCACGGTCAATGAGCCTTTACCGGACGGCCGGACCCCGGCGCAGATCGCGGCGAAGGCGCTGGCCAACCATCGCTCGCAGGCCTTCGGCAACATGGGGAATTCGCCGTGGATGCAGCGGCCCCAGCGCTTCTCGCTCGTGAAATCGATGGTGCCGATCGCCGGCACGGAGACCGACCTGCTCGCCGGTCTGCCGCAGACGGAATTGACGGCCGTCCCCTTTCCTCCGGTTCAGGCGAAGTCCGAGGGAAGCCCGACCCTTGAGTTCGTTCCGCGTCCCGCCTTTGCTAACTATCGGCAGTGGGTGAGGGAGCAAGGCATCGAACACGTGGCCACCCAGTTCCAGGCCAACCTGCCCCTCGTCGCGGGCGAGCCCAACCTTCTGGGCCTGCAGCTCGACAATCCCGGCTCCACGGAGCTGGCCGGCGATCTGGTTCTCGACGTCCCCGCCGGATGGAGCATCGAGCCGGCGACGCAGCGGGTCCGCGTGCCGGCCCATTCGATGGCCACGTTGCAGGCCCGCGTCACCCCGCCGCCCGGTCTTCCGCCGGACGGGAAACTAGCCGCCACTGTTGCTTCGGGTGACCGCAAGGCGGAGGCCGTCGCCATCGGCCACTCCGTCCCGCATGCGCGGATCGTCCGGCTCAAAACCGGCCCCGTGCTTGATGGAACCGGAGCTGGCTGGGACTCCATCGCTCCCCTCGTCGTTTCCTCCACCAATCTCGTCCAGGGCAAAGCCGACGGCGACGCGGACAGCAGCGCGCTCGTCCGGCTCGCGCATGACGGGGCGACCCTGTTTGTGGACGTGGGCGTGCGGGACGACGTCGTCGTTTCCAACATCGCGCCCAACGACATCAAGGGCCATTGGCGCAGCGACTCGGTGGAGATCTGCCTCGATCCCGCCGTGGGCGCCGAACACACCATGGGCTGCTACAAGCTCGGCATCTTCCCCTTCGACACGACCGGCGTGGTCCGGGCCGCCCGCGACGCCGACGCCGACCAGGGCCCGGTGGAGGAGACCGCGCCCCGCACACGCCTCGTGTCGCGCCGCGTCGCCGGAGGCTATCGCATCCAGGCCGCCATTCCCTTTGCGGAAATCGGGATCAAGCCCGGACAGACCCGGATCGGCTTCAACGTGATCGTCTACGACGGCGACAAACGGGACGCCGCCTTGGGCGAGAACATCAACAAGTCGCGCATCGCCTGGGCCCCCAGCCCCGGCGTGCAGGGGCGCCCCGAAGACTGGGGCCGCCTCGATCTGGAGTAGGTCGAAGCGCGCGTCTCGGTCGGAGCCCGTCTTTTCCGGAGATGCTCAGGGCGTTCGCCTCGCTCCGCTCGAATCGGGGTCGGCTCGGCGAGCCGTCCCTACCTCGGTTGCAGGCACGCCCCAGGCTATCGAACCTGGCTAGCGGAAAGGGTATGTCGCTGGCGAGATGCCAGCGCGTTTGTCGAACGAAGCGAGTTTTCCATGAACACCAAATACATCCTTCGCGCTCCACGCGGCGGCCAGCGGCCCGATCCAAGTGGGCGGAATGCTGACCAATATGGCGACGGGCGGTCTCCAACGGCCTGTTCACCGTCAGGCTGGACTTCGGCGGTGTATTTGCGGGGGCGGACCGGTGGTTGGAGATCGGCGTGGGGACGAATGGTTCTGGCGTCTTCGCGGCCCTGCCGATCAGCCGGAGGAACTTCTAGGGCGACGCGGCCACGCCGCACGTCGGCCCTGGCGGCCATCCAGGGCTTGAACCAAAAGCTTACGGACGAACTGAAACGGCGCGACGCCGAGAACTCTGCGTTGAAGGAACGGCTGGAAAAGCTGGAGCAGTTGATCGAAAACAAGGGACAAGCCCGATGAAAAACAGCCCCCCGAACTTGGCAGCCAGCCACCGCCCGTCGCGCAGCGTCTTGGACTGCGGCGGTGCTCCGCCGCTTTCGAGCGGCGCTGGAGCCACGTCCACCCCCCAAAGCGCCGCAGCGGCGGCGCAGTCCAAGACCTGGCGGAGCCTCGTGGCCACGCTCCTGTTCCTGGGCGGAACGACGGGCACGTTCGCGCAGACCTATTCCATCCCGTGGTCGAAGATCGCGGGCGGCGGCGGCACCAGCACCGGCGGCGTCTATGCCGTCACCGGCACCATCGGCCAGCACGATGCCGGGACCACCATGACCAATGGAGCCTATGCGTTGACCGGCGGATTCTGGAGCCTCGTGCAGGTGGTGCAGACGCCGGGCGCGCCGCACTTGAGCATGACGCTGACCACGACGAACACCGCCGTGGTCGCCTGGTCCACCGCGTCTTCCACGGGATTCATCCTCCAGCAGGCGACGGACCTGACGACGGCCGATTGGACCAGCGCTCCCGCCCCACAGGACGACGGGACGAACAAGCGGCTGATCGTCGCTCCGCCGGTCGGCACCCGGTTTTATCGGCTCTTCAAACCCTGACCCACCTTGGCCATGCCGCTTCGGAATCTCTTCGCGTTGGTCGTTCTCCTCGTGCTCGGGAATTCCTTGGCCCTCGCGGCGGATTCGGATCCTGCCCACCGGGATTCCACTGCGACCAAGCCGCTGCCCTGGCCCGACGGCGTGATTCCCTACGACCTTTCAAAGTTGACGGAAGAGCAACAAGCGACCGCGCGACAGGCGATGCAGCGTTGGGAGGAGACGGGCGCGAAAATCCGCTTCGTCCAACGCACCCGCGAAGAGTCCTACGTCCAGTTCACTGGCAAGACGGACGCGGGCAACAACACCAGCCACATCGGCTACGCGCCCGGCAAGAGGGTGGACGTCAACATCACGGCTTTCTGGTGGCGGCAAGGGGAGTGGATGCCGGCCCACGAGCTCGGGCATGTCCTCGGCTTTTTCCATGAACATCAGCGGTGGGATCGAGACCAGTTCGTCACCATCCACTATGAGAACATCAAGGAAGGCCGCGCCTTCGACTACGACTGGATTCCGCGGACGAACTGGATCACCGGCGCCACCGCCTACGACTACCGTTCGATCATGCACTACCGCGTCTGTTGGGCGGGCAAGTGCGAGTCGGAATGCAAGGACGGCCAGGGCGACAGCCCGTGCGCGGTGATCGATCCGGTCGGCCCGGAATACGACGGGGTGATCGGTCAATGGGGCGACAACCGCATCAGCGCCGGCGACGGGGAGAAGGCGCGGTCGGTCTATGGCGTCAAGAAGCCGTAACCGCCGAGGTGACGCGGTGGATCTTTTGGGAATCGCTTCAGCCGATCCGTCCGCCTCCCGGCCTCGGCGGCGACAAGGTCCGCCCAGGATTACGCCGTCCGGTCGATCCAGTCGTCCTGGGTTTTCCAGAACCGTTCCACCACCGCGACTACTTCGGCCGAATCGATTTGGCGGAAGAGGTCGGCCAGGATTTCACGGCTGCGATCCGTGCCGGCCGGACCGCGTTGTATCAGGCGACCGATGAGATGCGTCGCGCGACGGACATCCCCGCTGGCTTCGTCGGCGGAGGCCAGGCCCGCGGAGGCGATGGCGGCCTGAATGTCGGACAGAGAGAGCCCTTCCAACGCTTCCCGGAAAACCGTCGCCCGGGCCGAACTGTCAAAGCCCGGCGCGCCGAAAACCTCCGACAGCTGGCGGACGAGCGACGCGTCGCCCGTCTCGGGCAACGGAGTGGGGAAGGGGACTTCGACGGACGGATCGTGAACCGCTGCCACCAGGCCACCGTTCGATCCAGCCGAACGGCCGAGCGTGAACTCCACCGTCACGCGGTGTGCGAGTTCGGGATGCGCCACCGCGTCCGAGGCTTCCATGACGCGCCAGGCGCCCGCCTCCAGCACGACCTTCAGTTCCAGCGCCGCACGATCCGCCTCCAGCCGCCAGGGTGCGGGCAGGGCGGCGTCGGTCGCGAGCGCGTCGGCGAGGTCGCTGCGTAATTGGGCGAGGGCATCCTTCAGCGGTTGCATGGGACCGAGCCTAGCACGATGGGCCAAGCCGAAGACAACGTGGCGAATTCCCGGTTGGGCCGGTGTGCTTCCGCCGCCCGGCTGCCGCATCAAAGCAAGCGCGAGGAACACATCGCCCTACCCATCATCCGCCGCCGTTCCGCTTGAACCGGGCGCGCCTCCCGCCAACACTCCGCACCACATGAACCGCATTGTCGCGCGCTTCCAGTCGCTCCGTCAGGAGGGGAAGAAGGGTCTCGTCGTCTACCTCGGCGCGGGCGATCCCGACCTCCAGGCCACGGAGGACCTCACCGTCGCCTTCGACCGGGCCGGCGCCGACGTGGTGGAACTGGGCGTGCCCTTCAGCGATCCGTTGGCCGACGGCATCGTCAACCAGCTCGCCGCCCAGCGCGGGCTCGAATCCGGCACCACCCCGCCCAAGGTGCTGGAAACCGTCCGCCGCATCCGCGCCCGCTCGCAGGTGCCGGTCGTGCTCTACGTCTATTTCAACATCCTGCATCGGCACGGCTTCCAGCGGTTCATCGACGACTGCGCCGCCGCCGGGGTGGACGGTCTGCTGGTGCTGGATCTGCCGCCCGAGGAATCCGAGAACTACGAGGCCATGATGGCGGCCGCCGGCCTCTGCAACATCTACCTCATGGCCCCCACCACGCCCGAGGCCCGGATGGAGATCATCGCCAAGCGCGCCCGCGGCTTCATCTACTACGTCTCCCGCGAAGGCGTGACCGGCATGCAGAGCAAGGTGGCCGACACCATCGCGGACATGACCGGCAAGATCCGCGCCCACACCGACCTGCCCATCGCCATCGGCTTCGGCATCTCCGATCCCGAACAGGCCAAGGCCGTGTCGCAGTTCGGCGAAGCCGTCGTGGTCGGCAGCGCCATCGTCAACCGCATCGCCGAACTTGGGAAGAAACCCGAGCTGGTTCCGAGCGTGGCGAGCTTCGTCGAGAGCTTGGCGAAGGGGATCAAGGCGTAGCGTGTCGTTCTTCTTAACCACAGATGAACACAGATAGACACAGATGTTTGACCATGAAGGGCGGCCCCGTCCCTAGCCTTTCCCCCATCTGTGTGAATCTGTGTCCATCTGTGGTTGAACCCCTTTCCCTCCTTCCGATTTAACTCCGACCTTATGGCGACCAACAGAACCACCAAGCCGTGCTCCGCGCAGAAGAGTCTCGCTGTCGCCAGTGCCCAGCGTGGGGGCTTCGTCGAGAGCCTCGCCAAGGGAATCAAGACAGCCTAGCTTCCCTCCATGAACGCGACCGTCACCTTGGAAGTGCCCGAAGAAGCCCTCCGGCTCTTCGGCGGCGACCGTTTCGGCGAGGAGATGTTGGAGGCGGCGGTGGTCCGTTGGTTTGAGGAAGGACGTCTGAGCCAAGGGCAGGCGGGGCATCTCCTGAAACTTACGCGGGGCGAGTTTTTCGACGTTTTGGAACGCCACCAGGTGTCTCCCGTTCAACTGGACGAAGCGGAGCTGGAAGCCGAATTGCGCGGATGACCGACCACTGGGTCATGAACGCCTCGCCGGTGATCCTGCTCTCCCGAGTGGGGCTCATCGGCTTGGTTCCATCCCTTTGTCGCAAGCTTTCCATTCCATCCGGGGTCATCGCCGAGGTTTCCCGTGGCGTGGCGGCGGATGCAGGCCGAACCTGGCTTCAAGCCAAGGGCAGCGCCTACATCGTTTCGGTCCCGGCTCTTTCCCCGGAAATGACCGGTTGGAACGGAGGCCCCGGCGAGGCCGAGGTGATTTCATACGCACTCCAGCAAGGCGGTGCCTCCGTCGTGCTGGATGACTTGGCGGCTCGACGCATGGCCCGACGTCTTGGGCTGCCACTCATCGGATCGGTCGGCGTGATCCTGCGCGCCAAGGAGCAGGGACTTGTCCCCAAGGTGCGACCCTTCCTGGAGAAGCTCCGTGGCGGTGGCGGCTACCTGAGCGAGAACATCCTCCAGCAAGCTTTGAAGAAAGCCGGCGAACTCTGAGATTTTTCCTATGGCGACCAAGAAATCCCCCAAACCCACCTCCGCAAAGAACGATCGCTACGTCATCATCATGGCCGGCGGCAAAGGCGAACGTTTCTGGCCCGTGAGCCGCAACGCCACGCCCAAGCAGCTCATCACCCTCCTCGGCAAACGCTCCTTCCTCCAGCAGGCCGTCGACCGCTGCCTCGCCCTCGTTCCCGCGAAGAACATTCTCATCATCACCAACGCCGTCCAGGCCAAGGCCGTGGCCAAGCAGCTGCCCAAGCTGCCCAAGGCCAACATCGTCGCCGAACCCGTCGGCCGCGACACCTGCGCCGCCGTGGCGTTGGGCGCGGCCATCGTGGGCGCGCGTTCCACCACCGCTGTCATGGCCGTGCTGCCCGCCGACCACGTCATTCCCGAGGAGAAGAAATTCCAGCAGGTGCTGAACGACGCCTTCGACCTCGCGTCGCGCGGCCAGGTGATGGTCACCATCGGCATCAAGCCCACCGAACCCGCCACCGGCTACGGCTACATCCACACCGGCAAACTGCTGCCCGCGCCCGAAGGCGTGAAGCCCTACAAGACGAAGTTCTTCAAGGCCGAGCGCTTCGTGGAAAAACCGGACCTGGAGAAGGCCGAGGAATACGTCGGCAGCGGCGAGTATCGTTGGAACGCCGGCATGTTCATCTGGTCCTTCGTCACCGTCACCCAGGGCCTCCAGGCGCACGTGCCCGAATTGGCCGAAGCCTGCCAACGCTGGTTCAAGGTTGCCAACCAGCCCGTCAAACTGGCCAAGCTGTTGGCCAAGGAATATCCGACCATCAAGAAGATCTCCGTGGACTTCGCCCTGATGGAAAAGGCCCACAACGTGGTCTGCGCCGACGGCTCCTTCGCCTGGGACGATCTCGGTGCCTGGACCGCGCTCCCGCGCCACATGAAAGCCGACGCCGAAGGCAACTGCGCCCAGGGCGAACTGGTCCACATCGACGCCGCCCGCAACATCGTCTTCGACACCCGGACGAAGAACCGCACCCCGATCTGCCTTGTGGGGGTGAAGGACTCGATCATCGTCCAGACCGACGACGCGACCCTCGTCGCCGCCAAGAGCGAAGCCCAGAAGATCAAGCAGCTCGTCGCCAAGCTCACCGCCGACAAGAAGCTCTCGAAGCTGGTGTGAGCGGGTCGAGGCGGGGCGAAGCCCCCTTTGAACCGAACACCGAAGTTCAAACCGCCAATCTTCGCCAATAGAGGCAAATCTGAAGCCCATTGTGTCGAAGAAACCGTGACCGGTTTTGTGCGGACGGCGCGACCGAAAACCTTTGTTATCAGAGTGGATCAGCGCCTATCAGCGGTTCAAAATCGGTTTCCAGGTTGAAGGGTGACCCCCTATCCGGACCGCTGCACTGGCAGTCGATTCGAGGAACTAGGCCGCCTTGACCAGGTGGCGCTTGTTCCGTCCGAGCATCGCGACCGCCAGACAACCGACCGCAGCCAAGCTGGCGGTGGTGGGTTCCGGGACCGGGCCGACGGCAATTCCAGGCAAACCGATTAGACTGGCCGGAACGGTTGGAGGCTTAGCTGAATTGTCACCAAGAAGAACGCTGATGTTCGAAGTGGATCCCTTGCTCGAAGCCGTTTCGTAGTTGGGAGCATCCTTCCAGGCCCGCATTTGAACGAGAGCCGTCGATCCGCCGGGGAGGCTGGTGGTGACAATGGAGGCCACCACATAGCCAACCCCCGCATCGGACCGGAGGGCCACCGGGGAACCGGCCGCAACCAGCGAACCAGCATTGGCTCCGACATAGAGCTGGACAAAATAACCGTCCGCACCGGACACCCCGATTCCGGTGTCGGCGTAATAGACCTTCGAGTCCACCGATCCGGTGATCTTGGTGGCGAAGTTGATGGTCCCTTGGGAGAAGCCCGAGAAGGATGCGAGCGTGGCGAGGGCCAGCAGGAATGATTTGAACGAGTTCATGGGGGTGGGTGGTTGTTTCGGGATGCAGGTTCTTTGGTGTCGCGTTTTTGGATGGATCCTTTAGTGGTTTGATGGGTGGGCCAACGCCGCTTCGCGTGCAAGGAGATTCTCGGTTTACTGGTTTTGGAAATCGCTTCGGCGTCAACACGACCGAGGCCCTGAAGATCTGACCGCTCGTCGCAAAGCTCACGGCTGAAAGGAAGCCGGTGCCAGCGCCCTACCTCTTTTCTGGGGAACACCCCCGGTGTTCCATCATTCTTCCCAAGGTTGCGCAGACCGCGCTATCTCGAGTCATCGATGAAACCCCAATGGTGTGGATTTTTATATGTTCCCCCGCCGTAGACGCTGCGCGCCAACACCGGGCTGGATGATCCAATCCCTTCGGGATATAGAGGCGATGGTAGGGCGACGGCTCCGGCCGAGCAGCCTGGGGATGAACTCGGTTCTTGAAGGCGAGATGGGCAGCTCCTGAACGCCCTGCTGTCTCCAGAGCAGCTGCCCCGTCGTCAGCGGATCAAACGGCGGCTTCGCGGGATCCAGCGCTTTACCCGCCACGAACTACTCCAGGACGAAACTCGCGTCGGAGCGCAGCCGGACGGCGTCGGGCATTTTCTGCGGATTGAGCCGGACGAGGACGCGGTGTTTGCCGGCGGCGAGGTCGGTCTTGGAATCGCCGGCATCACCGATCTTTTTCCCGTCGACCCAAAGTTCCGCAGCGGGCGCTTCGAGCTGGAACTTCACTGGGCCGGCTTGGGCGAGGTTGATCTCGGTGGCGGCGCAGATGGCCAAGGTGCCGACCCACGCATCGCGCCGGGTCGATTCTTCGATCAACGGGCGGGTGAGCTGGCCGTTGACGAGGGAGAAGGTGTCGCTCCAAGGGCTACCAGTGAGCGGGGCGTCCCAGATGAGGTGGCTGCGGCCGTTTTGCTGGTCGGTGTGGGACAGGGCGAAGAGGCGCCACTTGCGGGCCACGCCGCCTTTCGACGCGTCGAAGTCGCCGGGTTTGCCGAGGCGAGAGAGGAAGGCGAAGAGGTCGAGCTGTTCCTGCGCGTTTAGGGCGTCGAGCAGGCCGGAGGGCATGAGCGACACGGCGGACTGTTCGCGCTTGGCCACGTCCGCTTTGGGCACGGACTGTTCCTGGCCGGCGGCGTTCCGGAGGACGATCTCCTGCGAGGTTTCGCGGGCGAGCGTTCCGCTGAATTCGTCGCCGCCCTTGGTCGTTAGAATGAGCGCGGAGTAGCCCTCCTTGATCTTGGCGTTGGGCAGGAGGACGGATTCGACGAGGTAGTCGATGGGCGCGCTGGCGCCGATGCTGGTCATGTCGGGGCCGACCTTGCCGCCGGCGCCGCCAATGGCGTGGCAGCTCGTGCAGGCGAGATTGGCGCGGCGGAAGACCATTTCGCCACGATGCGGATCACCCGTGGCGGCGGCCTTGGCGGCGAGATCCTTGATGAGCTGCGCGGTGAAGGTCTGGGTGTCGGCGGACAGGCCGGACGACTTGGCCAAGGCAGTGACGAGCTCGAGATCGCTGCGGCCGCCTTCGCGGGCGACGCGCATGCCGGCGCGGGCGGCGGCTTGGGGAAGGCCGCTCTCGGGCAGGGCTTCGGCAATGGCCTTGCCGGCACCTTTCACGCTCAGCACAGAACGCCAGAAATCCTGGGCCTGGGTCTCGTCGTTGAGCGAACGGGCGACATCGACGATGGAGGGGACGGCGTGTCCGAGATTGAGCGCGGCAAACGAGGCGACGGCTTGCCGACGGACATCGGCCGGCTGGTCGGCGGCGCTGAGTTTGGCCAGCGCATCCAACGCGCCGGGGCCGCCGATGGAACGGAGGGTGTCGAAGGCGGCCGACCGGGTCGCTGCGGACGAATTCGGTGCGCCCGCGAGCTGGACGATCTTCGCGAAGTGCGGACCGACATCCTTCCATTCACCGGCGAGCTTCAGGGCTTCGATCCGGACAGGCTCGGAAGCGGAGTCGAAGAGTTGGCCGAGGCCGGTGGTGGAGCCGGCCGGTTTGAGTTTGCGGATGCGGGTGGCGTCGGTCAGGGAACGAAGCGCGCGCGCGGCGGCGGTGTCGCTGAAGCCACCGTTGAGGGCCTGGGTGAAAAGCGTGCTCAGTTCGGTCGGGGTGCCGGCGGCGCCGATGAGCTCGATCCAAGGGCCGGAGCCTTCGCGGTCGAGCGCGGCTTTGGAGGCGAACTGGCCGAGGACGCGGCTGGCTTGTTCGGGTCGGATGGAACGGAGGGCGAACTCGAGCTGCTTCTCGTGGCCGGCGGGTTTCCAGGACCCGTCCTGGAGCGCGGCGATCCAGGGTTCCGACAGGTCGTTGATCGTGAGCCAGAGCGCGTAGTCGAGCGTCGGATCCATGGGCTGGTCGAGCACGCCCAGCGCGACGGCGGCGGATTCGGCGGTGGGGATCTTGGCGAGGGCGCGGAGGGCTTCGAGCCGGACCTTGGGCGAGGTGTCGTGGACCAACACGGACAAGGTGTCGAGGCGGGCATCTCGGGGCTCGGCGGCGGAGCCGGTAAGCGCGATCGCGAGCGTTAGTGACAGTGCGAGACGGGGAACAAGGCTAGCCCTTTTCAACCACAGATGGACACAGATGAACACAGATCCGAAGCGACGGACCCCCGCTTGGATGGAACTCATGGGCAGTCTCGAATGGGTTCCAGGATACGCCTGCGCTTTCCCCATCGGTGCGAATCTGTGTCCATCTGTGGTTTCAGACGGGGTGTGCCGGCTCAGAGGTTTCATGGGTGAGGTGGACATGGGATTCAGCGGCTGAGTTGGCGGGCGGCGGCAGTGCGGAGTTCCGGGTTCTTGTCGCGGGCGACGGCGGCGACGAGTTCGGCGTCGGGCTGCTCGAAGGCTTCATACAGCCACATCGCTTCGAGCTTGGCGCGGGGATCGGTCTGCTGGGCGAGCCACGGTTTTACGGAGGCGAGCACCCTGTCGGCGCCCATTTGGCGGAGGACGACGCGGGACTGTTCCTGTTCCCAACCGTTCTTGGACAGCGTGCCGTCGAGCAACTCCGAGACCGACCGCTTGGTGAGATCCGGAGCCTTGACGGCCCTGGTGCCTTTCACCGCCACGCGCCAGATGCGGCCGTGTTCCTTGTCGCGGCGCGGGTCGCGGAAATCCACTTCGCCGTGCTGGATGATGGGGTTCGACCAGTCGGCGATGTAGAGCGCGCCGTCGGGTCCGAAGCGCAGGTCGATGGGACGGAAGGTGACGTTGGTCGAGCGGAGCAGATCGGGCATCTCCTTGGTCTGATAGCTGGAGCCCACTTCGTTCATCTTGAAGCGGACGACGCGGTGCGCGCGGAAGTCGCAGGTGATGGCGTCGCCCTGCCAATCAGCGGGGAAAGCCGGGCTGTGGACGAGTTCGAGACTGGCGAACTTCGGATAGTTCCCCGCGCTGATGCTGTCGGCTTCGCGGCGCATGTCGGAGTAGGTGAAGTAGGTCGCGCCCTCCATGATGTGGTAGACGCCCTTGCCGCCAGCGCCGTCGGTGAAGAACTCGTTGCCGTATTGGTCCCAGTGATGGCCCCAGGGATTGCAGCCGCCCTTGGCGAAGACCTCCAGCCGCCACGTGTCGGGATTGAAGCGCCAGATGCCGCCGCTGTTCAGCGTGCGCACGCCCCACGGCGTCTCGATGTGGGTGTGGGTGTAGATCGACTGGTTGAAATACATGTGGCCGTCATAGCCCCAGCGCAGGGTGTGCAGATTGTGGTGCGTGTCCTCGGTGCCGAAGCTGGAGAGCACGATGGTCTTCTTGTCCGAGACGCCGTCGCCGTTCGTGTCGGCGAAGTGGAGGAGCTGATGGCTGGCGGCCACGTAGCAACCGCCGCGATCATCGGGCAACACGCCGGTGGGAATGACAAGGCCGACGGCGAAGGTCGTGTGCTTGTCGGCGACGCCGTCGCCGTTGGTGTCCTCCAGCACGACGATGGAATCGGTGGCGGGCTGGCCGGGAGCGATCAAGGGATAGACCTCGGACGACGCGATCCAGAGCCGGCCGCGCGCGTCCCAGTTCATCTGAATGGGCTTGTGGAGCAGCGGATTCTCGGCCCAGAGGGTGGCTTCAAAGCCATCGGCGATGTCGAAGGTGGGCGTCGGCTGTTCGGTCTTCGGTTGGGGGACGGAGTGCTGGGCGGCGGCTTCGGCGGCGAGCAGATCCTTCACTTCCTGGACCGTGGCGGGATCCTGATGCTTCAGGTCGCGCAGCTTGGCGATGCGCGCATCCCAAGCGGCGATGAGAGGGTCGAACTTGGGAATCTCGGCGCCGTTCTGGCCTTGCTCGTGTTTGCGGAAGCCGAAGAGGTAGGTCCAGTTCTCGGGACGCCAACGGTGGAAGAAGAGCTCGTTCTTTTTGAGGATGGCGGAATGGAGGAGTTCCTCTTCCTCTCGTGGACCGACGGTCAGGTTGCCGGAAAGGTCTCTCACGCTCTGCTGCGCCACGAGATCATTGCCTGACGGCGTCAAATTGACGCCGTCCTCGCTTCGCCCCGCCCCCGCCGGTTGGACGTCGTATTTCATCGGTCCAGCCGGCACGTTGAAGCTGACAAATCGGGCATTCCGGTCAGTGGCGATTCCTTGGACGGCTTGTTGCACCCGATGGCGGCGAGTGTTGTCGGCGTCAATCTCAGGGAAAGACCCGGAGCGTCCTGGCCAATTCAGCGTCGGCCCCATCAACACAAACCTCACCTTCTGCCCGCTGACCTCGTCGATGGCGTCCATCAGCGTGCCTAGGTCTTTCTTGAACTTCTCCAGCTTGGCCGGTTGGTCTTCGGGTTTGGTCTCCGCCAGTTCCAGCGCCTCGGTCATGCCGTAGCTGAGGAAGGCGACGGTGGGCTTCACCAGGGCGACCTGTTCCTTGACCCGCTTGAGCCATTCGGTCTCGGGCTTGTTCCAGTCGAAGCTGGCGCGGGCCCGGCCCATCGGCGAATCGGCGGCCCAGCCGAGATTGCGGAAGGTGACGTTGCGGGCGGGGAAGGCGGCGGTCAGACGCGTCTCGATCCAGCCGTAGTCGCCTTCGCGCTCGAAGAAGGTGTCGCCGATGAAGAGCACGCGGTCGCCGTCCTTCAGCTCGAAGGGCTCGGCGGCATGGATCGAACGCGGGCAGAAGAGAGCCAGGACCAAGAGCAGGCCGGGCAGGATGCGGGTGAGCGGTTGCATGGGCTGGTGGTGAGAGACGTCGGCGAGCCTTGCGGCATTCGAGAGGAGGCGCAAGCCGGACCAAGAACGATGTATCGAATCCGGCCGGCAGAGGCACTTTTGAGGTGGGACTGCGCTGCCGCGCAGTCCTGATCTCCGTCCCAAGCGCAGCGCGGGACGAACCAGACCCTCTGCCGGGACAGGCCCATTGAAACGAGGGAGCCCCTCACCCGGGTTTCAGCCACC
>JBBQXJ010000019.1:0-60678 GCA_038209745.1 Verrucomicrobiota bacterium
GGCGATCGACGTCTATGAACGCTGCACCGGCATGACCGTTCCAGCGCGCCATCCGTATGCCGGCGAACTCGTCTTCACCGCCTTCAGCGGCTCGCACCAGGACGCGATCAAGAAGGGCTTGGCCGAGTGGGACGTCAAAAAATCGGAAATCGGAAATCGGAAATCGGAAATCTTCTGGGACGTGCCCTATCTGACGATCGATCCCGCCGACATCGGCCGCGAATACCGCGAGGTCATCCGCGTGAACAGCCAGTCCGGCAAGGGCGGCGTGGCCTACCTGCTCGAGTCCGAATTCGGCATGGATTTGCCCAAGGACATGCAGCGCGAATTCGGCCCCATCGCCAACGACCTGGTCGATGCGCTCGGCCGGGAGGTGAAGGGCGAGGAGCTGAAGGCGATGTTCTGGAAGGAGTACATCGAGCGTGAGACTCCGTTTCGCCTCGGGACATTTCGGACAGTAGGCGAACACGGTCAGGTGATTTGCGATGCCACGGTGTTCAATAGAACACCGGCAGGGGAACTGCAGATTCTTGCCAAAGGAAAAGGAAATGGTCCCTTGGCGGCATTTGTCAACGGCCTGACCTCATATGGCGCGTCAAACATCCAGAAGTTTGAAATCGTCGACTACCGTGAACACGCCCTCAGTGAAGGAGAAGAGGCCTCGGCCATCGCCTACATCCGGATCAAGCTGGCCGACGGCAAATCGCGCTGGGGCGCCGGGGTGGACACCAACATCGAGCTCGCGTCGATCAAGGCGGTGCTCAGTGCGCTGAACCGGCTTTGAGTGCCCGGCCTGCGGGGATTTCGCCGTGAAACCGCTTTCCCCGGCTTCAGGAAATCGGCTTTGACTGCCTTCGGTGCTCCGCTAGTGTCCGCAGCCTGTTTTGATTCGCATATGGCCAAATTGACCGTCAATGACATCCCGTTCCAGGGTCTCCGGACCTTTGTCCGCGTCGACTACAACGTCCCGATGGAGGACAAGGACGGCCAGATGGTCATCAACGACGCGACCCGCATCCAGGAAACGCTGCCCACGCTGCGGCTCCTGATCGAAAAAGGCGCCAAGATCATCCTCGCCGCGCACTTGGGCCGTCCCAAGGGCCAGCGCGAACCGTCGATGTCGCTCAAGCCCGTCGCCGCCAAGCTTTCCGAACTCCTCGGCAAGCCCGTCGCCTTCGTCGACGACTGCATCGGCGAGAAGGTCGAGGCCGCCGTCGCCCAGTTGAACCCCGGCGACCTGCTGCTGTTGGAGAATGTCCGCTATTACAACGAGGAAGAGTCCAACGATCCCGCCTTTGCCGAGAAGCTGGCGAAGAACGCCGACGTGTATGTGAACGACGCGTTCGGCGCCGCCCACCGGGCCCATGCGTCCACCGAAGGCGTGGCCAAAGTCGTCGCTGCGCGCGGTGGCAAGGCCGTGGCTGGATTGCTGATGGAGCGTGAGCTGAAGTTCCTCGGTGACGAGCTGGCCAATCCGGCCCGTCCGTTCATCGTCATCCTCGGCGGCGCCAAGGTCTCCGATAAGATCAAGGTCATCGACACCCTGTTGAACAAGGCCGACACCATTCTCATCGGCGGCGCGATGGCCTACACCTTCCGTCTCGCGGCCGGCGGCACGGTCGGCAAGTCCCTCGTCGAGCCCGACAAGACGGACGTTGCGACTGCGGCGGTCGCGAAGGCGAAGGCCAAGGGCGTCCAGTTCCTCCTGCCCAGCGACAACATCACCGCCACCCCGGTGAAGACCGACAAGCTGAACAAGAAGGGCAAGCCCATCTTCGACCTTCAGAATCCCCGCGTGAACGTCGGAAACATCTCCGACACCGAGGAAGGATTGGACATCGGTCCCGCGACCGCGAAGCAGTTCTGCGACGTGATCGCCTCGGCCAAGACGGTTCTCTGGAACGGCCCGATGGGCATGTTCGAAGACAAGCGTTTCGCCGAAGGCACCAACGCCGTGGCCAAGGCCGTGGTGGAAGCCACCCAGAAGAACGGCGCCAAGACGATCATCGGCGGGGGCGACAGCGTGAAGGCCATCAACAAGGCCGGTCTCGGCGACAAGGTCACCTTCATGAGCACCGGCGGCGGTGCCAGTCTCGAATTTCTCGAAGGCGCCCCGCTCCCCGGTTTGGCGGCGTTGAGCGAGAAGTAACCATTTTGCACCCTTCAACTGACGTCATGGACAAAGAGCGAAAACTGATCATCGCCGGCAACTGGAAGATGAACAAAACGGTGGCCGAGGCGTTGGATCTCGTCCAGGGCCTCAAGCGCGAGCTGGCCTCCGTGAAGGACATCGACATCGTCGTCTGCCCTGCCTTCACCGCGTTGAGCGAGGTCTCCAAGGAGATCCTCAGCTCCAACCTCCGCCTCGGTGCGCAGAACATGAGCGAGAACGGCTATGGCGCCTTCACCGGCGAGATCGCCGCGGGCATGCTGCGCGACCTCTCGGTCCGCTACGTCATTCTCGGCCACTCCGAGCGCCGGCAGTTCCAGAAGGAATCCGACGCCCTGGTCGCTGCCAAGGCGAAGGCCGCCCATGCCTCGAACTTGATCCCCATTGTCTGCTTCGGCGAATTGCTGGCCGAGCGCGAAGCGGGCATGACCGAGAAGGTCGTCGAGACCCAGGTTCGCGGCAGTCTCGCCGGGTTGACCAGGGAACAGGTCACCGAAACCGTTCTCGCCTACGAGCCCGTCTGGGCCATCGGCACCGGCAAGACCGCCTCCAGCGCGCAGGCGCAGGAGGTTCATGCCTTCATCCGCCAGCTGCTCGCGACACTGTTCGACGAGGCCACGGCTAAGCGGGTCCGGATCCAATACGGCGGCAGCGTCAAAGCCGCCAACGCCCGCGAACTGATGAGCCAGCCCGATGTGGACGGCGCTCTCGTGGGTGGTGCTTCGCTCGAAGAGCGCGGCTTCGTGGAAATCATCAAGAACTCCCTCTGATCGACCTATGCTCAACTTCTTAATCGGTCTTCTGACCGTCCTCATGCTCCTCTCCTGCGGGTTGTTGACCCTGCTGGTGCTCGTCCAGTTGCCCAAGAAGGAAGCCGGCGCCGGCATGGCCTTCGGGGCCGGCACGGCCGACGCGCTCCTTGGCGCGGGTTCCGGCAACGCGCTGACCAAGATCACCAAATACACCGCCGCAGCGTTCTTCATTCTCTGCGTGGCTCTTTGGCTGACCTACAACCACAAGAACCGGAGCGATTTCAGCGAGATCAACCGCGCTCTCCAGCAGGTGGACAGGGCTCCGAAGCCCGTCGTGCCGACGCCGAAGCAGCCCACCGCCGCCCAGGCAGGAAGCCTCTTCAGTGGCGCGGCCGCGACCAATATGCCCGCCATCCAGCGCACGAACGCGGTGCCAGCGGCTAAACCCTGAGCCCGACGCTTTTCCTTTTACAAAGGGCGCCCCGGCGACGGGGCGCCTTTTTTGTTTCGCCAGACTTCGCCCGCCGGGGCAATGAGAAGCCATGAATTCACGACTGGGTCGGATCGGGCGGTTGATCGGCGTGGCGGTGGTCCTCGCCGTTTTTCCCCGCACCTCGCCGGCGGCCGCGCCCGTGGCCAAGAAGCCGGTGCTGCTCTACAGCCGCTGTTTCAACGGCGCCGGTGAGACGCGCTATCTGCCGGACGGCACCTTCAAGGACGTGCTCCAGCGTCTGGGCCCGGATTTCGAGGTCCGCGTCAGCTCCGAGCCGTTGAACCGCAACCTGCTCAAAGACGTCGCCGTGGTCCTGGTCGCCAATCCCAACGACGTCGCCGTCGGAACGAATCCGCCCCCGCGCCATGTCGTCGCCGTGGACGTGCTGGAGATCCGTCGCTACGTGAACGACGGAGGCGGGTTCATCGTCATGGACAACCAGGAGGGGCACAACGTCGAGGTGCCGCACATGAACTCGTTGCTGGGCGCCTTCGGCCTCGCCTTCACCAACGCCTACACCGATGTGAAGCGGCTCACGGTGCCCGAGACCGCTCCGATCATCGGCGGTCTCCGCTGGGGCTACTACACGGGCAACCAGGTCCTGCTCCGGACGAACAGCCCGGCGAAACCGCGCGCGGTCGTCGTGAACGATCTTTCGCAGAAGCTGCTCGGCGGCAAACGCGACGTCGCCGGGGTGTTGCTCGCGGTCTCGGAGCCGGGGAAGGGCCGCGTGGTCGCGGTGACGGATTCCGGCTGGATCTCCAACGACGCGCTCAGCGGCAAGGGCATCGGCGGTGTCGGAATCAAAGAGCAGGACAACTTCGAGATCTTCCGTCGCTTGGCGCGCTGGGCGGCGCAGGTGGGCGAATGATCCCCGGAACAAGGCGTTGTCCGATCCCGCGGCGGCTCCCACGTTGATCGCCCGATGCTCAACCATCTCTGGCTTGGAATGTTGGTGGTCGCCGTGCTCATCGGCGGCTTCACCGGGCATCTGAAGGAGACCACCGACGGCGCGATCGACTCCGCCAAGACCGCCGTCACGCTGGCCCTCGGTTTGATCGGGGTGATGACGCTCTGGCTCGGCATCATGCGCTTGGCCGAGAGATCGGGACTGGTCTCGGTGTTGGCGCGCGTTCTTCGTCCGTTGTTGCAGCGGCTTTTTCCCGACGTCCCGGGAGACCATCCCGCGATGGGCTCCATGGTGATGAACATCGCCGCGAACATGCTGGGACTGAACAACGCCGCGACGCCACTCGGCCTGCGCGCCATGCGCGATCTGGAGACGCTCAATCCCCATCCGGGAACGGCGACGAACGCGATGTGCACCTTCCTCGCGATCAACACCGGTTCGGTCCAGCTGGTCTCGGTCAGCGCCATCGCGATTCTGGCGGCCGCCGGATCGAAGAGCCCGACGGCCATCGTGGGCACCACGTTGTTGGCGACGCTCGTGTCGTCCATCGCGGGCATTGCGCTGGTGAAGGTGCTGGAACGTTTTTCTCCTTTGCCCGCCGGGCGCGGAAGATTCGAGAGCTTGGCGGTCGTCGATCCGGCAGAAACGCCGGTCGTGAAGGAATCCCGACTGGTTGGGCTGGATTGGTGGCGCTGGCTGGTGCTCGGCGGATTTGTCGCCACGTTCCTCTGGTTCTTCGTCCAGCTGTCGTTTTCCGGTCTGGAGGGAGCCACGTCTTCGGCGGATGCGGTGGAGCAGGCGACTTGGATCCGGGCGCTGAACGCCGTCTCGTTGCTGGCGGTGCCGTTCATGATCTCCTTCTTCCCGCTGTATGCGTGGCTGCGCGGGTTGCCGGTCTACGAAGAGTTCGTCGAGGGCGCCAAGGACGGCTTCGGCGTCGCGGTGCAGATCATCCCGTATTTCGTGGCCATGCTGGTGGCGATCGGCTGCTTGCGTGGCGCCGGAGCGATCGAAATGTTCACCCAATGGCTGACGCCCGTGTTGGCGCTGGTGAACTTCCCTCCGGAACTCGCACCGATGGCGTTGATTCGGCCGCTGAGCGGCAGCGGGTCCATGGCGGCGCTGTCCGATCTGGTGCGCACCCTCGGTCCGGACCATCTGATCACGCGGATGGCGGCGACGCTCTTCGGCAGCACGGAGTCGACCTTCTACGTGATCGCGGTCTACTTCGGGTCCGTGGCGGTGAAGCGCACGCGCCACGCGATCTGGGCCGGGCTCGGCGCGGATCTGGCCGGGATCATCGCGGCGGTGATCGTCTGCCGGCTGGTCTTCGGGTGAGAAGCGGGCGGTGGCGGGCCTATCTTGCCAGGCCGCGTTCGCTTGATTTGGCGAATTCGATCAGGTGTAGGACCTCCGGAAGCTGGGGCAGCTCGGCTTCCATTTTCGCGAGGGCATTGGTCATGGAAAGCCCTTCACGGAAGAGGATCTTGTAGGCTTGGCGGAGAGCCGAGACCGCTTCGTCGGACACTCCGTGGCGTTCCATTCCGATCTTGTTTATGGTGCGGGTCCCAGCGGGGTTGCCGTCGCAGATCATGAAGGGCGGAATGTCCTGCACGACCTTGGAACAGCCCCCGATCATGGCGAACTGTCCGATGCGGCAGAATTGATGCACGCCGGTGACTCCCCCGATGATGGCCCTGTCTCCGACCGTGACGTGACCGGCGAGCGTCGCCGCGTTCGACATGACGACGTGGCTGCCGAGCTTGCAGTCGTGGGCGACGTGGCAGTAGGCGAGGATGTGGTTGTCGGAACCGACGACCGTCGCGTCGCCGTCGCCCGTGGCGCTGTGGACGGTGACGTATTCGCGGAAGGTGTTGCGGTCGCCGATGCGCGTCCAAGTGGTGCCGCCCTGCCACTTGAGATCCTGGGTCTTCAGCCCGATGGAGGCGAAGGGCAAGATCTCGTTGCCCTCGCCGAGGACCGTATGGCCGTCGATCACGACGTGGGAATGGAGCCGGCAATTCGCGCCGAGCACGACATTCTCGCCGAGGACGCAGTAGGGCCCGATTTGGCAGCCGTCTCCGATCTGCGCGCCGGCGTGGACGACCGCCGTGGAGTGGATCGTGGTGCTCATCCTTCGTTGTCCACGATCATGAAGGTGACGTCGGCTTCGCTGACCGTCTCGCCGTCCACGGTGCAAACACCCTTGGCCTTGCCGATCTTGCCGCGGGATTTGGTCATCTCCACGGTGATGACGAGCGTGTCGCCGGGGCGCACGGGCTTGCGCCACTTCACGTTCTCGGCGGACATGAAGTAGGCGATCTTCCCGGCGTTCTCGGCCTGCTTCATCATGAGAATGCCGGCGACCTGCGCGATGCCCTCCAGCTGGAGCACGCCGGGCATGATCGGGTGGCCGGGGAAATGTCCGGCAAAGAACGGCTCGCCCATCGTCACCTGCTTCACGGCGACGACGAGGTTGCCCTCGATCTTCGTCACCTTGTCCACCATGAGGAACGGCGGCCGGTGCGGCAGCATCTTCATGACCTGGATGATGTCGAGAACCGCGCCGTCGCGGACCAGCGGCTCGGGGGCGCTGACGGGCTGCGGCGGCGGGGCGAAGGTCTGCACCCTCTGCAGCGGCTTCTTGATCTGGGCGACGATCAGTTTGGCCAGTTCGCAGTTCGCGCCGTGGCTCGGCTTCACCGCGATGATGTGGGCGTTGAGCGGTTGGCCCACGAGCGAAAGGTCGCCGACGATGTCGAGGATCTTGTGCCGGACGAACTCCTCCGGGTAGCGCAGCGGCTCGTTGGTCAGGATGGCGTCGTCGCGGATGATGACCGCGTTCTCGAGGCTGCCGCCCTTGATCAGGCCGTTCTTGAAGAGGAACTCGATCTCCTCGAAGAAGCAGAAGGTGCGCGCGTGGCTCAACTCCTCCTCCCAGGACTTGGGGTTCACCTCCAGGCTGTAGAACTGGGTGAACCGCCCCTTCTTGTCGGCGCTGGTGCAGGTGATCTTGAAGCCGTCGTGGGGGAAGACGGACATCATCGTCTCGCCCTGGTTGAACTCGATCGGCTGCGTGATCCTGTGGGTCTCGCGCACCTCGGTCTGCGCCACGATGCCCGACTGGTGGATCATGCGCACATACTCGCGGCTGCTGCCGTCGGCGATGGGCGGTTCGTTCGAGTCCAGCTCCACGATGGCGTTGTCCACTCCCATGCCGGCGAAGGCCGCGAGGATGTGTTCCACGGTGTGGATGCGGACATTGCCCCTGGCCAACGTGGTCGAGCGGTTCGTCTCCGAGACCATTTCGACCCGCGCCTCGATCTCCGGCTTGCCGTCGAGGTCGACGCGACGGAAGCGGATCCCGGTTCCCACCGGCGCGGGCAGGAAGGTCATCCCGACCTTGTTCCCGCTGTGGAGGCCGATCCCAGAAAAGGCGACGGCTTCCCTCAGAGTATGTTGTTGCGGCACGCGCGGGATTTAACGGAAACGGGCGAAGACCGGGCAACTGAAAGTTTCGGCCGATGAACGACGCGGAGAAGTGCCCAAAGTTTGTGGTCGCTCCGTGGGTCGAGATCAAGACCTCCATCTCGCCTCTTCCCACGGCGGGGCGGGATCGGGTTAAATCGGTCCTCTTATGAGCAAAACGGCGCTTCTTTTCGCGGGCCAAGGGGCCCAGGCAGTCGGCATGGGCCAGGATCTCGCGGAGGCCTTTCCCGAGGCCAAGGCTTGGTTCGACCGCGCCAATGCCGCCCTCGGCTACGACCTCGCCTCCATCTGTTTCAACGGACCGGAAGCGGAGCTGACCAGGACCGAGAACGCCCAGCCCGGCATCTACCTCGTGAGCTGGATCGCGCTGGAGCTGTTGAAGGCGCGCGTGCCCGGCCTGCAATACGAAGGCGTCGCCGGATTGTCGCTTGGCGAATTCACCGCCCTCGCCGCCGCCGGTTCCTTCAGTTTTGAAGACGGGTTGAAGGTGGTCCGCCGGCGCGGCCGCTTCATGCAGGAAGCCTGCGAAGCCACCCAAGGCGGCATGGCCGCGATCATCGGCCTGGCCGAGGAAGAGGTTCGCCTCGTCTGCGGTGAAAGCGGCGTCGAGCTGGCCAATCTGAATTGCCCCGGCCAGATCGTCATCTCCGGCGCGGCGGACAAGCTCCCCGCCGCCTGCGAACTGGCCAAGGCCAAGGGCGCCAAGCGCGCGCTCCCGCTCCCGGTGGCCGGCGCCTACCATTCGTCGCTCATGGCCGGGGCCCAGCCGAAGTTGAAGGACGAGCTTTTCAAGATCGAGGTCGCCGCACCCAAGGTCACGACCTGGTCCAACGTCACCGCGCGGCCGCACGTGGACGCGGAAAGCATCCGACTCGCGCTCGTCCAGCAGGTCACTTCGCCGGTGCTTTGGGAGAAAACGATGCGCCAGATGTTGGCGGCCGGGTTCACCCGGTTCATCGAGCTCGGGCCCGGCTCCGCGCTCAGCGGCTTCATGAAGCGGATCGACAAGGCCGCCGCTATCCACAACGTCGCCGACGTCGCCAGCCTCGACGCCACGGTGAAGGCTCTCATGGCCTGAGACCGCTGTGGCGGCTCAAGGAGGCTTTTTTTTGGGTGTTTTTCCAGGGCGCGGCAGCCCGCGAGCCGATATCAGCCGGCCTGTTGTTCAAAGCAGGCCGACTCAAATCGAAATTCCTCCGATTGACCGACGCGCCCGGTCAGCGGACAAATGGGATTTATGGATGTTGAAATCCTCTCCCGCATCCAGTTCGCGCTGACCATCTCGTTCCATTACATCTACCCGCCGCTCAGCATCGGGCTCGGCGTGATGCTGGTGGTGATCGAAGGGCTTTGGATGGCGACGAAGAACCCCCTCTACCACCAGCTCGCGCGCTTCTGGACGAAGGTTTTCGCGCTGACGTTCGCCATCGGCGTGGCCACGGGCATCGTGATGGAGTTCGAGTTCGGCACGAACTGGGCGGCCTATTCCCGCTACGTCGGGGACGTCTTCGGCAGCGCCCTGGCGGCGGAGGGGATCTTCGCCTTCTTCCTTGAGTCGGGCTTCTTGGCGATCCTGCTGTTCGGCTGGGACAAGGTCGGCCCGAAGATGCACTACTTCGCCACCGTCATGGTCTGCCTGGGCGCGCACTTCAGCGCGGTCTGGATCGTGGTGGCGAACTCCTGGATGCAGACCCCGGCGGGGTTCCACATCGTCGGGGAAGGGCTCGCGGCCCGGGCGCAGATCACGGACTTCTGGGCGATGGTCTTCAATCCGTCCTCGATGGACCGGCTTTTCCACACGCTCTGCGGAGGCTGGCAGGCGGGGGCGTTTCTCGTGGTCAGCGTCAGCTCCTGGTATCTGCTCAAGCGCAAACACACGGACTTCGCCCGGGCCAGTCTGCGGCTGGGTCTCGTCGTCGGTTTCGTGGCCTCGTTGCTGCAATTGGTCAGCGGCGATTCGAGCGCGCGGACCGTGGCCAAGCACCAACCGGCCAAGCTCGCCGCGATGGAGGGGATCTACGAGACGACCACGCACGCACCGCTCTCCCTCTTCGGATGGGTCGACGAGAAGGGCGAACGCGTCCTGGGTCCGGTCGTGCCGGGGATGTTGAGCTATCTCGCGTTCGGCGACGCCTCGGCTCCGGTGAAGGGCTTGAACGAGTTTCCGGCGAAGGACCGCCCTCTGGTGCAACCCGTCTTCCAGTTCTACCACCTGATGGTTGGAATCGGCCTCGGGATGATCGCGGTATCGGGGCTCGGCTGCTTCATGCTGTGGCGCGGTCGCGTCTTCGAGCGGCGCTGGATGCTGTGGTTGCTGGTGCCGACGGTGCTCGGACCGCAGATCGCCAACCAGGCCGGCTGGTTCACCGCCGAGATGGGCCGGCAACCGTGGATCGTCTATGGGCTGATGCGGACGTCGGAAGGCCTTTCCGCCGTCGTGAAGGCCCACACGGTGCTCACGTCGCTGATCCTCTTCACCCTCCTCTACATGTTGCTCTTCGGGGTCTTCGTCTATGTGCTGAACGACAAGATCCAGCACGGCCCGGACGCGGCCGACCTCAACCCCACCGGCAAACTCGCCCTGCCGTTTCCGGATAAACCTTCATGAGCTTCGAATCCATTCCCCTCGAAGTCGTCTGGTTCGTCCTCATCGGCGTGCTCTTCACGGGCTACGCGATGCTCGACGGTTTCGATCTCGGCGTGGGTGCGCTGCATCTCTTCACCAAGACCGACGACGAGCGCCGCACCCTGCTCAACGCCATCGGTCCGGTCTGGGACGGCAACGAGGTCTGGCTCGTCACCGGCGGCGGCGCGCTCTTCGCCGCGTTTCCCGACGTGTATGCGACGGCCTTCTCCGGCTTCTACCTCGTCTTCGTGCTGTTGCTGGTCGCGCTGATCTTTCGCGCGGTGGCCATCGAGTTCCGCAGCAAGCAGCCGATGCGCTGGTGGCGGCAGATGTGGGACGTGGCCTTCTGCGGCAGCAGCTTGCTGTCGAGCCTGCTCATCGGCATCGCGATGGGGAACATCGCCTGGGGCATCCCGCTCGACGCCCGGGGCGAATACGCCGGCGGATTGCTGAACCTGCTCCGTCCCTATCCGCTGCTGCTGGGCGTGACCACCGTCGCGCTCTTCATGATGCACGGCTCCATCTACGCGGTGATGAAGACCGAGGGCGAATTCCACGACCGCATCCGCGGCTGGGTCAACCGTTGCATCATCTTCTTCATCATCTGCTACGCCGTGACCACGATGGCCACGCTGCTCTATGTGCCCCATATGGCGCACCGCGTCCGGGACAATCCGTGGCTCTTCTCCATCGTGCTGGTGAACATGCTGGCCGTGGCGAACATCCCGCGCGAGATGTCCAAGGACCGCGACTGGCGGGCGTTCCTCAGCTCCTGCCTGGCGATGGCCGCGCTGATGGGCATCTTCGGTCTGGAGATGTTCCCCAACCTCATCTTCAGCAACCCGAACCCCGAGCACAGCCTGACGATCCACAACGCGGCCTCGTCCCGGAAGACGCTGGCGATCATGGCGACCATCGCGTTGATCGGGGTTCCCGTGGTGCTGACCTACACCGTGAGCGTCTATTGGATCTTCCGGGGCAAGGTGAAGCTGAACAAGACGAGCTATTGAATGGCGATTTTCCGCGCTGAGCGAAATCGTTTGAACGTCTCAGGGCGTTCTCGCCTCCCGGACAGGACGGACCCGGGCCGCCTGCGGGAGGAGACGACGAATTGCCCGTTGTGGTCTCAGATGGCAGCTGATAACCACGGAGGCTCCAGCCCGAACCACTTCGCATGAACACACGAATCGCCGCAGCCGCCTTGCTTCTGGTCGCCCTTGTTTCCGCCCGGGCCGCCGAACAGCTGACGGACTATGTGAACCCGTTCCTCGGGACCGCGCCGCTGACCGAGCTCGCCGACGTGGGCTACACGCCCAAGTGGCGCGTCTGGGCCGGATTGACCTTCCCCGGAACGTCGGTGCCGAACGCGATGGTGCAGCTCAGCCCGATCACGAAGTTCGGCAGCGGTGCGGGCTACGAATACGAGGACACGGTCCTCCACGGGTTCGCCCATTCCAACAAGGGCCATTGGAATCTCTGCCACATCCCGATCCTGCCGGTGAGCGGCGAGGTCGATCCGGAAGACTTTGGTTCCTCCTTCAGCCATCAACACGAGTCCGCCCATCCCGGATACTACCAGGTGCTGCTGGAACGATACGGGATCAACGTCGAGCTGACCTCGACGCTTCGGTGCGGCTTCCACCGGTATGGCTTCAAGAACGGCGACCAGGCCAAGCGGCTCGTCGTCAATCTGCCGCGCTCGAACGAACGCGTGCGGGGCTGGGACATCGAGCTGGACGGCGACCACGCCTTCAAAGGCAATCAGAGGGCAGGGGAGACCGCCTATTTCTACGCGGCGGTGAACCGCAAGATCGACCGGCTGGAGCGGTTGAAGAACAAAGAGGGCGAACTCCCGGTGCTGACGTTTGGAGAAAGCTCCTTGACCAATGCGATCGAACTCCGGATCGGCCTTTCCTACGTCAGCGTCGAGAACGCCAAGGAGAACATGGAGAAGGAACTCGGTGGAAAGACCTTCGACGAGGTGAGGGCGGCGGCGAATTCCGAGTGGCAGTCTCTGCTCTCGAAGATCCAAGTGTCCGGCGGAACCGGGCGGCAGAAGCAGCTGTTCTATTCCTGCCTCTACCGGTCGTTCCTCTGGCCGGCGTTGCGGAGCGATGTGAACGGCGAATTCCTGGACGCGAGCCACAACGTGGTGAAGGGGAGCTTCCGCTACTACACCGTTCCCTCCCTCTGGGACGACTACCGGAACAAGCTCGTGCTGCTCGGCATGTTGGCGCCGGACACCACGGCCGACGTGATCCAGTCGCTGGTGGATCGCGGAGAGAAGACGGGCTTCCTCCCGACCTTCTTCCACGGAGACCACGCGGCGCCGTTCATCGCGGGATCCTATCTGCGGGGCCTTCGCGGCTATGACATCACGAACGCCTACCGGCTCATGTTGAAGAGCGCCACGACCGACGGTGGCTCAAGGCCCCACATCAAGGAGTATGTGGAGCGCGGCTACATCTCGACACCCGACATCCCCAATCCCCGGGTGGAAACCAAAGCCAAGGCCGGCGTCACCAAGACGCTGGAATACGCCTACGACGACTATTCGGTCGCCTTGCTGGCCAAGGCCTTCAACGACGAGACGAACCACGCCATGCTGATGAAGCGGACGAAGAACTACACCAACCTCTTCGACGCCTCCACCGGGCTGATGCGGGGGCGGTTGGAGAACGGCGACTGGGTGAAGAACTTCGACCCGACCTTCCCCTACTACGAATACATGTATCGCGAGGCGAACGCGTGGCAGTCGTCCTTCTTCGCTCCCCACGACACCAGGGGATTGATCGGTCTCTACGGCAGCGACGCCGCCTTCGAGAAGCAGTTGGATTCGCTGTTCACGATCCCTTGGGACCCGAAGCACATCGCCCGGAACATCAGCTGTTTCATCGGCCAGTATTGCCAGGGCAACCAGCCGGACCACAGCTTCCCTTATCTCTACACCTTCATCGGCAAACAGGAGAAATCGCAGGCGGTGCTGGACACCATCATGAGCCGCTTCTACGGCATGGGTAAGGACGGCCTGGCCTTGTCCGGCATGGACGACGCCGGGGAGATGTCGTCCTGGTATGTCTTCGCCGCCGCCGGTTTCTATCCCTATTCGCCGGCCGACCCGGAATACATCGTGTCCGTTCCTCTGTTCGACACCGTGACCGTGAAGGTGACCCCTGAAACTTCGTTCCAGATCCAGAAGGTCGGCGGTGGGAAAAAGATCACGGACCTCTCCTACGACGGCAAAAAGGTCGACGGCTTCTTCGTCCAGCATCGGGACTTGCTGCGAGGCAAGAAGCTGGTGATCACGACCGAGTAGCCGGGCTGAGACGGAACGAGCCCGGGGGATGGGGGAGCGCGCCCGCCCCGGGCGCAGTGGACCGCGCCCTCGCGGTCGACTGGAGGCGCAGGCAACGATCCACTGCCTGGGGTGTCCAGGACGCCTCCGGGTCCGGCGCGGGGCGTGCCGGACGGCAGCCGGGGCGGCTGCGATCCCCGTTCATTGCCACTGCATCGTTCCGGCTGAGAGAAGGCGGATTCGCCGCTCCAAACGAGGAAGGGCAAAGAGAGGATGGGTAGGGCGTGGCCCCCGCCGAGCCGCCGGAGGATCGTCTCACGACGGAGGGGCTACACTGGGGACTCCCCACGTTCCGGAGTTGCCAGTGGAGCTGGATTGGAAAGTGTTTCCGCCTCCAGGTGTGGAGGCTCAGGAGGTTGTTCAGGTGGAGACGGAGGCGTGAGACGGCCGAGACGAGCTATTTGGACGGGGCGCGGACGGTCACGTCCGCGAGGCCGGCCTGAAGGACGGGTGTCGTTTGGAATCCTCGGTTCGCCTTCACCGGTCCGTGACGTATCCGGACCCATCGGGATCGGCTCGCTCGTTCACAGGACGTGACCTCGCGGACGTGACCGTCCGCGCTCCTTCTGTTGTCCGAATTGTTCCGGCGAGGGGGCCAACGGAGAGGATTTGCTGGGTGTTGGCCAGCACGGTCGACTTCTGCGAAATCGCCAAGCCGGACACGGGGACGACTATTTAGAAGCGATGTGCTGGGCCTCGAAGGCGGAGAAGTCTGCTAAGTCTTGTTTGACGGCTTCCGCGTGTCCGTCCATGTAGCCATAGCCGCGTTCCCAGCGGCTGTCCGGGAGCTGGCGAGGTTGCTTTTCACGGCACAGGATCAACATATGCTGTTGGCCTTCCAAGATAGACTTGACGCCGGGAACCAGCTCGGTGAATTCGGCAAACTGTTCTGGAGTGGAAAGAGTGCCGGCCATCTCAGAATACGTTTTAGGAAGTCGGTTGTTGTCTGCGGAGAACATGATGGCACCCAAGGCCACTCGTCCGAGCTGGTGCATGCGCTCCACTCTGGTTTTCTGCGCCGCTTCTTCTGCCTCGCTCAGAGCAGATTCCCCTTTGCTCTTTTGGATTGCTTGCTCCCCACTTTGCGATCCTCGGCGGAGTTGGACGGCATCATTGGATGACTGGGCGAGACCCTGTTTGAGGCGAAGATTCTCCGTCCGCAACGTGTTTTGGTCATCCTGCGTTTGTCCCATCAGTAGGATCGTCTCGTTGAGCGAAGCGACCTTGGCCTGGGCCGCTTCCAGATCGGCTTGTGCGGATTGCTGCCCCTGCATCAGGCCGGCGACTTGGTGCTGAAGCCGGGCGGTCTCGCCACTCTGGGTGAGATACGTGCCACTTCCGGCGAGGACGGCGGTGGCGGTGGCGACGAGGGCGGTTTTCGTGGTGAACCAGTGCATGAGGACTCCTTGGGTAACGGCGGTTGTAGTGGTGGCCGCCAGCACGGCCGAGGTGACGGACACGGCCAGCCCGGCTGGTGGGGCGGCCGAAACGGAAGCAACCGCCGCCGCGAAACCAATGGCGGTCACGTTGGCTCCACGACGTTGGAAGACGGCGCGGACGCGTTCGGTGGCACGGTTCACCCGCATCCGGGCGGCGTCTTCACTCACGCCCAGTTCCCGGCCGACGTCGCGCAGGGTGCGGTCGTCCAGATAGCGGAGGACGAGGGCGTCGCGGTCGGCCGGGTCGAGTTCGGCGAGGGCTTCTTCCAGGTGTTCGGCGACGAAGCGGGTGTCGCCGTCGGATTCGGTGAGGGCGTTCATGGCGACGGCGGTTTGTTCGCGTTCGCGGCGGCGCTGTTCGGTGCGGACGCAGTGCATGGCCAGGTGGCGCGTCGAGTTGTAGAGCCACCCGGCCACGACCTGCGGCGGAACGATCCCGCCGGCCTTTTGGGCCAGCAGGGTGAAGACGTTCTGCGCCACCTCCTCGGCCAAATGCGGGTCGCGGACGATCCGGTGGGCGGCGGCGTAGACCAGGCGGAGGTGCCGGTCCACCAATTGGCGGAAGGCTTCCTGGGACCGGCCCCGCGCAAACGCCCGCAGCAGTTCGTGATCTTCCATAGCGATTTCGTAAGGGAGTTCCCGCTGGGAGGCGAAACCGAACAGGGTTTCGTCTTTTGATTGCCGTGGGCTGGAGAGCGTCGTCAAACCCGTGGAAGGCGGGGACGGATCGCCGAGCCGTCCCCAATTCGAGCGGAGCGGGGCGAACGAAGTGAGTTTCTCCCCAACCGATCTGAGTCTATTCCGAGATGCTCGCTGCTCTCGCACCGCCTGCGGCGCTAGATGGGGACGGCTTGGCAATCCGTCCCTACCGGGCGAGTCACCGGGGAGTGGTGATCAGGTCCGAGAAGCGTTCCAGATCCGAGTAATTGGCCTGCCAGGTCGTATACATCACCCCGAGGACACCGCCTGCTTTGTCGGCGGACTTCAGCCAATCGCGGACCTGTTCGGGCGCGGCGTCGTAGTAGCCGGCGATGACCTGTCGGTGGCCGCGATCGGCGAACCACTTCAGGCTCTCGTCCCGATGGTCGAAGTTCCACTGGAGAAGGACGACGTCCGGCGTGAGCCCGGCCCAGGAGCCGGTGAGATCGCCGCGCACGAGGTAGTAGTCTTTGTGGGCGTTGTGGTGGGGATCGAACATGTCGCTCCACACGTAGATCCGGCCGCCGGGATTGGTCTCGTTCAGAAGGCCGATGCAGGTCCGCACGTTGTCGGCGAGGAGCGCGCCGGCGTCCAGTCCCCGGCGTTGGCAGGCGTCGCACCAGTTGAACACGCGGATCTCGTCGTGGCTCATCATGTAGCCTTTGGCTCCCCAGGCCGCGTGCATCCGCCGCGCCTGGTCGCGCAGCAGTTCGACGGTCTTCGGCTCGGAAGGGCAGATCATCGCCTGGTCTTCGTGGACCGTGGCCGCGTGGTAATATGAAATGCGCAGCCGGGTGCCATCGGGCAGCGCCGTGCGGAGGGTCGGCGGCTCGTGGTAGATGTCGTAGGAGCCGGCCCAAAGGCGGCGGCCCATCTTCGGATCCGCCACGGGTTCGAAGTCCTTTCCCTCGATCAAGGCGGTCCCGTCCGCGCGTTTCACCGTGAAGGGCGTGCCGGGGCGGCGAACGAGATTCACCAGCCCGACTTCTTGGAGCACGGCGTCGTCCCACCACACGGATCCGGTCTGCCCGCCCCAGCAGCCGAGGTAGAGATGGGCGTTGGTATGGTCGAGCGAGTTGAAGACGACGTGCTGCGTGGTCCATTCCTGGGTGGGCTTGGTGCCGAGGTCGTTCCAGTTCAGCGCCTGGCCATCGGCGAGGATCTTGACCTCCGGCGTGCCGCGAAAGTCCTGCGTCTTCACCCGCACGCTGAGGTGGTATTGGCGAAACGGCGTCAGTCGAACCTTCTGCACGATGCGGGCATTTTCGCCTTTGGGATCGCGGATCAGGGCGGCGCCTTTGTCGGAAACCACGGTGGCATCCTTCCAGTCCCACTGGTGGAGATCGGCGAAGTCGCCGCCTTTTAGGACAGGTGCTCCGTCTGGTTGCAGGTGGGTTTGTCCGCCTTCTACGACGAAGAGGGCGTCTTTCACGGGCAACGCCTCGACCAGGTTGGGATCGTGCCACAGGAGGTCGTTCGAGTAGCCGATCGAGAAGAGGGCGGGAACGATCTCCAAGTGGTTTGTCGCCGCCGCCCGTTTCACCCGCTCGATGTTGCGGAAGTAGTGCGCGTCCATCTCGCCGAGCTTGGCGAACTTGGAATCGGAGAGGAGCACGTGGGTGTAGCCGGCCTTGCCGGCGCGGGCGAAGAGCGTCTCCAACGAGTCGATGTTCGAGTCGACCCAGAGGTTCTGCGAACAGTAGACCCAGCGCTGGAGCGGCTCGGCGGCACGGATCGAGCCCGGGAGGCAGAGGCCCAGGGCGATCGAGAGCAGTCCGAAGGCGAGGCGGGACGTTGCCGAAGCGGGGGTCAGCATGTTCATGGGGTGGGAATTGACCAAAGCCTGTTTGTGCCGCGACGACAACCTCTTCTTCCGGCATTGGTGCGGGACCGCAACAAAAAGGCCGCCATCGGTGGGATGGCGGCCGGTGAAGGATGGAGGCGGATCAGTTCTTCAGGCGGAAGATCTGGATCGTTCCCGAGGTGGGGACGACGACGCTGTTGTTCACGACGCCGGAGACCGGTTGCCAATTGGCCGGGGAGAGTCCGCCGGTCGATTCGAGGATGAAGCCGGTGACGTCCGTCGGCCACGAGAGGGTGACATGGCCGCTGCCGAGCGTGACGCCGAGGGTCGCCTTGACGGGTTCCACCACGCCGGTGATGGCCAACGGAATGCCGGCGGCTTTCGGTCCACCGAGCGCTGCCATCTGGGCCTTGCTCAGGGCCCCGGCCCGGATCTGGATCGAGCTGACCCACATCTTCCGGCGTTCGTCCTGGTCGCCGTCGCCGAAGAGCACGGCCTGGGACAGGAGCGACCGGCGCGGGTTGTCGAGTCCCTGGTTGGCGGTCCAGTCGTCCTGGAAGACGCCATCCACGTATTTGGTGACGACGGGGGGGGTCGCCGCCATGTCATAGGCTGCGATGACGCGATGCCAGGCACCGGCGGTGAAGGCGCCCGTTCCTTTGTAGCCGTCGGTCCCTTGGCCGAAGTTGTTGCCCTGCCAGAAGAGATCGCCGTCGTCGGTGTTGCCCACCGAACTGGTCTGCCAGAGCGCCGCGGCGCCGGGGCCGCCCGTATCGACGAAGACGTCCATGGCCAAGGTGTATTGGTTGACCCGGGTGCCGCCGCCGTTGGCCGCGATCCGGTGTTCCATGAGATACCCGATGTTCCGGTCCAGCTCGCCCGGCACCTGCATGATCTTTGCGGGTCCGTCCGGAAGATTCGCGACGCCCAGATCGGTGGTGGTGCCGAAGACGGTGCCACCGGCGCTGACCCCGTTGGTGCCGTCGAGGTATAGGAGGTTCGCGCCCGCGGTCGCGCCAAGGTCGCCGAATTCGAAGTCCCATTGGCCGGTGACGGTGGTGGTCGGAAGCTCGGCCGGAATGCCCGCGGAGGAGGGGCCGCCAAGGAGGACGATTTGGGCGTCGCTCAGTTTGGCGGAGCGGATCTGGATGGAGCTGACCCACATGTCGCGACGTTCGTCCTGGTCGCCGTCGCCGAAGAGGACGGCCTGGGCCAGCAACGACCTGCGGGGATTGTCGAGACCCTGGTTGGCGGTCCAGTCGTCCTGCTTGATGCCGTCGACGTATTTGGTGACGACGGGAGTGGTGGCGGCCATGTCATAGGCGGCGACAATGCGGTGCCAGGCACCGGCGGTGAAGGTGCCGCGGCCGTTGTAGCCGCCGCCGCCCTGGCCGAAGTTGTTGCCCTGCCAGAAGAGATCGCCGTCGTCGGTGTTGGCGAGGGAACTGGTCTGGAGCAGCGCGGCGGCGCCCGGACCCGAGGTGCCGACGAAGACGTCCATGACGAGGGTGTATTGGTTGACGCGGGTGCCGCCGCCGTTGGGAGCGATGCGGTGGGTCATCAGGTAGCCGATGTTGCGATCGAGAGCGCCGGGCACGGCCATGATCTTGGCGGGGCCGCCCGGTAGATCCGCGATGCCGAGGTCGGTGGTGGTGCCGAACTGGGTGGTCGTCGCACTCACGCCGCCGGAGCCGTCCAGATACTCGAGGTTCGAGCCTATGCTGGCGCCGAGGTCGCCGAACGAGAAGTCCCACTGGCCGGTGACATTGGACTGCGGGAGGTTCAGCGGAATGCCGGCGGCGCTGGGGCCTCCCAGAAGGTAGGCCTCGGCGTCGGTGAGTTTGCCGGAGCGGATCTGGATGGAGTTCACCCACATGTCGCGGCGTTCGTCCTGGTCGCCGTCGCCGAAGAGGACGGCCTGTGGAAGGAGCGATCGGCGGGGATTGTCGAGACCCTGGTTGGCGGTCCAGTCGTCCTGCTTGATGCCGTCGACGTATTTGGTGACGACGGGCGGAGTGGCGGCCATGTCATAGGCGGCGACCACGCGGTGCCAGGCACCGGCGGTGAAGGTGCCGCGGCCTTTATAGCCGTCGGTGCCCTGGCCGAAGTTGTTGCCCTGCCAGAAGAGGTCGCCGTCGTCGGTGTTGCCCACCGAGCTGGTCTGCCACAGGGCCGCCGCGCCGGGACCGGACGTGCCGACGAAGACGTCCATGACGAGGGTGTATTGGTTGACCCGGGTGCCGCCGCCATTCGGGGAGATGCCGTGGGTCATGACGTAGCCGATGGTGCGGTCGAGAGCGCCGGGCACGGCCATGATCTTGGCGGGCTGCCCATTGATGTTGGGGATGTCCACGAAGTCTCCGGTGCCCGTGGTGCCGAACTTGGTGCCGGTCTGGGCGGTCGCCGACAAGTATCCGAGCGCGGTGCCGACCGTGGCCTTGAGGTCGCCGCTGTTGAAGTCCCATTGCCCGGTCACCTCCGTGGCAGATCCGCCGGAGGTGATGATGCCGAAGGTCCAGCTCTGCGTCCGCACCTGGGAGCCCGAAGGATATTCGAGGCGGACCCGGTTGGCCGGATTCGAGCGGGTCGGATCGGGGTTGAATCCGATGGCGATTTTATTGCCGGTCTTGGTCAACGTCTGCGGGGCGACCTGGGTGTCGTTGAGGAAAAGCTTCACTGAACCGGTGGCCACGGCGGTGGCTTCGCGGAGGAGGATCGAGACAGGATCCGAAGGTTTGTTGCCTTCCGAACCGGGGGCCGGGCTGATCTCGGCGATGAAGGGGCTGTTGACCTCCGGCACGTTCGAGTCGCGCCAGGCTTTGACCGAACGGGCGTCGACCGGGTCGTTGACCAGGATGCGTTCCGTGGTGTCGGGATTGATGGTGTAGAGCTGGAGATTGGCGCCCAGTCCGGTCTGCCAATAGAGCAGGCGGACCGGATAGATGCCGGCCTTGGTGACGATCAACGTGAAGGTGTTCTCGTTGCGCTGGTTCGCGGTGAAGGCCTGGGCGTTCCGCTCGAAGGCTCCGATCTGCTGGGTGAAGAAGTCGCGCGGATTGATGTGGTCGGCCGAGGACACGACGTAGCCGTCGTCGTTGTTTACGTCGGTGCGGTCGGCAGCCACGGAGACGCCGAAAGTATAGGTGCCGGGCTGCAGCTCGAGACCGGTGACGACTTCGACGGCGAAGTTGTCGGTGTGGCCGCCGCTCCCCGGGATGCCCGGAAAGAAGGCCGTGGTGAAATAGGCGACCGCAGTCCCGTTGAGATCCAGCAGGTCGAAGCCGACGGAGTCCTTCTCGAAATTGATCGTGTCCCGGGTGAAGTGGTCCCCTCCCTCGCTGTAGACGACTTGATTGGTCAACAGCATGCCCATGTCGTCGGTGAGGGTGCCGTTGATCTGCCGCAAGGCGCGGAGCGAGTTGTTGGCCAAGGGCGGCGTGGCCGGACCTTGCGCGGGACTGACGATGAATCCACGCGTGGTGGAGGAGCCCAAAGGCAGGGCGGCGGAGGCTGGGAGCGTGTTCGTGGCCGCTTGGAGCGACGACACGCCGAGACCGGCGCAGAGCAGCAGCGAGGTGAGATGTTTCATTGGAGGGATTCGGTTCTTGGGAACTGGCCTGTGCATTGCGCCCACAAGTCCCGTCGGCGTCGAGTCGCCCAAATTGGGGGCGATGATCGGGGCGGATGCGACGCCTGGTTGGCGATGTCCCGTCGGGGTGAATCCCGCTTGCCGGGCCCGTGTTGGACGCGTGGATCGCCTGCGCTGTGAACGTCCAGACTGGAACCTATCTCCAGGTGAACCCGGGAAACTTCTTCGCCAAACCTCCCCGCAGTTTTGGATAAGCCAGTGCCCGGAAGCTCGGCCAGTCGGTCGTGGAGTCGAGGCGTTTGCCGTCGGGCGTGGTCAACGAGAGGCGCACGGGCACGGTGCCTTCGACCAGCTTCGGATGTTCCGTCAGATCGAAGCAGTCGAGCAGCTTCACCTGGGCTTCGGGCGATTGGACGAAGCCTTCGTCGTCGAGCGCGGCGGATGGGTAGGCGAGCTTTGCCGGCTTGCCGGTGGTCCAAGGAATCGAAGTCGGCGCCAAAGCGTCGAGCCATTCGCGCTTATCCCGGCCGAGGTGGGCGAACACCGCGGAGCGGAGGTCGGCGGCCTGGGCTTCCTTCGTGAGGGACATTCCTTGAAACGCCTGGGCGAGCGCGTCCGTCAGGCCGTGGTCCGTCAGCTTGGGGAACTCCAGCTCCGGAGCGGCGGCGGCCACGAAGTTGATGCGGGCGACGAGCTGCTTCACTTCGTGGGTGAAGTTCGGCAATTCGAACGCGCCGGCGTTGAAGGCTTCGGCGAGGCATCGGCCGCTGGCGATCGGATCGAGTTCCTTCTGGTGGTCGCGGGCGAGAGTGAGTCCGTTGAACTGGACGAGGCGCACCGCCGCGACGCGACGATGGGTCCGGTCGTATTCGTGGTGGAGGCCGATCTGCAACTGTTCGGGAAAGGCGTCCTCGATCCACTCGCGTTTCACGGCGGTGGCGAGGCCGACGAGCGTGAGGGTTCCACCGCTGCGGTTCTGCACCTCCTTCAGCATGGCGGCGACGAACATCGGGCTGTCCACGACGCTCTCGCGCACGAGCGTGGCGGTGCGGCCTTCGGACAATTGCACGTCGAGCATGCCGGAGCTGAGACGGAGACAAAGCTGGTCGGCGAACCCGGTGAAGATGCTGCGGAGGAGGCCTTCTTCGGAGCTCGTAGGCCGGCCATCCTGCCCGGCAGGTTTTTGTTCCGCGGCGGACTCGCCGGGCTGGAATCCATGCCTACGGGTCAGCCCTTCCCGTTCGGCCAGACTGAGAAGCTGGCTGTGGGTCAGGCCCACTTCGCGGGAGACCTTGGCGTTGATGCCGTGGCGTCGGCAGGTCTCGAAGTCGAAGCGGTGCTCGCTCGCGAACTGGAAGGCGCGCATCAGCGTGTGGAAGTCGGAAAGCGGGCTGCCTTCGAACTCTTCGCGCGCGTCGGCGACATGCTTGTCGTCCCGGGCGACGCGCACCAGCAGATCGCGGCCGCTGACCAGCGCGGCACACAACGCAGCCTGCTCCACGCAGCCGAAGCGTTGGGCCTCCACCAGCATCCGGCTGAAGCGCGGATGCATCGGCAGCCGCAGCATCTTCCGGCCGACCGGCGTGAGATGGTTCGTGGTCGGATCGATCGCGCCCAACGTCTTCAGCAGATGTTCGGCGCGGGCCACGGCCGGGAGCTCGGGCTTGTCCAACCAGTCGAACTGGGTGGCGTCCCGCACGCCCAGCGAATGCAGCAGAAGAACCGTTTCCGCGAGGTCGGCGCGGCGGATCTCGGGGGTGTTGCGTTCGGGGCGGTTGAGGTGGTTGCTCTCGGTCCAGAGGCGGCGGCAGGTGCCGGGGCCGGTTCGGCCGGCGCGACCTTTCCGCTGATCGGCGGAGGCGCGGCTGATCTCCTCGATCATCAAGGTCTGCAACCCGCGCTGGGCATCATAACGCGCGACGCGGGCCAGACCGGAATCGATGACGTGGCGGACACCGTCGATGGTGACGGAAGTCTCGGCGACGTTGGTGGCGACGACGACCTTGCGCAGCGGATTGGGCTCGAAGGCGAGGTCCTGATCCTGGGGCGCGAGTTCGCCGTGCAGCGGAATCAGCGCGAGGCGTTCGTCGAGGCGCGCGGCGCGGATGGCGTTGAGCGTGCCCTGGATTTCACCCATGCCGGGCATGAAGACGAGGATGTCGCCGGACTCTCCGGCCTCGATCAAATCGGCGACGGCCCGGGCGGCCTGTTCCGGAACCGGCGCGTCGGCGGGAATGAGCGGATGGATGACCTGCACGGGGAACATCTGGCCCTCGGAGACGACGATCGGGCAGCGCGTGGCGGCGGCGAGGTAGTCGGCGACGGGTTCGGCGTCGAGCGTCGCGGACATGACGATGAGCTTCAGGTCGGGGCGGGCGGCGGCTTGCTGTGCTTTACAGAGCGCGAGGGCGACGTCGCTCAGGAGGTTTCGCTCATGGAATTCGTCGAAGAGAATCGCGCCGATGTCGGAGAGCGTCGGGTCGTTCTGCATCCAGCGAAGGAGGATGCCCTCGGTGACGAAGCAGATGCGGGTGGAGTCGCCGATGCGGTCCTCGAAGCGGACCTGGTAGCCGACTTCGCCTCCGAGTTTGCCGCCGCGTTCCCAGGCGACGCGCGCGGCCAGGGTGCGGGCCGCGACCCGACGAGGCTGGAGGACGACGATGCGTTTGCCGGCGACGAGATCGGAGTCCGCGAGAAGTTGTGGAACCTGGGTGGACTTGCCGGAGCCGGTCGGCGCGACGAGGACCAGGCGGTTGGTCTGCGAGAGGTGGCGGACGATTTCGTCCGCCACCTTCCAGATGGGAAGATCGCGCGCCACTGCTGCCTAGCTGCGGAGGCCGAGCCGGACGAGGATCGCGACGATGGTCGCGGCGAGCATCAGGCCGTTGGGCATGAACTTGCGGCCCTTGATGAAGCGGGCCGCGAAGAAGATCAGCAGCACGAAAAGGGTGAAGTCGCCGAAGAACGGCTGGATGACGCCGAGCGCCGCAAGGATGAGGGGGATGGCGAAGAGCGTGGAGGCGATGAGCGAGGCCTTGCTCTTGCCTTTGATGAAGCCCATGAGGCCGCCGGCGAGCAGGAGAGCGATGTAGATCCAGAGAGTGACTGTCATTTAGGCGGGCAGATTGAGGATCGGGCGGCGGCAGGCAAAGGGATTCTTCCGCAGGGGAATGACGAAGTCCGAAGGCCAAAAGCCGGATGAAGGTCGAAGGCGGGTGAATCCGAACTCGGATTTTGGCCTTCTGGTTTCGAGCTTCTATTGCGGTTGGCACACGGGGCACCACGCCGTGGTTCGGCCGCCGACCTCATCGCGGTCCAGTGCGGTCCGGCATCTCGGGCAATGGCCGCCCGCGCGCCAGCGGTGGGGGAAGAGCCATGTCTCCGGCGGGTCTCCATAGGTGAGGGCGATGGTCTTCATGGCGGCATCGGCGACCCACTGGATCTCGCGGTGGAGCTTGGCGGCCGGCTTGCCAGCGAGTGCTCCCGCCGGCGTCTGTGGAGCAATGCGGGCCCGCCAGAGGATCTCGTCCGCCATCCAGTTGCCGATGCCGGGGAAGAACGGCTGCATCAGGAGAACGGCTTTGATCGGCGCCTTGGCCCGGCGCTTGAGAACGGTGTCGACATGCGCGGCGGTAAACTCCGGCGACAGCAACGAAGGTGGAAGCGAGGTCCACCAGTCCGGCGGCCTTTCGCCCGTGTGGAAGAGAATCCGGCCGAAGAGCCGTGGATCGGCGAAGACCAGCGACTGCTTCGCCTGATGGAGCACCAGATGGTCGTGCCTACACGGCGCGAAGGTTGGCGGTTCCACCCGCAGTTCGCCCGTCATCCCCAGATGCACTCCGAGCCACACGCCGCGGCTGAAGCGCAGGAGCATCTGCTTGCCGTGGGAGGAGGACTCCTCGAACCGGACGCCGCTGATCCTGGCGATCAGCTCGTCCGTCGAGACACCGCGCAGCACGCGTTTGTCGGCGTGCAGCGACACGCTGCGGACCGGTTGCCCCAATCCGGGGTTCCAGCGTTTGCGGTAGAAGTCGACTTCGGCCAGCTCGGGCATGGACGGAACCGTAGCGGGCCAAAAGTGGAAGGCAAACGACGGTGGTGGCGGCGTCCCGCCTGCCGTGGAGCCGGCGCTGCCGCGCTACTTCGCGGGCAGCACTTTGATCCGGATGTTGCGGAACCACGCTTCGTCGTGGTGGTCGGTCAGCATGATCGGGCCGGTGATCTTGTCGGCGAAACCGGCGGCGTTCTTGAACTTGCTCTTGGCGATCGCGGCCTTGATCTCCGGGGAACCGAGCTCATAGCTCACGACCTTGGCGCCGTTGAGCCAGTGCTCGACGTGGTTTCCCTGGACGAGGACGCGGGAATGGTTCCATTCGCCGGCCGGTTTGGAGGGTTTGTCGGCGGCGGGTGGAAGCACGTCGTAAAAGGAAGCCGTTTGGCGCTGGGGTCCGACCTTGCCGTCCGGATGCTTCTCGTCGTCGAGCATCTGGTATTCGTGGCCGGGCGCTCCTTTGCGGGTTTCGTTGACGAGATATTTGATGCCGTTGTTGCCGCCGGGCGCGACGCGCCAATCCCATTCCAGGTCGAAGTCCGTGAACTGCCGATCCGTGACGATGTCGCCGCCCTTCTGGCCTTCGAGCTTCTTCAGGATGCCGTCCTCCGCTTTCCAGCCGGGGCCGGGAGCCGCGCTCGACCCGTAGACGTGCCAGCCGGCGAGCGTCTTTCCGTCGAAGAGAGGCTGTGATCGCGGTATTGTTTCGGAAGATCCGCATGCGAACGCTAGCGCGGCCAAACTCGAGGCAACTATCAACCTCTGACAGGACTGGAAGTTCATTGGCCCAAGAAATACTTGCTAAGCGGTGGTCGTGGCAACTGCCGCGCCGGAACCGGTCCACGAATAGGGCTTAACCGTAGGTCCAAATCAATGGCGGCAGTGGGCTCGCTTCATTCTTGGCATCTGCCCATCTCCACATTCCTGTGTCTAAAATCAGGGCGCTTCCGTGCATAATTTCGTTTTAATAGCGGCCCTAAGTCATTGTTAATAAAATGGTTAATGAAACACACTAAAAGGAATGGACAGAAGTGTCATAAAATGAGAATTAAAAATCATACCTAGGTTAGAAGTATTGCCCGGGGAGTTTTTTGTAAAAACAACAAGGTCAAAAAATGAAACACAAATCTTTAGGACTTGCCTCATTGGCAAGTGTTTACGCGGTATCGGCCATGTCGTCTTGGGCCGCAGCCGTACCGGGGCAAATCACCCCTGTTGCAGTTTACACCGACACGCCAAGTGCGTTCGGATTGGCCTACGACATAGCCCACAACCTGATCTGGTTCTCGCAGGGTGATTCTGGCGACAATGTGGCCCACTCCTTGAAGCCATATAAATCCTTCACACCCGCTGAGATAGCAGCCTTTCCGCTTCTTAACGGCATTCCGCAGGTAACCCCTGGATCTGGAATGTTGGACGTGGCGGGAACTACTGCGGCAGCAGGAAGCGGTGGCTCTGGCAGCGGTTTGCATTTCTCCGAGCTAGCCTACGACGCGGTCACCGGTCAGTTGGTGGCGAACGGGAATGGGCACTTGAAATCCTTCGATCCGTTTACTGGAGGCAATCTCATCGCCGACTATCGACCTGGCACTGCGAACACCGGCTTTGCCGACGGTTTGGATGTGGACAGCGGAACCGTGTGGTTCTCACCGGATGCCGGCAACATATACAAGGACGGAGTCCTCTTCGCTTCGACGGGCAATGCCGCCCAGAAAGTCGCTGGCCAGCAATATGGGTGGTCCGGCGTCGAGCAGGTGGGCAACGACGTGTTTGCCGTTGCGGTCTTGAACGGCAACGACGTCGCTGGGTCACGAACCATCGTTAAGTTTGACCTTTCGGGCAATCTGCTCGGTTTTGATCCGGACGGCGATTTGACGGCGGCTCGCTGGGAAGGATTGGCTTTTGATGGCACGTATCTCTACGCCGCAGATCTTCGCGGCAACGAAAACCATTCCGGTCCCAGTGGCGACATCTACGTTTTTAATGCAACGGGCGGCATTGAGATCATTCCCCCTCCACCGGTCGGTGGCGGCGGTGGCGGCGGTGGCGGCATGTCTGCGGTGCCCGAGGTGGGGACGATCGGTGCGACCGGACTTTTCGCGGTCGTTTCGGGATGGTCGCTCCTTCGCCGCAAGAGAAGTTGATTGATCGCTGCAAGACGGCGCGACGCCCGGTGTCCCTGCGGACACCGGGCTTTTCGTTGAATGAGACGACACTTTTCTCCTTTCCCGCATTCGGCCTCTCCCCTAGACACGCACCCCTACTATGCGCTGGTCCCAAACCTTTATTCCGACGTTGAAAGAGACGCCCGCCGACGCGGAGATCCTTTCGCACAAGCTCCTTCTCAGGGCCGGTCTCGTCCGCAAGCTGACGGGCGGGCTCTACACCTTCCTGCCCATGGGCCTCCGGGCTCTGCGCAAGATCGAGAAGATCGTCCGGGAGGAGATGGACCGCGCCGGCGGCATCGAGGTGCTGATGCCCGCGCTCCAGCCACTTGAAATCTGGCAGCAGTCCGGTCGGTCCGAGACCGCGCGCGACGTGCTCTTCAAGGTGCGCGATTCCGCCAAGCGCGAATGGGTGCTCGGGCCGACGCACGAGGAGGTCATCACCACCCTCGCGGCCCACGAGATCAACACCTACCGCCAGCTCCCGAAGAACTTCTACCAGATCCAGACCAAGTTCCGGGACGAGATCCGTCCGCGCTTCGGCCTGATGCGGGCCAAGGAGTTCATCATGAAGGACGCCTACTCGTTCGACACCACGGACGAGGGCGCGATGGCCAGCTACCAGAAGATGTATGTCGCCTACACGCGCATCTTCGCCCGCTGCGGCTTGCAGGCGTTCGCGGTCGAGGCGGACACCGGCGTGATCGGCGGGAACCATTCCCACGAATTCATGGTCCCCGCTGACACGGGCGAGGACAACGTCGCCTACTGCGAAGCGTGCCACTACGCGGCCAACATCGAGAAAGCCGCCAGCGGCCTGCCGAAGACCGCCGCCCGCGAAGTCGGTTCCGAGCCGGAGAAGTTCGCCACGCCCGGCGTCGTCACCATCGAGGCGCTGAGCAAGGAACCCTACAAAGTTACCGCCAATCGCCAGATCAAGACCCTCGTCTACGTCGCCGACGGCCGGCCCGTGCTCATCCTGATCCGCGGCGACGACCAGTTGAACGAAGCCAAGTTCAAGGCCCGCTCCGGCGCGGTCGAGGCACGGCCGGCCACGCCGGATGAATGCTTCCAGATTCTGGGAGCAAATCCCGGTTCGCTCGGAGCGCTGACCCGAACTGTCGGTCTCAAGGTGGCTATGCGTGAGTTGTCGGTCTACGCCGACGAACGCCTGCGCGGCGCCAACGACATGACCACCGGCGCGAACGACGACGGCTTCCATTTCCGCAACGTTTCGATGGAGCGCGACATCCGCGTCACCGAATGGTTCGACCTCCGCACCGTCAACGCCGGCGAACCGTGCCCCAAGTGCGCCAAGCCGCTGAAGATCCGCCGCGCCATCGAGGTCGGACACGTCTTCAAGCTCGGCACCAAATACAGCGAGAAGCTGGGCGCCCTCTTCGTGGACGAAGCCGGCAAGCAGCACCCCGCCGTCATGGGCTGCTACGGCATCGGCGTGTCCCGCACCCTCCAGGCCGTGATCGAGCAGAGCAACGACAAGGACGGCATCGTCTGGCCGCTCAGCGTCGCGCCCTACACCGTCTGCATCACGCCTCTCGCCGTGGCGACCGACAGCCCGGTCATGCAGCTCGCCGAGAAGATCTACGCCGAGCTCACCGCCCGGGGCATCGACTGCATCCTCGACGACCGAGACGAACGCCCCGGCTTCAAGTTCAAGGACAGCGAACTCGTCGGCTTCCCGCTGCGCCTCGGCATCGGCGAGAAATCGCTGGCCAAGGGCGAAGTGGAGATCAAACCCCGCAACGGCCCGATGCTCGCGGTGAAAGCCGAAGAAGCCGTGGCCAAGCTGCTGGAGCTGATCGAAACGGGCATGCCGAAGGTGTGAAGAAGCGCCAGGGAACCGCTGATTTAATCGCGCTCCCGCGTCAGCTCGCTTTCCGTGGGAGCGCGATTAAATCAGCGGTTCCCTAAGTCCGGCTACACGGTTTGGATCCGGGGCGGCACCTTCCATTTGGACAATTCGCATCTCACCGCCACCAACGCGCCGTGGGCCATCGTCTTCAGTCTCATCCAGTGCCGCGTCAGCTATCGGGCTTATCCGGGCGAACGGCCGGTCTTCGACTTCTCCAAGGTCCGACCTGACGGCTATCGGGTGACGATCGCGGGCAGCCACACCCAGTCCGAGTGTTTCCGCGTGGCCGGCGGCAACCGGAACCGTTTCGAGCGGCTCGCGCTGCACGAAGGCATGGGCACCGGTTGGGATCTGACCTCGGGCGCGAGCCACCTGGTGTTGAACTGCGACGCCTACAACGAACTGCGACGCCTACAACAATCGCGGTCTCGATAGCGGCTCCATCGGCAAGATCAACGGCTTCGGCCTGAATCCGTCTTCGACCCGCCATCGCGGCAACGCGGCCCCACCGATTTGTAACGGCTCAGGTTGGAAGTCCGACCTATTTGGCCGGAGCAAGGGTGAGCGAGCTCAAGACCATCAACTGGTCGTTGGGCTTGGCCGTGGCGTTCTTGAAGAGCACGAAGAGCGTGTGTTGGCCGTGGGTTTCCTTGAGCGGAATGGAGACGCCGCCGGCGATGGGCGCGGCGGTCTGCGCGCCGGGGGTGGAGATGCCGTGGTCGAGCGAGACCGGTGCGGATTTCTCGGCTCCGCCGGTCGAGGCGGAGAGCGAGGCGTTGCCGAGGAGCGTTCCGTTCACCGGATCATCCAAACGGACCTCGATGTCGCCGCCGGCTTGGCCCTGGGCGATCAGCTCCAGTCGGCCGACTCCCGTCAGGTCCACATCGCTGATCTGCCAGCGGGCGCCGGATTTGGCGAAGGTCTTTCCGTTGCGGGATTCCAGCCCGCTGGTCTGCTTCGCGCTTTTGATCGGGAAGATCGGGCTGTGCAGCACTTGGAGGGATTCGCCGCTAAGGGGCGTGCCGGCGTCGCCGCCCTGGTCGGTGTAGGCGGCTCGGAGGATGAGCGAGCTGTCGGCGTCGTCCTTCGGCGGATGCGGCACGAAGCTCCCGGTCAGAGGCAGGGGCTGGGTGTTCGGGCCGCCGAGGCTGAGGATGTATTGCAGGATCGACGCGGCTTCGTTCTCGGAGATCCGCGCGTTCGGCGGCATGGAGACTTCGCCCCAGGAACCGTTGCCGCCGGTCACGATCTTCTTGGCCAGCCGGTCCGGCGCCGCGGCATCGCCGCGATATTTGGCGGCGATCTGGGTGAAGCTCGGGCCGACCAGCTTGCCGTCGACGAGATGGCAGGCTCGGCAGCTGCCCTGGGCGATCAGGGCCTGGGCCACGGGGAAGCGCGCGGCGGCGGCTTCGCCCGGAGCGGCGCCCTTCAGCTTGGCCACGTCGAAGTCGGCCGCAGCATAGTCGATGCTCAGGGCCACGCGTTCGGCTGGGATCTTGCCGCTGGCCAACGTGCCGTCTTCGGCATCGCTGACGTCGACCGAGTAGGCCAAAGCATGGTCCGGGAAATAGAACATCGAATTGCCCTTGGTTTTCACCGCGACGACCGGCGGCTCGTTGCCGGAGACGATGCCGACGGTCTTGCTGTCGCTGGCGCCGGCGGGATCGGTCACGGTGAGTCGGGCGACGACGGAGCCCACGCTGTCGAGCCGCACGGTGGGGTTGGCCGTGGTGAAGACTTTCGGCGCGACGCCGGTCTCGAAGACGTCCCAATGGTAGGCCAGCGCGTCGCCGTCTGGATCGCGGGTGCCGGCGGAACTCAGCTTCACGTCGAAGGGAGGCACGCCCCCGGTCTTGTCGGCGGCGACCATCGCGATGGGCTTGCGGTTGCCGCCCTCGTATTCGATGCGGACGAGCTTGGCGTCGGCGCTGAATTGGAACCATTTGCTGCCATATTCCAGCACGTAGAGATCGCCGCTGGGGCCGAACTTCAGATCGATGGGCTCGATGGGTTTGTAGTCCTTTAGGATCCGCTCCATCGAGGCGTAGTCGCCGTTGGACTTCATCGAGATCGACACGATCAAGTTCCGGGACAGTTCTGCGGCGATCCATCTGCCCTCGTAGTAGGCGGGCCAAGGACGTGCGGCGTCGGGGAAATCCGCCCGCCGATAGACCGGGCCACCGACGGCCGCACGACCACCGCTGCCCAGTTCGGGGAACTTGTCCGAAACGGCGTAGGGATAGTAGATGAACGACGGCGCCATCGGCGGCAGTTCCTTCAGGCCGGTGTTGTTCGGGGAATTGTTGACCGGATGGGTGGGATCCTTGGGCGCGCCGGGTTTGTTTGCGGCGTAGTCGAACCACGGGAAGGCCGATTCGCCGACGAAGTAGGGCCAGCCGAAGAAGCCGGGGCTGCGGGCCTGGTTCAATTCGTCATAGCCGCGCGGGCCGATCTCCGTGTCCTTCTGCGCGTCGGGGCCGATCTCGCCCCAATAGACGTAGCCTGTCTGGCTGTCCACGGACACGCGCCAGGCGTTGCGATGGCCCATCGTGTAGATCTCGGGCCGCGTCTTCGCTGTGCCGGGCGGAAACAGGTTGCCTTTCGGGATCGTGTAGCTGCCGTCCGGTTCGGGATGGATGCGGAGGATCTTGCCTTCGAGGCTGTCGGTGCTGGCCGTGCCGCGTTGATCGTCCCAGCTGCTGCGGCCGGGCCGTTCATCGGTGTGGGCCGTGAGGGCGTTGCCCGTGTTGTTGCCAATGGTGACGTAGAGATTGCCGGCCTTGTCCCACGTCATGCCGCCGCCCGTGTGGCAGCAGGTTTCCCGTTGGGCGTGCCATTCCAGCATGACCTTCTCGGAATTGGCCACGAGCACGTCGTCGTGGACGTCCCAGCGGCTGATGACGGCCTTCGGCTCGGTGGGATGGAAGTAGTAGAGATAGATGTGCCCGTTCTCGGCGAACTTGGGATCCACGGTCAGACCCACGAGTCCCTGCTCCTGGTTGCCGACGTTGTTGACCGAGAGCACGCCCATCGTTTTCACGCCCGGGATCTTCGGGTCGTAAACCTTCAACACGCCCCGGCGCTCGATGAGGTAGACCCGGCCGTCGGGCAGGACGCTGAACTCCATCGGCTCATTGAGCGTGCCTTCGGTCAGCACGACGGCAGTGAACCGGCTGGGATCGGGCGCCGTTCCGGGTTCTGCGGCGCGGAGGGAAGAGGCGAACGGAAAGGATAACAACACGGCCGCGAGGAGAGCGGCGCGTCCCGGGAAGGGGGAACGAATGGGCATGGGCGGATTTGGCGGGGATGGACGCTCAGGAATCAAGAGCGATGTCGGCGGTTCGACGGCATCAAGGGTGGGGTTCTTCAGGCGCAATGGTCCCGATCGAAGTGGATCTGCCTGCTCGTTGAACGTTTCCCGGGTCTGCCCTGAACGGGTGGGTCGGACCTGCTGGGTCGCCCCATTCTCCGCAAAGACGAGCCCAGCGACACTTTGATGAAACTTCGGCCGGCGCGATTTGATTCGTCCGCCCGGTGGTCCACCAGGCTTGACCCGTCTGGCCGCGTTTGCTTCCTTTCGAGCGCATTCAGGATGCATCCGGGTCCGCGGAAAGGGCTGAGCCCAACTGTCAATTGCCGGTATCACGATCAACCTTGATGCTGCCTGTCAGCGGACCTCGGGCTTCAGCAGAAAGGTTATATGTCCAAGCCGCTTCCCCCGCAGCCTGATCTGGAGCAACTCCGGAAACAGGCCAAAGACCTCCTCAAATCTCTCAAGTCCGGCAACCCCGAGGCGCTCCGGCGCTTCCGGGAGAACCATCCGGACCATTCGTCTCTATTGGAGCAAGAAATGCAGACGGCGGCTGTTTCTCTGGCCGATGCGCAGCTCGTGCTCGCCCGGGAACATGGTTTCGCCAGTTGGCCAAAGCTCAAGGATCACGTGGACGCCATCCTGATCGAGAGCGGCGATCCGCTGGAGCTCCTGAAGAACGCGTTCCACGCGGATGATGCTTCGTTGTTCGCCAAGCTGCTCGTCCGCCATCCCGCGATCAAAGCCCGCCTCAACGAGCCCATCGGGCCCTTCGATTCGCCGCCCATCACCCACGTCAAGAGCCGGGAGATGCTGGATGTCTTCCTGGCTGCTGGAGGGGACATCGATGCCAAGAGCCGCTGGTGGGCGGGTGGCTTTGGCCTGCTGCACAACGCGCCGCCCGAGCTGGCCGCCTACGCCATCGAACGCGGCGCCGTGGTGGACATTCACGCGGCGGCGCGGCTCGGCCGGATGGACCGGCTCCGGGAACGGGTTGCGGCGGATCCGTCGCTCGTTCACGCCCGAGGCGGCGACGGCCAGACGCCGCTGCATTTCGCGAGCACCGTCGAGATCGCCGAGTTTCTGCTGAATCTCGGTGCCGACATCGACGCCCGCGACTTGGACCATGAATCCACCCCGGCCCAGTGGATGCTCGGCGACCGGCCGGAGATCGCGCGGTTCCTGGTCCAGCGCGGTTGCCGGACCGACCTGCTCATGGCCGCTGCGCTCGGCGATGTGGATCGGGTCCGCCGTCATCTGGATGCGGAGCCGGGCTCCGTTTCGATGCGGGTGTCCGACGAATTCTTTCCGAAAATCAATCCACGGGCCGGCGGCACGATCTACCAATGGACCCTCGGCCCGGACCTGTCGGCCCATGAAGCGGCGCGGAAGTTCGGCCACACGGATGTGCTCCGGCTGCTCATGGAGCGAAGCCCGGCCGAACTGAAGCTGCTCGCGGTCGCGCTCGGCGGCGATGGGGTGGCGGTGACGGCGCTCCTGGCTGCCCATCCCGGATTGGTCGCCAGCCTGTCCGGTTCCACCCAGAGCCATCTGGCCCATGCCGCCCGCAACAACAACCTCGCCGCCGTCCGGGTGATGCTCGGAGCCGGCTGGCCCGTGGACGCGAAGGGCCAGCACCAGGGCACGGCGCTCCATTGGGCCGCGTTTCATGGAAACCTGGAAATGGTCGAGGCCATCCTGCCGCACCGGCCGCCGCTGGATCTGCCCGACGCCGACCACAAGGCGCCGCCCATCGGCTGGGCGACCTTTGGTTCCGAGCACGGATGGCATCGCGCCACCGGCAATTACGCGGGCGTGGTGGAAGCCTTGATCCGCGTGGGAGTGAAGCTGCCCAGACAACTCGCCGGAACGGACGCGGTGAAGGAGGTTTTGCGGCGAAACCGGGCCGGGTAGGCCAGATGGTTCGTCTGTTTGGTCGCACAACCGATCTGGCGGCCCTTCATTTCAAAGGAGCGGATCTCCGTTTCGTGCAGGGTTTGGTTCCGGGGAAATCGCTGAATCAACCCGCAGCGCGTTCGAGAGAAGTTTGGAATGCGGACGGACAAAGCAACCTGAAAGGTTGTTATCCATTCGCCGGGGGTTGAGGAGCGCGGAGCGCGACGACACCCCTCCAGGGTGCGGGTCGCTGCGCGGACGCTTTCCGGGGGTGTCGCTGAGCTCAACCCCCGGCGAATGGATGCCAACCCTCCGGGTTGGACGCCCATGCCCGAAGGCCACGAACGTGAGTAGCTGCGGGCGACAGCCCGGACCTCAGACAGTCGGACGAAGCAACTGCGAAGCGGTTGAACCATGTGGGGTTCGACCGCTTCGCGGTCACGGGCTCTGCGGCGGGTGGTCTCCGGGTTGCACCCGGAGCTATTCACGTTCAAGGCCTCCGGCCTTGAAAATGCGGCCACGGCTTAAACCGCTCCAGCAGCTCAGCGGGACGGAGGTGGTGAAGGAAATTTTTCGGGTGAATCGCTTGGCAATAAGACTGCCGAAACCCAGTCGCTTCCGTTTGTTGGCACGCTGTCCCCCCGGCAGCTTTCTAGAAACGCCTTGTCCTCATTTGGATCCCACCCTTTGGGAAACCTGTCTCGCCAGATTCCGAGCGGAGGAACAGTGTTGCGTCTGTTCCAAGGAATGGATTCTCGACGGTTCTCCGCGAAGAACTGGGTAGCAACTAGGTCTGGCGAAAGCTCGGATAGGAGGAGGACTTCGACGCGATTCTGTTCCGTCAAGCCTTCATGCAAGTCGGGAGTGAAAATGGCTTTGCCAACAAGCCACAGCGCGGACGCCTCCGTGCTTCCCGCCAGTCGTCCCGTCCGCCACTCTCCCGCGCCTATGTTCGAGCTGCTCAAGACGGATGAGACGTGCAAGGCCCGCTTGGGCCGCTTGACCACCACGCGCGGGGTGGTGGAGACGCCTGTCTTCATGCCCGTGGGCACGCAGGCCAGCGTCAAGGCGCTCGACAAACGCGAGCTGCTGGAGATGGGGACACAGATCCTCCTCGGCAATACCTACCATCTCAGCATCCGGCCCGGCATGGAGATCATCGCCGCCGCCGGTGGCCTCCACACCTTCATGAACTGGGAGAAGCCGATCCTGACGGATTCCGGCGGGTTCCAGGTCTTCAGCCTGGCGAAGATCCGCAAGATCAAGGCGCACGGCGTGGAGTTCCGGTCGCATCTGGACGGGTCGCCGCTCTTCCTCGGGCCCAAGGAATCGATGGGGATCCAGCGCGTGCTGGGGTCGGACATCGCCATGGTCTTCGACGAATGCCCGCCGCACGGCTGCACGCCGCTTGAGGCCCGCAACGCGGTGGACCGCACCATTCGCTGGGCGCGGGAATGTCTCGAACAGCCGCGCGCCCAGGGCCAGTTCGTCTTCGGGATCTGCCAGGGCGGCGTGGATCCGAAGCTGCGCGAGCGCTGCGCCAAGGAACTGGTCGCGATGGAATTCGACGGCTACGCCATCGGCGGCGTGAGCGTGGGAGAACCGGAGCCGGAGATGATGAAGGCGGTGGAACTGGCCGAGCCGCATCTCCCGGCGCACAAGGCGCGCTATGCGATGGGACTGGGCACGCCGGCGCAGTTGGTGGAACTCGTCGCGCGCGGCGTGGACATGTTCGACTGCGTCTTGCCGACGCGGGTGGCGCGGAACGGCACGGCGTTCACGCGGCAGGGGGCGTTCTCGATCAAGGGCGGCGCGGTGAAGATGGACTTTGATCCGATCGAGAAGGGCTGCTCCTGCTTCGCTTGCCAGCACCACACGCGGGCCTACATCCGGCATCTGCTGAACGTGAACGAGATCCTCGGGCTGCGGCTGGTCAGCATCCACAACAGCCACATGTATCTGGAGCTCATGAAAGACATCAGGACGCACCTGGAGGCGGGGACGTTTGGCGAATTCCGGCGGGAATTCATCGCGAACTACCGGCCGTCACAAAAGGTGCTGAGCGCGAGGCGGGCGGCGGCTTTGGCGGCGGAATAGGCCTAAAAACGGCCAAAAGCGATGCTTGCCAAAGGCGATGCGGCCACTAAAGGTTTGCGGCTCACGTTTTGAGCCTATGAATTTTGCCTCAGTTTCAGGATTGATCGCCTTGGCGCCCTCTGCGCCCGGAACCAGCTCCGCACCGGCATGGACCGGGGTGCTCCCGCTGGTTCTCATGATCGTCGTGTTCTACTTCCTGCTGATCCGTCCTCAGCAGAAGAAACAGAAGGAACACGAGAAGCTCATCAAGACGCTCCACGCCGGAGACAAGATCGTGACGAACGGCGGCCTCGTCGGCGTGGTGATCACCGTCAAGGAAACCACCGTCAACATCCGCTCGAACGACTCGAAGCTCGAGATCCAGAAGGCGGCCGTCGCCCAGGTGACCGAACGCGGCGGCGAAGGCTCCGCCGCCTGATCCGACTCCACCCTCCTCCGACCCTTTTCCCGACCATGAACCGCAACAACAAGCTCCGCTGGCTGATCGTTCTCTTTGTGACGGTCTGGGCGGTGTTCGAACTGACCCCGCCCACGTCCCGCGACCTCATCCAGGAGTTCAAGGACCTGTCTTCAAGCACGGATCCCGGCTTCGACGCGATCGTGGCCGAGGCCCGGGCGATGCAGGCGACGAACTCCGCCAACGCGTTCGGCAACCTGCGCGCGGCGATCGGCACCAATGATCTCCGCCGCTACTTCGCCGGAATCAACGTCCAGGGCGAAGACGATCCGAACGCCTCGATCCTGAACCGGGTGCAGCGCAGCGCCGCCGGCAAGATCCGTCTCGGTCTCGATCTTCAGGGCGGCACCGAATTCCTGCTCGCCCTCGGTACGAACCGGGTCGACCAGATCGCCACGGCGACCAACGCGATCCCCGTCGAAGCGCGGCAGCGGGAGCGTTCCCGCCAGTTGACCCAGGCCATCGAGGTGCTCCGCAAGCGCGTGGACCGCTTCGGCGTCGCCGAGCCCGTCATCCTGCCCGTGGGCACCGACCGGATCAGCGTCCAGCTGCCCGGCTTGTCCGACGCGGATCGGCAGAACGCGCGGATCCAGATCGAGAAAGCCGCCGTGCTCGAGTTCCGTCTCGTCCACAAGGACAGCGAGAAGCTCCTGCAGGAAGGCATCATCGAGCCCGGCTACGAAGTGCTCTTCGAAACCAGAAAGCAGGAGGACGGCACCAAGGCCAAGTATCCCTATCTCGTCGAGAAGCAGTCGGCCGGCGGACTTGGTGGCAAGAACATCGTCAAGTCCTACGTCTACAACGAACCAATGACCGGCAAGCCGGAGATCTCCTTTTCGATGGATGCGGACGGAGCCCTCGCGTTTGAAAAAGTCACGCGGGAGAACATTGGTCGGCGTCTGGCCATCGTGCTCGACGGCGAAGTGTTTTCGGCGCCGAACATCAACGGCGTCATTCCCGGAGGCCGTGGGCAGATCACCGGTTCCTACACCGAGAAGGAAGCCGAGGCCCTGGCCAACGTCCTTCAGAACCCGTTGGAAACCCCCGTGAGCATCGTCGCCCAACGCGAGGTGGGCGCGACCCTCGGCACGGACTCGATCATCAGCGGCGTCCGTTCCGCCGTTATCGGCGTGATCGCGGTCAGCCTCTTCATGCTGGTCTACTACCTCCGGGCCGGTCTGATCGCGAACGTGGCCCTGCTGCTCAACCTCGTCATCCTTCTCGGCGTCATGTGTTCCATCGACACCACGCTGACCCTGCCCGGCATCGCGGGCATCGTGCTGACCATCGGCATGGCGGTGGACGCGAACGTGCTGATCTATGAGCGAATCCGGGAGGAGTTGGACTCCGGCAAATCGATCCGTGGCGCGATCAACGCCGGCTACGACAAGGTGTTCGGCACCATCTTCGACGCGAACGTCACGACCTTGATCTCCTCCGTCCTGCTGATCCTCCTCGGCACCGGCCCGGTCAAGGGCTTCGGCATCACGCTGACCATTGGCGTGGTCGTCTCCATGTTCACCGCGCTGGTGTTGACGCGTCTGATTTTCGATTTCTTGGCCGACCGCGGAATGCTCAAGTCGCTCAAGATGCTGTCCATCGTGAAGGGCGGGAAGATCGACTTCCTGAAGTATGCCAAGCCGGCCTTCATCCTGTCCTGGAGCCTCATCATCGTGGGGGTCTCCTATGTGACCTTCGAGGCCGTCACCGGGCGCCACCAGTTGCTGGGCGTCGACTTTGCCGGTGGCGACAACATCCTGATGAGCATCAAGCAACGCCCCGACAAACAGGGCGAAGCCGTTCGCGAAGTGGTGACCGGACTGAATTTTGGCGATCCTACCGTCCAGTATCAAAGCGCGGCCAATGGCGGGGAGTTCCTCCGCGTGCTGACGGTCTTTGAAAAGGGCGACGAGGTGGTCGCCGCACTCAAGGCCAAGTTCCCCGCGTCCGGCATTCAGGTCATCGGCGTGGACCGCGTGGGCCCGGTCATCGGCAAGGAGATCGCCCAGACAGCCGTTTTTTCGTCGATCCTCGCGCTGTTCGGCATCCTCGTCTACGTGGCCTTCCGTTATGACACGGCCTTCGCCGTGGGCGCGGTGGTGGCGATCATCCACGACGTGCTGATGACAATGGCCTGGTTCTTCCTGACCGAGCGCCAGCTCAGCGCTCCGATGGTGGCGGCGATCCTCACCATCATCGGCTTCTCCATCAACGACACGATCGTCATCTTCGACCGCATCCGCGAGGACCTGAAGCTGGGCGTGCCCGGCACGTTCAAGGAAGTGATGAACAAGGCGCTCAACCAGACCCTGAGCCGCACGATCATCACCTCCGGCACGGTGTTTCTGGCGACGCTCTCGCTCTACCTCTTCGGCGGCGGCGTGATCAACGACTTCGCCTTCACCTTCCTCGTCGGCATCCTGACGGGCACCTACTCCTCCATCTACATCGCCAGCGCGCTGGTGCTCTGGTGGCACAAGGGCAAGCGTCCGGACAAGCTGACCACCGAGGTGAGGGTCGTGGCTCCGGCGGGTTCGCCGGCCAAGGCCTGATCGGTCATGCTGCTGGCGCTGACTCAAATCTCGCCCCTGCACTGGGCCGCCTTCGTGGCGGCCGTTCTTTTTTTCCTCGCGCTCGATCTGGGCGTCTTCCATCGCAAGGCCCACGTCGTTTCCTTCAAGGAGGCGATGGGCTGGACCACCGTCTGGTTCACGCTGGCGATGGTCTTCGCCTTCTTCGTGGCGCCCGCGATGGCGGGCAATTGGCAGCAGAAGGACACGGAGGAATTCGTCACGGGCTACCTCATCGAATTGTCGCTCTCGATGGACAATGTCTTCGTCATCGCCCTGATCTTTTCCTTCTTCAAGGTGCCCTTGGCCTATCAGCACCGGGTCCTCTTCTGGGGAATCCTCGGGGCGCTGGTCATGCGAGGGGGGTTGATCTGGGGCGGATCGGCCCTGATCCAGCGTTTCGATTGGCTGCTCTACGGACTGGGCGCCTTCCTTGTGTTCAGCGGGCTCAAGATGCTCTGCACGGACGGAGACGGCGTCGATCTGGAGAACAACCGGATCGTCCGCCTGTCGCGCCGTCACCTCCCGTTTACGGACCGGTTCGAGGGACCTCGATTTGTGACGAAGAAGGACGGTCGACGCCTTTTCACGCCGCTGTTTCTCGTGTTGATCATCGTGGAAACGACCGACCTCGTCTTCGCGGTCGATTCCATACCCGCCATCTTCGGGATCACGAAGAACCCCTTCATCGTTTTCACCTCGAACGTCTTCGCCATCCTCGGACTGCGATCGCTCTACTTCGTCCTCGCCGGAGCCATCGGCTATTTCCGCTACTTGAAATACGGTCTGTCGGTCGTGCTGGTCTTCATCGGCGCCAAGATGCTGGCCGGGATCTGGGATGCCCATTTGGAGCCGCGCTATTCGCTCTGCGTCGTGGTCGGGATCCTCGTGGTGTCGGTGGCTGCGTCGCTGGTGGCAGGTTCGTTGGAACGGCGGCGCAGAACCCTTCGCGCAAAGGGCGGACCCCGTTCGGGATCGTCCTAGTCCTGAATCTGCCCATGAAGTTCCGCTGGCAGGAGGCCCCGTCGATCTCGGATGAAATCCACCGCTTGGCGGGTGTGCTTTCGGTCTCCCCGCTGTTGGCCCGATGCCTCGCCAATCGCGGAGTGGGCGAGGCCGAATCGGCCGAAGCGTTCCTCCAGCCCCAGCTCAAAAGACTCCGCGACCCCTTTCTCCTCCCGAACATGTCCGGCGCCGTCGAGCGGCTGCTGGCCGCCCGGGAACGCGGCGAAGCGATGGTCGTGTTCGGCGACTACGACGTGGATGGCGTCTCCTCCTCCGCGCTGCTGCTTGAAGGGATGCGCCGACTCGGTTGGCGGGTCGACGCCTACCTGCCGCATCGAATGGACGAGGGCTACGGGCTCAGTGCCGAAGGAGTCGCCAACTGTCTGGAACGTTTTCCCGCCACGCTGTTGCTCGCGGTGGATTGCGGCTCCACGGCGGTGGAAACCATCGCGTCGCTTCGCGGTCGGGGCGTCGATGTGATCGTGCTGGACCATCATCAGGTCAGCGATCCGTTGCCGGACGCGGTGGCCGTGGTGAATCCGAAGGTCCGTAGCCGCCGAGGTGACGAGACGGAACCGGCGACCGGCGAAGTCCGCTTCCTCGCGCCAGCGGCTACGGAGTTCGAGGAGCTCTGTTCCGTCGGGCTCGCCTTCAAGCTCGTCCATGCCTTGACCAAGCGCGGCCGCGAACTCGGCTGGCCGGCGGCGCTCGACCTCGATATCCGCGATTTCCTCGACTTGGTGGCCTTAGGCACCGTGGCCGATCTGGTGCCGTTGACCGGCGAGAACCGGATCCTGGTTTCCGCCGGCCTTCCTCGCCTGACGTCCACGAAACGTCCGGGTCTGATCGCCTTGAAGGAAGTCGCCGGGATCGACGGAGAAGTGAACGTCCGCGACGTGGGTTTCGGTCTCGGTCCTCGGCTCAATGCCGCCGGTCGATTGGAGAACGCCGACGAGTCGCTCAAGCTCCTGCTCTCTCCCAGTGCGAAGGAGGCGATGCCCATCGCCGAGAGTCTCGATTCCCGAAACCGCGAACGGCAGCGCATCGAAAAGGAGATCGTCCAGCAGGTCATCGGCGCGGTCCGGGCGCGGTTCGATCCTGAAACCGACTACGTGATCGTGGAGGGCCAGTTGCTCTGGCACATCGGCGTGGTGGGCATCGTGGCGTCGCGCGTCCTGCAGGAGTTCTACCGGCCCACGTTCATCATCGGAGGAGAAGGGGACGCATGGCGTGGATCCGGCCGCAGCATCGAAGGCTTCGATCTGGCGTCGGCGCTGCGCGAGTGCGACGACCTGCTCATCAAACACGGCGGCCATGCGATGGCGGCCGGCGTGACGGTCCATCCCGACCGGATCGACGAGCTGCGGAAGCGCCTGAACGAGGTCGCCCGGCAACGTCTTTCGAAGGACCACCTCAGGCCGAAGCTGCGCTTGGACGCCGTGGTCGCACTGAAGGATCTGACCGAGGACCGAATGAAGGAGCTCGGTCGTTTGGAACCCTTCGGCATGGGTAATTCGCCGGTGCAGGTGATTGTGCCCGCGCTTCGTCTGGATCAACCGGCCAAGCGCATGGGCAAGGAGAACCAGCACGTGCGGCTTCGTGTCACGGACGGGCAAGCGCGGGCGGACGCCGTCTGGTGGAACGTGCCGCCAAACGAGGCGATGCCGTCCGGAAGTTTCGATCTGGCCTGCGCGCCGGCCCTGAACGAATACAACGGGCGCGTCACCGTGCAGCTCAAACTGCTGGACTGGCGGGCGGCTGGCTCAACCCCGGGATGATTTGCGGTGAGGGGAAGAGGGAAGTGCCTCGTCGAGACGAAGCAGGACGTTTTCCAGTTGGAGCACGGTTTTCTCGCGTTCGAGACGTTCCATTTCGGAAAGGTGCCGCAGCTCCAAGGTCAGCTTTTCCACCGCCTCCTCCAGTTGATCCAGCTCCTGCCTGACCGGGACAATGGCCTCTTTGTTTTCCCGGGTATCCCGCGCCAAGAACATCAGGCTCGCGACGAGGTCAGCGAATTGTTTGAGCAGGAGCCGGGTGGGATTGGATGCGGTCGAGCGTCTTGCGGGTGGACGATTGGAGCCGACGGGTCTTGGCGGCGGCCGGTCGGTTTTCGCGGTGCAGCGAGGCCAAGGCTTTGATCCCGTCGCTGATCCTGGCCGAAACGGATCCTTCCAGATCCGAAACGCTGGCGGCCTTGGTCGTCATGCTGGGTGGGCTACGGGATTCGCTCGCTGATTCAACCGATCATTGCGCGGCCCTATCGCGCTTCCGCTGCTTGAGACTGGAGAAGAATTCCACGCCCTCGCGCAGACGACGGACGGCGACGTCCTTGTCCTGGAGCATGGTTTTCACGATCCGGCCGATGGGGCGTGGGCGGAGGTAGTATTCCCGGTAGAAGCGGTCCACGCCTTCGAAGATCTCTTCCTTGGTCAGGCCCGGGTATTCAAGCGTGGACTGTTGGAGGCCATTGTCTTGGAGTATGTCGCCCTTGTCCTTCTTCACAAACCAGCCGTTCTGCCGCGCCATCTCATAGAGCTCTGTGCCGGGATACGGCGCGGCGAGCGAGACCTGGAGGGAGAAGACGTCGAGCTCCTTCGCGAAGGCGATGGTCTGGGCCATGGTCTCGCGGGTCTCGACGGGGAGACCGAGGATGAAGGTGCCGTGGATGACGACCCCAACCCGATGGCACGCCTTGGTGAATCGGCGCATCTCTTCGGTCGTGACGCCCTTCTTGATGCGCTTGAGCGTGTCGTCGTTGCCCGATTCGTAGCCGACGAGGAAGAGGCGGAGGCCGTGGTCCTTGAAGAAGCGGACCGTGTCCTCGTCGAGATTGGCGCGGCTGTTGCAGCTCCAGGTGATGCCGAGGCTTCCGAGCTTCTTCGCGATCTCCCGGGCGCGGGGGAGGTTCGCGGTGAAGGTGTCGTCGTCGAAGAAGAACTCCTTCACTTCCGGGAAGAGGCGCTTCATGTGGGCCATCTCGTCGGCGACGTTCTGCGGGGAGCGGACGCGGTATTTGTGGCCGCCGATGGTCTGGGGCCAGAGGCAGAAGGTGCACTGGGCGGGGCAACCGCGCCCGGTGTAGAGGCTGACGTAGGGATGCTGGAGGTAGCCGATGAAATACTTCTCGATGCTGAGATCGCGCCGATAGACGTCGGCCACCCAGGGCAGGACGTCCATGTCGTGGATCAGCTCGCGTTCGGGATTGTGGATGACCTGACCGTCCTTCTTGAAGCTGAGGCCGGCGATCTGTTCGAGCGGACGGCCTTCACAGACTTCCTTGCAGGTGAAGTCGAACTCGCGACGGCCCACCCAGTCGATGGCGGACGAGGCGTTCAACGTCTCGCGCGGGAGAACCATCGTGTGTGCCCCGACGAAGCCGACGAGGGTGGCCGGCTTCTGCGCCTTGATGGCTTCGGCCACGCGGCAGTCGTTTTTCAGCGACGGCGTGGAGGTGTTGATGATGACGTGGTCGAAGCCCTTCGCGATGCGGAGGCATTCTTCGACGCCGATGCCGTGCGGGGGGCAATCGAGGAGGCGTGAACCCGGGACGAGCGCGGCGGGTTGGGCCAACCAGGTCGGATACCAGAAGCTGGTGACCTCGCGCCGGGCCTGGTAGCGCGCACCGGCCCCGCCGTCGAAGCCTTCAAAACTCGGAGGAGAAAGAAAGAGTGCGCTCATGAACGTCGGGGAAATGCGTAGAGCAAGGAGGCTTGAGGCTCAAGCCATGGAAATGAAAAGGCGCTTCCCGCTGGATGCGTGGAAGCGCCCGAAAGGGTCTGGGTCCGTCGTTGGCCCTACTCCGGCTTCACGTCGATCTTCTTGGCGTCTTTGATCTTCGCGAGGAGGTCGTCGCGCTGGGCGGTGTCGCCCGTGCCGCAACTGTCGCCTTCGGCGTGCTTGTGGTCGCCGTGGTCGTCCTTGGTCGAGAATGCGCCACGCGCGCCGGCGGACGGGTTGATGGCGGCCTTGGCTTCGGCCAAATGGCCCTTGCCGATCGAAACGCCGTTGTAGGCCCGCTTGATGATCTCAGGAGTGGAAACCACCGGAGCCGGGCGGGTGGCGAAGTTGTATTTGAAGTTGGCCCACTGGTCGCGCGGCTTGGTGCTGAGCGCACCGGACGGATCGTAGCCACAGTGGACCATGCAGTTCTCGCAGCGAGGATCGCGGGCGACACCATCGACCACGCCGTAGCTCTCCCAGTTCACCTTGCCAAGCATCTCGGCGTAGGTGGGGTAGTGGCCGTCGGTCATCAGGTAGCAGGGGGCTTTCCAGCCGCGGACGTTGAACGTCGGAATGGCCCAGGCGGTGCAGGTGAGCTCGCGTTTGCCGGCGAGGAACTCCTGATAGACGGGCGTGCCGAAGATGGTGAAGGCTTTGCCCCACTTTTCGATGTCCTTGAATTTGGCCCGGGTCATTTCGCGGGTCAGGAAGAACTCCTTCGGATCGCGGCCGAGGCGCTTGGCCATGTCCTTCTTGGCGGCGTCGTAGTCGTAGCCCGGAGAAATGGTGTGGCCATCGACGTTCAGGGAACTGAGGAACTTGAACATGTCCTCGATTTCCTGCACTTCCGTCTCTTTGTAGACGGTGGTGTTGGTCGCGCACTGGTAGCCCAGGATCTTGGCCATCTTGATGGCGGCCACGCATTCCTTGAAGACACCTTCACGCTCGACGATCAGGTCGTGGGTGTATTCCAAGCCGTCGACGTGGACGTTCCAGTAGTGCCACTTGCTGGGCTGGATCGTGAGCTTCTTACGGGCGTTTTCGTCCGCGTTGCGGATGCCTTCGGCTTCCTTCTCGGTGACGAGGTTTTCCTTCACCAGAGCCTGGAGCTTCTGCTCCATGGAAGGCGTCCAGTTGGCGGCCATGTATTCGCGCATTTTTTTGCGCATGAACATGCCGTTGGTGCAGATGTAGATGATGCGGCCCTGGTCGCGGAGGCCCTTCACCAGTTCCTCGATCTTGGGATAGATCAGGGGCTCGCCGCCGCAGACGGAGACCATCGGCGCGTCGCAGTCCATGGCCGCTTCAAGGCACTGCTCCAAGGGCACCATGTCCTTCAGAGAGGTGCTGTATTCGCGGATACGACCGCAGCCGGTGCAGGTCAGATTGCAGGTGTGCAGCGGTTCGAGCTGCAGCACCATGGCAAACTTGGGGGACTTTTTGAGGCGGTGTTTGACGATGTGACGGGCAATTTTGACCGTCAGGGCGAGGGGAAATCGCATAGGTATTGATTATCAGCGGACAGAAGCGACGACGAGATGGGGGGGCGGCTGGTTTTCGACGGCCGGAGCCTCCTTGGTGGGTTCCGAACCGACAAGGCCGGGCAACAACATATCGAGGGGCGAAATGGTTCTTGAGGCCTGGAATCCGCCGCAGCCGGTCAGGCCCGCGATTCCAACGACCGCCAGGACCAAGATTGCGAGGCGTTTCACCGGCTTCATGGCGGGCACTATAGGTGGGAGATCGCTTGCGGCAATTAACATTTGCCGATGTTTTCGGGGCGATTTGGGCCGGAATGAAGAACGGCCGGAGACTGTTGTCTCCGGCCGTCGTGAGGCAAGGATCGGACCGATCAGCTCACTTGGTGACGCGGACGTTGGTCACCGTGGCGGTGCAGGTCTTGGAGTTGTTGTGCGACGTGATGGCCAGTCCGATGTAGCAGCTCGAGCCCATCTTGATCGTGCAGCTGTCGACCTTCGACCAGCTGTAGCCGTCTTTCGACTTGTAGCAGGTGAAGGTGTCACCCGTGCGGCGCAGCTTCACCCAGCTGGAGTCGGAGCCGCCCGAGGTGTGCTGGGAGGATCCACCGGTGTAGCAGCGGCGCTGGAAGGCGGTTCCGTTTCCGGCCGTCACGCAGGCGAAGGCGTGCTTGCTGTCGGAGTTCATGGATTCGCGGATCATGACTCCGCACTTGGCCCACGGATCGGTGTTGTCGATCGAGCTGACCTTGGCGGTGATTTCGCAGTCGCCGTAGCCATTCTGGAAGACATACTTGCAGTCGTCCTCGTTGCCCCAGATATCGGAGCCGGAGCCTTTGACGGTGTAGCATCTGTTAAGGCAGGAGCTGGAACCGCTGTAGTTGCAGTTGCCGATGTTCGTGTCGCGCCAAGGAGCGGGGACACACGTGGGCTTGGGATCGCCGGTGGGAGGGGGAGTGCTTCCATCGCAATTCAAGGTATCGCGGTGCGGAGCGCAGAGTCGTCCGTTGTTGTAGTCGTCGAGCTTGTTTTGGAGAGGTCCGCCAGTGGACCAGGCGGAGGAATTGCCTGATACACCGCTTCCCACGGGATATTTTACGAGCCATGCATCCGCTGCAGTGATCGTATCGCTGATGCAGGAGGAGACGTTGCCGATCAGGACGTTCAGTTTGGCGGCGACGAGTTGGGGGAACATCGAGTAGGTTTTGTCTCCAGAAACCGACTGCTGCATGATGCTGATGGCCTGTGACTTGGTGTAGGTCTTGCCGCCAATCACGATGGATTCAACCGGCCATGCTTCAGGGTGGTTCTTCCAGTAACCGATCGTGCCGGTTCCGACACAAGGCGGTTGCGTCGTTTCGCACGGTCCGAAGTCGACGTTGATATCGCCGTGGCTCGTGGGGCAGAGCTTGTAGCCACAGTTGCTTGGCTGCTTCGCGATGGTGACGGTGAACCAACCGGAGGCGCCGTTGTTGTAGTTCTTGCCGTTCGCGCCTACGCCCACTTGGAAGGCCGGGCCGTAGCGGTCGACGGTGATGACCGCGCCGGCGTAGTTGCCGAGTCCGGTCAAGGTGCCCGTGAAGCCGGTGTAGTAGGACCACGTTGCCGGGTTGATCGGCCCGCCGTTCTCGATGTAGGAGGAGGAGGAGAGTTCCTTCTTGGGGCTGCCGGCGGGGGCGTTCGTGGTGAAGCCGCTCACCGAGAGGTTCACGGAGAAGCTCCTCGAGGGATTAGAGGCGCTGTAGACGACGCCGGTGATGCTGCCGTTTCCATTGCCCGTTTGCACGAAGCGGAGGGGCTTGTTGCCGGCGATCAGGTCCGTGGCGATGCCGGGGAGGTAGAGGGCATGGCCGACGGAGTCACCCTGCCACTTGGACTCGACCAAGCATTGGTCTTCCGGGGGCGGCGGCGGGGCGCAAGGGCCGAAGTCGACGTTGATGTCGCCGTGGCTGGTGGGGGAGAGGTTGTAGTAGGAGCTGTTGGGCTGCTTGGTGACCGCAACGGTGAACCAACCGGAGGCGCCGTCATTGTAGTTCTTGCCGTTCGCGCCCACGCCCACTTGGAAGGCCGGGCCGTAGCGGGCGACGGTGATGACCGCGCCGGCGTAGTTGCCGAGTCCGGTCAGGGTGCCCGTGAAACCGGTGTAGTAGCCCCAGGTGGAGGGATCGATCGGGCCGCTGTTTTCGATGTAGGCTGCGGAAGGCAGCTCCTTCTTGGGGCTGCCGGCGGGGGCGTTCGTGGTGAAACCGCTCACCGAGATGTTCACGCTGAATCCCTTGTTGGGATTGGACGCGCTGTAGACCACTCCGGTGATCACGCCGGATCCATCGCTGGATTCCACGAAATGCAGCGGGTTGTTGCCAGCGATGAAGTCGGTGCCGATGCCCGGCAGGTAGATGGCATGGTTGCTTCCAGTGCTCTGGAACTCGACCAAGCAGTCTTCGGTGATGTCGATGCACTCGGTGGCGAGGCCGGCGAAGCTGCCGTGGCCGCTCTGGTTGCCGCCGGCGGTGAACATCCAGTTGAACGGGGCGGAGATGCCGAATCCAGGATTGAGCCCGTTGGCGCCATTGCCGATCTGGACCGCTCCGGTGCTCGACACCATGAGGTTCATGCCCGCGGATCCTTCTAAGCCCGTCAGGGTTCCGGACATGGAGGAATAGGAGACCCAGCCGGCCTGGGCACCGGGATCGCTGTAACCCGTGAGGGTCAGGTTGACGTTGAACTTGGAGGAGGGACTACCGGCCTTGTAGACGACGCCGGTGAGCATCGCCGAGGTGCCGTCGACCGGAACCAAACGGAGCGAGGTGGTCAGGTAGCTCGAGCCCGTTCCGAAGTCCAAGATGAATGCTGGGTTGTTCGCCGTCGCGTCCGTTGCCCTGAAGCAGTATTGGGTTTGCTCCGGCGGCGGCGGCGGGGGGGGGCACATTGCTTCGACGATTACCGGTTGTGAAGTCGCCGTAGAACCCAAATCAAGAATGACGCCGAAGACTTGGTTGCCGGCGGGCACGAAGCCTGCTCCGTTGGTGAGCAGGCTGTCCACGACAGGCTGAAGGGCCGGGGAAACGGCAAGACCTTCGATCAAGTTCCAGATGATGCGTTGAACATCATCTGGAGTGAGGGTTCCCTTGTTGTTGAGGAGGTAGTTGATTACGTCCCAGTTGGGGAGCTGGAGATATGATGGAAGCGCTCCTGAAATTGGCCGCTGGATCGCGCCACAATAACTCAGACCCGGAGTGATGGGTGCGTAGCTCAAGAGACACCAACCCTGATAGGGAATGCCAGGCATCAGCGGGTAGGTCGTTGTGCCAGGATTAAAACCTGTCAACGTCACGTCGAAGAATGAACTCGTCCCGGTTTGGACCGAGTAGCATGTGGAACCTGGAAAGACATCACAGGTAACGACCTGAACCTGAGCATTGGACGTGGTGCCAAAACTCAGGAGCAGCGCGAGTATGCTGATCAGCGATAGTAGTTTTCGTTTCATGGTAATAAGTGTCACCTTTTTGGACAGCTGATGTCTTTTTAGTAGACTGACTGAATCTTGCAAGAACAAAGGTCGGAAATTCCGAACAAACCGATTTCTACCGTTGAAGCAGGACTGGATCTTTCGTTCTTGATGGCTGGAAGGAGGTTGCCATCCGGCGGGGAACTCGCTGCTAAGGGTGATGTTGGGCGCTCCAAACTCCGTCGCAATGTTTGCCTCATTCTCAGGCAGAGTGTTCGACGAGCAGCTAGCGGCCTGTCGGGCTTGCTTGTGCGTATTAAAATCGACGCTCGACGATTCAACTGGGCGCGTTTTGATTTCCGGGCAAGGTGTTTTGATGGTTCATAAACCCTGTTTTTGACCATTTTTGTCCTAAGTCCGATAGACTTCGAGCACTTCGAGATCGCAAATCTGGGGTGTGCCTCATTTTTGTAAGAAGTGTCTTGAACTAGGAATGTTTCCGCGTTAGAAGTTTTTTGTTGGCGAAAATCAGCTTAAAAATTTTATGAAAATCTCAGATCCGATATTCTTACGGAATCACCTGCTTGGTCTCGCGATCATTGGAGGGCTTTGCCAGTCGGCCTCGGCCACGGTCATTTCCCTTCCCGCAGTTCCTCAACCGCCTACGACCCGTTTCGGTGCTGGTGCGCGGAATGAGAGCGGTAGTGCGGGCGGGGACATCAGCCAGATCGGTGTTTCGACGGCAGGACCTTTCAGCTCAGTCAATCTTGTTGGATCGAGCAGCGTGGCGACATTCGCTCCTTCGACTTCCCACCCGTTTACGTTTTCCTACGATCCGAATGCCATCGGTTCTCCGATGGCTCATTTTACTATCGGTGGATCGACCCTCAATTTATCGGTCAGCGGCTTGATTCCGGGATCTAGCTTTGTTTTGGAGCTGATCAATGCCGGGACCTCGACGACGGTTTCTGGTTTGAGTTTGGCGGATTTCGGAGGTGGTGCCGGTCCCAGTATCCTTGCTGGATATGACACGACCTACACCACTTTGCTGGCTAGCTCTGTCTGGCGGATTCCGACGACTGCTTTGTCGGGTGGGTTTCAGCTGGCTGGTAATTTTAGTTTCAATGCGTCGAACGGATCCAAGAATGGATTCCGAGTGTTCGTGGAGTCTCCGGTTCCTGAACCCGCGACCTTCGCCTTCGGCACCGCTTTGATCGGTGGTTTGGTGCTCTGCGAGTCTCGCCGCCGCCGCAAGGGCGGAGTTCGCCAATAGATCCCAGACAAGTTATAGAAAAGGCAGCCAATTCATTGGCTGCCTTTTTTGTTGCGAGCGTTCTGTTGAACCTAAGTGTCCGTCGATTGAGTCCGACTTGTGGCGATTCAGATTGGCTCGTCGATTGAACATGGATATCGATTGGCTATCCGACGAACGGCTACGTTGCTTGTGAAACAATTCAATGACAACACGCGCTTGGTTCTCGACGTCAATCTATGCGGCTAAGCTCACCCGGTCTTCCCCCGAACGGGTGCGCCAAGAATTGCTCAAGGAGGCCTACCAGATTCGGGACAATGATCGTGCGGGCCAAAGATGGTCGAAGAAGCGGTATCCGGGTGGTTACACCTCCTACAGCTCGCTGAGCCAGTTGCATCGTTTTTCATCCACCTTCATGGATCTCGAAAAGAAGATCCGACGGCATGTGCTGAAGTTTGCGGACGAGTTGGACTACGATTTGGAGGGTCGGGAACTCTCCATGACCGATTGTTGGGTGAACATCATGCCCAAACAGACGGCGCACGGGCTGCACCTTCATCCTGTATCCACAGTCAGTGGAACCTATTACGTCAAGACGCCCAAGGGGTGTTCCTCCATCAAGTTCGAAGATCCTAGGTTGTCCAACTTCATGGCGACACCCCCCCGCAAGCCAAATTGCCGTCCTGAAAACAGACAGTTCGTCGAGTATCCGGCGGAAGCGGGGAATGTGATCTTGTTTGAAAGCTGGCTGCGGCACGAAGTTCCGCCAAACCCGGTCAAAGGCGAACGGGTGAGTATCAGCTTCAACTACAATTGGTTCTGATCGGGCGACGCTTCTGATTGAACCGTTGATCTGCGCTGATCTGCGTTCGCGGGGCACAATCCCACCCGAGGTGTTGATGTTGTCCAGAAGGCGTTGAGCCGCGACAAGACAGTCCTGACCACACGTTGACCGGACACCCGCTGCCGGATAGTTTCGGCCCATCATGATTGCCAGTGCAGCCAAGTCCGTTTCCGCCGCCCCGACCATTCGTCAGGGGGACGAGCGTTTGATCAAGCTCACCGCGAATGCCGGGCGCAAGGTGTCCACTTTGCTGCAAAAACAGGGTCGCAACCAAGGGGTGTTGCGAGTGGCGGTGGTCGGCGGCGGATGCTCGGGGCTGCAATACAAAATGGACCTGCAGGATGGGCCGGCGAACCGGGACATCATGGTGGAGAGCGCCGGGGTGCGGGTGGTGGTGGATCCCAAGAGCGCTCTCTATGTCACGGGCAGTGAATTGGACTATGTGGACGCGCTGACGGAGGGCGGTTTCAAGGTGACCAACCCGAATGCCGCCACAAGTTGTTCCTGCGGCGAGAGTTTCAGCGCCTGAGTCCTTTTCCAATGGAAGACGCTTTCTCGCTGATGGGACAGTTCCGGCGGCCTTGGCTGGAAGTGGACGAATTAAAGGGGAGGTTTTTGGCATTGTCGGCGGAAGCCCATCCAGACCGGGTGCATTCCGAGGGCGCATTGGCCAAGGTCGACGCAACGACGAAGTACACCACGCTCAACGCCGCCTACAACACGCTCCGCGAACCCAAGGACCGATTGCTCCTGCTGCTGGAACTGGAGTCCGGCGCTCCACCGAGCGACATCCAGCGCATCCCTCCCGGGACCATGGATCTATTTGTCGATGTCGGACAGACGTGCCGGGATGCCGATCTGTTCCTCGTAGAGAAAGCGGAGGCCACTTCCCCGATGGTGAAGGTGCGGCTGTTTGAGAAGGGAATGGAGTGGATGGATCGACTCAACGACCTCCAACGGCGGATCAACGCGAAGCGGGACGAGCTTTTGGCCGAGCTGAAAGGAATGAACCCCGTTTGGGAGGCGGCCCCCGCAGCGGGGGATCCCGGCAGATCCTCGGCGCTTCCATTGGAGAGGCTGGAACAGGTTTATCGGGTATTGAGCTACGTGGCGCGATGGACCGACCAGATGCAGGAGCGGGTCGTGCAGTTGGCGGTTTAACGGCGTTGCGGTTCCCGTGAGAGGGACTTCAGAGTGGGGAGACTATGGTTCGCTTCATCGTGTGCGTCGCAGCGGTTGTATCCGTGTCGTTGGGTGGGCGGGCCGCCGACTGGACGGATGCCCTGGCAAAAATGCCTTTGGCCCACGCCGTGCCGGAACTGAACCGGACGAATGCCGTCGCGTTGATGCTTGGAGCGTTCAAGGAGGATTCGACGGTCAAGGCGCTGATCTTCATGCCGGGCGCGACCGACGAGCTCTATTTCTTCGATCGGGACGTGGCCAAGCTCACGAACTCCGCGCCGACCCTCTTGGACGCCATTCGGGCCTACACGAACCAGACCCGGATCCTTGTGAAGTTCGAGCCGCCCTTCTTGCTGCTCCATTCCAAGGAAGATCCTTTGGATCCTGAGATCGTGGTCGAGAACCAACGAACGGCGGACAAGCTCTCGAAACGAAAGTTCGACCGGCACGCGCTCTACGACGACGCGCCCTGGCCGGTCATCAAGAAGGATTTCGGCTTCTCGATGAATGTTTTCATGTGGCCCGAGCCCTATGCCGATTCGGCCAACCATTTCTATCGGCACTCGTTTGCCGGCTGGAATCTCACGGGAATGGAAGCGCTGAAAGCCATAGCGATGGCCGGCAAGACGACGGTGACGATCGGGCGGGGGAAGCTGACATTTGAGCCGAACCATCGGTTTATGGAACGGCCGGAAGGCAGCGCGGCCCGGGTGAAGCGGTTGCTGGAAAGGCGTTGATGATCCGGCCGGAATCGGGGCGGTGGCGAAGGGCGACTAATTGCGGCAATTCGGCCGGAGGAAATGGTCAGAAAAACACACCATGCCGGTAGTTGGGCATGGTATTAGGCTGCGCAAAAGAGATTCGGTTGTTTTCGAAAGTCTTTTGGTGTTGGCACGCGCGAAGCTTTTCGGGAGGCATGGAAACCACGCAACTTACCGGAAGTTTGAGGTTTGGAGCGTGCCCTGCCGTCGGTGCCATCACGGCGCCGTCAAAAAGTCCCACCTATTGGCCTACCCCGGGCATCGAGCCGCAATCTCGGTGCTGACTACGATGATTCATTGCCTGGCGGGCGGTTTTCACGAATCGCCCGCCAGTTCTTTTTGGGGAACGTGCCCTGCAGTTCGACGGATCAGCGGATTTTGAGCTCGATGTTCCGTCGCTCGAGCGTGCGACCTTCGTGGTAAGCCAAGGAGTTGAGCGCCTTGTTGTAGACGGTGAGGGCGTTGATCTCGGCCGAGCGGGCCGAAGTGAGATCCCGCTGGAGCTGCAACACGAAGAAGCTCGTGCTCTTGCCGTTCTCAAGTTTCTTCTGCTCGGCGTCCAAGGCGGCTTCGCCAAATTCGCGGGCGAGCTTGGTGGAGCCGACCAACTCGTAGGCGGAGCTGATGGCGGAGATGGAGTTGTCGATCTCGACGAAGATCGACTGCTCCTTCTGCTGGATCTGGAGTTCGTCCTGCACGCGCTGTTCGCGGATCACCCGATAACTGGACCGCGCGGCCCGGTTGCCCAAAGGCATGCTGAAGATCGCCCCGATGCTGTGGTTGGGGTAGGTGCCGTCGGCCGTCGTGTTGAGCGAGTCGGACCAGTTCCTGTCGCCGCGCGCCGTTTGGCCGTAGTTCCCCTGGATTCCGAGCGACGGAAGGGTTTGGTTCTTGCGGAAGCGCTCGTTCAACAGGTCGATCTCCAACCCGGTTCTGAGCTGCTTGAGATCCGGCCGGTTTTCCAGCGCCGTGTGCCAGCTTTCCACTCGGTTGACGACTTCCGGGATCGCTTGAAGCGTGGCGTTGGGAACGACCTCCACCTCGGTCCAAGAGCGAAAATCACCGCTCATGAGATCGACCAACGAATTCTGGATGGTGCGCAGATTGAAGGTGGCGGCGATCAGGTCGGACCGCCGGGCCGAAGCCGCCGATTCCGCCTGCTTTTCGTCCAAGGGAGCCAATGCGCCGACTTCGACCCGTTTCTTGTTTTCGGCGAGGAGCTTTTCGGCCAGTTGCAGGGCCTGTCGCTGCACTTCCAAGTTTTCCCGCGCGTAGAGGAGATCGTAGAAGGTCGACTCGACCGAAGTCATCACCGTCATCACCTGGTAGGTGAAGCCTTCTTCGGAGCTCTGCAGATTCCGTTTGGCCACCTCGATGGTAAATTTCGGGGTGTTCTCGAGGAACCCTCTCAGCAACGGCTGGGTCAAGGTGATGCTGGCTGCGGAGTTGATGTTGCCGGGGCCGATGTTGCGGTTGAGGTTGCCGCCCAGGCTGTAGCCGAGGCCATAGGGAAGGGTTCCGGCCAATCCCACGTTGCCTCCGTTGTAGCTGCCTTCCTGCGGAGGATAGGGGACGCCATTCGCGTCCTTGCCCGTGGGATCCGAGCGCTCGCCCCAAGTGTAGTTCGCGTTGAGAGTCGGCTCATACGATCCGTAGGCCCCTTCGAGACTGTATTCGAGGATGGCCGGATTTTTCTGCTGGATCCGGATGGTGAAGTTGTTCGTGAGCGCCATTTGCAGGCATTCATCGAGGGTCAACGTGCGGACCGTGTTTGTCTGCGCCAGGGCGGGGAGGGCGCCGGCTAACGTGGCACAAATCGCGGCGGCAATGGATAGGGGTCGCATGGTAGAAGGTCGAAATTGGGCAAGGTGGTCTGCTTCGTCAAATCTTCGTCACCGTCTCTAGACCCGGATTCGTCCGGGGTTGTTACGGAGATATTCCACACAGACGCGGTCGGTCGGATTTGGTGACAGTAAGCAAGGGGGCCGACGTGTCCGGGCACCGTGGTCTTCATTCAATGTTTCAGCGCGCGCATCTTGTCGGCGAACTCGCCGTTGCGGGGTTCGAGACGGAGCGCTTCTTCGAACTGACGGCGGGCGTCGTCCATTCGCTTGGCCCGTTCATAGACCTGACCGAGAACAAAATGGCCCAGGCCCGGACTGGGGAAGCCGAAGCCGGGGCGGAGCTGCAGATACTCCTTCATCGCCGACTCGGCCTGGTCGAGATGCAGGCCCGAGAGCATTCCGGCGCGGCCGGAGTGGTAGAGGGTCAGGGCGTTGGTCGGACTGAGTTCACGGCTCCTTTGGAGTGATTTCCAGGCTTCTCGGAAACGTTGCTGCATGATCTGGAGCAGGGCCAAGTTCAGGTGGGCTTCGGCGTTGGCGGCGTGGTTGGTGACGCAGTTCTTGAGTTCCGTCTCGCCGGAGGGAACGTCGCGTGCGGCGAAGGCGATCTGGGCGGCGGCGTTGGCGCCCTTGACCGCGTCGATGTTCCGGATGGCCTCGGCTTCCATCGCGGCCTTGGCGTCGCTGCCTCCCATGAAACCTGGAGCGCCCAGATAATAGGCGATGAGCATCATCCGTGCGTCGATGTTGCCGGGATCGAGTTCCGCCGCCTTTTTGAACTGCGTCAGCGTCTTTTTGGCGAAGCCGGGTCGTTTGAAGAAGCTGGCCTCGACCGCCATCGTCCCGTAGGCGCGCCCGAGCCATTCGGCGTAGACACTGTTGGTGGGAGCCATCGCCGCGGCTGCTTCCATCTGGGTCACTCCTTCCGCCGTGTGGCCGGTTTCCAGTGCGAGCCGTGCCTGCCAGAAGCGGACTTTTGCGGCTTCTGGATGCGCTTCGGCGAGCGATTCCAGTTCTTTCCGACACGTGTCGTCGTCGAAACGACGATATGCGGCGATGGCCTTGGACAGATCGGTCTCCGCCGCGCCGGCGGAGAACGTGCACAGCGCCAGGATCGAGGCCAGGCGGACGAAGGGTTTGGTGAGGGATTGGAACGTCATCGGGCGTGGATCATGGGGTGGCGGCCCGGTCGAGGCGGTCGCGGATGGCCTGCCACTCGGGAGTGTCGGGCGGCGCTTCGATGAGAATCAGTCCGGCCCCCAGATCGTCGCACGCGTGGAGTTGGGCGTAGAGCGCGCGGGCGAACGCTTCCGGATCGTCCGGAATGAGGACGACGCGCGTCGGGTCAAGATGGAGCGGCACCCGGTGATGGGTGACGACGTGGACGCGGTCCGCGGGGACTCCGGACCGGTTGATCAAGGACTGCAGTTCCTTCTCGTCACGCCAAGCGTGGACCACGAGAGGAGCCTTGGGCGAATAGTGCTTCGTGAGCAGGCCGGGGCTTTTAAGCGTCGTGGCGGGCGTGGAGACGTTTTGTGAATCCTCGATGCCGAACCGGGCCAGCGCCTGGATCGTGATCATTCCCGGTCGCAGCACGCGGGCGGGCGAAGCGGTGAGATCGACCACGGTGGATTCCAGTCCGACCTGGCACTGGCCGCCATCGACGATCAGCGACAAGCGGTCGCCGAGCGACTTGACCACGTGGTCGGCGTTGGTGGGGGAGAGTTCGTTGGATCGGTTGGCGCTCGGCGCGGCGATGGGGAAACCGCAGGCCCGGATGACCGCCTGCATGAAGGGATGCCCGGGCCAGCGAAGTCCGACGGTGTTTCCTCCTGCCGCTACGATTGCGGGGATCAGAGCGGACTTCGGCACGACCAGGGACAGCGGGCCAGGCCAAAATTCATCGGCCAACGCGTCGGCGATGCTCGGCCAGTTCGCCGCGCAACTCCGGGCCATCGCCCGGTCACTGACGTGGACGATGATCGGGTTGTGCGAGGGGCGGCCCTTGATGGCGTAGATGCGGGCCACGGCCTCCGGGTCGGTCGCGTTGGCCGCGAGGCCGTAGACCGTTTCCGTGGGGAGCGCGACGACGTCGCCGGCCCGGAGCCGTTCGACCGCAAGGGCGATGGCGGCGGCGAACAGCGCGGGAGTGTGGGTCTGGAGGATCTCGGGGCCGGCTCGCTGCATGGTTCGGGCCGGGAGACTGGGGACAGGATCGAGATCGGGCAACGGGGAAGCGACCCCCGGGAAGGGCGCGGGAACGGTCACTTTGGAGGAGGGTCCTGGCCACCGTCGTCGGCCGTGGGCTTCTCGGCGGGCTTAGGATCTGGCTCGCGATCCTTGTCCTTGCGGCTGTTGCGCTCATGCCAAGGACGCATGAAGTCCTTCCGCTCCTGGTTCATTTTTTCGAACTCGGCCCGCTGCGATTCAGTGAGAAGGGGCCGCAGGGTCGCGTTGGCCTTTTCGATGGCCGCCTCCACCTGGCAGAAGGAATTGCTCTTGATCAGGCCGCTTTCCGACGAGAGCTGGGCAAAAACCGGACGGAGCTGTTCGCGCTGCTGTCCGGTGAGTTTCAGCCTCGCCGCGAAACGCTCTTCGATCGTCTTGCGCCCGCTGCTGCGATCTTGGGAGGGCGGCCCGTCATGGGATCTGGCCGGCGGCTTCCGTTCATGGATGCCATAGACGGTCGCGAGGCTGCCCACCACCGCGCCGACCAAGAACATGGCGGCGAGGATCAAGCTGAGTTTGCCCCGGGTGAGCGTCGTCATGGTTTCAGATCGGTTGGGACGAGGGCCAAGGTGAGTTCCTGGTCCATCACCGCCAGCTCGTGGGTTGCCGGAGCGAAGCCGGTGACGGAGTTGTCCGGAGAATGAAAGGCCAGGAAACCGACCACGATGGCCAAGGCGCCCGCGGCGGCGAAGGCCTGCCGGAGCAGGGGTGCCAGCCATGGAATGTCTTCCGGTTGCCGTTGTCCCCGCAGCGCGGCCAAGACCCGCTGCTCGAGCGTCCACGGAACCGCCGCCGCCTCGTCCTGTCGCGGGGGGGCCGCCGCTGCGGATCGCAGCAACCGGTCAAGTGGATGGGTCTTCTGTTTCATGTCGTCCGTTCCTTCATCAATCTTTCCAAAGACTTTCTCATCTTCAAGCGGGCACGAAAGGCCCGGACCTTCACCAGAGCCGCGCTCCAGCCCGTTATTGCCTGCACTTCGGCGACCGAACGGCCTTCCATGTGGAGGCTTTGGACCACCAGCCGGTCTTCTGGTTTCAAAGTCTGGAGGAGCTTTTCCACCAGTTCCCGTGATCCGGCCTGCACCGATGCGTCCAGCTCTCCGGCCGTCGAGGCCAGATTCGCCACCACAGCCTCTTCTTCCTCTCCCAGATCGGCCATTCGCCATTCGGGCCGGATCGATTCCGCCCGCAGCGCCGAGAGGCAGGTGTTCACGGCGACTCGGGAAACCCAGTGCTCGAAAGGCATCAAGCCCTCGTATTGGTCCACCCGGGTGAAGATCTTCGTGTAGATCATCTGGGCCAGATCCTCCTCTTCCAGCCGTCGGGGCCGATGGGAGCGGATGATCTTCATCACCAACGGATGCAGGTGCTGCATCATCGCCCGAACCGCGTCCTCGTCCCCGCGCCGCACCCGGGCGAGGCATTCGGGCACGTTCAGTTCGTCGTCGGTCATGGGCGCGGCGGTCGCAACACGTGGCGCCAGCTTCGCCCCTACCAACATGACATCAAGATTGAATGCGATTGCGGTCACCGGGACGGGCCTTTTTTTCGAGGATCCGCTTCATGCAACGACCGTCCGGGCGTCGGCCTTGAGCCTGCCACTCCAGATGATTCCAGTGCCTTTGTTCGCCACGTGGGAGAAGACTCGGAGGTTCCCGGGCGGTTACGGGCGGCTGTCCATTCAATGAGGGACGCAGGACCTTGGGGGCTCGCGGGCCTCGGACCGGCCGCGGCCCCGGCTCCGTCTTCCAGCCGGATCGGGCCGTAGACCGATCCTTTCCCTCGCCAAAAATCCGTGTCCATCCGCCCGCTCACGTGCTTAATTCGCCCCCACGAATTTATGGAATACGAAGCGGTCATCGGCCTCGAAACGCACGTCCAGCTCAAGACGAAGTCCAAGATGTGGTGCGGTTGCGCCAATGAGTTTGGCGCCCTCCCGAACACCCACGTCTGCCCCGTCTGCCTCGGCCTGCCCGGCGTCCTGCCCGTCCCGAACGAGGAAGCCCTCAAGCAGACCATCCTCGCCGGCTACCTCCTGAACTGCGAGATCCCCCGCTTCGCCAAGTTCGACCGCAAGAACTACTTCTACCCCGACGCGCCCAAGAACTACCAGATCACCCAGTTCGACAAACCCAGCACCACCAAGGGCTACGTCGACTTCGAGTTCCAGGGCTCCATCGCCCGCGTCCACATCACCCGCGCCCACTTGGAGGAGGACGTCGGCAAGAACTTCCACTTCGACCGCATCTCCGGCGTCGATTTCAACCGCGCCGGTGTGCCGCTGCTGGAGATCGTTTCCGAGCCCGACATCACCAGCCCCGACATGGCCTACGCCTACCTCAACGCCCTCACCGAGATCCTCCGCTACGGCGGCATCTCCGAGTGCAACATGGAGGAAGGCATGGTCCGCTGCGACGTGAACGTCTCCGTCCGCCCCGTCGGCCAGAAAGAATTCGGCGCCAAGATCGAGATCAAGAACATGAACTCCTTCTCTGGTGCCCGCCGCGCCCTCGAGTATGAGATCCCGCGCCAGATCGAGGTGTTGAAGTCCGGCGGCAAGCTCTTCCAATGCACCTCCCGCTGGGACGATCCCGCCGGCATCACCGAGGTCATGCGCACCAAGGAACAGGCGCACGACTACCGCTACTTCCCCGAGCCCGACCTTATGCCCGTCGCCCCCACCGACGAATGGCTGGCCGACATCCTCAAGCGCATGGTCGAGCTCCCGCTGGCCCGCAAGCAGCGCTTCATGCGCGACTACCAGCTGCCCGCGTCCGACGCGCAGACCTTCGTCTGGGACGTGCCGCTGGGCGACTACTTCGAGCCCATCGCGAAACAGTCCAAGAATCCCAAGGCCGTCGCCAATTTCGTCATCAACAATCTCCGCGCCAAGCTGACCGAATCCGGGACCACCCTGGCCGACGTGAAGTTCCCCGGTGCATCCTTCATCGAGCTGATCGACCTCGTGGACTCCGGCAAGATCAGCACCAAGATCGCGCAGGAAGTCTTCACCGAGATGTTTGCCACCGGCAAAGCCCCCGCCGCCATCGTGCAGGAAAAAGGCATGGCCCAGGTCAGCGACACCGGCGCCATCGAGAAGTTCTGCGACGACGCGTTGGCGGCCAATCCCAAGTCCGTGGCCGACTACAAGTCCGGCAACGTGATCGCGAT
>JBBQXJ010000020.1:0-60280 GCA_038209745.1 Verrucomicrobiota bacterium
CAGCTCCCCGAGATCCTCCCCGCCGCTTGGGCCAGATCCCGCCAGCCCCTCCACAAAATCGCGGCATAGCGCGGCATAGATGTCATAGCCTATCGCTACGACATCTATGCCTTCAACCGGTGCTCGGCAGGACGCTTACGATCAAAAGATGGATCCGCCAAGGACAAAGATCGTGTTTTAGGGTCATGCACCACTGGGCGTTTAGCAGCAACAATTCCAAATGAGGGTTCCAAGGTTCCGAGAGGATTCCACGATCGATCTTCCTGATCGTGGAGCGCGGTGGAATCCGGTTGGGTCGACAGATTGCCGGCTTCAAGAGCCGTGGGTCCGCCTGAGCGGAGCAACGCTCGTGCAGGCATGATCGCACGGTAATGGGCTAGCGGCTTGGCGAGGTGAGGTCGATGGCGGCTGACACTTCGTCGACCCGGATCAACTCCATCAAGGTCTTCTCATACTCCAGGTTTTCTCCGATTTGGTGGCAGGGTCCTTTCCCCGGGTCGAACTGGTGGGTGACCACGCGGGATTGTTCCCCGGAGGGTGCCCAGACCGGAAGCAGGCCGCCGCCAAACAACGCAGTGCTGGGAATCCCGAGCGCTGCGGCCAAATGCATGGGACCGGAATCCACCGTCACGACATGATCGAGCTGCTCCAACTGGTGCCGCCATTCGCCGATGGATGCGCACTCCACGATAGGCACCGCGGAACCCAGATGAAGCCGGACATCCTGGGTTTGGCCCGGACCTCCGAGCCCCACGAGATTCCAGTCCCCTTTCCGGAGATGGTCCGCTAGTCCGTGCCAGCGAGCGGGTGGCCACAGCTTGCCGGCCCAGGGTGCCATCGGAATCAAGCCGATGGATCGCGTCGCTGGTTTGTGGATGGATGCCGATCGAGCGAATCGAGGTGGGCGTATTTCGGCGGGTTCCATGCCTAGGAGCTCCATGCTGGCGAGATTGCTGCGCCATTTGTTCCATCGACGGTCCCATTTCCAGGTTTCGGCGGCCCAATGGGAGTTCCCGGCGTTCGAGTGGCTGTAGTCCGAGAGCGTCAGGACCCGGGAGGCGCCTGCACGCCAAAGAAGGGCGACGCTGCGGAGGTCTCCCCGCGGATCGATCGCGATCGCGGCTCGGGCTGCCGGCTCCAACGCAGTGGTGGCAATCGAGAGCGCGGTCCGCAGGCGGGCCAGCTGGTATTTTTCAGCGCCGGAATAGGAGGCCCACGGGAGCGTGAGGGGCAGCCATTGAAAGTGGTCGGAAGCCGGGATCAGGTCGGCCCACCGGGATTGTCCCGCAAGGGTGACGTGCGTCCCGGCGGCGAGAAGATTGGAGACGAGCGGTTCCAACGCGATGATGTCCCCCATGCCGAACGGTTCCAGAATCAGAACCCGCAAGGGCAAGCCGGGTGTCGGGGCTGGGGCGCGAACGCGGTATCGGAATTTCAGCCCGAGGCAGGCAAGTCCGAGCGCGTGGTTGAGGATCCGCTTCTTCCGGGAGACCGAAAGAACCTGCGCCTGGGGCAGGGGATGACCCGGATGGTAGAGGCTCATCGTGAGGCAGGGCGTCGCCATGGGATCGTCCCGTCCTGCGTTGCATCCGAGTCGATGCCAAGAAAAGCGTGCTTTGAGAATTCGGTCGGCGCCATGCGAATTGGGTCAGAGTTTATCGATCAATCAACTTGACCTCCGCGTGGGCGAGTTGCGATTCAAATGCAGGTCACAGGAACGGGGCCAAAGTGATTTTCCAATGGAAAAAATTCAAGCAATGGAAGGAGCGCGCACGGCACTTGATGGATCCATCAAGGTCCGGCCTCCCAGCCTTCGGAAGGCCTCAAAGACGACCCCGCCCAAGGCGCAAAGCGGTGACCCCGCCGGGACACGGGGATTCGTGGTCTGGTTCACCGGCTTTTCCGCTTCGGGCAAGTCCGCTTTGGCCGCTGCTTTGGCGGATCGTCTCCGCGCGATGGACCAAGCATGCTGCATCCTGGACGGAGACGTGATGCGTCGCGCGCTCTCCTCCGATCTGGGGTTCTCCCGGAACGACCGAAGGGAGAACATTCGTCGGGCAGGGGCCGTGGCCGAAATCTTGGCGGGAACCGGATTGATCTGCGTCGTCTCCTTCATCTCGCCGTATCGCGAGGACCGGGAACGGATTCGCCAGCAGCTTGGCGCAGCGCGGTTCGTTGAGGTTTTCGTAAATGCTCCGATTGAGCTGTGTGAAAAGCGTGATCCCAAGGGCCTTTACAAGAAAGCCAGGTCAGGACTGATCCCAAACTTCACCGGGATTTCCGATCCTTACGAAGCGCCCCTGGAACCTGATGTCGAAGTTCGAACCGGAGAAATGACTATTGCCGAGGGAGTCGAAACGATAGTCCAGTCTGAAGCATTTTGTCGGCTCCTTGGGATTCGAAATCCAAGATTGTCGGGCTAGGACTGTCGATTTCTCATGGAGTGGTGCGCAGGAAACGGGAAAAGATCGAGGGTCAACGCCTGGGGGTGTCGGAGGTGCGAATGGCTGCGGTCGGGTTCCTTGGAAGGTCAAATCTTGGCCGCGTGCTCAAGGAACTGTCGATGGAGGCCCTCGGCAACTTTAAGGCGCTCACAAACCAACGCATCGAGAAATTCGATTTCCAGACAGGCGGCCATTTTGGCGCGTTCATCCGACGGCAGATGAAAGTGGCGGTGGTTTACCGTCCCGTCGGGATCCGTCGTTCCTTTGAGAATTTCTTGCTGCGTCCTCTTCTCGGCCTCGTCGGGAGAGATCGAAGCAACCAGCTGGATTGAGAATCGTTTTTCCGCCGCTTCTAGGACGTCCATGATCCGGTTCGTGGAGTCTTCGAAACGGACGATGAAAAGCCGGTCGCGGCGTCCCAGCAAGCAGGTGTGGAAATCGATGTAGTAGTTCAACTGCTCCAAAACGGGCTTTCCTAGCATCACTGCATAGGATCTCGCGCACTCTTTGGGGTGTCGCAGAACAAATATATGAGGAGTGCCTCGGTCCAGCACCTCGATGATCATCGGCGGCAGGTGGAGCTGGAAGAGAACCCTGAATCCCTGCGGTTGGCTCGATTTAAGGAAGTGGCCGCAGTAAGTATTCGAGGATCTCGGAAAACCGACGACGAAGAAGTCTTGAGGGGCGTCGAACTCCTTCGGGTATCTCTTTCTGGCCAGGCCCAAGGCTCGGTAAAGCCGGGGATTTTTCCACACCGCGCTGCGCCCGATACTTCGGAAAATTTGAAGGAGTTTTTGCTTAGCACTCATCACCTAGGCTGCGGATTGAACCCAGCGGGATTGCGACGGGCGAGGAAATTGTCCGAGCGAGCGCGAGGTGACGCATCCCCGCCAAACTTCTTGTCTAATCCGGGTCGAGGCAGTGGGAGCCTGCGTCCAAAGCGACGCGGAGCCTGCCCGTCAGACCGGTCTGGAGGGAACCACTGAACGATGAGCGCGTAGCACGATGGGAAATCCGCAGGCTCTTGCCCCGCCCCGGCTGCCGTCCGACGCGTCCCGCGCTGGACCCGGACGCGTCCCGGGACACACCAAGCGGTGAGTCGTTTCCTGCGCCTCCGGTGGGCCGCGAGGGCGCGGTCCACTGCGCCCGGGGCGGGCGCGCTCCCCCATCCCCACTGCACCGTGCCGGCTAATTTGGCGTGAGTTTTGCGAGTTGGGCTTGGCGGGCAGTTGTTGGCCATGCCAGAATTTGGTCCAAACATGAAATCTTCCGCTGACTCCCTCCCAACGACAGAATTGTCGTTCCGAGACGACATCCGGCGACTGTCCGCAGCTTTTCCGCACAAGGCGCTGTTCGGGACGTTGATTTTGGGTTGGTTTGCCCTTTTCCACTTCTTCGGCAATTCGACCCTCGGCTACCGGCCGACGCACAGCATTTTTGGCTGGCTCAACTTCATGTATGAGACAGTGCAGGATGATGCCTTCGGGGCTGTTGTGCCCCTTTTGGTAGCAGGACTTTTGTGGTGGCAACGGGATGATTTGGCCAAGGCTCCAAAGCGGGTGGCGCCTTCGGCCATGGGGTTGGTCTTGGCAGCGATCGGTCTTCATTTGGTTGGATTCGTGATCCAGCAACCACGGCTGTCAGTGGTGGCGTTTTTCTTCGGCCTCGGCGGCTGGGTGGCGTTGGTCTGGGGATGGCGTTTTTTTGGGCTGCTGCTGGTTCCTTCCTTGCTGTTCTTTTTCTCTATCCCGCTGAGCCAGTTGGCTGAGCCCCTCACGTTTCCGCTGCGGATGATCGTGTCGAAGGTCTCCGTCGGAGTTTCGCATGGAATTTTTGGCATCGATGTCCAGCGAGATGGCAGTCTCATTTTCAATTCAACCCGCACTTTCCAATACGACGTTGCCCCGGCCTGCAGCGGCATCCGCAGTCTCACGGCGCTCGGGTGCCTCGCATTTGTCTACGCGCTGATCTCGTTCAAGACCTGGTGGCGCCGGTTGGTGTTGATGGGGGCGGTGATCCCGCTGGCGGTGGCGGGAAATATATTACGGATCATCACGGTCATCGTGGTCGCCGAAATGGCAGGGCAGGAGGCAGGCAAAAAGATCGAGACCAATCTGGGATTTTTGACGTTTGCTGTCGCGCTTTTGGGGATGTTCCTGATCGAGCGCGCGCTTCCGAGCGAGCGAGCGCCTGACTCTCACGCTTCCGATCCGGGCCTTCCTCTTGACTCGGGACCGGTTCCAAGGGAAGCGTCGAATCCAACGTTGACCGATATCCAAAATGAACATTGAACAATGCCACAAGAACTGGACGGAACTCGGTAGCCACGACCCCAAGTGGGTTGTTCTGACCGATCCGGGCAAGTCAGGGAACAAGTGGGGCGACGACGAGTTCCTTTTAACGGGCGAACAGGAAGTGGACAGGATCGTGGACGAACTTCGTGTTCGAGGAATTGTCCCGCAGTTTGTGGGCGGCAGGGCACTCGATTTTGGATGCGGTCTCGGCCGGTTGAGCCAAGCGCTGGCCCGTCACTTTTCAACGGTGGATGGAGTCGACATTTCCGCGTCCATGGTGGAACAAGCCCGCGTGATCAACCGGCAAGGGCCCAAGGTGTCGTTTCATCTGAACATTGCGCCCGATCTTTCGCTGTTTCCGTCGAAGTCGTTTGATTTTGTTCTGACTTTGATCGCGCTCCAGCACACACCCAGTCGCTTTCAGGAACGTTACCTGTCCGAGTTCATGAGGCTTCTCAAGCCCGGTGGGATTTTATGTTTCAACGTCATGCAGCCACGCACTCTTTGGCGCCGGCTGATTCCTGAATGGGTGGCTGAAGTCTGGCGCTCGTTCCGGCACAAGGGAAAGGCCTACATTCCGATCTATCCCGTTGTGCATTCCCAAGTGATTCGCGCTCTTGGACCAGAGGCGGAACTGGTGTCCTACGATGCCAAGCCAATCGAGCCGCCGTTTTCGCGTCGTCTCCAATATGGTACCTATTTGGTGCGTCGGAGGTGACAGCACCCGCTTTCTGGGAGAGTTGAGTTTGGCCCGGCGGCTTGGCTGGAGCTCAAACTTTCCGGGAAGGTGATCGGGGCGATTTGGGGCTTTCGGCGGCAATGGATCTATTTGCCCCACGCCTTGCCGCGAATACCGTCCCAAAGGAGATAGAGAAGAAACAGGGAGTTGTACTTCACGTATCTCCCGAGGAGTCTGCGTGGTTCGGATAAAAGGCGGAACACCCAACCCAAACCATGTTTCTGCATCCACTGCGGCTGATCTGGCTTCATGCCCGAGTTGACGTCAAAGCCGAATCCGACGGCCAGAATGACGCCCCGGCTAAGTTTTTCTTTGTAGCGTTGCACCCAGGCCTGTTGCTTCGGGGTTCCGAAGCCTACCCAGATAAAATCTGGGGAGAGGGCGTTGATTTCATTGATGATTCGCGATTCGTCCGCTGGGTCTAACCGTCCGTCTGCGCTGCACCGGCCATGAAAGCCTCCGACAAAGCGCACTTCCGGGTTTACTCGGGTGAATACGTTTCTCAATCGTCTGCCGCATTCTTCCGATCCGCCCAGAAGGTAGTGAGTGAATTCGCCGGGAACACTGTTCAGAAAAAGCCTCATGAACGTCGGTCCGTAAACCCGATCCGGCAGCTTCGCTCCGGCGCGATTCAGGCACCAGATCAACGGCATTCCGTCCGGGGCGACGTAGTCCAGCGCTCGCGCCGCCGCACGGAACGTTGAGTCGTGCCGGCACATCGTCACTGTCTGGGTATTGGCAAAATCCATTGCGCGGACTTGAGGGAGCCGCGCCCAGCGTCGACAGCAGCCTCCCAATTCTTCATAGGTGGTCAGCAACAGGCGAGATCCGAGCACGGTCAACGTGCACGGATAGGGCGGATCTTGAATCGTCGGGACTTCGCTCATCGTAGTTGTCAGACGAAGGAAACCCGCTGGGGGCCGTCATGCAACGATGTTCAGCGAGCAAGCTCCTGTTTTGGCGAGTCGGGTGTTTCGGGGCCGGGCTCTTCGGATCGATTCGTGGGGCGGGCTGATCGGCCTTTTTAGATTCACCGACAAGACGTTCCGGCCGCGGGTTCAAGGCGCCCTCGCTCCAATAAATCGAACTCGGGGAATGAAGCGGGAAAAGAGGTCGGGGATTGACGACTCGATTGGGCACGGGCGATTCGCTTGCACGCAGTGTTGAAAATGATTCCGAGGTGCCTCATCAACGGATCGATGGAAACGCCCGAATCGAGCCTGCCAGCGCAACAAGTTCCTCAATCGGTTCCGTCCGACGAAGCGCGGATCCTTCGGATGTGGGTCGCCGTGTCCTTGGTCCTGATCGTCGGTTTGGGATTTTTTTTGGGATACTGGGGACGTCTTCAAAAAATTGGAGAACCCGGCGTGAAAATTGTCAGGCGAGACGTCCACTTGATGCCCCAAAAAATCGGCAAAAACGACACGCTGGAATCACTCAAGATCATCGCGACCAATTCCGTCGATCTCCCTGAGAGCGTGCTGAACTACCGGTCTGGTGAGTTGCCGTTGCAAGCGTTGGTCTACGACACCCTTCCCAAGGACACCACCTTTGGACAGAGAATGTATCAGGCCCCTGACGGGTTGAGGATACAGAACACGGTCGTGCTCATGGGCGCGGACCGCACTAGCATCCATAAACCGGAATTTTGCCTTGTGGGCAGCGGTTGGCAGATCTTGAAATCTGAAGAGGTCGTCATTCCGATGCTCAGGCCAATTCGTTACAATCTTCCTGCAATGCGGATGACCATTCGGCAGGAACGGCAGGTGGCCGGAAAACGAGAAGTGATAGAGGGGGTCTATGTTTTCTGGTTCGTGTCGGGGGACAAGCTGACTGCCCGTCATCGCGAGCGAATGTGGTGGATGGCCCGGGATCTCATCACCCGGGGCGAGTTGCAGCGGTGGGCCTACGTGATCGCCTTCGCGATCGGGAATCCGGGGGAAACAGGCCAGACGGACGCGTTGTATGAGCGGCTGTCCCGGTTCGTTCAAGCTTCAGTTCCCGAATATCAGTTGGTTCCTGCGGTCGGTTCCGCCACGGCGGCTCTTCAATAAGAATCGCGAGCCGGATCTTGCCAAAAGAGCCGTGGGTGGGTTAACCGTCCCTTTTGAAACTACCACGCTGGGCCAGGTGTTGATGTCCTGCTCATAAATCATGCTCCGACGCCATCGCCAAGTTCGCACCCAGGTCCATCAGTTGATGGACACGGTCCTGTTTGCGGTCGCCCTTTGGCTGGCGCATTTCTTTCGGGCTGGATTGGAGGGCAGAATCGAGGGGTTGGATTCGATTCGTCCGTTTGAAGATTACACGTGGCTGTATCTCGTGATCCTCCCGTTCGCACCCGTGGTCATGGAAATCCAAGGTGTCTATCAGCGGAGCGCTCTCCAGTCTTTCTGGTCGGTGCTTTGGCGGATCTTGCGCTCTTCGGCGATTCTTTCGGTGATCCTGATCGCGGTGATCTTCATCTTGAGAAGACAGGAACTGGTCGCGAGGTCGGTCATCATCAATTTCGGCGTGATCGGGTTCGGGCTGATCGCGGCGAAGGAGTCCCTGTTGCGGGTCCGACACAAAGGACGGTTTGCCAGCCAGGTGATCAAGCGGCGGTTCCTTCTCATCGGGGCACCGGAGGATCTGCCTGTCATTCGCGCGGACTTGAAGGCGCAAATGCCCAATGAGATCGATCGCCTGATCGAGTTGAAGGTGGAAGAAGCGACAGAGGATCGGCTCATGGAAATCCTCCACGGGGACTCGATCAACAGCGTGATCCTCTTGGCCAAGCATGCCAATTTCGGGCAAGTGGAGCAATTGATCCAGCTGTGCGAGCTGGAGGGCGTCGAGGTCTGGTTGGTGGCGGACTTCTTCAAGACCCAGATTTCCAAGACCTCGCTGGACGATCTGTTTGGTCGCCCCGTTCTGGTCTTCCGGAGCACGCCGGAAATGTCCTGGGAGGCGGTGGCGAAGCAGTTGATCGACTTCGTCGGGGCGGCGGTGTTGCTTTCGTTCCTCGCGATTCCCCTGCTGGTGGTGGCGCTGGCGATCAAGCTGACCTCATCCGGTCCGGCGTTTTTCCGGCAGCAGCGCAGCGGTCTGAACGGGCGCCCGTTCACCATGTATAAGTTCCGGTCGATGGTGACGAACGCCGAGCAGCTCAAGCATGAATTGGCCGCCTTGAACGAGATGAGCGGGCCGGTCTTCAAGGTCACGAACGACCCGCGTGTGACCAAGATCGGGCGGTTGTTGAGGAAGACCAGCGTCGACGAGTTCCCCCAGCTGATCAACGTGCTCAAGGGTGAGATGAGCCTGGTGGGCCCAAGGCCGCTGCCGGTGGACGAGGTGACGCGTTTCGACGACTTCGCCCATCGCCGCCGTCTCAGCGTGAAGCCCGGCTTGACCTGCCTGTGGCAGATCAGCGGGCGCAACAACGTCAAGGATTTCAAGGATTGGGTCCGGCTCGACCTCGAATATATCGACAATTGGTCGATCTGGCTGGACTTGAAAATTCTGTGGATGACGATTCCGGTCGTCCTTTTCCAGAAGGGTGCAAAGTAGGCGGACTCGCCGGATTGGATTTGTTCGAACACTAAAGTCTATGGCCAAAGCAAAAAAAACGGTCAGAAAATCCCAGCTCGTTTCTGTCGTCACCGGGGGCGCCGGTTTTCTCGGATCCCACCTGGTCGACCTCCTTCTGTCCAAGGGGCACAAGGTGATCGTGATCGACAATTTGATCACGGGTTCCACGGCCAATCTCGACCACTTGGCGGGCAACGCGAATCTCCGGTTCATCCAGCAGGACGTCACCGAGTTTCTCTTTTTGGACGGGCCCGTGAACTACGTTTGGCACTTTGCGTCTCCGGCCAGCCCCATCGACTATCTGGAGCTACCGATCCAGACCCTCAAGGTCGGTTCCCTGGGCACCCACAAGGCTCTGGGCTTGGCCCGGGAGAAGGGCGCCCGCTTCCTCTTGACCAGCACCAGCGAGATCTATGGCGATCCTCTGGTCCACCCCCAAACCGAGGAGTACTGGGGCAACGTCAACACCATCGGACCCCGGGGTTGCTACGACGAATCCAAGCGCTTCGCCGAGGCCATCACCATGGCCTACCATCGTCAGCATCAGATCGAGACGAGGATCGTCCGGATCTTCAACACCTACGGACCGCGGATGCGGCTCAACGACGGGCGGGTTGTCCCGGCGTTTGTCAGCCAGGCCTTGCGCGGCCAGCCGATCACGGTCTTCGGAAAGGGACTCCAGACGCGCAGTTTCTGCTACGTCAGCGACCTGATAGAGGGGATCTACCGCTTGATGATGAGCGACTACTCGATGCCTGTAAACATTGGGAATCCGCACGAAATGACCATGCTGGAATTCGCCAGCGCGATCATCAAGGCGACGGGTTCCAAGTCGAAGATCATCCACAAGCCATTGCCCCAGGACGATCCCCAGCAGCGCAAGCCGGACATCACCCGGGCCAAGAAGATTCTCGATTGGGAGCCTGTGGTGACTTTGGAGGCCGGTTTGGCGGCGGCGATCGAGTATTTTGCCAAGCGGATCTGAGAATTGGTCGAAATCCACCCGAGAATCTGGCCGACACGAAACGGTATTAACCGGGTTTTCCATTGACCCCCCAGATGTATTTCTGTAACCCAACCCGAACTTCCTCGGAACGTGACTCGCAACCCAGTTGTGGATTCGTGTGTGAGGCGACGTATTGCAACCCTAACAACGGATGAGCGTAAAATCATTCCTGTCCGTGGACTTCGGTGCCGGCACTTTGAAGATCGCGGAGTTTGAGCGGAACGAGGCGGGTGGCCTTCGGCTCAAGCAATTCGCCACAAAGGCCCTCGGTCCCGCGGGTGCGCAGGAATCCACCCGCGAAGCGGCCGTGCTCGGCGCGATGCAGGAGTTGCTCCCGGCGTTCTCCTCCCGGCAGGTCAGTGTTTGTGCGCCCGGATTCCACGTCTTTTCCAAGTTCATCAAGTTGCCCCCTGTCGATTCGTCGAAGGTGGCCCAGATCGTAACCTACGAAGCCCAGCAGAACGTCCCGTTTCCGCTCGAAGAGGTGGTTTGGGACTACCAGATCCTCGGCACCTCCGCCTCGGGCGAGTTGGAGGTCCTCTTGGTGGCGATCAAAACGGAGATCGTCGAAGGCCTGTTCCGAACGGCGCAGGCTGCGGGAGTCCGGATCGAACTGGTCGATGTTTCGCCGGCGGCTCTGTGCAATGCCTTTCGCTATAACTACGGCGATCCCGAAGGCTGCACCATGCTCTTGGACATTGGAGCCAAGACCAGCAACTTGCTTTTCTTCGAGAAGGGCAAGGTCTTTGCGCGGGGGATCAGCATCGGGGCCAATTCGATCACCCAAGAATTTGCCAATGAGGCCAAAATTCCTTTCGCCGAGGCCGAGCGAATAAAGATCGAAAGTGGCTTCGTCAGCCTTGGGGGCGCCTATGAGGAACCCGAGGATCCGAAGTTGGCGGCGGTGTCCAAGATCGCGCGGCAGGTGTTGACCCGGCTCCATATCCAGGTCAACCAAACGATCCAGTTTTATCGGGCACAGCAGGGTGGCTCCGCGCCGCAGATGCTGTTCCTCTCCGGCGGCGGCACGGTGATGACCTACACCCAGGAGTTTTTCACCGAGAAGCTCAATGTCCCGGTGGAGTATTTCAATCCGTTCAAGTCTGCTGAATTTGCTCCCGGGGTGAATCTTGAGGAGTTGTCCACCGTGGCCCACTCGTTCGGTGAAGTGGTCGGTCTTGGCCTGAGAAACTTGGCACATTGTCCGGTCGAGCTCAACTTGATGCCGAAGACGTCGCTCCAACGTCAGGAATTCGGCCAAAAGAAACCCTATTTCATCGCGTCAATCCTCTCGCTCGTTCTGGTGGTTTTCGCCATCGGTCTTTTCTACCAGCGTCGCGATACCATCAAGGTCTCGAAAATTAGCGAAGTGAAACCGGTGGTCGAAGAACTCGAGGCGAATGCCCAGACCCTGTCGGCGGCAGTCGGGGAAGTCGGGCGCATCAAGAAGAACATCGATGAACTCGGGCAGTTGGTGGACGACCGGGCGTATTGGTCGATCGTCCTGAACGAGCTGCATCGGATTCTTGTAGAAGTTGAAGTGGCGACCAAGGAGAAGGTGGGTGCCGACGCCGGAGTCTGGGTGGAGAAGTTTTCCCCGGTTGTTCCGGGATACTCGGCCGGCGTGGGTGGCGATTTCGGAGGAGGTGGAGGCGGCAATTCCCAGGCGGCTGAAATGGACAGCGCCAAGATGCGGGCCACCTATATGAGCCGAGCGGGCCGAGGCGGCGGCCGCCCTGACTACGGATCGATCGCCGAGGCCGAAACGCCCAAGGCGCCGATGTCCGTGACAACGGCATCCACCAATGAACTTTCCAGTATTTCCTGCGTCATCCGCTCGGTCAATCTGAGCAAGAAGTCGCCGACCGCCAACACGGACCTTGTCTATCGATTGAGGGATGCGTTTATCGCCAGCCCCATCTTCGGAGAAGGAACAGCCATCGAAGGTGGCATTGGCCAAGTCGACGACTCGCAGATCACGATCGGTTTGAACATGACCCTCAAGCTCAAACGGCCCCTGAAGTTCTGATATGGAGTGGATTAAGCGGAATCTTGTCTTTGTCGCCGTTGGCGCCGCCTCGCTGGTCCTCTTGGGGGTTGCGACGTGGTTCCTGTTCGCCCAGATGGGTGAAAACACCACCGCCGACCAAACGTTGACCGACCTGCTCGACAAGCGGGTGCAGCTCTGGTCTGCCCCGGTCCATCCGGTTGGCAAAGGCGAAATCAAAAACATCGACGAAGTTAAAAAGGATCGGAAGCGGCTCGAAGGGTTTCTGACTCAAATCAAAGCCGTTATTCCTCCGATGCCTCCGGCATCGAACATCGACGACCAAGCATTCAAAGGGCTCTTGGAACGAACGGTTTTCCAGTTGAGCCGCTACGCCACGAACAACGGCATTCCCGTGCCGGAAGGATTCGCGTTCTCGTTCGCCCCCGTTCGTTCGATGTTCAAATTCAATAGCAACTCGATCAGTCCACTCGTGCTGCAATTGGGAGATGTCCAGGCTCTGACCGAGATACTGGTGGAGGCCCATGTCAATTCGATCGATGGAATCCGTCGTTCGTCGATGACAGTCGAAGATCAAGCGGCAACCGGGGGTGCCGACTTCCTCAGCCTGCCCGCCAAGACAAACGAGTTCACCATCAGCATGACCTACGAGCTCACCTTCCAATCATTCAGTCCAGAAATCGCGGACATCGTGAACCGGATGATGAGGTCCGACCGTTGCATTATCGTAAAAGATATCGACGTCTCGTCGGCCGGAGGGATGACCAGTCTTGGAGAGGGAAGGCCAGGAAACTTCATGGCGGAACAACGGGGCGGCGATCCCTATGCAGGTCTGAGGCCGGGAGGCGGACGGGCTTCCTTTGGAGGATATCAGGCGACCCAGCCAGAAGTGAACCCGATGCAGCCGGTGGTGGTGTTGGATAGTCGTCCGCTTCGCATCACCCTGCTTGTCGATGTTGTTCGTCTTGTGGGCACCAACGCGCGTTGATCATGGATTTTCTCAAAAAGCACTACGAAAAGATCCTGCTGGCGGTCATCTTGTTGGGGTTGGTCCTCGCAGCGGCTGCGCTGCCCTTCACCTTGGAGGGAGACAGGGAGAACTTGTCCAAGATCGACGATCGACTTCCGCCGCCGAAAATCTACAAACCGCTGGATCTTTCCGCGCCGACCGAAGCGTTGAAGCGGATGAAGAATCCTCCGAAACTCGTCCTGTCGGGTCAGCACAACACCTTCAACCCGGTTACTTGGAAACAGAAGCAAAACGGGGATCTGGTGAAACTTCCGCCGGGAACCGAAGGAGCCGAGGCCATCAGCATTCTCGAAATCCGTCCCCTCAAGTTTGAAGTCATCTACGAAAAAAGCCCGGCTGGAGGAGGTCACTTCTTTACCGTCGTCCAAGAAATATCCCCCCGAAAATCAGCCCGCCGCGCCTCACGGTATTTTACCCCGGGTCAAAAGAGCGGAGATCTCCAGCTTTCATCGGTGAAGACCCTTCCGGGAGGAGTCGAAGAGTTCCTTTTCGAGATCCCCGAGACCAAGGAAACCTTCCGGGTCACCAAGGATAAAGCATTCTCGCGGATCGAAGGCTACGAAGCGGATCTCCGATACGATTTGGAAAGCAAGACCTTCAGCGGGGTCCGGAATGGGACCGACCTGTTTTTCGACGGCGGATGGCACAAAATCGTTGTCATCACTTCGTCGCAAGTTAGGATCCAAAGCACCGCGACACAGAAACAAACGACACTCTCCCTCCAGGGTTCCCATTCCCCCTAAAAGTCCATTATGCGTTGTTCCAGAGTTAAAAGTCCCATGCTCAAGGGTGTTTGTTGCGCCTTTGCCTTCTTGTTGATCTCGGGTCCCGTCGCTCAGCGGACCTTCGGGCAGGCGGCCTCGACCGTTACTGCCGAAGAGGAAGCTGTTCGAAGGCAGGAGGCCGCTCAAACCCTCTCGACGAAGGTGAAGCAGGCGACCGCTGAGGAGGCCAAAGGCCGCACCGAGCAGGCGGCCAGATTGTATCAGGAGGCAGTGCTCCTGATACCACAAGTGGGTCTTGGCTCGGCTGGAGTCGAAGCTGAAAAGAGCGCCGCTGTTGCGGGTCTGGTCAAGAATTCCTTGGCGTTGGCGAAGGATGCCCAGGCCAAAGGTGACTTCGTCACGGCCGACGTTCAGATTTCACGGGCGCTGAACGCCGATGCGACCAATCCGGAAGTGGTCAATGCGAAGGAGTTGAATGCAAAGCTTCTTGAGCACCAGCGGGGACGGATTCCGAGCGAAGGAGTGGTGGCTCAGGCGAAAGACATCAAGGAAGAGCACATCCAGGTCAACACTCTCGTTCAAGATGGAAAGTGGCTCTACGAAGCCGGCAAATTCGACGAGGCCCAAGCGAAGTTGGAGAAGGCCGTAAAAGCCGAACCGCTCAATGCCGGAGCGGGTTACTACTTGAACCTTGTCAAAGAAGCCAAGATATCGAGCGCGGCCCGGAAGCGTTCCGACAATGCCAAGACCGTGATGATCGAGGTCGAGAAGGCGTGGAACCCCACGGTCAAGCGGGACATTCTCCCGGTTCCAAATCCGATGGCCCGGACCAACATTATCTACACCTCGGCGGGTCGCCAACGGATCAGCAGCAAACTCCATCGAATCATAATGAAGGAAGTGGCGTTCGACGGAGTGCCGCTATCCGAGGTCCTGCGACAGCTTCGAATCGAGGCGAAGAACAGTGATCCTGATGGGAAGGGAATCAACTTCCTGATCAATCCACACGCTGATGCCGCGTCGGCCATCCCAGATACCACGACCGCTCTCGGTGCCCTTGGGGGCCGACCGGGAGGTGCTGGTGCTTTCGGTGGAGGCGGCGGGGCTAGTGGTCGTGGCCCCGGGCTTGCACCCGCGTTCGGACAGGGTGGATTCGGCCCAGGAGGAATTCCGGGTGATCCTAATGCGTTTCCTGCAGAACCGGTCGAAGCGAGCGTCGACATCAATTCGGTCATCATCAAGATCGACCCGCCCCTGTCAGATCTCACCTTGGCGGACGTTTTGGATGCGATCGTCACGGTCGCAGATCAGCCGATTCGATATCGGATCGACGAATATGCGGTCGTTTTCCAGCCAAAACCCAAATCGCGTCAAGCGTTGGTTACCCGCACCTTCAAAGTGGATCCCAACACCTTCGTCCAAGGTTTGGAGAGCGTCACAACACTGGACTACAACTTCATCGGTAGCGCGGGTGGTGGCGGTGGCGGTGGTGCCGGCGGAGGAGGAGGAGGAGGCGGAGGCGGGGGCGGAGGCGGCAGTCAGAGTGGACAAGGCGGGAGCAGCTCCTTTGGTTTGCCTCGAGTCTCCGCTGCTTCGAGTTCCCAGCAGGGCGGTGGCGGCGGTGGCGGCGGCGGCGGCGGTCAAGGCGGCGTTGGTATCCAGTTTGTGACCGGCCGGACCAATACTCTGAACGTCCACGAGCTGGTTCGCCTCTATTTCACCGCAGCCGGCGTCGATCTCAGCCCACCCAAAACCATTTTCTTCAATGATCGTGCCGGATTGTTGATGGTCCGTGCCGCGGCCGAGGATCTGGAGACGATCCAATCTGCGATCGAGGTTCTCAATGTGTCGCCGCCGCAGGTGACGATCGAAGCGAAGTTTGCCGAGATCAACCAGAACGACAGCAAGGCGCTCGGCTTTGATTGGTATCTCGGAAATTTCACCCTCGGTGGGGGCAAAGTCGGTGCGCAGGGCGGAACCGCCCCGTCCTTCGGATCACCTGCGGGAAGTGGTTCGACGGCCAATCCCTCCGGAATCTTCCCCGGCCCAGGTCTTCCCAACGGTGCTGGCGGATACACCCCCGGCCCCGGGACCATCTCGCCCTCTGGATCCGATGGTCTGATTACCTCGGGTATCAGAAACACGTTTGGTGGAACATTTGGTGTGACGGACGGGACGACACCGACGGTCGCGACGATTACGGGAATCCTGACAGATCCCCAGTTCCGTGTGGCCATCAAAGCACTCGAACAGCGAGGCGGTGCCGATGTTCTGACGGCACCGAAGGTGACTACCCTCAGTGGACGCCAAGCCCAGATCGCCATTTTGGATCTGCGGACGATTGTCAGTGGAACTACGGTCGGTGGAAACACCGGCGGTGGCGGAAACAACAACAACAACAGCGGATCGGGGACCACTGGAAACAATGCGACCCAGCAGATCACCTATCCGACCACCGCGATTCCGTTTGGACCCACCTTGGATGTGGTTCCCTACGTCTCGGCCGATGGATTCTCCATCCAGATGACCATTATCCCGACCATCAGCGAATTCCTGGGTTATGACGATCCCGGTGGGTTCATCCCCCAGGCTCAGGTCGCCGTGGGCAACAACGTCGGGACCCCTCTGCTTGGACTCCTTCCGCTGCCCCATCTGCGGACCCGCTACGTTACCACGAGCTGTGTTGTCTGGGACGGCCAGACCATCGTCATCGGCGGCCTCATTGCGGAGGACATCAGGAAGATCAAGGACAAGATTCCGGTCTTGGGCGACCTGCCGTTGGTGGGACGTCTGTTCCGCAGCGAGTCCAATACGAGCTCGAAGAAGAACCTCTACATCTTTGTGACCCCGGCGATCATCGACCCAGCGGGCAACCGGGTGCACAACGACGAGGATCTCCCGTTCGCCAAGAAGTCGATTCCGGACCAGGCTTCGAATTGATCAACCGTGTTTCGGAATCCTGTCAGCCAAGCAATCAAGCGTATGCCTAACATTCGTAACTCAAAGGCTACCCGGTTCGTGTGCCTCGGTTTGCTCGGTGCCGGCTTGGCGGGCAGCGGCCATGCGGCCACGGACATCCTGATCACCGGACCTCTGGCCGGAAACCAATTGCGCCCCGCTGTGAGCATATCCGCAGGCGGTGGCTTCGTGGTCTGGCAGGACGATCAAATCGACGGTCGTGGCTGGGGCATCGCCCTCCGGCGTCTCGGAAGCGACCTTCAGCCTGCTCCGGAAAAGGCAGTTCTGGTGAATTCACAGAAGGCCTACGACCAGGACAGTCCTCAGGTCGCCTGTTTGCCGGACGGAGCCGGAATCGTCGTTTGGCAGGGCGGTCGGCGCGGACAGCGGGACATCTATTACCGCAAGATCTCGGCCAGCGGCACTTGGTTGACGACCGAGACCTACGTCAACACCCACCGGACCGGCGAGCAGATCGCACCGGCGGTGGCGGCACTCTCAGGGGGCGACGCCGTGGTTGCTTGGACGAGCGTGAACCAAGAAGGCGCCTTCAAAGGCATCTTTGGTCGGCGGATCTTGGCGAACAGCGGCGGATCTCCCGATCAGATGCGGTTTAGCAGTCCCGATGGACGCGAGGATTATAGCCCTTCGTTGGCCCCGTTGAGCGGCGGCGGCTTTGTCTGTAGCTGGATCTCTGGATCGAAGCGGCATTGGCGGCAGGGAGATCGTTTGCCGGGGGACGCGGTGGTCTCCGCCCGGGTCTTCAACAGCGTCGGGATGCCGCTGAGCGACGAGGTGGATGTCAGTGAAGACGGAGGTTTTGCCGTCTCGTGTAGTGTTGCGGCCATGCAGGACGGTTTTGTGGTCGCTTGGGTGGATCGGAAGACCGAACAGGCGTTCTTCCGCCGACACGGCCAAACCGGCGTGGCAGTCGGATCCGCGCTGCCAATCACTGACAGCAAGAGTTCCCTTGGCAGCGTGGGGGCGTTTGTGGGTGGAAACGTCGCGAGTTTCGTTTGGTCCGACAAACTTGCAACCGACCGGAAACAAAGGGTTTACGGGCGGGAATATTCGTTCGATACCGGTTCATTCTCGAAACCGTCACATTTGTCTTCGGCTGGTAGCTCGGTCCTTCAGGAAATGGACCCGGTCGTGACGGGCGATGGCGCCGGGAGGGTGATCGGTCTCTGGAACAGCTACAACATCGGTTCCGCGTTTGACGTGATGGGAACCCAACTTCGTTGATTCGTATGCGGCGCTTTCTTTTTCAACTGGTTCTGCTGGGGGTGATCTTTGCCTCCCGCTTCGACGGTCTTGGCTTCGCTTTGAGTGGGCCGGCGATGCCCTATCAAGGAGCGATCAATACGGGAACCGGAGCACCTTTCACCTACTATGGTGGTGTTTTTGGACCTGAGCGGCGGGATGAGGAATATCGGTGGAACGTGCCGATCATTACCTACGGGTTCGACCAGCCGTTCTTCAACTATTTCGGCACCAACGGGATCAACAGTATCGAGGAGAATTTCAAGGTCCTAAACAATCTGCCGCCGATCTCCCAGATCTCCGATCAGGTTCTTAGCAACTACCTGTTCGCGGCCGAAGACGTGAACGCCCAAGCCGCCGCCTTGAGAATCATCGACCTGAAGAGTTACGCTATGCCTTTTATTTTGCAGCACGCGGGCCTTTCCTTTCCAGAATACTTTGTCTGGAGTGCCCGAAGCCGCACGATCTACACCGTCGGGCAGCTTTCTTTTACCAACTACACGGTAATGATCAGAAACTACGACCCGATCACCCGGTTTCCGAGCGCAGTGATCAACGGCACGACCTACACCTACACGATTGCCGGGGATTTTCTCACTCCATTGCCTTTGTTTTCATCGACGGCCGCTTCGGGAATTCTCGGTTCGGGTCGTGGTTCTAGTGGGTATTGGGGTCATTCCTTTTGGGGGTTGACCTATGACGATGTCGGCGGGCTTCGGGAACTCTATGCCACGAACAACTTCAACATGGAGCGGGTTCTTCCGTCGCTGATCTTGCGCTCGGCCGCCGCCGCTGGGGGAGGTGGATCGAGTTCTTTTGGTGGAAGTATTTGGGATGGGCCTTTCGTCAGCAGCAACGGGGTTGTCTCGGGCGGAATTTGGGACGGTATCTTCACTAGCGGAACTAATGCCGTGGTCGGTGGCGGAACGACGACCACGAACACCGCAACGACAAATTTGTTTGGGGGAGTCGATGTCGCCATGCGTGGTGGGCTCGACAAGATCACCTTTGTCCGGGTTAATTTCGATTCTCTGCTGGGACAGGGCTTTCTGGCGTTGACCAACAATTTCGGGGATCAATTCATCACCAACGGCGTGATCCGGACGCAGCAGGTTGGTCGTCGAATCTTTACCCCTGACATTATGTTTCGGTCTTCAGACCTTGGGTTGGTTACGGCCCTGCAGCTTCCCGTTTTGTCCGCAAATGTCGTCATCGCTCAGATCAACAACTACGACATCAATATTCCAGCGTCTTCTGTCAATGCTGGAACTGGGCCGAGTGGCCCAAATTTCTTCATCAATGGGCCGGGAGTGATGGTTCCCGGCAACGAGCTCATTTTCTCGAACATTCTGCCTTGGTATTACAATGAAACCACCGGCCCCACTGAGGGGCCTTATGGTCCGGGTGGCAATGGCGTTGACGGCGTTTGGGGAACTTTCGACGGAAACTCCGTCAAGACGATTTATCCAAACTTTATGAACCTGCAGATTTCGGATCTGGAGTATCTCGTTCAACAGAGCCAATTGAAGCCATAGAGGTTCTTCGAGATCCGAAGATTCTGAAGCCCCGTTCCACAAAGGAGCGGGGTTTTCTGCTGTTAGGAAGCCCGGGGACTAAATTCGTCGGCGTGGTAGGAGCTGCGGACCAACGGCCCGCTGGCGACGTGGATGAAGCCGAGTTCCTTTCCGATCCTTCCAAGGTGCTCGAACTGCGACGGTGGCACGAAGGCCACCACGGGAAGGTGTTTGAGGGTCGGTTGAAGGTATTGTCCGAGGGTCAGAATATCCACCTTGGCTCCGCGAAGATCTTTCATTGATTGGACCACTTCCTCTTGGGTTTCCCCCAGACCGAGCATCATCCCGGATTTGGTATGCATCGAGGCCGGAGATTTTGCCTTGGCCTTGGCCAAAACGGAAAGGGAGCGTTCGTAGGTGGCTCGATGGCGGACGCTCGGGGTCAACCTGCGAACGGTCTCGAGATTGTGGTTGTAGATGTCGGGGGTGGCGGAAAGAACGAGGTCCAAGGCGAAATCGCGATCAAGGAAATCCGGCACGAGCACCTCCACGACAATGCCCGGATTGACCTCGCGGACCTTGGCGATCGTTTGTCGGAAGTGTTCGGCTCCGCCGTCTTGGAGGTCGTCGCGGGCGACTGCGGTGATGACCACGTGCTTCAAGCGCATGCGCCGGGTCGCTTCGGCCACGCGAGCGGGTTCGTCCTGATCCAAGGCGAGTGGTTTCTGGGTGGCGACCGCGCAGAAGCCACACGCGCGGGTGCAGCGGTCGCCGGCGATCATGAAGGTCGCGGTTCCCTTGCTCCAACATTCCCAATGATTGGGGCACTTCGCGCTTTCGCAGACGGTGTGGAGCTTGAGTTCGTCGAGAAGCGAACGGGTATGGCTGAAGGTATCCGAAGTGGGCAGCGGAATCCGCAGCCATTCGGGCAGACGAGGACGGGACTTGAGATCGATCGGGGACATCGGCGCCATGACCTGCGGAATCTGTGGTTTGAAGGGAGTTTCGCCAAGGGGGAAGGAGCTGTCGGACCAAAAAGACCGATTGCCCAGAGCCGGCGGTTTCCTAGAGCAGTTTGAGGAATCTTGTGGCCCTGGCTTTCAGGCACCGGCAAACAGGCGACGACTTTCCTTAAACTGCCCTAGCAGTCGCGCCGCGATTGGACTGGGGCCCGCAGGACATTGTCGGGTGGCCACCCGCTGCGGTCTGCTTCTGTCGGCTTGGACGAGGGTGTCCGAAGGGCCGAAAGAAGTTGTTGCGTAATGTGTCCCGCATTGAGACAACGAATCATCTTATGAAGCACTTCACCCTGAATATAATTCTGTTGGTAGCGAGTTGCAGTTGGGTGGCGACGGCTGCGACGCCGGGCAAGGAGACGCCGGGAAAGATCGGTTCCGGGAAAACAACAACCGCCACGGTCGTCCGACGGATCGAGGCTCCACGGTTGATGTCGGCGCTCTCTTTGATCGAGTCGGGCGACAACGATCGAGCTGTTGGCAAGGCCGGTGAAGTAAGCCGCTACCAGATCATGCCCCATGTCTGGCGGGCCTACGGTGGCGGGAATCCAAAAAACTCGGTGGAGGCGAAGCGGATCGCGACGAAGATCATGGCGGCTCGGATCGCCAAATTTGAAGCCCAGCACTCCCGCCAGCCCAGCATGGTCGAGGTCTATGCCCTTTGGCGTTCCCCGGCGCGGGCGATGGAGCTCAAACTTTCGGCTGCGGTCCGGGAGTGTGGACATCGCTTCTCCAACCTCGTCAACGAGCCGCAGGAAAGCTGATCCCGATTACGCGGTCCCGGAAAAGCCGGGATCCTCCAGCCCTTTCAATTCGCCGGTGCTGTCGGCGAATTGATCCACGGGGGCTCCCATCCGGCGGAGCATCGAGACGTAGAGATTGCAGAGAGGAGTGTGCTTTTCGTAGGCGAGGTGGCGGCCGGTGGCCAGTGTCCCTCCTCCTTTTCCTGCCAGTAGAATCGGGAGATTGTGGGGACTGTGGGCGTTTCCGTCGCGCATGGCCGCGCCACAGAGGATCATGGAATTGTCGAGGACGTTGCTGTCGCCTTCCTTGAAGGACCGGAGGCGCTCCAGGAGATAGGCGTATTGCTCCATGTGCCACATGTTGATCCGCTTGTATTGCTCCAGCTTTTCGGGGCGGTTCTCGTGGTGGGATATCTCGTGATGGCCTCCGCTGACGCCTTCGAGGAACGAGAAGTTCTTCCCTGAAACCGAATTGCCAAACATGAACGTCCCGACGCGGGTGGAGTCGGTCCAGAAGGACAGGGCGATGAGGTCCAGCATCAGCCGGGTGTGCTCGGTGGGATTGCCACGACGTTCGGAGGCTTGGGCCGGATCGGCGTAGAAGTCGTGGATGCGGCGTCCCAGCGTGTCGACTTCGGCTCGGACCAAGGGGTCTTCGTTCCATTCGGCCGCTCGGCGTTGGGCGTCGAACGCGATGCGCTTCTCCACGGACCGGACCGAGGCGAGGTATTCGTCGACCTTGCGCTGGTCGGTCAGGCTGACGCGCTTTTTCAGGGCTTTCGCGTCTTCAAGGACCAGATCGATCACTGACTTGTCGCGAGCCGCATCATGTCCGCGCCCGCCGATGTTCGACCGGAAGAGACGATCAAAGGCGAGCTGGGGATTGATCTCCTTGGCCAGGGGCGTCGTGGGAGAGCTCCAGGAGATGTGGGATCCGTAGAGCCGGGTGTAGCCGACGTTTACATCGACGCCGGTGGTGATGGGTTCGAGGCCCAGTTCCAGCGAGGGCAGGGGAGTGAAGTTGCCGATCCGTGCGGCGGCGACCTGATCCATCGAAGTGCCGCTGCGGAGGTCGCTGCCGGTGGTTCGCTGGATGGTCTGGCCGGTGAGAAATCCGCCGGTCTTCACGTAGTGGCCGTCGCCCGTGTCGGTCTTGGCGTTCCAGAGCTCGGACAAGACCAGCAGCTCGTTCTTGAACCGAGCCAAGGGCTGAAGCGTCTCCGACAGCTCAAAGTCCGCTCCGCGGCCGGTCGGCGTCCAGTGGTTGGGATTGACGCCATTGGCCATGAAGAGGGCGGCCATGCGAACGGGGGGCCGATTGGAAGCGGCCGCAGCGCCGGTTGCGCCGAACACCTTGAGGGACTCCAGCCACGGCAGCGCCATCAGGGCGCCCGCGCCTTTGAGGAGGGTTCGGCGTGAGAGGATCGGGTTGTTCATGGGCGGTCTGGGCTCGGGGTGGACACTTGGGCAACGGTCTTCGGTTCCGACTTCCGATGCTGGAACGGGTAGCTCATGACGATCTCCGTGACGAGCGCCGAGGCGGAGAATTTCTCCTCGGCCACGGATTTGGCGATCCGGCGAATGCTGGGCGCATCGTAGAATTCGAGGCCTCGGCCCAGGGCGTAGGACAACATCCGCTCGGTGAGATTGCGCACGAACTGGTCCTGTTTTTCCAGCAGGATGCTTTTCAGGCCGCCCACACCTTCGAATTTCTTCCCGCCGGGCAATTCACCCGAGGCGTCGACGGGCTGATCGGAGATGGTGGTACGCCAGCGGCCGACCGGGTCGAACTGCTCCAGCCCGAACCCGAGCGGGTCGAGTTTGCTGTGGCAGGAGGCGCAATTGGCATCGGAACGGTGTTTTTCAAGCCGTTGACGAAGAGTGAGTCCATCGACCGGTTTGTCGTCGCGCGGCAGACTTTGGACGAGGGGCGGCGGTGGCGGTGGCGGAGTGCCAAGGATTTCTTCCAAGACCCATTTGCCGCGTAGCACGGGACTGGTGCGAAGCGGGTAGGACGTGTGCGTCAGGCTGACGGCCATGGTCAGGACGCCGCCACGGGTCCGGTCGGGCAGAGACACGCGACGCATCTCCGGTCCGGTCACGCCGGGGAGGCCATAGATCTTGGCCAGCTCCGCGTTGGCGAAGGTGTGGTCCGCGTCGATCAACTCCAGAAGACTGCCGTTGTCGCGCAACAGTTCGTGGAAGAACTCGACCGGCTCGCGGAGCATCGCCTCCACGAGGCTCGGCGTGAACTCGGGAAAGCGGTTGGGATCCGGTGGCGCGCTCGTGCGGAAGCTTTTTACGCCGAGCCATTGGAGGGTGAAATTCTCGGCCAACGCACCCGATCTGGGATCTTTGATCATCCGCTGGACCTGTCTCTTGAGGACGTCAGGCTGGGTGAGGCGGCCCCTCTCGGCCAATTTGAGAAGTTCTTCATCCGGCATGCTGGACCAGAGAAAGTAGGACAACTCGCTGGCGAGTTCCCAGTCGTTCAGGGCAAACGGCTGATCCGTGGAACGGTCCTCGACGGAGCGGAAAAGGAAGTTCGGCGAGACCAGCAGGGCGCTCAGCGCGAGGCGGACGGCGGCGGCGTGGGGTTCTCCCCGCTTCTTCGCGGCGTCGTAGAGCCCGAGGTAGCGTGCTGTTTCCGCGTCGGACACTGGACGGCGGAACGCCCGAAAGGCTTGGCGGGCGATGATCTTCTGGGCTGCTCCCCGCTCGGAGGTGAACCAACCGGGCTTCGCGGTGAAGACCTTGTCGTCCGCCGCCGAGTCGAGAGCCGCTGCCGCCGCCGCCAAGTATTGCTCCATCAGAATGGGAGGGAGGAAGAGGGTGTCGGCGTTGTTGTCGAAGCCGCCGCCGCCGCCGCCGTCGGCCGGGAAGGCGTCGGCCGGGCGGTTGGTCACGCCGAAGAGGTCGCGGACGGTGTTGTTGTATTCCGTGCGGTTGAGGCGGTGCAGGACAACATGGCCGGGGTTGCGGACGATTTTCGTCTCGTCCAGACCGGCCAGCAATCCGTCGACCCAATGGACCAGAAGATCCATTTCCTGGGGGGTGGGCTGGGGCTTTTTCTTGGGCGGCATTTCGCCGTCGCGGAGTTGGCGGAGGACGGTCTCCCAGAGTTTCGGGTTGCGATAGAGCGAGGCCTCGTCGGTGAAGGCCTCCAGGTTCACTTCGCCTTTTTGCCGTTTCTCACCGTGGCAATCTTGGCAATACGTCTTGAGCAGCGGTCGGATGTCGTGGACGAACCCGGTCGGTTCCGCCGCCGCGCTCCGCAGACTGCCACACCAGAGCATGGCCCCCAGGGCCAACCGGGCCACGGCGACTAGGATCTGCTTGAAGACGGCTCGCATCGTTTGAGTCCTTTGCCCGACGCCAAAATGTGGGGGCGGATTCGATCCGATCCCGGCAAGAGCGTTTCAATGGCTGCGTTGCGATCTATAGCAGACCCGCGAAATCGCGACGAAGGCAAAGAATTGCAGCCCACCGCCCTGTTTCGGGGGATGTTGCACAAAGGAGGGGTGTCCTTGAATCATTGAGGTTCCGGGGCGTCCATTTGTGCGCCCCTGCACCACCACCATTGCATGAAACCTTTGCCACGCTTTCTTTCCGCCGCCCTTGCCGCCGTCGTCCTGATCTTCGGCGGTGCCGCCTGCCACAGCCTCGACGCGGCTCCGGCCGGTTTCACGCCCCTTTTCAACGGGACGGATCTCGCCGGATGGCGCGGCGGCGACACCTATGACCATCGCAAGTGGCTTGGTCTGCCCGACGCCGAGCGCAACAAGCTCGATGCCGAGTGGACGGCCGACATGCGCAAGCATTGGAGCGTGGAGAACGACGAACTGGTCAACGACGGCTTCGGCAAATACGCCACCACGACCAAGGACTACGGCGACTTCGAACTGGAGCTGGAATACCGGACGGTGAAGCTCGCGGACTCGGGAATCTACCTTCGCGGATGCCCGCAGGTGCAGATCTGGGACTACACGGAGGAGGCGAAGTTCAACCTCGGCGCCAACAAGGGCTCCGGCGCGCTTTGGAACAACAGCCCCGGCGCTCCCGGGAAGGATCCGCTCGTGTTGGCGGACAAGCCGTTTGGCCAATGGAACAAGGTTCACATCGTCATGGTCGGTGCCCGGGTGAGCGTCTGGCTCAATGGCAAACAGACCGTCGACCACGCCCTCATGGAGAACTACTACGACCGCAAGACGCCCGTGCCGGCCAAGGGCCCCATCGAACTCCAGACCCACGGCGGCGAGATCCGGTGGAAGAACATCTACATTCGCGAAATCGGCGCCGAGGAAGCGAACCGTCTGCTCGAGTCGAAAGGAAACGCGGGCTTCAAGCCGGTCTTCAACGGCAAGGATTTCGCAGGCTGGGCCGGGCCGTTGGAGAACTACCAGATCGCGGCGGGCGCGATCCTCTGCAAGCCCGGCCAAGGCGGCACCATCTATACCAAGGACGAGTATTCCGACTTCAAGGCGCGGGTGGAGTTCAAGCTCCCGCCCGGTGGCAACAATGGGTTGGCCATCCGTTATCCCGGAACCGGCGACACGGCCTATGACGGCATGTGCGAGAGCCAGGTCCTCGACGACAACTACGAAACGGCCACCGGCCAGAAGATCGATGCCCGCCAAGCCCATGGCTCCGCCTACGGCATGGTCGCGGCCGCCCGGGGTTACCAGCATCCGATCGGCGAATGGAACTTCGAAGAGGTCACGGTGAAGGGCTCGACCATCAAGGTGGAATTGAACGGCACGGTCATCCTCGATGCCGATCTCTCGAAGGTCGATCCGTCCACCTTCATGGCGGGGAGCGCCCATCCGGGCCGGGACCGGAAGTCCGGTCACTTCGGCTTCGCGGGACACAACGATCCTGTGGCGTTCCGAAAAATTTCCATTGAGAAACTGCCCTGAGCGGCGGATTCATCTCCCGTCCTTTGTCCGTGGATCTGGGAGCGGAGAAGAGGCTTGTGAAAAAAATCACAAACTTCTTGCGACCCATTTTCCCCAGTTCTAGCTTCGCCCGGCGGTTTACCCCGTCGGTTCACCCATGCAAACCACCACTGAAGTCGGCTACAACACGAAGGTCGAGGGCGAGGTCATCGTCACCCAGGCCGACGCCGTCATCAATTGGTTCCGCAAGAACTCCCTCTGGCCCATGCCCATGGGCCTCGCCTGCTGCGCCATCGAGCTGATGGCCACCGCTTCCAGCAAGTTCGACATTTCCCGTTTCGGGGCCGAGGTGATGCGGTTCTCCCCCCGTCAGGCAGATCTGATGATCGTGGCCGGCACGGTGACCTACAAGATGGCGCTCTCCGTGAAGCGGATCTACGAACAGATGGCGGAACCCAAGTGGGTCATCGCCATGGGCGCCTGCGCCTCCACCGGTGGAATGTATCGCAGCTACGCCGTGCTCCAGGGCGTGGACAACATCATCCCGGTCGACGTCTACGTGGCGGGATGTCCGCCCCGGCCCGAGGCGTTGATCGACGCGCTGATCAAACTGCAGAACCAAGTCGTCATGAAGACGCCGATCACCGGCAAGACCACCGGCTCCGGCCGCGTGCCTGGATCGATGAACTCGCCTGAAGTGAAGGAAATCCTCACGCCAGCCCGCTGATTTCGCCCATGCCCCAGACCTCCCAAGAACTGGCCGACGCGTTTATGGCGAAATTTCCGGATCAGTTCGATCCGGCGATCGAGTTCCGTGGCGAGGTCACGCTCAAGCTCAAGGACGCCGAACAGATCGTCGCGGTCTGTGAATTCGCCAAGCAGGAGCTGGGCTTCAACTACCTGACCGATCTGAGTAGCGTGGACAACTATGGCGACGATCCGCGTTGGACCGTGGTCTACGAACTTGTCGGCTTGAAGACCCACAACCAGCACTTGCGGATCAAGACCGACGTCAGCGAGGAGAAGTCCGAATTGCCGACCGTTTCCGGCGTCTGGCCGACCGCCAACTGGCACGAGCGCGAGGCCTACGACATGATGGGCATCCGCTTCCGGGACCATCCCGATCTGCGCCGGATTCTGATGTGGGAGGGGTATCCCTATTTTCCGCTGCGGAAGGATTTCCCGTTGGCCGGCAAGCCCAGCAACCTCCCCGAAGTGGCCTTTACCCGTCCCGCGCCGCTGGAAGGCGGCCCGTTCATCACGGTCCCCAGTGGCCAGGGCGCGATCGAGCGCGAACCCCGGGCCCGCACCCCCCAAGAGTGATCCATGGCCAATCCCCAGACCATTGAGTTCAAGGAACCCGCCGCACGCGTGGCCGATCGCTCGGTATCGCCGGAGGATCTGACCGACCTGCAGGGCGAGAAGATGGTCTTGAACATGGGGCCGTCCCATCCCGCCACACACGGAGTGCTCCGGCTGTTGCTGGAGATGGAGGGTGAAACGATCACCAGGGCCGATCCGGACATCGGCTATCTCCATCGCGGCGACGAAAAGATCGCCGAGAACATGACCTACACCCAGTTCATCCCCTACACGGATCGACTGGACTACCTCGCGCCGCTGCACAACAACGTCTCCTACGTGTTGGCCGTGGAGAAGCTTCTCGGGATCCACGACAAGCTTCCGCCCCGTTGCCAATACATCCGCGTCATCTGCTGTGAATTGGCCCGGGTTTCCGCCCATTTGCTGGGCCTCGGCGCGTTCGCGATGGATGCGGGCGCGATGACGGTCTTCCTGCTGACCTTCACCCAACGCGAGACGATCTACACGCTGATCGAGTCGCTGACCGGTGCGCGGTTCACCACCAGCTACACCCGCGTGGGCGGGCTCTCCCGGGACCTGCCCGAGGGTTGGGTGGGAGCCTGCCGCAAATTTATCGAAGAGTGCCTCGTCGCCATCGACGAGACGGACAAGCTGCTCACCCGGAACCGAATCTGGGTCGATCGCACGAAGGACGTCGGTATCATTTCGAAGGAGGACGCCATCGCCTACGGGTTGAGCGGCCCGAATCTTCGGGGTTCAGGCGTCGACTTCGACCTTCGCAAAGCCAGTCCTTATCTCTGCTATCCCGAGCTCGAGTTCGAGATTCCCATCGGTTCCGTCGGTGACTGTTACGACCGCTATCTCGTCCGCATGGAAGAGATGCGGCAGAGCCTCCGCATCCTGCGCCAGGCGTTGGACAAGTTGCCCGGTGGCCCGATCAACGTGGCCGATGGCAAGATCATCCTGCCTCCGAAGCAGAAGGTGATGACCAGCATGGAGGAGCTGATCCACCAGTTCATGCTCGTCACCGAAGGCGTCAATTGCCCGCCCGGAGAAGTCTATTTTGCCGCCGAGAATCCCAAGGGCGAACTCGGCTTCTACATCCACAGCCGGGGTGGTGGCACGCCCTATCGCCTGAAGATCCGGGCCCCGTCGTTCGTGAACCTGTGCATCCTGTCGAAGATCCTCCCCGGCCACATGATGAGCGATTCGGTCGCCATTTTGGGATCCTTGGACTTCGTCATGGGTGAATGTGACCGGTGAACCGTTTCTGAATTGCCACGATGAGCTTTTCCGTTCCCGCAAATCTTGAAGCCGAGCTCGACGAGCTGGTGACGCACTATCCGGTCAAACGGAGCGCGTCGCTGATGTTCCTCCATGCGCTGCAGGAACACTTCGGCCACATCTCGAAGGAAGCCGTCGAGTGGACGGCCCGGAAGCTCGAGCTCCAGCCGATCAACATCTACGAGCTGGTCACCTTCTACCCGATGTTCCGTCAGGAGCCCCTGGGCAAGACCCACGTGAAGGTCTGCCGGACGTTGAGCTGCGCCTTGGCGGGTGGTGCGGAGCTCCGTGAGCACTTCTGTTCCAAGCTGGGACTTGATTCGCACGCCCATGTGTCGCAGACGACGCCCGACGGAAAGTTTACGGTCGAATTCGTCGAATGCATCGCCGACTGCGGTGCCGCCCCGGTCGTCATGGTGAACGATGAAATGCACCAGCAGGTCACCGAAGCGAAGGCCGACGAGATCCTCGCGTCCGGCCGGTGATGCGTGATGCCGAAAAAACGAACAGATGAAGACAACGCTCAAAGACTGGCCCGGCGTGTATCGGCGGATTCGCCGGATGCGAAGCCTCGACGAGGCCGAAAAAATCCTGTTCGCCCGTTACGCGGCGGCGACTCCGGACGAGCGTTGGCAGATGAACGTCAGCTACCTCCGCTCGGTCGGCTCATGGGGGCGTTGCGGGCTGAAAAAATTCGGTTCCAGGTGATCGGCATGACGGCTGCAAACATTCAAGGCGTGCCCGGATCCACGATCGGCGTGGATCTATGGATCGACCTCGCACCGCGCGACTACATGCGTGCGATGAACGTGGCCGTTCAACAGGGCGCGGAGATGATCCGCAACACCGTGGCCGTGCTGGAAGACCAGACACTGGTGAACTTCGTGTTCGAGGTGACCGGATTGCCCGCCTTCGGGCGCACCATCGGCAAGGCCAAGAAGCTCCGGTGGGGCGGGGTTCTGGTGGATGTTCTCCCGCTGGATCTCATCGCCAAGAGCAAGCGGGCGGTCGGCCGCCCCAAAGACCTGTTGCATCTGGAGTTGATCCGCCAGGCGCAGGCTGTCGGGAGGAAGAACAAATGAAGTGGTTGCCAGACATGGATTCGAACCATGACAAAGAGATTCAGAGTCTCTTGTGCTACCGTTACACCATCTGGCAGGGACGGGACGCGGAGGCTAAGAAATCCTTTCGAGGTGTCAAGGCGACAGACTGATTATGCCAGAAGAATTTCGTCTCATCCTGAAGAACGCGGACCTCCCGGGCTACAACCCCGACATGGAGTGCTATCTGCGGCACGGCGGCTACGAAGCGCTCAAGAAGGCGCTGGCCACTCAGCCCCGCGATTTGGCCGACGGCAAAAAGCTCTCGCCCCAGGAAGCCGTCCGGGACGACGTCAAGGCGTCCGGTCTCCGGGGTCGGGGCGGGGCCGGGTTCTCCTGCGGGCTCAAGTGGAGCTTCGTCGATCGCCGCAGCGGCAAACCCATTTATCTCATCTGCAATGCGGACGAATCCGAGCCGGGCACGTTCAAGGACCGGCAGATCATCCACAAGGATCCCCACCAGTTGATCGAGGGGATGCTCATTTCCTGTTGGGCCAACGACGTGAAGCTGGCCTACATCTACATCCGGGGCGAGATGCCGGGAGGAGCCAGGCTGCTCAACCGAGCGCTAAAGGAAGCGCGTGAAAAGGGGTTTCTCGGGAAGAACATTCTCGGTTCCGGCTTCGACTGCGAAATATACGTCCATCGCGGCGCGGGTGCCTACATCTGTGGCGAAGAGACCGGCTTGATCGAGTCGCTGGAGGGCAAGCGCGCCTACCCGCGGATCAAGCCCCCGTATTTCCCGGCGGTGCTTGGTCTCTACATGTGCCCGACGATCGTGAACAACGTGGAGACTCTCTGCAACGTGAAGCACATCGTCACGATGGGCGCCGGCGAATACGCCAAGCTCGGCACCCCGAACAACACGGGCACGCGCATCGTCAGTCTCAGCGGCGACGTCAAGCGCCCCGGCTATTACGAAGTCGAAGTTGGCAAGGTCACGCTCGGCGAATTGATCATGCACGAGAACTTCGGCCAGGGGCTGAAGGACGGCCGCTCGATCAAGGCGATCATTCCCGGTGGATCCTCCTCCAAGGTGTTGAAGGCCGGCGAAGTTTTCAAACTCAAGCGCAAGGGTGCCGATGGTCAGATGGCGACGGTCGAAGTGCCGCTGATGGATCTGCCCTACGATTTCGATTCTCTCCAAGGCGCCGGCACGATGTCCGGTTCCGGCGCGATCATCGTCATGGACGACACTCGGAGCATGGTCGACTCCCTGGCCAATCTTTCGGAATTCTACGCCCACGAAAGCTGCGGGCAATGCACTCCGTGCCGTGAAGGCGCGCTGTGGATGGCCAAAGGCCTGCATCGCATGACGCACGGCGAAGGCCGCAAGGCGGACGCCGAGTATCTCCGCCATATCGCTCAGAACATCCAGGGCCGAACCATCTGCGCCTTCGGCGAAGCCGCCGCCTGGCCGGTGCTTAGCTTCTTGAAAAAGTTCGGCGACGAGTTTGAGGCCCGCAGTGCCGCCGACGAAGCGAAGCGTGCTCCCGGCGGAGCCCCGATGAAGATGGCCGCCGCTCCCCAGCACTGATTTTCCATGTCCAACGCCGCGACAACCGAAACCAAGCCCGCCGCTCCCGCGGCGACTCCACCGGTCGAGACCCTCAAGATCAAGGTGGACGGTCGTGAGGTCGACGTGCCGAAGACGATGCCCGATTGGGAAGGCAATATGGTCCCCACGACCATGCTCCAGGCCTGCCAGCTCGCCGCCCAGGAAGTGCCGCACTACTGCTATCATCCGAAGCTCCCGGTGGCCGGCAATTGCCGCATGTGCCTCATCGAGTTCGGCACGCCCGCGATGGGGCCGGACCGCAAGCCCGTGTTCAACGAGGATGGGACACCGAAGATCTCCCGCTCCGTTCTGCCCTACGAGCCGTCGACATCGCGCGGTGCCATCGCCTGCGCGACTCCGATTTCGCCCGGAATGGAGCTTTATCCGGGTTCGACCGCGACGAAGCAGATGCGTGAGGCGGTGCTGGAATCGCTCCTGATCAACCACCCGCTCGACTGTTCGATCTGCGACCAGGCCGGCGAGTGCAAGCTCCAGGAATACTCGGTCCAATACGGCCAGGCCGAGAGCAGTTTCGTCGAAACCAAGGTCCACAAGCCGAAGGCCGTCGATCTCGGGCCGCGCATCATGCTCGACGACGAGCGTTGCGTGCTCTGCACCCGCTGCATCCGTTTCACCAAGGACATCGCCGGCGACGACGCCCTAGGCATCGTCAATCGCGGATCCTACAACACGATCTCCGCGTTTCCGGGGTCCACGTTCGACAACAACTACACGCTCAACACGGTGGACATCTGTCCGGTGGGCGCGCTCACGTCGAAGGATTTCCGGTTCCAGATGCGCGTCTGGTTCCTGAAGGAAACCAAGAGCCTTTGCACGAGCTGCGGCACCGGCTGCAACACCGTCGTCGGCTCCCGCGAAGACAAGGTCTACCGCTACGAGCCGCGCCAGAACGACGCCGTCAACTCGACGTGGATGTGCGACTCGGGCCGTCTGAACTACAAATGGATCGGACGGGAAGACCGGTTGCAGGACGTGGTCGTTCGTGGCCAGAAGTCCACCTGGATCACCGCGCTGAAGGAGATTTCCGTTACGCTGGCCAAAGCGGAGCAGGGAAGCGTGGCTGTGATCGCCAGCGCACGGCAGACGACCGAGGAACTCTACTTGCTCAAGAAACTTGCGACGAAGCTGGGTGCTTTGACCGACTCGGTCGCTCGCTTCGGAGAGGCCGACAAGCTGCTTGTGGCCGCCGACAGGAACCCGAACAGCAGCGGCGCGCGCCTGACGGGCATCGCCGGCGCGGAACTCGGAGGGAGCCTTTCCAAGATCGCCGACGGCATTCGCTGCGGAGCGATAAAGACGTTGGTCGTCTTCGGTGAGGACGTGACCAAGGCCGGCATTTCCGCGGAGCTGCTCGGCAAGCTGGAGACGCTGATCGTTTCCGACATTCTCCCGAACGCCACCACGGCGGCCGCCCATTATTTGCTGCCCGGCTGCGCCCACGCCGAGAAGCGCGGCACGTTCGTCAACGTGAAGGGCCGGCTGCAGAAATTCGTGAAGGCCGTCGAGCCCAAGGGCGATGCGCGTCCCGAATGGGAGTTCCTGCACGAGCTGGTCCACAACGTGACCGGACAGAACGGTTTCATGAGCATCGAGGGTCTCTTCAACCAGATGGCGAAGGAAGTGCCCGGATTCTCCGGAATCGAGTGGGCTCGCATCGGAGACCTCGGAGTGAATACACAGGCTTAACCGCAAATGGACTGGATCCCTCTATTGCTCATTGTCGCGAAGGCCGTCGGGTTCTTCCTCGTGATGATCACCGTCGTCGCCTATTCGGTGTTGGCGGAGCGCAAGATCGCGGCCTTCATCCAGGACCGCGTGGGCCCGAACCGTGTCAGCCTGCCGCTCATCGGCAGCATTCCGGTGCTTGGCCCATTTCTGACCCGTGTCGGCATCTGGCAGCCGCTGGTGGACGGCGTGAAGACCTTCCTCAAGGAAGACTTCACTCCGAGCTACGTTCGCAAGGCCTACTTCTGGCTCGCCCCCGCGATGACCGCCGTGCCTTCCGTGCTTGTTTTCGCCGTGATCCCGTTCGGCTCGATGCTCGGTGACCAGCACATGGTCATCGCCAACCTCAACGTCGGCATCCTCTTCACTTTCGGCATCGTCTCCCTGGGGGTCTACGGCGTGGTGATGGCGGGTTACGCGTCGAACTCCAAGTTCCCGCTGCTCGGCAGTATCCGTTCCAGCGCCCAGATGATCTCCTACGAGCTGGCCATGGGCATGTCCGTGATCCCGCTGGTCATGATCGTGTCCCACGCGAGCCTCAGCGGTGCGGCCGGCTCCGGCTGGGAAGGCTATTTGAGCGGCACGGACGACATGAACCTGACCCGCTTCGTCGCGTGGCAGGCGCAGAACGGATGGCTCGTCTTCTGGGCACCGCTCTCGTTCATCATCTTCCTCGTCTCGGCTTTCGCGGAAACCAACCGCACTCCTTTCGATCTTCCCGAGTGCGAAACCGAACTCGTGTCCGGCTACCACACCGAATACAGCTCGATGCGGTTCGCCCTCTTCATGATCGCAGAGAACGCCAACATCGTGGCCGCAGCCTCGATGATGGTGACCCTGTTCTTCGGCGGTTGGAGCGGTCTGAACATCTACGGCTGGAACCTGACCGCGTTCCTGAACCATCCAGCGGAGACCGTCTGGATGGGCGTCGGCCACATCGCGCTTTTCATGGCCAAGGTCGTCGCGCTGGTCTGTCTGTTCATCTGGGTGCGGTGGATGCTTCCGCGCTTCCGCTACGACCAGCTCATGGATCTCGGATGGCGCCGGTTCATGCCGCTCGCCCTGGCCAACATCGTCATCACGGCCTTCGTGCTGTATTTCCGGCACTGAACGAACAGAGACACCGCCATGATCGTTGAACGCAAAAAACTGAGCTTCTGGGAACGCCTCTACGTGCCGGCGCTCATTGGTGGCTTCAAGGTCACCTGGAAGCATTTCTTCAACACGGTCTCCGGCCGCACCAAAGTCACGCAGCAGTATCCGGAGGAGAAGACCATCGTCCCGCCGAACTACCGCGGCGCGCCCTATCTGGTGAAGGACCAGGAGGGCGACACCAAGTGCGTGAGCTGCCAGCTCTGTGAGTTCGTCTGTCCTCCGAAGGCGATCAAGATCACGCCGCCCGGAGCCAATGGCCAAGGGGCCGACCGGGCGAACGCCGAGAAGATGCCCCGCGAATTCGAGATCAACATGCTCCGATGCATCTTCTGCGGCCTGTGCCAGGAAGTCTGCCCGGAGGAGGCGATCTTTCTGCAGAAGGATTTCTCCCTGACGGCCCTGACCCGCGGCGAAATGATCTACAACAAGGAAAAGCTCCTCAGCCTCGGCGGCACCCACGGCGGCATCCAGAAGTGGAAGCACAAGCTGGAAGAGGCCAGGGAGCAGGAAGTGTTTCCGGTCAACCAGAACTAGGCCCAGGCTCGCGCCATGAACTTGAAGATCGAAATCGACCGCGAAGACGACGGACGCTGGATCGCCGATGTGGCGGATCTGCCGGGCACCTCGGTCTATGGGACGACCCGCGAAGAAGCGATCGCGAAGGCGAAGGCCCTTGCTTTGCGGGTCATCGCCGACCGCTTGGAACATGGGGAAGACATCCCCGCAACCGCCGAGATGTTTGCGGTCTCCGCATGAGCCAATGGCGATCCGCCAAGTCCCGCCAAGTCCTCGCCGCGCTGTTGCGGATCGGATGGACGTTGAAGCGGGCTTCGGGCGGATCGCACAAGATTTTGAACCGGCCCGATTGGCCAGACTACGTGTTTGCGTTTCACGACAACGACGAAATCGGTCCGGTGATGATGGCGAAGATCGCCAAGCGCACCGGCCTGAAACCTGAAGACCTTTGACGAATGCCAGCCACTGCTGACCTGTTCTTCTATCTGTTCGCCTTCATGACGCTGTTTTGCGGCGTCATGGTGGTCGTGAACCCGTTCAGCCGGAACCCGGTGACCAGCGCCGTCTTCCTTGTGCTGACCATCCTCTCGATGTCCGGGCTCTTCATTCTGCTCCACGCCTTCTTCCTCGCGGCCGTGCAGGTCATCGTCTACGCGGGCGCGGTCATTGTTCTCTTCCTCTTTGTCATCATGTTGCTCGACCTGAAAGAAGAGGAGCGGCGCAAGATCAAGGTCGTCAGCGCCAGCATCGGAAGCTTGGCGGTTCTGGCGATCGCCGGGCTGTTCGTGAAGTCGATCCACGAAACCCGGACCGCCTCGCTGCCTCTGCCGTTTGTCGAAGGGACCGTGTCCAAACTGGGCGCGGAGCTTTTCACCCGTTTCCTTCTGCCGTTCGAGATCGTCTCCATTCTCCTGTTGGTGGCGATGATCGGCGTGATTCTCCTCAGCAAAAAGGACCTGAAATGATCCTGGCCGCCGCCGAACTGTCCAGTCTGCCCCCCGTCGGGCTGCAGCATTATCTCGTGGTGAGCGCGCTGCTCTTCAGCCTCGGGCTGCTGGGAGTGCTCGTCCGCCGGAACATCCTCGTGATGTATATGTCGCTCGAGCTGATGCTCAACGCGGCGAACCTGGCGCTCGTCTCGTTTTCCCGCTTCAACAACAACCTCGATGGCCAGGTGATGGTCTTCTTCATCATCACCGTGGCCGCCGCCGAAGTGGCGGTCGGACTGGCCCTCATCGTGGCGCTCTACCGCAAGCGCCAGACGGCCCACGTCGAGGATCTCGCCACCCTGAAGCTGTAGCCCGATGAAACCCGAACTGCTTCCCTGGCTCATCCTGTTTTTGCCGCTGGCTTCCGCCGCGGTCATCACCCTCTTCACCCGCAAAGCGAAGGGCGTCAGCGCCGCCCTGTCGGTTGGCGCCATCGGGGTGGCTTTTCTCTTCAGCCTGGTCCTCTTCGCCCAGACCGGCGGCAAGGCGTTCGTGTCGCCTTTGCTCAACTCGGAGTGGATCCACCTCGAAGACTTCGGCGTGGACCCGACCTCGGTGGTGATCAACTTCGGCTTCACCATCGATCCGCTCAGCCAGTTGATGCTCCTGATCGTCACCGGGGTCGGCACGGCGATCCACGTGTTCTCCTGGGGCTACATGCACGATGATCGGGCGGTCTCGCGCTACTTCGCCTCGCTGAGCCTCTTCTGCTTCTCGATGCTCGGCATCGTCCTCGCGAACAACCTGGTGATGATGTTCATCTTCTGGGAGCTGGTCGGCGTGTCGTCCTATCTGCTGATCGGCTACTGGTATGAGAAGCCTTCGGCGGCCGACGCCTGCAAAAAAGCCTTCATCACGAACCGCCTCGGCGACTTCGGTTTCATTCTCGGCATCCTGATGGTCTGGGGGATCCTCGGAACTTTCGGCTTCGGTCAGCTCCAGGAAAAGATCGCCGCGAATCCCGCTGCGCTCGGGGCCGCCGCGACTTGCGCCGGTCTCCTCATCTTCTGCGGCGCGATGGGCAAGTCCGCCCAGTTCCCGCTCCACGTCTGGCTGGCGGACGCGATGGAAGGCCCGACGCCCGTCTCCGCCTTGATCCATGCGGCGACGATGGTGGCCGCCGGCGTCTACATGCTTTGCCGGGTGTTCTTCCTCTTCACGCCGGATGCGCTCTGCGTGATCTCCTGGATCGGCGCCTTTACCTCGATCATCGCCGCGCTGGTCGCCGTTCAGCAGAACGACATCAAACGCATTCTCGCCTACTCCACCCTCTCCCAGCTCGGCTACATGGTCATGGCCGTCGGCGCCTCCAAGCCCGATGCCGCGATGTATCACCTGACGACGCACGCCTTCTTCAAGGCGATGCTCTTCCTCGGGGCCGGCTCGGTGATCCACGCTTGCCACCACGAGCAGGACATCTGGGAAATGGGCGGCCTAAAGAAGAAGATGCCGGTGACCTTCTGGACCTTCTTGATCGGAACCTTCGCCCTGTGCGGTGTTCCCCCTTTCAGTGGTTTCTACAGCAAGGACGGCATCCTTTCCGCGGCGAACCATGCCAGTCCCTTCCTCTTCGCCGTCTCCGTGATCGTGGCCGCGCTGACCGCGTTCTACATGGCGCGCCTGTTCATCATCGCGTTCCTCGGCGAGGCCCGGTCGGAGCACGCGAAGCACGCCCACGAATCTCCCGGCATAATGAAATGGCCGCTGGTCGCGTTGGCGGTTCCCTCCACCGTGGCCGGATTCTTCGGGCTGAACTATTTCCTCGGCGACTTCTTCGGAAGCGAGCAGCACGGTCACTACCAGTTCCTGAACGAGATCCTCGGACCCATCGGCCATGATCCGCTGGCCGCGTTCTTCGGCATCTTCGCGACCCTCATCGGATTCGCCTTCGCGTGGCTCTGCTACAACGGCGCCGACCGAGACGTGCTGGTGACCAGGCTGGGGATTCTCTCCCGCGCCATGGCGAATCGGTTCTATTTCGACGAGATCTACGCGTTCCTGATCAAGATCACCCACGAAGCCGTCTCTCGTCTTTCGAACTTCATCGATCGCTGGATCATCTCCGGTCTGTTCGTCCGGGGCACCCACGGAAGCGTGGAGCTGACGGGCCGCGCGCTGCGACTGCTCCAGACCGGCAACATCCAAACCTACGCCCTGCTGTTCGTCGCGGGCGTCGTCCTCGTGCTTCTGATCGCGCTCAAATAGCCATGTCACTGCTGTCCCTCCTCATTTTGGTTCCGCTGCTGGCGGCGCTGTTGGTGGTGCTGATTCCGGGCAACTACCGCTTCGTCATCCGTCTCATCGCGCTCGCCGCGACCTTGGTCACGCTGCTCCTCGCGGTGGCCGTTTTCGTGAAGTTCGCGGTCGGGTCCCTTCCCTTCGACGGGAAGCCGGGTGGTTTCCAGTTCGAGCAGACAATTCCCTGGATCGAAAGCTCGTTGGTGAACATCAATTACCATGTCGGAGTGGACGGTCTGAATCTCGGCCTCGTTCTTATGGCCGCGATCGTCGCGTTCGCCGCGACCTGTGTCTCGTGGGACATCAAGACGAACGAGAAGATGTTCTACATCTTGCTGCTCCTCATGACCGGCGGAGCGATCGGCGCCTTCTGCTCGCTCGACCTGTTCTTCCTCTACTTTTTCAACGAACTCGCGCTGGTGCCGACCTTCATCATGATCGGCGTCTGGGGCCGGGGTGAGCAGAAGAACTACGCCGCCTACCAGATCACGTTGTATCTGACGCTCGGCGCGATGATCGCGCTCGTGGGCCTGATCGCGCTCTACGTCGGCTCCGGGGTCAACTCGCTCGATCTGGCGACGCTGAAGGCGCACTTCGCGACGCACCCGCTCTCCGCCAAAAGCCAGCACCTCATCTTCCCGCTGCTGCTCTTCGGGTTCGGCATCCTGGTCGGCTTGTTCCCGTTCCACAGCTGGGCCCCGCTCGGCTACGGAGCGGCACCGACCGCCACGGCGATGATGCATGCCGGCGTGCTGAAGAAGGTCGGCCTCTATGCGATCATCCGCGTGGCCCTGCCCTTCATGCCCGAAGCAGCCGGAACCTGGATGCACGTCCTCGCCTGGCTTTGCCTCGGCAACATCCTCTTCTGCGGTTGGGTCGCCATGCGGCAGAAGGATCTCAACATGCTGATCGGAAACTCTTCCGTGGCGCACATGGGTTTTGTTTTTCTCGGGATCGCCAGCATTTCGGTGATCGGCTTGACCGGCGCCGTCGTCATCATGTTTGCCCACGGACTATTGGCCGCATTGAGCTATGCGTTGACCGGCTACATCTACAGCGAGACCAGGACGCTGGAGATTTCCCGGCTCGGTGGACTGCTCCGCAAGATGCCATTCATCGGGGCGACCATGATCGCGTGTTTCATGGCCGGTTGCGGTCTGCCTGGCTTCGCCAACTTCGCCGGTGAACTGCTGGTGATGATCGGCGCGTGGAAAGGTCTCTCGAACTTTGTGGTGGCGGCCGCCTGGGGTGGACTGGTCATCGGAGCGATCTACATGCTCCGCGCCATCCGCGCGGTCCTGCACGGCCCGGTGTCCGACAAGATGGGCACCGTCGGCGAATTCACGATCAAGGAACCGCTTCCGCAGGACACGGGCGACCTCGGATTCCTCGGCGGCGTGACCAAGGCATTCCACTCCGCGTTGGGTGGGAATCTTTGGCAGGTGTGGCGAAAACTGCCCTATGCGCTCCTGCTGGTCGCATTGCTGCTGTTTGGCTTTTTTCCGGCGATCCTCACGGATCGCATCCGCCCGGCCATCGCCGAAGTGGTGGCGGCCGCCAAGCCCAAGACCGCCGCCATGGTCAACGTGAAGACGCCGGCCGCTGCCGTGGCCGCCGCGACGCCCAACGCTCTCCCGACCGCCCAATGAACGACTATCAGCTCATCAGTCTCGAACTTGCCGTCGTCCTCCTGGCGATCGGCGTGTTGCTGGCCGATCTCTGGATGTCCGCCACCCAGCGCAAGAGGCTCGGCTACGTGGCCGCCGCCGGTGTCGGAGCCGTGTTGATCGCCAGCTTCCTCGTCGACTTTCCCGACTTCGGTTTCGCCTTCGGCAAGATGTATGCGATGGATCCGCTGGCGATGTTCTTCAAGCGGTTCTTCCTCGTGGCCGCGATCATCGTCCTCCTCCTGGCCGTGGATTTCTCGGACCGGGTCAAGGCCGGGGCCACCGAGCTCTATGTGATCATCCTCTTCGCGTTGGTGGGAATGATGTTCTGTGCCTCGGCCAACGACTTCGTGTTGATGTTCGCGGCGCTCGAGACGATCACCGTGAGCTTCTACGTCCTGACCAGCTTCATGCGGAATCGGCTCCAGTCGCTGGAGGCGGGCGTGAAATACCTGATCCTCGGCGCGCTCTCGACCGGCTTCACCGTCTTCGGCATCGCGCTGGTCTTTGGCACCGCGAACACGATGAACTTCGAGAAGCTGATGATCGCCGCGCCCGATCTTCTCGGAAACCATCTCTTTCTGCTCGGCCTGCTGTTCGTCCTCTCAGGGCTGGGCTTCAAGATCGCGGCGTTTCCCTTCCAGAGCTGGGCGCCGGATGTGTACCAGGGTTCGCCCGCACCGGTGACCGCGTTTCTGGCGGTAGGCTCAAAGGCCGCCGGTTTTGTCCTTCTTTTGCGGCTCCTCTTCGGTGGCGTGCCGTCCGTCGCGGCGGAATGGAAGGACCTGTTGGTCTACCTCGCGGCGTTCACCATTCTCTACGGAAATCTTTGCGCCATTCCGCAGCGCAGCCTGAAGCGACTGCTCGGCTATTCCAGCATCGCCAACGCCGGCTACCTCCTGATCGGCGTGGCGGCTGTGAGCAAGGTCGGGGTGACGGCGGTGCTGTTCTATCTCGTCGGCTACCTCTTCACCGTGTTGGCGGCGTTCACCGTGATCAGCGTGGTGACCCGGCACACCGAGTCGGATGACATCGGTGCTTTCGCCGGATTGGGCCGCCGTTCTCCGCTGCTGGCGGCCGGGTTGACCTTCGCGATGGTTTCGTTGGCAGGCATCCCGCCGTTGGTGGGATTCTTCGGCAAGTTCATGCTGCTGAAGGCGGCCATCGAGGGCGGTGCGAAATTCACCGGCTACTACTGTCTGGTCGGCGTGGCCGTTTTCGGCGTGGTGGTCTCGCTCTACTACTATTTTGGGGTGATCCGGGCTATGTTCTGGTCCCGCGAACCGGCCGATCTCTCGCCCATCCCGGTTCCGGGGACGATGAAACTGACGCTGGGTGTCTGTATGGCGGCGATGCTGGTTCTGGGCGTCTATTGGAAGCCGGTGCTGGATTCGGCGACGGAAGCAGTCGCGGTGTTCACGCGGTTGCGTTGATCTGGGTTTGGGCAATTTCAAGGGCGGGCCCGCAACGGGCCCGCCCTTTTCATTTCTGGATCGAACAGTTGACCGACGGGAACGATTTCATCAAAGAGTAGGAAAAGCAGAACTGTGTTTCGTCATAGAGCGGGATGAAAAGGCGGATCAGAGTGGAGCGCTGTGCGGGCTCAGGCTGCGAATTGCGAATCAATCCAAAACAACCACGGACCACACACCATGAGACTCAGCCCAATTATCCCGACCATCATCACGGTGGGACTCGCCATTTCCGCTCGCGCGACGGTGGTGGCGCTATGGACCTTCGAAACATCAAAGCCTTCGGCGTCGAGTGGAGCCGTCTATTCGGGAATTTTGCCCGAGTTTGGAAGTGGATCCGGTTCGGGTGTCCACACTGACAGTTCTTCCGTTTGGAGCAATCCGGCTGGCAATGGCTCGGCCGAGTCCTTCAGCGTGAACCACTGGTCTCTCGGTGATTATTTTCAGTTCAAAACGAGCCTGACTGGATTCCAAGATGTCCAGCTGAGTTGGGGGCAGACCCGGAGTTCCACGGCGCCGGCTGGATTCACGCTGTCTTGGAGCACAGATGGATCGACCTTCAATCCTGCTGAGACCTATTCGGTCGGAACAGACTCGTGGAGTTCAGGAACCTTTAATTCTGGGTCCGTCTTCACAAAAGACCTGACCAGTGTTTCCGGTCTGGACGATGCGTCGATCGCTTACTTCAGGTTGACCGCCAATGCAGACGCTTCCGGTGGGACAGGAGCGGTCCGGGTGGATGATTTCCAGATAAGTGCGGTCCCTTTGATCACTCCCGTGCCGGAGCTGTCCACCGTCGGAGCCGTGGGCTTTGCTGTTGTTTTTCTTGGTGCCGCTTGGCGACGGCGCTGTTGTTGACGATCAGTTGGCGGCCCGGGTTTCGGCCGAGAGACGCTGATAGGTCAGAAAGCGTTCATCTCCGACTGCCTGTGAACTTTGCAGGGTAAACTGGGTGGAGTCGTCCAGGCGACTGAACCCTACTCCGTCGGAGATGCTGGGCGCGTTTCTCCCCCCGATGATCAGGGGACAAATCGTGAGGTGGAGTTCATCCACGAGGTCTGCGCGAAACAGAGCGTCGTTCAAGGCGCCACCGCCTTCGCACAGCAGCCGTTTCACGTTCCATTCCTTCATGAGCCAACGGACCGCTTCGCCAAAATCAACCTCGCTCCCGGCTCCGGCGGCGAAAACTGAGGTGGCGACCTTCTTGAGCGCGTTTTGGCGGGCTTTGGGCACACGCCCTCCCGTGATGACCAGGATGGGCGAGAATTGTTCCCGGAAAACTTTCGCGGCGGGATCGACGCTGCCCGAGCCGCTGATGATGACCCGGAGATTGAATTCCGAGAGACCGCGACGGAGACGGACTTGGCGCCACTTGGCCGCGCCGGGACCCATGTCGATGGGGTTCAGATCGGCTGTGCGGGCGCCGTTCATCACGGCGTCCACGGTGGAGCGGAGTCGATGGAGGTTTTCCCCGTCGGCCGGCGACCCGAACGACGAGACGCGGCGATTGCTCGTGGCAATCTTGCCGTCGGCGGACATCGCCATGTTGACGAGAATGTAGGGTCGCCCATCGGGCGGCGTCGGATCGGGGAGCTTCATGTCAGGAACATGGCGTCACCGTAGCTGAAGAATCGATATCGCTCGCGGATGGCTTCGGCGTAGGCGCGAAGGATGAGGGCGCGTCCAGCTTCGGCTTGGTCCGGGGCGGCGAAGGCGCTCACCAGCATGAGGAGTGTGGAGCGGGGCAGGTGAAAGTTGGTGACCAGCGCGTCGACGACCGAGAATCGGGCGGGTGGGCGGAGGAAAATCGAGGTCGAGCCGGCACCGGCGACGATGCTTCCCGCGTTGTCGCGGGCGACGGATTCGAGCACTCGCAGCGAGGTGGTTCCCACGCTGACGACTCGGCGCCGATCGGCTTTGGCGCGGTTGATGGCGTCGGCAGTTTCGGGGGGGACTGTGTAGCGCTCCTCGTGCATTTGATGGTCTTCGACTTGGTCCACTTTGATCGGCGCAAAGGTTCCGAGACCTACGTGGAGAGTGACGAAACGGGCCTCGATCAAGCCGCTCCGGAGGCGTTCGAGCAGGTCGGGTGTGAAGTGCAGCCCCGCAGTCGGCGCGGCGACCGATCCACTCGGGCCTGCGTAGACCGTCTGGTAGCGGGCTTTGTCTTCGGGGCTGCTGGCTCCCGCAGTGCGGTGGATGTAGGGGGGCAACGGCATTTCGCCCCAGGCCTGGGAGATCCTCTCAAAGTCGTCACCGCTACCCAGTCGAAGGCGGCGATGCCCTTCGGCGTTCACGTCGGCGACTTCGGCGAAGGTGCCGGTGGGCTGGCCCGATGGGTCCAGGAGTTCGATCCGTTTGCCAACAGGGGCCCGCTTTCCCGGGCGCATCATTGTCCACCAATCGGCGGCGGTGCAGGCCCGCACCAGAAGGATTTCGAACTTGCCGCCGGTTTCGGGGTCGCGTGCCCTAAGACGTGCGGGGATCACTTTTGAATTGTTGAAGACGAGAAGGTCTCCCGCCCGCAGGTGATCCGGCAGATCCCTGAAATGGTGGTGCGCGAGACTTCCTGTGGCCCGATTGGCCACCATCAGTCGGGAATCGTCCCGCTGGGCCAGCGGCTGCTGCGCAATCAGCTCTTCGGGCAGGGCATATTCAAAATCACTCGTCCGCACTGGCAGGAGCATCTTCAGCTTGGGTGGGAGATCAAGGATCCGTGGAGGGTCCGGTCGATTCAGTTTGAACGATGGAGGCAGGATCCGTCGCGATGGAGGTCCATTTTTCGGCGACGGGGAGATAAGACGCGGTGGTTGTCGACAAGATCGGGGGGGCGCCGAGTGGGGGAAGGTGGGGCCGGGTGGATCTTCGTGGTCGAAGTTGAGCCATGCGGTGGGGTGCGAGGGCGAAAAAGAAGTGCGGGATAGTGACCTTGCCAGAAGAAGAATATCGATATCGTGGGTGTAAGAACTCAGGGAGGGACAACGAGAACGGGTGGAGTCCGGCTAAAACCAAACCCAGAGAACCGAGCGCTTCCGGGAATCTTTGGAACGAAGCTGACCTTCGCAACTGACTCAAAGGTAGGCGAATGGAAGTATCCTCTTCGGTTGATGAGGGCGTTGTGCCCAACTTGTGAATAACTTCGGGTTGCCCAAAAGTTGAAAGCAATTGACCAAAGTGGGGCTAAAGGGGTTAAGTTGTGGCGTTATGGGGCCGTTAGGGGAAGTAGATGGGGCTTCATTGGTTATGTCGGACGCGCCTAAATCTGAAAAAATCTTCAACTCTACTTTCCCGATGAAAGTGGATGAGAAGCGGCGCGTGCAGATCCCCGCCAAGTGGCGACCGGACGAGACGGGGGCGGAAGTGACGATTGTGCCTTGGGAGACAGCTCACGGGATGAGCCTCCGGGTTTTCCCGCAGGCGCAGTTCCTGAAGATGGTCGAGAAGATCGAGTCGATGCCGGAAGGGTCGGTGGAGCGCGATGAGCTCATGCGCAAGGTGGGCCGGAATTCCGAGCAGGTCACGATCGACACTGTCGGTCGGATTACCCTGCCCGACGGGATGCTCAAGGCGGCGGGACTGTCAACCCAGGCAGTTTTGGTCGGAGTGGTAAGGGTGTTTGAAATTTGGAACCCGGATCGGTTCGCGGCCTCTGAAGCCAGCACGGCGCTGGGGCCCGCGAACTACCGGTTCATCGGATGAGGTGCGCATGAATTTAAAGCGATTGCTCACAGTGGGCGGAAGTCTCGAGGCGCGGAAGGGCGCAACGGGTCGTTACAGGATGGCGCAGGGTGGCACGCTGCCGAAGTTCGAGCTTCGCGGGGACACCCTCACGGCCGTTCCCATCGAGGGAGTCGTTCGTTTGAAGGGCGCGCCGGTGAAGGATTCGGCCGGGCCGCTGTTTGATTCACCGGCTGAGTCTGCCCGGAATGCCGGGGCTGGGGCCTTGATCGTATCGTCCGCCCCGAAATCGCCGATCGTCGCCGCGGGCAATCCGTTTTCGTCAGAAGCGCCGCCGCGACCGGTTTCGACGGGAATCCTCAAGGGACTGCTTGACTCGATCGGATCGGCGCTGAGCGATGCGTTTTCCGGTCGTCGCAACCGTGCTCGGAGACGCGCCGTCCGCGAATCGGTGCAGGGCGAGCTTGGGCTGGATTCTGTTCGCCCGCTTCGCAACGACCTTTCCGGTTCCGATTTTGAAGTCGTCGCTGCACCTGTCCCAAGGCCCGGGCTGCTGGCTCGAGGTAGTTTGCCGTCGCGAACTCCGGCCGAGCCAGCAGCACCGGCCGACGGAGCGCCCCCGGTGCATCGGTCCGAAGTCCGCCTGCTCGGTGCGGAGGACTGAAGCCAATGCCCTGTGAACAGCTTTCAGCACAGCCCGGATGCTTGTGGAAGTGCTGTCGGCGCTCCGGCCGCAGGACGGCGGGGCCTACGTCGACGGGACGTTGGGTGGGGCTGGGCATGCGGCAGCCATGTTGGAAGCGAGTCGGCCGACGGGACGGCTGTATGGGTCCGATCGCGATGGCGCCGCAGTCGCAGCGGCGACGGATCGATTGGCTGAAAGATTTCCGGCCCGGTTCGAAGTGCGGCGGGCGCGCTTCTCCGAACTGGCCGACTGGGTGCCGCACGGAAGTTGCGACGGAGTGCTGTTGGATCTCGGCGTGAGTTCGCCGCAGCTCGATCGCGCCGAACGCGGTTTCAGTTTCCAGGCAGATGGGCCGCTCGACATGCGGATGGACGACCGGGATCCGGTCTCCGCAGCGGACCTGGTCAATGACCTGCCGGCCGATGAGCTGGCGACGATTTTCTGGAAGTTCGGCGATGAGCGCGAGTCGCGGCGTTTTGCGCGCGCCATCGAGCAGGATCGGCAGACGCGGAAGTTCCGGACGACCCGGGATTTGGCCGGCTTGATCGAGAGGCTCTCGCCGCGCGCCGGGAAGAAGGCCCACCCGGCCACGAAGGTGTTCCAGGCGTTGCGGATCGCGGTGAACGACGAACTGGGTGAAGTCGAACGGGGCTTGGAAGGCGCGCTGAAGATTTTGAAGCCGGGCGGCCGGCTGGCGGTGATCACGTTCCACTCGCTGGAAGACCGCTTGGTGAAACTGTTCGGGCAGCGGCTGGCGCGCGACTACGACGCGCCGGGCGATGTGGACGTTCCCGAACTGAGAGTCTCGCGGCCGCCGATGGTGCGGCTGGTGCAGCGTAAACCGGTGTTGGCCGGTGAAGCGGAAGTGGCGGCGAATCCCCGGGCGCGCAGCGCGCAGCTCCGGGTCATCGAGAAACTGTGACATGGCAAAGAACCGAAAAACCCAGAGCGATACGGTGCGTTTCAGCGCCGTGGCGCGCGTGCTTCTGCTCTGCGTGTTCTTTGGCGGATCCGCCATCGGCTACGTCTGGCAGCAGGGCCAGATCATGAAGCTGAACGTCCGGCGCAAAGCCCTCGAAACCGTGTTGGGCGACCTGCAGGTGCAGAACCGCCGGCGAAACGACCAGTTTGAGAGCCAGTTGTTGCCGAAAGCTTTGGAGGACCGCGTCCGGGGCATGAACCTCGGACTCGCTCCGCACAACCCGGCCCAGGTCGTCCGACTGGCGGAGCCTGCGGCCGGTATGCCGGCCGCTATGATGGGCGGGCAGAAGACGCCCGATCCACGTATCACGGCTTCGGCCGAACTTCCGTGAACCGGGGTCTCCCGCGGCGGTTTCCCAGGAGGAACCAGTCCGCTGCGGGAGGCATCCAAACTCAAACAGCTCCGTGAAACCGCAACACCAGTCCACCCAGCGCATCGCGGTTTTCTCCGCGCTGATGATCGGTGGCCTGGTGCTCCTGATGGGACGCCTCGTCTATCTCCAGGTCTTCCGTCATGAGCCTTTGGCCGAGCGGGCCGAGTCGCAGGTCCGCCGGGTCGTGCAGCGCCAACCGATGCGCGGAGAAATCCGCGATATCCGAGGCAATCCCATCGCCATCTCCCTGCCGGCCAAAACCGTCGCGGTTGATCCTGTCGCCCTCAACGGCCGGCACCTGGAGGTGGCGAAGATCCTTGCTCCCCTTCTGCGGATCGACGAACCAGCCCTCGCCGAAAAGCTCACGCCCCGTATCCTGAAGACTGTCGATGGGACAAATTACTACGACCTCTACGTCGTGCTGAAACGCAAGGTGCCGCTCGACGAGTGCCAGAAGATTTCAGAGGCGATGACGGCGCTCGCCCCCATCTACAGCCATGCCGAGCTCCTCGCGATGCCGCGCAAGACCCGGAACAAGTTGAATGGCGAATACCAGCAGCTGCGTTTCCGGTCCCTCATCTTCGACGCCGACCAGATCCGGCAGTATCCGGGCAAGAGCCTTGCCTCCCAGCTCATCGGAGCCACCGCCGCCAATCGGGAGCTGACGGGTCTGATGGGATTGGAACTCCTCTTCAACACCCGATTGCTCGGCGTCTCCGGTTGGCTCCGGTCCGAACACGACAGCCATCGCCGCGAGCTGAGCCAATATCGCGACCAGGAAGTGGAGGCCCGCCCTGGTGACAACCTGGTCCTGACCATCGATTCCGGCGTCCAATACATTCTCGAAACCGAGATGGCCAAGCAGATGGTCGAGGTGAAGGCCAAGAGCATCACCGGCATCGTGATCCGCCCCAAGACCGGCGAGATCCTCGCGATGGCGACGCATCCCACCTTCGATCCGAACGACCTCGACCACAGCTCCCGGGATGCGCTGCGGCCCCGCGCGATCACCGACCAGTATGAACCCGGCTCAACCTTCAAGGCCGTGACGGTGTCCGCCGCCTTGAACGAGCACAAGGTCGGCCTCGAGGACAAGATCTTCTGTGAGAACGGTGCGTTCACCTACCACGGACGCACCCTCCACGACTCGCACGGGCACGCCTCGTTGACGGTCGAGGAGATCATCGAAAAATCCTCCAACATCGGCGCCGCCAAGATCGGTCTCATGCTCGGGGACGATCTGCTTCTGAAGTATGTCGACTCCTTCGGCTTTGGAAACCGGACCGGAATCACCTTTCCGGCCGAGGCCTCCGGCACCGTCAACCGTCCGGGCAGCCGCTATTGGAGCGGGCTCAGCATCGTCCAGATTCCCATGGGGCACGGCGTGGCGGTGACTCCCCTGCAGATGGCGATGGCGATGGGGGCGATCGCCAATGGGGGCAACCTCATGCAGCCGATCCTCGTGGACCGCATCGAGGACGAAAAGGGCGAGGTCATCGTTCGCACTCCACGACGCGTCGTCCGGCAGGTGATCGCCCCGGAGACCGCCCTTCAGATGATCCAGGCGCTGAAGACCCCGCTATTGGCGGGTGGCACGGCCAAGGGGGCGCGGGTGGACGGTTTCACGGTGGCCGGCAAGACCGGCACCGCGCAGAAGATCAAAATCGGCGGCGGCTATTCGTCCACCGCCTTCGTTTCGTCGTTCATCGGCTTCCTGCCGGCGGACGATCCGGAACTGCTCATCGCCATCGTCGTCGACGAGCCCGCGTTCGATCCGGTGCACAAGTTCCATCAGGGCGGCAAGGCCGCGGCGCCCGTCTTCAAGGCCGTGGCTGAACGGGCCGCGAACTATCTCAACATCAAACCCGACCTGCAGACCAACAACCTGATCTCGCCGGTCGTCGCCATCGGCAACAACTGACATGTTGCTCCGCCACATCATCACCGCGCTCTCGCCGACCTCGATCCAAGGTTCGTTGAGCCAGACGATCACCGCTCTGGCGACGGACACCCGCCGCGTCGTCCCGGGGTCCCTCTTCATCGCGACCAATCTCGATACCGAGGCCGGCTTCGAGCGGGCCAACGAGGCGGTGAACCGCGGCGCCTCGGCCGTGGTGTGCCGGGATGGAGACTTCGTGACCGCCAGAGTGACCCGGATCCGGGTGGCCGATCCGCGCGAGGCGGTGGCGAGGGCGGCGGCGGCGTTCTATTCCCACCCGGCCGGGAAGCTGGAAATCGTCCGGTTGAAGTCCGGATCCGACACGGCCGTCTCAGCTTTCCAGGCCCGCCAGTTGCTGGAGCGCGCGGGTCAAAAGGTAGGGTTGATCAGCTCGCTCGGCTGCTGGGTCGGCGATCGGTTCGTGCCCCCGCCGCCGAGCGGTTTCGACGGCATCGAGGTGCAGCGGCTTTTGGCCGACATGGTCAAGGCAGGCTGCCGCGTTTGCGTGGTGGAAGGACGGATCGCTTCGCCCGTGATGATCTTCGGTTCCTTTGCCGCGCGTTGGCGCGAAGTCGACAGTCTGGCCGAAGCCGCGGGCGAGCCGGTCGGTGCGACCCCTTTGCCCGGGGGCTGCGATGCTCCGAAGCGGCGTGTCTCCCCTTCGGCGGTTCCCGGCTGCGCGGAGCGGATCCAGTTGGGCCAGGACTTCTCGGTGGTGGTGGACCGGAGCGCGACCTCGGCCCGCCTGGCGGCCGTGTTGAACATCATGCGCCAACAGGCGGAGGGGCGCCTGTTCCTCGTTTTCGGTGCCAAGGCATGCCACGCGCCCGAAATGCGGCATGCGTTCGGACTGGTTGCCGCCAAGCTGGCCGACGCGGTCTGGATCACGACCGACGATCCGGAAAAGGTGCGGCCGGAGTTTCTTGCGGCCGACCTGGGGTCTGTCTGGAAGGCTGTCAGAGAGGATGGACTGACCTTCATTTCCGATCGGGCGGCTGCGATCCATGCGGCGTTGGGCGAGTCTCGGGCCGGAGACGCGGTGCTCATTGCCGGCAAGGGTGCGGACACGGTCCAGCGCCTCGGCGACACCATCGTGCCGTTCGACGATCGCGGATGCGTGCGTCTGTTCCTTGAGCGGGAACAGGACCGCAACAACTGGATGCTGGATCGATTGCTGCCGACCGGTTCCGCAGAAATGGCGCGAGCCTGAATCCATGGAATTGTTTTCTCTCCAATCCATCGCCAAAGCCTGTTCCGGCCGCCTCGTGGGTGGTCCGGGCAGGCTGACCGTGGAACGGGTCTGCACCGATTCGCGGGCGGTGCGGAAGGGGGATCTCTTTGTGGCGCTCAAAGGAGACCGATTCGACGGACACGAATACCTGGAGACGGCGGCGGAACTCGGAGCCGCAGCCGTGTTGGCGGAAGAGCGGGCGTCGGCAAGTTTTCCAAAAAACTGCCCGATTGTCGCCGTGGCCGACACCCGGCGCGCGCTGGCCGATCTTGCGCGGGACCACCGGAAGAAATTCTCCATTCCTGTCGTCGCGGTCTGCGGTTCCAACGGGAAGACCAGCACCAAGGAATTGATCGCCTCGGTGTTGCGGGAGGTCGGCCCGGTGTTGGCCAGCGAAGCCAGCTTCAACAACGACATCGGTGTTCCACTGACGCTGCTACGGCTCACGCCCGAACACACGGTCGCGGTGGTCGAGGCGGGCACCAACCACCCGGGCGAACTTGCACCATTGTTGGACCTGGTGCGTCCCAGATTTGGCGTCTTGACCAGCATCGGCCGCGAGCATCTGGAGTTTTTCCACGACCTCGAAGGCGTGGTCGAGGAGGAGGGGGCCATCGCCGAGGTGTTGCCCGCTGACGGACGTTTGATCGTCAACGCGCAGACCCCGGGACTGGGCGAGATTCTTGTGCGGACCCACGCGCCCGTGGTGATGGTAGGAATCGACGGACGGTTTGATTTTTCGGCTAGCCACGTGGAGGTCTCGGAGGCGGGAACCCGCTTCCGATTGAGTTGCCGTCGACCCGAGCTGGACGGGGACTACGCGGTCCAGCTCCTCGGTCGGCACCATGTGGCCAACGCCTTGCTTGCAGTGGCCGTAGGTGCCGAACTGGGGCTGAACCGGGAACAAATTGCCCGTGGGCTGGCGGTCTGTGCACCGGCGAAGATGCGGATGCAATGGAATGACGTGGCCGGGGTGCGGGTGCTGAACGACGCCTACAACGCGAATGCGGACTCGATGATCGCCGCTTTGCGGACACTGGCGGACCTGCCCGCAGGCGGGCGCCGCGTGGCCGTGCTTGGCGAGATGGGCGAACTCGGCGACCACACCGTCGCAGCCCATGAGGAGGTCGGTCGTCGCGCCGCCAATGCGGGGCTGGATTGGCTCTTGGCCGTCGGGCAAAACGCCGGGCTCACGGTGGCGGCGGCGAAGCGAGAGGGATTTCGGAAGCGGTTGGACGCGGTCGCGGACATGGGTGCCGCGTCGTCGCTCCTGGGCAGGGAACTGAAGCCGGGAGACGTCGTGCTCTTGAAAGCATCTCGCGCGGCGCAACTTGAAAGGGTCTTGCAGGGGCTGCTGGAGCGGTCTGTCAAGACGGGGACAACGGCATGAAGGCTCACGAAAGGAAGATGGACGGAATGCAACTGCGGTTGGCCGGGCCGGGGTTGATCGCGCTCCTGGGGTCGGAGGACGGGCGCGCCTTGGCGCAGGTCAAGCGCCGGCTGGCGTGGTTGCGCGGCGGTTCCAGGGATCTGTTCCCGAAGTGCGTCGGACCAAGACACGACTGACGAATGCTCTACTACCTGAGCCAGGCGATCATGGAGGCCGCGAAAGGCACGGAGTGGGAGTCCTCCGTGAGCTTTCTGCGGCTCTTCAACTATATCACCTTCCGGGCGGGCGCGGCCATGTTGACGGCCCTCGCGTTGAGCTGGTGGCTGGGGCCGTATTTCATCGCTTGGCTGAAGGAGCTGAAGTTTGGCCAGGATTACGCCGACAAGGCCGAGGAAGGTGGCGACATCAAGGCCCGCATCCTCAGCAAGAAAGGCACTCCCACCATGGGCGGCGTGATGATCGTGCTGATCCTGGATCTCTCCGCGTTGCTCTGGACGCAATGGAACACGCAGATGCAGCTGACGATGCTGCTGGTGCTGGTCCTGGCCGGGCTGGGTTTCTACGACGACTACGCGAAGATCACCAAGCAGGACAACAAGGGCGCAAAGTCGCACGTGAAACTTTGGGTGCAGGTCATCCTGGCCGGATTTGTCGCGTTCTATCTTTGGCAGGTGAAGCCGGACCTGGTGTCCGAAGTGATCGTGCCGTTCCACAAATACCCGGTGCTGACGGGGACGGCAGGGCTCATCGGCGGGGTGATGGTGATCCTGTTGACGATCGTCGGCAGCTCCAACGCCGTGAACCTGACGGATGGGTTGGACGGGCTCGCCATTGGATGCACCATCATCGTGTCCGGGGTGTTCCTTGTCCTCACCTACATCGCCGGCAACGCGAAGATGGCGGAATACCTACAGGTGCCCCACGTGGTCGGGTCCGGTGAACTTTCGGTTTTTTGTGCCGCCATGGTGGGTGCGGGACTTGGATTCATGTGGTACAACTGCCATCCTGCGAAACTGTTCATGGGTGACACCGGCTCGCTCGCGCTCGGGGGGATCCTCGGGATCATCGCGGTGCTGATCCACCAGCCGTTCGTGCTGATGATCGCCGGCGGGGTTTTCGTCATGGAAGCCGTGTCGGTGATGCTCCAGACCTCGTGGTTTCGCTGGACGCGCCGGCGGACGGGGACGGGCCGGAGGCTCTTCCTGATGGCGCCGATCCACCATCATTTTGAAAAAAAGGGCTGGTATGAATCGCAGGTCGTGACGCGGTTCTACATTCTCTGCGTGGTTTGCGCCGTCGTGGCGCTGGGAAGCTTGAAGATTCGTTGAAATGGCCTCGCTGAAAGACAAACGGGTGCTGGTGATCGGGCTGCATGAAGCGGGCCGAGCCGTGGTGCGCCTGCTGCTGGCGAACGGCGCGGGCGTAGAGGGCGTGGACGGCCATGATGCCGTGGAGTCCCGCGAAGCGTCGGTGCCGCTGCAGAAGAAGGGGGCCCGGCTCCACTTTGGTGCAACCCGATGCCCGGACGGACCGTTCCACTTCGTTGTCGTCTGTCCTGAAGTCAAGGGCGAGGCGGCTTTTGTCGCGGCGGCCGAGGCGAAGGGGTGGCCCGTGATCAGCGAGCTGGAGTTCGCCTACGAACAGATGTTCTGCCTGAACATCGCCGTCACCGGATCCAACGGGAAGTCCACCACGGCTCGGCTCGTGGCCAAAATCCTCGGAGACGGCGGGCGTCTGACCCGCGTCGTCGGAGGCCCTGAAGCGCCCCTTTGCGAAGTCGTCGGAGAAACGCGCGATCTCGATTACCTGACCGTGGAGGCTCTCGCGCCGCAGTTGGAACGGACCGTCTATTTCAGACCCTCCGTCGCGGTGCTGACGAATATTGTGCCGGACCATCTGGACCGTTACGCCAGCCTCCCGGACTACGTGCGGGCCATGGCCCAGATCTTCGCACGGCAGCAGTCGTTCGACTGGGCGATCGTCCAAAGCGAGGCGCTCGCGCACTTGAGAACGCTCGGTCTCCCTGTTCCCGGCAAGGTCATCACCTTCAGTGCCAGGACCCAGTTGGCGGATCTTTTCCTCGACCGCTCCCTGATCGTCAGCCGGATCGAAGGCTGGGAAGGACCGCTTTTCGACATGGATCGCTCGAAACTGCGCGGTCCCCACAACGCCGAAAACATCATGGCGGCCTTGGCGGTGGGGCGGGTGCTGCGGATGCCGATCAAGGAAATGGCGGCGGCTCTGGAAGCGTATGAGCCAGCGCCGCACCGGTTTGAGCTGGTGGCCGAGGTGGACGGTGTTCGTTATATCAATGACTCCCGGGCCACGAATCTCCAGGCTTTGACCTGCGCGATCGAGTCCGTGCCGGGTGGATCCGGCGGGCAGCCAAACGTCTGGCTGATTGCCGGCGGGCGGGACAAGGGTCTCCCGTTCCACGACGCGGGGCCGCTGATTTCCAAGCGGGTGAAGGGTGCTTTTTTGCTGGGTGAAGCTCGCGAAAAGCTTCGTGCGGCATGGAGTCTGTTTACACCTTGCAGCACCATGGACACGCTGTTAGAAGCCGTTGGGCAAGCGGCACGCAGCGCCGTTCCGGGCGATGTGGTGCTCCTTTCACCGGCCTGTTCGAGCTTCGACCAGTTCCAGAACTACCAGCAACGGGGCGACGTGTTTCGTCGGGCGGTGACCGCCCTGACGCCATCGCCCGGTGGCCACCCGGCGATGGTGGGCCCAGACAATCCGAAATTCGCCACCAGTTTAACCACCGACACCGGGGCTTGAGGCAACCTGGACGCCGGAGACAAACCACCTCACCGACCGCGACAAAACAGCAAACGCCATGAGCACACCGAGCCCCCTTGTTCCCCAGGGATCGATCCAGGACGCGCCGAAGGGCCGTCGAAACCTCCCCGTCCTCGTCTTCTCCGTCATCGGCTTCCACGTCGCCGTCCTCGGCGTCGCGCTGATGATCGGGTGCAAGCCGGAGACGACCAAGACCGCCGATCCATTGGCCCAATTCTCCGAGACGAACGCGGCTGCGCCCCTCGTCACCGACACCTCGGCGACCAAAGGCAACGCGGCCCCGATCACGAATCCCTACGAACTTCCGCCGGCCCCGATGCCGGCCCCGGGAACTGCGCTCGGTGGAACGCCTGCGCCGGCCCCCGGCTATGGAACTGTCCCGCCTCCGATCGGCGCAACTCCTGTTCCTGCTCCGACGCCGACGCCGACGCCGACGCCTGGAGGCTATGGTGCTCCCGGATCTTTCGTCGATCCCCTCACGCCGGCCGTTGAACCGGCTTCGTCCTCGACAACCGAGCACAAGGTCAAGAGCGGCGACACGTTCGGCAAGATGGCCAAGGAGTATGGCGTGTCTTCCAAAGCGATCATTTCCGCCAATCCAAATCTCGACCCCCGTCGGTTGAAGGTCGGTCAGAGCGTCCTCATTCCGGCCCCCTCGAAGGCTACGGGGGCTCCGTCCGCTCCGTCCGCCTCGGCTCGTTCCGCTGGCTCCGCCACGACTGGAACCTACGTGGTCAAGTCGGGTGACAGCCTGACCCGGATCGCCGCGAAGCACGGAACTTCCGTCAAAGCCCTCAAGAGCCTCAATGGACTCAAAACCGACCGTGTCAACGTCGGCCAGAAGCTGAAAGTGCCGGTGAAGAGCGCTCCCGAGCCGGCCCCGGCTTCGGCCCCGGCCCCGGAGCTTCCGATCAGTCCTTCGTTCGGAACTTCTCCATCGACCGTCCCTGTGCCACAGCCGGTCCGTTGATCGTCCGCCCGAATTCGTCGACCCCTGCCGCCATGCGCCTTCCCATCACCATTCTGGTGTTCTGCGTGGGAGCGCTCTTGGCGCTGGGGTTGACGATTCTCTTCAGCGCCGAGCTCGGGGACACGGCGCAGTATTTCAGGAACCAGCTTCTCTGGTGCTGCATTGCTCTGCCAGCGGCATTGGTCGCCGCCGCCGTGCCCTACCAGCAGCTTCGCCGCTGGTGGTGGTTGGTGCTGCTGCTCTCCGTCGCGCTGCTGGTCCTCGTCTTTCTCAAGGGCAAATCGATCAACGGCGCCCGCCGTTGGCTCGGCCCGAAAGGGGGTCCCTATCTCCAACCTTCCGAGTTCGCCAAGATCGCTCTCATCATCGCGCTCGCCTGGTATGGGGAACGGTTCCGCGACCGGATGCGGACCTTTCTGCACGGGGTATTGATCCCCGGAGCGGGAGTCGGCCTGGTGCTGGGACTCGTCTTCCTTGAACCCGACGTCGGCACCACCTTGTTGATGGCGTGCGTGGCCGCGACGTTGCTTCTTACCGCAGGAGCCCGTCTTTCCTTTTTCCTGCCTCCCGTTGTGGTCGGGCTCGTCGGCGTCGGGCTTTTCATCGCCCGCGACCCCATGCGCTCGGACCGCATCCACTCGTGGCTCAACCTCGAAGAGACGCGGCTGAACGTCGGCCACCAGGCTTTTCAGGCGCAGGTCGCCATCGGTGCGGGCGGCATCACGGGTCGAGGACTGGGCGAAGGTCGGCAGAAGCTTGGCTGGGTGCCGGAGCATCATACCGACTTCATTTTCTCCGTCGTCGCGGAGGAGTTGGGATTGGTCGGAGGGGGGCTGGTTCTTCTGGCCTACATCGGCATCATCATCACCGGGACGTGGATCGCCCTGAACGCGGCCGACGTGTTCGGATCACTGATCGCGATGGGAGTGACCACGCTGATCGGCGTCCAGACGTTCATCAACGTGGGGGTCGTCACCGGCACGCTTCCAAACAAGGGGTTGGCGTTGCCGTTCATGAGCTATGGCGGCTCCAGCCTGCTCTTCATGCTGACGGCCGTGGGGCTTTTGCTGAACGTGGCCCGGGAAGCGCGGTCGTCGGGACGGCGACACCCGAACACCGGTTCAAACCCCTTTTCCGACGAGGCTCTTTCCGAAGCTGTCTGATGCGAGACTCCAACCCCAAGCCGATGGTGGCCATCGCCTGCGGTGGCACGGGCGGCCATCTCTTTCCCGGGGTGGCCGTGGCCGACCAGCTCCTGCTGCGTGGTGCGGACGTGACGCTGCTTGTCTCGCCGAAAGAGGTGGACCAACAGGTCGTCGGCACGCTTCGGGGTGTCGAGGTGGTCACGCTCCCGGCGGTCGGTCTGACCCGCGGGCGCTATCTTGCTTTCCTCTCCGGCTTCATCCGCTCCTACCGTCGTTCCCATGCCCTCTTCAGACGCATCCAGCCGGCCGCCGCCCTCGCGATGGGCGGCTTCACCAGTGCGGCTCCGGTTTTTGCGGCCCATCGCCGCGGCGTGAGGACCTGCCTGCACGAGTCGAACACCATTCCCGGGCGCGCCAATCGCTGGCTCGCCCATTGGGTCGACGATGCGTTCGTCTACTTCGACGGCGCGGCCCGGCGTTTGAAGGGCCCCCGCACCCATGTCGTCGGAATGCCCGTCCGGCCTCAGTTCGAAGGCATGGACGCCGAGTCCGCCCGGATCTCGCTCGGCCTCCGTCCGCAACGTCCGACGCTCCTGGTCATGGGTGGAAGCCAAGGCGCCTCCGGCATCAACCAGCTCGTCACCGGAGCTTTGCCGCTATTGAAAGAGCGTTTGTCCGACTGGCAGTTCATCCACCTGAGCGGTGTCGCCGACGTGGAATCGGTTCGCCAATGTTATGCCCGTCTCGGATTGACCGCCGTGGTCCGGCCCTTTCTCAGCGAGATGGAATACGCCCTCGGCGCGGCCACTCTCTGCGTCAGCCGTTCGGGGGCGTCCTCCCTGGCAGAACTCGCCGCCATGAACGTGCCGGCAGTGCTGATTCCCTATCCGACCGCGGCCGACGACCACCAGCGGGCCAACGCCCGTGCCTTCGTGGACACCGGCGCCGCTTGGCTGCTGGAACAGGGGAAGACCTCGCCGAAGGAACTGGCCGACCTGCTGTCGAAACTGGCCGCCGACGATGCGCTGCTCGGCTCGACGAAAGTGGCGCTCGATCGCTGGCATTTTCCGGGCGCAGCCGAAGCGATCGCCGATTTCATCGCCCGCGAAGCCGGCATCAAACCGCGTGACTGGACGAAGCCGCAGCCAATGAGCCGCGAGGATTCCGGACACGGTAGATCATCGAATTCAAGGGAGCTGTGTCTCGCTCCGTGAACATGACGACACTCGATCCAACGCTGAACTGCGACCGTTTGGCCACCCTCGCGCACGGGCTGCGGGCGCTGTTGACGCCGGGAACGGAGATCAGGACGCGTGAACCGCTCGCCAAACGGACCACGCTGCGCGTCGGGGGGGCGGCCGATCTCTTCGTCGAGCCTCAGACCGAAGGGGATCTTGGGCTTTTGCTCGGTTGGAGCGCGGACCATGGACTGCCCGTGACCGTCCTGGGCCGGGGCTCGAATCTGGTGGTCCGAGACGGCGGCATCCGCGGCGTCGTCCTGTCTTTGGCGCACGAGGGGCTGAGCCGGATCGAGGTGGACGGAACGCGGCTTCGCTGCGGCGCCGGTGCCCGGCTGAAAGCCGTCTCCAACGAGGCGCGGAAGGCGGGTTTGACCGGATTGGAGTTTCTCGAAGGCATCCCTGGCAGCGTCGGTGGCGCGTTGCGGATGAATGCCGGCGCGATGGGTTCGGAGACTTTCAAGTCGGTCGAGAGACTGCGGTTCATGGGCCCCGCCGGTGAGGTGTCCGACTTGGCCGTGTCCGAAGTGGCGGTCGAATACCGCTGCTGTCCGCTGTTGAAGACGCACATCGCGCTCGGCGCCGTTTTTGTCGGCCAACCTGCGACGCCCGAAGAGATTCGGGCGCGCATGGACCAGTTCAACACCAAGCGCTGGACGACTCAGCCGCCCCAGCCCAGCGCCGGTTGCACCTTCAAGAACGCTCCGGCCCTCCCCACTGGAAAACTGGTGGACGAGCTCGGACTCAAGGGCACGCACATCGGCGGCGCCATGGTGTCCGGTCTGCACGGCAATTTCATCGTGAACCTCGGGAACGCCACCGCGCGCGACGTGCTGGCGCTGATCGAGAAGGTCAAACAGTGCGCGCTGGACGAGCGCGGCATCGAGCTCCAGACCGAGGTCGAAATTCTGGGAGAAGACTGAGATGAGCGTGCTCAACATCGCGGTGTTCCTCGGTGGCCCGTCCGCCGAGCGCGACGTCTCGCTCCGGACCGGCCGGGCGGTGGCGCAAGCGTTGACGTCTCTCGGCCATCGGGTGACGGAGATCGATCCCATGCCTGGCCGCCTGGAACTGCCGGCCGGGACGGACGTTGTCTTCCTCGCGTTGCACGGGACCTATGGCGAGGACGGACTCGTGCAGCACGAGCTCGACGCGCTCGGCGTTCCCTACACGGGCTGCGATGCCGTCGCCAGCCGCATCGCCTTCGACAAGGTCCTGACCAAGCTCGCCTGTCTGCGGGACGGCGTGCCGACGGCGCCCTTCGCCGTGCTCCACGCCGGCACCCGTTCTTGGCCCGCCGGAATGCGACCTCCCGTGGTGATGAAGCCCGTCCGGCAGGGCTCCAGCGTGGGGTTGTATTTCCTGGACGATGAATCCGGCATGGCCGCCGCCTTGGACGGCGTGTTGAAGCACGACACCGAGGCGTTGATGGAAGCCAGGATCGTCGGGCGCGAGACCACCGTCGGGATCGTCGACGGCAAGGCGCTCCCCGTCGTCGAAGTGCGGCCGCGACAGGGGAACTACGACTACACGAACAAGTACACCTCCGGCGCGACCGAATACCTCTGCCCTGCGCCGTTCGACGAAGCGACCACCCGCCGCATCCAAGCCGCCGGTCTCGGTGCGTTCCGCGCCATCGGAGGCCGCGACTATGCGCGGGTGGACGTGATGGTGACCCCCGATGGTGAACCGGTCGTCCTCGAAGTGAACACCTTGCCCGGCATGACCGAGACCAGCCTGTTGCCCAAGGCCGCCGTCGCCGCCGGCATCGGCTACCCGGATCTTTGCCAGCGGATGGTGAGCCTCGCCCTGCGTCGCAAGTCGGAATCCCCAGCTACCCTTGCCCGATGAGCCTTCTGAAACGAACCAAACGAAAAAACCGGCGCGTGCCCCGCGACGTGAACCTCGATGTCCGGCTGAGCACCGACCAGGTGCGCTCGCGGCGGCTCCGCGTCACCGGCCGGGTGTTGAGCATCGTGTTCGCCTTCGCCGCCGTGGTCTTGACCCTCGCGTATGGCGGGAAAGTCGGCTTCAATTATTTTCTCTTCGAGAACCCCGCCTACACGCTGAAGCGCGTCCTGGTCACCACCGACGGCGCCATTTCCACCGAACTGCTGCGGGCGTGGATGAACTTCAAGCCCTCGCAGAACCTTTTCGCCCTCGACCTCGCACGGGTGAAGCGCGACCTCGAACTCATTCCCTGGGTCAAGCGCGCGGAGGTGGAGCGCATCCTGCCCGATACCGTGAAGGTGCGGGTGCTGGAGCGTGAGCCCGTCGCCCAGTTGGTCACCGCGGCCGCGATGCCCGACGGAAGCATCCAACGCCTCGTCTACCACGTGGACGCCACCGGTTGGGTCATGCCCGAGCTGGACAACGCGCGGCGCGCTTTGCCACTGGCCGTGGCGGAAGTGTATCCCGTCATCACCGGTCTGCCGCTGACCGATGCGAGGGTCGGCCGCGTCCTCGATCAGCCCTCCGTCAAGGCCGCGCTCGATCTGATCCGCGAATTCGACATCTCGCCGATGGCCGGAATGGTCGAGCTCGCCGAGATCGATGTCAGCCGACCCGGAATTCTGCGCGTGCTGACCACCCAGCGG
>JBBQXJ010000021.1:0-58207 GCA_038209745.1 Verrucomicrobiota bacterium
CAGCTCCCCGAGATCCTCCCCGCCGCTTGGGCCAGATCCCGCCAGCCCCTCCACAAAATCGCGGCATAGCGCGGCATAGATGTCATAGCCTATCGCTACGACATCTATGCCTTCAACCGGTGCTCGGCAGGACGCTTACGAAAGGGCTCTACGGCCCCGTGTTCGGAAAGACCGTGAAACATCAGTTCCTGGTCACCACCGAAGGGGTCGTCGAGAGCCTGGACGGAGGCATCACCTGGTCCAGACCCATCCCGCCGCCGGCGGAGCTTGGCGGTTTGGCGGGACTCACCTGGCTGGAATACGATCCGCAGCACGACGTCCTCTACCTGATGAAAATGACCAGCGACCTCTTTCGCCTGAATCGGGGTGGTTGAGCGGTGAACCGGAACAATGCAGTCCAAAGAAGGGTAGGCTTTGAGCCTGCCCCGTTGGGCGTGGAAAGAACCCAGGGTTCCCCCATCGTGCTACGCGCTCACCGTTCAGTGGTTCCCTCCAGACTTCGGTGTCACGGGCAGGGATGTCCGCCCTACAAGGCTCCAACTGCTTCGTTCCGGCTGAAGCGAGAGCGTTTGGCGACCAGACGGAAACCAAACTGAGTTCACCACCGGAAAAAGCGGCCGGGTTCGTCCCATTCCTGCGGCTGGTCCAGATAGAAGGCATCGAGCCAGCGCTTTTCTTCGCCATTTTGAACGGGAGCACCGCTTTCATTCGCGATGGAGACTGGAAACTCGTCGGCCGCGCTGTCGCTCCCGCGCAGGAAGTCCGACCTCACAATTGGGAGCTCTCCAATCTCAGGTGGGACCGGACCGAAATGAACAGTCTCGCCAACACCGAGAAGGATCGTGCGGCAAAAATGGCCGCGCAATGGAACGGGTTGTCCAAACGGGTGGGCGTGTATCCAATGACCGTATCGAAAAATTGCGTCGGTCTTCAGACCCAACCCAGGGATAGGACCCGATAGCGACGGTGAACGCGGGCACCAAAGAAGAACGCCGATCCGGGGTCCCGGAGCGGCGTCTTCGATGCAGCTTGGAAGCCGATTACTTCTTCTTCACGGCCTTTTTCTTGGCCTTGGGCGCGGGTTTCGTGGCGGCGGCGCGCTTGTCCTCGATCGCGGCCTGGGCGGCGGCGAGGCGGGCGACGGGCACACGATAGGGCGAGCAGCTCACGTAGGTGAGGCCGACCTTGTGGCAGAACTTCACGGAGTCGGGGTCGCCGCCGTGCTCGCCGCAGATGCCGAGCTTGATGCCGGGCCGGGTCGCATTGCCCTTCTCGCAGGCGATCTTCACCAACTGGCCGACGCCGGTCTGGTCGATCGAGGCGAAGGGGTTCTTGCTCATGATCTCGGCCTCGGCGTAGGCGCCGAGGAAGGAGCCGGAGTCGTCACGCGACATGCCGAGGCAGGTCTGGGTGAGGTCGTTCGTGCCGAAGCTGAAGAACTCGGCGGTCTTGGCGATCTCGTCGGCCGTGAGGGCGCCACGGGGAACCTCGATCATGGTGCCGACGGTGTAGGCGATCTTCACCTTCTTCTCCTTCTGCACGAGGGCGGCGACTTCGTGGACGATCTCGGTCTGGAGGTCGAGTTCGCGCTTGAAGCCGACGAGCGGGATCATGATCTCGGGCTTGGCCTTGAAGCCCTTCTTGGTCGCATCGGCGGCGGCCTCGAGGACGGCGCGGGCCTGCATCCGGGTGATCTCGGGGAACTTGATGCCGAGACGGCAGCCGCGGAAGCCGAGCATGGGGTTGAACTCATGCAGCTCGTGCACGCGGGCCATGATCTTCTCGACGGGCACGTCGAGCTTCCGGGCGAGATCCATCTGCGCCTCCTTGGTGTTGGGGAGGAACTCATGCAGGGGCGGATCGAGGAAGCGGATGGTGGCCGGGTAGCCCTTCAGCTCCTTGAAGATGCCGAAGAAGTCCTCGCGCTGATACGGGAGGAGCTTGGCCAGGGCGGCTTCGCGGGCGGCGAGGTTGTCGGCGAGGATCATCTCGCGCATCGCGTCGATGCGGTCGCCCTCGAAGAACATGTGCTCGGTGCGGGTGAGGCCGATGCCTTCGGCGCCGAAGGCGATGGCCTGGCGGGCCTGTTCCGGGGTGTCGGCGTTGGTGCGGACGGAGAGGCGGGTGGCCTTTTTGCACCAGGCCATGAGCTGGACGTAGTTCTTGTACTTCTCGGTCTTCTGGGCGACTTTGTCGTTGTGCAGGAGGCCGGTGATGATCTCGGAAGGAGCGGTCTTGATCTGGCCCGCGTAGACGACGCCGATGGTGCCGTCGATGGAGAGGAAGTCGCCTTCCTGGAAGGTCTGTCCGTCGATGGTGGTCGTCTTCTTGTCGTAGTCGATGGTGACGCCGGCGGCGCCGCAGACGCAGACCTTGCCCATCTGGCGGGCCACGAGGGCGGCGTGGGAGCTGACACCGCCACGGGCGGTGAGGATGCCTTCGGCGGCGATCATGCCGCGAAGGTCTTCGGGCGAGGTTTCGATGCGGACCAGCAGGACCTTCTCGCCCTTGTCGGCGGCGATGACGGCGCGGTCGGCGTTGAAGTAGATCTTGCCGGTGGCGGCTCCGGGGCCGGCGGGGAGGCCGGTGGCGATGACCTTGGCCTTCTTCACGTCGGCGAGGTCGAAGATGGGCGCGAGGAGCTGTTCGAGCTGGTCGGCCGGGTTGCGCATGACGGCGGTCTCCCAGTCGATGAGCTTCGACTTGACCATGTCGGCGGCGAACTTCAGCGCGGCGGCGGCGGTGCGCTTGCCGTTGCGCGTCTGGAGCATGAAGAGCTTCCCTTCCTGGATGGTGAACTCGACGTCCTGCACGTCCTTGAAGTGCTTCTCCAAAGTGGCGCGGACCTTGAGCAGCTCGGCGTAGCTCTTGGGCATCGCCTTCTTGAGGCCGATGACGGCCTCGGGGGTGCGGACGCCGGCGACGACGTCCTCGCCCTGGGCGTTGATGAGGAACTCGCCGTAGAACTCGTTCGTGCCGTTCGCGGGGTTGCGGGTGAAGGCGACGCCGGAGCCGGAGGTTTCACCGGTGTTGCCGAAGACCATCGCCTGCACGTTGACGGCGGTGCCCCACTCGGAGGGGATGTTGTATTTCGCGCGGTAGACCTTGGCGCGGTCGTTCATCCAGGAGCCGAAGACGGCGCCGGAGGCGCCGCGGAGCTGGTCCCACGGACTGTTCGGGAAGGCTTTGCCGGTGCGTTCCTTCACAAGGGCCTTGAAGCGCTTGATGAGCTCCTGCTGGTCCTCGGCGGTGAGGTCGGAATCGACGATGTCCCGGTGGTAGGTCTCGTGCTTGAAGGTGTGGATGGTGTGCTCGAAGGGATCGTGGTCCTCGCCTTCGCGCTTCTGCACGCCCATGACGACGTCGCCATACATCTGGATGAAGCGCCGGTAGCAGTCGTAGGCGAATCGGGCCTTGCCGGTGGCCTTTTCGAGGGCGACGACGGACTGGTCGTTGAGTCCGAGGTTGAGGATCGTGTCCATCATGCCCGGCATGGAATCGCGGGCGCCGGAGCGGACGGCGACCAGGAGCGGCATGCCGTCGGTGGCGCCGAACTTCGTGCCCATGATCTTCTCCATGTTCTTCACGCCGGCTTCCATCTGCCCCTGGAGCTCCTTCGGATAGGAACGCTTGTTGGCGTAGAAGTAGGTGCAGACGTCGGTGGTGATGGTGAAGCCGGGAGGAACGGGCAGGCCAATGCGGGTCATCTCCGCGAGGTTGGCTCCCTTGCCGCCCAGGAGGGGCTTCATGGACCCGTTTCCGTCGGCTTTATTGTTGCCCCAAGTGTAAACGTATTTCGGTGCTGTAGGCATAAATGTCGTGGTGCTGTTTGCGTGGTCCGTGATGCGGAAAACTGAACGAAAAAGCGCACGGACGCCGGATCCGCATCGTTCGGAAAACGAGCGGCGACGCTAACAAAGGCAGAGGGCGAGTCAACGGGAGTTTGCCGTCCAACAGGCTGCAAACGGCAACTTAATGGGCTTTTCCAGGAAGAACACCACCGGACCGGGCGCTGTCAGTCGAAGTCCGAACAGCTCATGAAGTAGTGGCAGCGCGGGCAGCGGAGCTTGCACTTCTCGTTGTGCAGCTCGTGGCTGCAGCGCGGACACCACCGCCAGTGCTCGCCGAGGATCGCTTCCCCTTCGAGCCGGCAGACAGTTTCGGCGGGCGGCCGCGCGTCGATTGGAGAAGGACGATCATCCATGACGGATTCCACCGTGGGGCGTCGGTCGCCCACGGTAAAGGCGGGATCAATCCGCCGAAAAGAAAGCGGGCGGATCCAATGGATCCGCCCGCCCCGACGATCAAGAAACTGGACCCCGCCTATTGCCGCGCGCTCGCCGGAGTCGGCGAATAGATCCGCAGCCGATAACCGTCCGGGCCAACCTCGCCACCGAAGACGGCGAAGCCAAAATACTTCGCGACCTGCTCGAAGGGCGGATACAGGCGGTAGTCCAGCATCGCTCCGATCTTCGCGCCGAAGGCCAGACTGACCGGGGTTTCCGTGGGATCCGCGGCCCCAGCGGCCCAGAGCTTGGAGACGCCGGCTCCGATCCGGTTCTGCTCTTTGGTGTTCTGGAAGCCGAACAGCCCGTTGCCGGTGCCGCCCACCTTTTCAGCGGCGGCGGTCAGGCCTTCGAATTCGCGCAATGGTTTGCCCTTGCCGTCGCCGCTGCGGAGGAACTCCTCCAAAACGGCCGCGTCCGGCGAGAGGGCCAGATAGCCGGCACTGGCGACGAATTCGACCCCGTCACCGCCCGGGCCGGATACTTTGTAGATCTTGCGCCCGAGGAACTCGCGGTCCTTGACCATGCCCGGCGCCGCCAATGTCTCGATGAGGACCTTGATTCCATTGGCCAAACGCTCGGGCGCAGGAGAACCCACGAGGAACAACGAGCGCTGTTTGGTCATCGACTCAAGGGTGATCTGATCCGGCGCCTTCTGATAGACGATGATGTCGTCGCCCAGGTTGCCGAAGAGTTCCTTGCGGATGTCGAAGTTCGGATCGGCCGACTTGCCGGCGCTGTTGAGGACCATGTCCAGGGTGCTCTTGGCCGTGGGATTCAGTTCCCCGACCATCTTCTCCAGGCCGCTCCAGAACTTGGCCAGATCCAGACGGAAGCGGGTCGCGCTGAGGACGTCCGCCGGCACAAAGCCCGGCGGCTCGGACGGCTTGGCTTCGCCCGCCAACAGCGCGATCAGGCCTTTCCTCTCGGCCATGGGCTGGCCGAGGAAGAAATCCACCAACGATCCACTGTCGCCGGCCTTCACGGCGAAGGACGCGCTCTTCAGGCCGGCAAGCCCGAGGATGTCGACCACCATCTTGGGGGAGATCGCGCCGCCGGCCGAGACGCGCGCGAGCGCGAGCTTGAGGATGGGCTGGGGGTTGGCCCAACCGAAGAACTGCGCGTCGCGGAAGAGTTTCGCCTGGGGCGCCTGATAGGCCGCCACCTCCGAGACCGAGGGCAAGGAGCCGCCGGCCTGCCGGATGAGCACACGCTCGATGCTCTTCGCCTGGGTCCCGATGATCAAAAGGGAATCCGACTGGCCGATGCTGATCTCGATCTTCTTCTCCGACTTCGCGGGTTTGTCGGCTTCAGCCTTTTCCTCGTCCTTGTCGGACTTCGGAAAGAGCGCGGCGATTTCCTTTTCGGTGGTTGCCCAGGTCATGAAATCGACGCCGCGGATCTTGTCCGAGCGGAGCGTGCGGCCGGCGTCGGTCCAGGATTTTTTCAGCTTGGCGAGCGTTCCCTTGAGCTGGTCCGCCTTGTCGCGGGCGTCCACCACGATGAGGAAGGCGGGCTCGGTTTCGTCGCCACCGGTCCAATCGCCCATCAATACGGCGAAGGTGACCTGGCCCTGGAGCAGGCCGTCGTAGTCCGCGGACTGGACCAGCAGCGCCTTCTCCAAGGGGATCACCGCATTCGTCCGAATGGCGCCCCACATATTGTCCCGAAACGCTTTCATCGCCGGGTCGCGGGTGATGGCGGTGGTCGGCGACGTCTCGAAGAACGACTTGAGCTTGGCTGCTTCCGGCACGGTGACGAAGGCCAGCGTGTCGTCCGGGAGCAGCTTTTCCGGGGATGGCGCCGGGGCGGCGACCGCAAAGAGGGCCGTGGCCAGCCAGCCGCCGGCGATGAGGGTTTTAAGAGAGGTCATGGGTGGTGGTTTGAATCTGGGTGAGGAGGACTGCTCCCGGGGCCGCCGAAAAGCCGGGGCTACTTCTTCGCACTGTCCGCGCCGGCCGGAGTCTTCGTGCGGCTGGGCGGTTCGAGGTAGCGGTAGGCGTTGCTCGGATTGTCGTTGTCGTAGGCATAGGCGTCGCGGTGGTCCAGGAAATACCGGACCCGGTCAACCGGGATGGCGAAGCCCAGTCCCTCGGCGAAGGTCAGCTTCATGTTCGTCACGCCGACGACTTCGCCCTTCAAATTGAAGAGGGCGCCACCGGAGTTGCCGGGATTGATCTGCGTGGTGGTCTGGAGATACAGCTCGCCCTCCATCTGGCGGGTCTTGGTGCTGACGATGCCCTCCGTCACGGTGCGTTCCAGTCCCAGCGGGCTGCCGACCGCGAAGACCCGTTCGCCCACGGCCAGCGCGTCGGAATCCCCCAGCGGCACGAAGGCGAACTTCGGCGCGTCCTTGTCCTCCACCTTGAGCAGGGTGAGGTCGGCGAACTTGTTCATCGCGACGATGCGGACCTGCTTGTAGCTGCGGCGTTCCAATTGGCCGTTCCGCTGGTGGTAGACCTCGATGGAGATCTGCGTCTCGCCCTCGATGACGTGGAAATTGGTGATGAGATAACCGTCCTCGTTGATGAAGAAGCCGGAACCCAGCCCGCCCGGTGTCCGCACCTGCACGACGGCTTGGCCGACCTCGCCGACCAGTTCGCGGACGGAACGTTCCGCGACGCCATCTCCCCTGACGGTGTAGAATCCCGCCTGGGTCGCCGGGGGTGCGGTGGCGACGGAAGCGGCGTCGGACCCGCTTTTGGCCGGAGCCGCGCCATCGGTGATCCGCACGATCTCGTCCCGGGGGACGGTCAGGACGGTGAAGCCCAGATCGACGATCACCGCCTCCTTCTTCTCGGCAAGGATCTTGCCGGAGACGGAGGCGTTCTCCTTCAGCTCGACGGTGGCTGCAACGCACGAAATACCCGCGAGCAACCAGCCGGCCACGATGGTCCTGCGACACATTCGGCGAAGATGCGGACCACGGGCCTGCCCGACAAGTGCCGGCTGAAAAATTCTGTTCGCCACCGCCGTATTGCCCGGACTCCCGGCTGGTTCTAGCTTCTGCGCATGGCGGATTCCGCATCACCGGTCGTCGACCCGGACGAGACGACGAAAGAAAAGCCGGCCGAGTCCCATGACTTCGGCTGGAGCGTCGTCGTCTGGAACGATCCCGTGAACTTCATGGAGTTCGTCACCCACGTCTTCATGAACGTCTTTCGCTGGCCCAAACCGAAGGCCGAGAAACACATGCTCGAAGTCCACGAAAAGGGCCGCAGCGTCGTCGCCCAGGCCGGCTTCGAGAAAGCCGAGCACTACGTCCACCTCCTGCAGGGCTACTCGCTCCACGCCACCCTGGAGAAGGTCGGATGAAGCTTCTGCACCGGAACGACGAAACCTTGGGCGTCCAATGGAGCCACACTGAAAAGCGGCTCCTCGACGCCCTTGCGGAAACCTATCCCCTCCACCAGCCCGAAGAGCAGCCGCTCAGCCGGGAACCCTCCGATCTCCCGGACGGGGCGGAATCCTGGCTCCATGCCGCCCGCTCGGAAGAACTGAACCAGAACCGCGCCTGGCTGGGAGACCTCGTCCGTTCGGACCGCTTCCAACCGTCCGAGCAAGGCTGGCGGCAGGAACTGACCCATCCCGAAGTCGAGACCCTTCTGCAAATCCTGAACAACATCCGGGTCGGCGCCTGGGCCCGGCTCGGCTGCCCGGAAATCCTGCCCACTCTGGCGGATCTGCTCAAAGGGGGCGCGGATCGCAACGCCTGGCTGATGAAGCTGGCCGGCGAGCTCCAGATCGGTCTTCTGCTCGCCCTCGATGCGACCCTCGACGGGGAAGACACGGCACCGCCCGCCGAATGACCCCACCGCTCCAGCCGCGTTTCCCTGATCCCCGGGACCTGCCGCCGGGCCAGCGCGCCGCTTCCCCCGTTGCCGCCGGAGGCGATCTTTCGCCCGCTTGTCTCCGGGAAGCCTATCGTCTCGGAATGTTCCCTTGGACCGAAGATCCCGTCACCTGGTGGTCGCCCGATCCGCGCGGCCTGCTGGAACTCGACCGGTTGCATGTCTCCCGCAGCCTGGCGCGCACCCTGCGACGGGATCCCTTCAAGGTGACGGTCGACGGGGCCTTTCCCGAGGTCGTCGCCGCCTGCGCCGTGGAACATCGGAAAGGCGGCGACTGGATCACGGCCGGATTCCAAGCCGCCTACTCCGAACTCCACCGGCTCGGCCACGCCCACAGCGTCGAATGCTGGCAGGAAGGCCGTCTCGTCGGCGGCATCTACGGCGTGCATGTGGGCGGTGTCTTCTGCGGCGAATCCATGTTCCACCGGGTGGACGACGCCTCCAAGACGGCGCTCGTCCATCTCGTGCGCCTTTTGCAGCAGGGCGGCTTCGCCTTCCTCGACGTGCAGATGGTGACCGAAGCGACCCGCCGCCTCGGCGCCGCCGAGGTTCCCCGCTCCGAATTCCTCCGGCGCCTGCATGAAGCCCACGACCGACCCGTCCAATTCCCGACCCGGCTCCATCCGGCATGATCCGACGCCGAATGGCTTCCCCTTGGAGCATGGGGCCCGAAGCCGCTTTTCCGCTGACCTGACGAAGCCCTCACCGCCCCCGGTTGTCATTGGCTGGATCCATTGTTACAAGTGGGTTACAGACGTGGCTGCGGGAACCGATGAAGAATCCATCGCCCGGACTCGCGCCGGCAATCCATCCAGCAGCACCCATGATCCGGCCACGCATCCCACATCGTTCGTTCTGCCTGCTCGCGCTCGGCCTGCTCCTCGCGGCCGTCAGCGGGTTGGCCCATGGCTTCCGGATCACGGCCCTGGATCCGGCCGGTGAAATCTCCTGGGCCGACGCCCCCGACCCCGGAGTCTGCACCGTGGAGGTCGCGTCGACGGTGGACGGCTACTGGACCGCGACCAAGAACGCGTTCAACACCGGCCCAGCCGGCTCGACCCGGCTGTTCGCCGCCAAGTCGAAGAACCGGTTCCACCGCGTCAGCGCCGTCGCGCTCACCCCGGATCCCGTCGGCTTCACGAATCTCATCCATTCCTACGGCCTGCTCGAAACGATCGTCGGCAGCGGCGTCGGCCGCACCGACAACATCAGCTATTGGATCCCGTCCTACGAAGGCGGACCCGCCACGTCCGCCGCCCTCTCCCGTCCGCACTTCGCCATGGCCGACAAGGCCGGCAACATCTACATCGCCGACAAGAACAGCCACTCCATCCTCCGCGTCGGCACCAATGGCCTCATCCACACCTTCGCCGGCACGCATGAAGGCGGCTTCGACGGCGAAGGCCCCGCCGCCGCGACGAACCTGATGCTGAATTTCCCCAACGGCCTCTGGGTCCGCGCCGACGGCACCGTCTACGTGCTCGATACCGACAATGGCCGCGTGCGCCGCGTGGATACCAACGGCATCATGACCACGCTCTTCAACGCCACCGGCGATGGTTCCGCCATCAGCGGTGGACGCGGCATCTGGGTCGCCGACGACGAGTCGTTCGCCTACTTCTGCGCCGGCACAAAGATCCGCTCGTGGACCCCGTCCGATGGGGTGAAGACCGTCGCCTCCGGTTTCCAGGAACTCGGCACCGTGATGCCCGATCCTGCCGGAGGACTCCTCGTCTGCGACCGCGCCGCGGGACAGGCCAGCCGCGTCACGCTCGACGGAGTGATCACCATCCTCGCGGGCAACGGCCAGGCCAGCGGCGGCGGTGATGGTGCCGTGGCCACCGCGACCCGCTTGGCGGGCCTCCGCAGCGCATGGCCCGTTCCCACCGGCGGCTACCTCCTGATGACCCACGACGCCTCCCAGCTCTGGTATCTCGACGCCGCCGGCTACGTCCACCTGATGCTCAACGGCGCCGGCGGCACCACCCACGCCGGAGACGGCACCTGGTTCTACGCTCCGACCGAACTCCGCATGAGCGAAGGCCGCAGCGTCTCCCTCGACCACGACGGCAACATCATCCTGTGCGAGAGCGACTACGGCTACATCCGCCGCATCCGCTTCCTCCCGATCTCCGCGACCGACTGAATCGGATCCACTGGCCCGGAGCGCGGAGCATCGCTCAGCAAGTCGTACAACGGGCTGCGGATTCCGCGTTCCATCGGGCATTCACCGAGCACCTCCCAGTCCTCGCGGAGCGATGCTCCGCGCTCCTTATTGGTCGCCGACTTGCCATTGAGCCCCGCTCTGTTCGCGCATAGACTCTCGTCCACTCGATGCCCGTCACCGACCACATCCGGAACAAGCTCTCGCAGGTGCCGCACAAGCCCGGCGTCTACCTGCACAAGGACCGATTCGGCACCGTGATCTACGTCGGCAAGGCCCGCGATCTCCGCAAGCGCGTCTCGCAGTATTTCCACCCGTCCCGCCGCATGGGCTGGGACCTGAAGTTCAACGCCCTCGTCGAGGCCATCCACGACTTCGACTGGCACACGGTGAAGTCCGAGCCCGAATCGCTCCTGCTCGAAAGCAAGCTGGTCAAGGACTTCAAGCCCCGCTTCAACATCGACCTGAAGGACGACAAACAGTTCCTCCTGCTCAAGGTCAACCTGGACGACCCCATCCCGCGCTTCACGTTGACCCGTCTGCGCAAGGACGACGGCGGCGTCTATTTCGGACCCTTCGCCCATAGCGGCAGCGTGCGCCGCGCGGTGGTCATGATGCGGAAGAAATTCCATCTCCGCGGCTGCCGCCCGCTCACCCCCGGCGAGAGCGACTACAAGCACTGCCTCTACGGCAACCTCAAACACTGCACCGCGCCCTGCATCGGCAACGTCACCCGCGAGCAATACCTCGAACAGGTCCGCGCCGGCATAGGCTTCCTCGAAGGCCAGACCGACGAACTCCTCACCGAGCTCGAAACGGAGATGCGCAAGGCCGCCACCAATCTGGATTTCGAAAAAGCCGCCCAGCTCCGAGACGCCATCGAGGACCTGAAACGCACCACCCAGAAGACCGAGAAATTCGAGCGCATTCCCTACACCCTGCCCGTCTCGGTGAATCCCGAGGCCGACATGCGCGAGCTCGGCCGCCTGCTCGGTCTGCCCAAGGCGCCGGAACGCATCGAAGGCTTCGACATCTCGAACATCAGCGGGACGTTCATCGTGGCGTCGATGGTCAGCTTCTGGCACGGCCGGCCCGACCGGACAAACTACCGCCGCTTCAAGATGAAGACCGTGGAGTCCCAGAACGACTTCGCCTCCATGGCCGAAACCATCCACCGACGGTATTCACGGTTGAAGCGGGAAGTGGAAGGAAACGCGGCGGAGTCTTCGGAGCCCACTGAGCTGTCTGAACAGGGCGGCACTTTGGAAGAGACCAAGCAAACCCCTCCCTCCGACCCTCTGCCCGTCCGACGAGGAGAGGGTGGCCGCCGGCCGAATGAGGGTCCTGGCGGTCTCAGGGTTCGGGATCCGGCATCCGGCATCGGGAATCCGGCATCAGATCTGAATCTCCCCTGGCTCCCCAAGCCACCCCCGTCCCCCAAGCTCCCCGACCTCATCCTGATCGACGGCGGCAAAGGCCAGCTCGGCATGGCCTGCGCGGAACTGGCCAAGCTCGGGCTCGGGCACATTCCCGTCATCGGTTTGGCCAAGGAATACGAGGAGATCTACCGACCCGGCGAAGACGAGCCGCTGCGCCTGAGCCACGACACGGGCGCATTGAAGCTGCTCCAGCGTGTGCGCGACGAATCGCATCGCGTGGCCAACACCTACAACGCCCAGCTCCGTCTGCGAAAGATCAGCGAAAGCATCCTCGACGAGTTCCCCGGCATCGGCGACGCGCGGAAGCTGACCCTCTTGAAGAAGTTCGGCAGCATCCAACGCCTCCGCTTGGCGACCTTGGAACAGATCGCCGCAGTCCCCGGGTTCGGCGGCAAGATGGCCCAGGAACTGAAGGCGTTCCTCGAAGCGAGGCAGGACAAACCGCAGGTCGGGCAACCAGTCTGACCCAAATCCGGCAGGGCTGCGTTGCCGCGCAGCCCCAACATCCGGAGGAAACCAGCGCAGCGAAGTTTCCGGCCCCGCTTGGTCCTTTGACCGTTCGCCGTCGCGCTAGAACCGTGGACGGAATCCTTCCATCCATTGCCGACGCCTCCGATTCGGCGGATCAATGAATCCCGTTGGGATTCCGCCTCCTAGCCCAAGGTTGCGCGCCCCGCGCTATCTTGGGGAAAACCGCCCAATACGAACCAACCCCGAAACGGGGTTGCGGCCTCCCTGAAATCTAACACTGACACAACCCCGTTGGGGTAGCGACGACTTCGGACGCTGGAACCCCGGGGTGGGGGCTGCGCACCGACCCTGGGCTAAATGACGAAATCCCGTTGGGATTCGAGAATGGCCGCCGCTTCCGGCGGAGCTTTTGGAGCGCGGTGTTGCTGCACCGTTTTCGGGTAGCACGACCTGGAGCCGGAGTGCGACCAAAAGCGCCGGAGCACCGGCGCACTCCAAGACGCTTCGCGATTACCGTGACGTTTCGTTCTGGGGCGGCAGATCCACAGGCCGCCCAATCCTGTTGGAATTCTCGATCACCACATCTCGTCGGCGATCATCCGTATCCGCCCCAAAACGAGCAGCAGGAGGCAGCCAAAGGCGACCAGGGAAACTCCTCCGAAAATGCGGACAAACCGGTCCCGTGTTCTCAACGCCGACAGCGAGAACCCGAGACCGAACGCCACGCACACCATCGCCCCGAGATCGAGCTCGGCGTAGTAGCACTTGTAGAAGAATCCCAACAACTCCCGTGCCGAAGTGCGGGTTGACCAGAGGACCCACAGCGCGGCCATCGCCAATGTCGCAACGACGACCCAACGCGCTCGCACGGCCTCACTCATTCCGGTCCGGCGCCAAGTGAACGCTACGCCCATCAATCCACACACTGACGAGGCCCAGACGGCCCAGCCATTGGGATCCCAATCACGACAGGAGGTGGCGAGAAGCATGAGATTGATTTCGTCGCAACATTGGAATCGGTCGCACGACGCCCAAGCGAGGTCAATTTACTGCCGCCTTCATCTCTCCCTTCTCGATCGTCCACCGCTGCATTTCCTGGCCGAGTTCGCGGGGCCAGTTTTCTTCGGTGCAGGTCATGAAGACCTGGCTGCGGGCGTGGTGGGCGCGTTCCAGGATCGGCAGGAAACCGGCGCGACGGCGGGCGTCGAGTTCGCCCATGACGTCGTCGATCAACAGCACGGGCGGCACCCCGTGGATGCCGGTGAGGAACTCGGCCTGGGCCATCTTCAACGCGAGCGCGAGGGTCCGCTTCTGGCCTTCGCTGGCGAACTTCGCGGCGGGCTGTTCGTCGAGCAGCAGGGCGAGCTCGTCGCGGTGCGGGCCGATCAGCGTGGTGCGGTAGGCGAGTTCGCGCGGACGGGCGCGCATCAGCTCCAGGGCGAAGTCCTCACGGACGGACGGTTCATAGACGAGGCGCAGTTCCTCCGCGTCGTTCGAGATGCGGCGGTAGGCGAGCCGGGCGAGCGGCGAGATCTTGGGCAAAATCTCCCGGCGGAGGGCCACCAGCTTTTCGCCGGCTTCGATCACCTCTCTCGTGAAACTCTCCAGCGCGGCTTCATCGACCGGGCGGTGTTTCAGCAGGGCGTTGCGGGAGCGGACGGCGGCGGCGTAGCGCTGGAGGAGCGGGAGGTAGGTCGGGTTGGTCTGGGACAGGAGCAGGTCGAGGAAGCGGCGGCGCATCCGGGCGGTGCCTTTCACGAGCTGGAGATCCTCGGTGCAGAAGACGACCGCGCGCAGGGTGCCGAGGTAGTCGCCAAGGCGCTTGACCGGCTGGGCGTCGAGCGAGAGCTGGCGTTCGCTGGCGGACCAGTAGGCGCGGATTTCGCGCGTTCCCTGTCCGACGACCCGGGCGCCGACAAAATAGCCCTTCTGTCCGTGGCGGATCATCTGGGCGCCGCCCACGCCGCGGAAGGACCTGAGGGTCGCCAGGAGGTAGATGGCTTCGAGGATGTTGGTCTTGCCCTGGGCGTTGTCGCCGAGCAGGACGTGGAAGCCGGGCTGGAACTGGGCATCGAGCCGCGCGTAGTTGCGGAAGTCGCGGAGTCTCAGCTGGGCCAGATGCACCGCCTTCGTTTAGGGCATGGCGTAGGCGGGTGCAATGGAGCGTCGCGTCATCGCAAGTCAGCCCAGGAGCAACGGACCAATCCACCCACCCCTCACGGCGAGGTGACCTGGACCCGAAGGAACCGGGTTGCCGTCGTTCCCAACGGATCGGTCGTCCGCAGGGTGATCTTCTCGTTCGGGGATCCAGCCCGGGATATCTCCATCGCCTCCGGACTCATGACGACATTGGTTCCCGCGTAGCTCGCGATCTCGCTCCACAATATCAGATCGGCGGAGGCCTGAACGCGGTAGGTGACGCCCGGTTCGGCGGGACGGCGGACGAAGGAGATCTGGGAGAAGTTCGTCCCCAGACTGGCGGCCAGAGCGGGTTGGACGGCGGAGTTGGTCTTCCAATAGTTCAACAAAGTAATCAGCGCGGCCGGAGTATTCGTCGGCGCGAGATGTCCGGCCTGGTCCTTGGTGTTCACGCCGTGGCAACTGGCGCAGGTGCGGATTTCGCCGGGCTGGAAGGTCAACCAATAACGCTCGCGGACGACACCCGTGTTGTTCGTGTCGGTGAGCTGCCACGAGAGAGCGCGTCGTGCCGGGACGATGGCCGCCATGGAACCGTCGGGGCCGAGCTGCACGCTGGCGAGCGGGGCGTTGGTGTGGGTGCCGTTGTCCACGGCGGCATCGTGCAGGTGCTGCGCAATCACGCGGCGGCCGGCGCGGGGGGTGGCCGCGTTGCCGTAGTTGAGACTGCGGAGGAGATCGGCCTGGAAGACCTGGAGCCACGCCACATCGTAGATCTTGCCGCTGGCGCCGATGGTCTGATGACCGCTGGAAGGGATGCGGAGATTGAAGGGCTGCAGTCGATCGGCCTTGTCCCGCGTAGTGACGTCGCGGCTGACGATCAGGGCGAGCTGATGGGTACGCAGATAGTCCTGGAACCCTTCCACTTCCACGTTCGCCGCCGAGAAGGCCGCAAGCTCCGGGGCCGCCAGCGGTGCTTGCAATCGGGCCGGCCGAGCGCGGGCGACAACCTCCACGGGATCCAGTTCCCACAGCCCGTTCGTCTGGGTCACGAGCGTGTCGGGATTCCAGTAGATGGCACGGTTCGTCAAACCGGCCGTCAGCGGTGAAGCCGGCGCGTAGAAGCCGTTGGTGAGCTGGAGAAACTTCAGCCGAAAGTCATACTTCGAACTGGGAAACGCGGTCGTGCCTCCACCCGACTCATACAGGGCATACGCGGTGTGGGCGGCGATCAAATAGCCATCCGTCGTCCTCAACGGATTCCGATAAAGACCGGTGTGGTCGGGCGGAATGGTGGCTGGACTCGAAGCGAAAGAGTGGGTCGAGCGTGGCGTCAGATAGCTGATCCGCATCTGGGATCCATTGAGGTTGGTGCCGCCGGTGAGCGATACGATCTGCCCGGACGCGTGGGTGCCGAACTCCGGGGCGTCGATCCCGTAGAACAGGCCGGGGACGGACGGGTCTTCGCGCATGTCGAGGAAGTTGCCGACGGTGTTCGTGTTGTAGTTCCCGCCGAAGTAGTAGAGGTCCTGGATGTTCGGATCGTTGTCGAACGCGGCGCGGGCGTAGCTGCCTCCGAGCTCGTGCCGGCCCACATGGTTCAAGGTCTCCTCCTCTTCGCCGTCCTCGTGGATCTGCCAGGGGAAAAATTGATTGAAGGTGTGGCCGACGAGTCCGGTGCCCGCGAGCAGATCCTTCCGACCGCTGCGCGGCTCGGGGAAGACTTCCGTCTGGTTGGTCGTGGTCACGGAAGCGGCTGATTCGTCGCTCCAGTTGAAGGTGCCGTAGGTGGGGGAGGCGCTGCCGGCATCGGTATCCGCCTGCTGATCACGCTGCAGGTGGTCCCAACGGACGAAGACGACGCGACCGGCGCTGTCGATGCTCGGAGAGAACGCGCCGCTGGGCGTGTGGGTCAGCAGGAAAAGATCGCCATTCTTCGGGTCCAAGCTCCAGAGCCCGGTGACGGTGGGCGCCTCCTCGTATTCGTCGAGCTGCGGGTAGAGATGCCGCTGGCCGTCGCGCGGACGGTCGCTGGTGAAGATGATCCGTTCGTCCGTGCCGTAGACGGGGGAGACGTTGTTGTAGTTCGTGGGCTGGTTGGAGACCTTGGTGACGATCGGAGTGGCGGCGGGATCGGTGAAGTGGGTGATCTCGTAGAGCTGCCAGTAGTTCACCGTCGCGTAGTCGTATTGTTTCTTCGGTGCGCCGACGGCCATGCTGAAGACCGCCTTGTCCCCGCTCCAATGGACGCCCGGCTGACGAACGGCGATGCCGTTGGTGTGCTGCGGACCGAAGGCGCCGAAGCCGGCGGCGCGGGTGAGATTCTTCACCGTGCCATCGGGATAGCGGATGTAGAGATCGCCCCCGCGCCCACAGGAATCGAGGTTCGCGCGGTGGTTTCCGAACACCGATCCGATGGTCGTGAAGTCCGCCGAGATCGGCACCTGGGTAACGAAGAGAATCGAATTGGTCGGGCCCGACTGCGCACTCGCGCCGATCGTGCCGGCGAGAAGCGTCAGGATCGAAAGAGAGGCCGCGAGGTTCAGTTTCATGGAAGGAAGATGGATCCAAAAATGGAAGCTTGGTGCCGGTGACTACGGTGAACGGACGCGGAAAAACTGCAGGGGAGGCGAGGCGGCGGCCGCGTTAGTGAACTGGAGCAACCCGAGCCCGTCGGCCAGGTTCGTCGCGAGATCGGTCCAGGTCGAGAGATCGACGGAGCCCTGGAGAACCCACGGCTGATCGGCCAGCGCGGCGCAGACCAGCTTGAGGTTGGACGGATCGATCCACTGTGTTCCGGAGATCACGGGCGAAGCCAGGTCCGCGTAGTTCGCGGTGACCGTCGCGCTGTTCGTCGGCATGATGAACGAGACCGTCGGGGACACGACGTTGCCGATGCCCGGACCGGACCACTTGACAAAGACCTTTCCCGCCGGGGCCGGTGCGGCCGTGAGCATGACCCGACTGCCGGCACCGAAGCTCCCGCCGCCCGTGCCGTTGCTGACGGTCAGGCTCAGGGCGTTGGCGGAGTTGGTGCGCCAGAATCGGAGCAGCTCACGCAGAGCCTGCGGGGCGTTCGCGGGCTTCGGCTGACCCGCCTGGTCGGCGGCGTTGATGCCGTGGCAATTCGCGCAGGTGCGCACTTCACCGGGCCGGAAGGTGAGCCAATACCGCTCCTTGACCACGCTGTCGTTGTGGTTCGTTCCGGTCAGCTGCCAAGTGACCGCGCGGCCGGCCGGAACAAACGTGGCCTGCGATCCGTCGGCCATGATTTCGGTGCCGCCGACCGGTGCGTTGGGCTGGCGGCTCCGGTAGTTGAACGCCGCCGCGTCGTGCATCGGCTCCGGCAACACGCGTCGGCCGGGCTGCACCGTGCCCGTGCCGTAGTCGTAGCCCCGGAGGTAGTCCGCCTGGAGAAACTGGAGATGGGTGACGCCATAGACCTTGCCGGTGGTGCCGAGGGAGCTCGCCCCGCCGGGCACGGCAAGATTGAACGGCTGCTGTTTGTCGGCCGCGTCGCGCGAAGTCACATTGCGGCTGATCACCAGCGCCAAACCCCGCGCGGAGAGGTCGGCCTGGAAGGTGGGCAGGTCCACGTTCTCCTCGGTGAACACCCGGCTCTCGATCGGATCCACCCCGGTGTGGACCGGCGTCGGCACCGGACGGGCGCGGACTTCGACCGGCTGCAGTTCCCAAAGCGGCCCCGCGTTGGTCACGAGCGTGGCTCCGTCCCAATAGATGGAAACGTTCGTCAGACCCGCGGTCAGGAACTGGTTCGTGGTCCAGAGCGCGCCGGACTTCGCGAGGGTCATCAGCCGGAAGCGATACCGGGACAGCGGCGCGGAGGCCGTGCCAATGTTGGTGTCGAAGCCGAAGTTCATCGAGGTGGGCGTGGGAGTGAACGCGGCGATCAACGCACCGTCGGACATCGGCAACGGATTGCGGAAGACCCCGAGCGCATTGGGGCCGTTCGCACCGTTCTTCGGCGTGATGTAGTTGATCACCATTCCGGTTGGATTCAGCCCGGCGCCTCCCGTGAGCGTCAGGATCTGTCCACCGGAATGGGTGCCGCCGAAGATGGAGATGTCCTGCGCGTCGACGCCCCAGTAGAGGCCGTTCGTGCGCGGATCCTCGGTGATCTGGAGGAAGGCGTTCAGGAAGTTCGTGTTCGCCGTGGCGATGCCGTAGCTCGGCCGGGCGGCGTAGTTGGTGAACGAGACGAGGGAGCTGTCGTTCTTGAAGGACTGCACCATGGAGGGCGACAGCTCGTGGCGGCCGACATGGTTCAGTATCTCTTCGTTGCCGCCGGTTTCATCCAGCTCCCAGGGAAGGAAGAGGTTGAAGTCGTTTCCGTTCACACCGAGCAGGGCCAGGGCGTTCGTGTCGAACTTGCGCGGCTCGGGAAAAGTGTCGGTGACCGGGCCGGACTGGATCGCGGAGTTGGCGGCTTCGCTCAGGAAGTTCAACGATCCGTTCGTGGCGCGGCCGATCCGGTCGTTGACGGCGTTCGGATCCTGCGAGAGGTGGTCCCAGCGCGTGACGATCAGCCGGCCATAGCTGTCGACGAACGGATTGAAGCCGCCGCTGGGCAGATGCTGGAGCAGGCGCAGATCGCCGGTGGTCGGATCGAGGCTGTAGGTGCCGGTGACGGTGGGGGCTCCTTTGTATTCGTCCAGTTGCGGATAGAGCCATGGCTGGTTGTTGAACGGCCGGTCGCTCATGAAGACCACCCGGTCGTCCGTGGCGTAGCACGGCGTGACGTTGTTGAAGTTCGTCGGCTGGTTCGCGACAGGCACGATCACCGGCAGGGTGTTCGTGTCGGCGATGACGGCGTCGAGGTTGGTGAGCTCATGCAGCTGCCAGAAGAGCCGGGTCGTATCCGCGGCGTTCGTCGGCGATCCGACGACCATGCTGAACAGCACCTTCTTTCCGCTCCAATGAATGGCCGGATCCCGCACGTCGATGCCTGCGCCGTGCTGGACGCCACCGGCTCCGAACCCGCCCCGTCGCGTGAGATTCACGAGACCGCCGTTCGTCGTCATCAGCCAGAGATCGCCCCCGCGCCCGGCATGCGCCGTGTCGGACTGCTGGTTGCCGAACAGGGTGACGACGGAGAGAAACGTGTTGGAGACGGAGCTGTTCAGCTCGCGCGGAATGGGCGGCTGGGTGACGAAGACCACCGGGTTGCCCAGCGCGACGGGGGCCGCCGTGACTGGATCCATCAGGGACAATCCCACGACGAAAAGGCCGGCCAAGACCGAACGCAACGGGTTGCTCACGAAGAGAACAAGGCATTCGGCATGCCATTCTCAAGGAGCTGCATGCCGTAGGAGTGAGGATCAAGACCCCGGCCAGCCGCCGGTTGTGCGCGGGTCTACCGGATTAGAACTCGGCCTTTTCCCTGAAGGCGCGACCGACTCGCGCCGATAGCCCAGGAGCATGGCTCTTCAGAGCACTATTCTCATTGTCGACGACGAACCCCGCGGCCGGGAAACGCTGGAGGCGCTGTTGATCCCCCTCGGGCACCGCCTCGAGTTCGCCGGATCGGGCGCCCAATCGCTGGAACAGGCGAAGGCGATCCAGCCGGACCTCATCCTGCTCGACGTGATGATGCCGGACATGGACGGGTTCGAGGTCTGCCGCCGGTTGCGGCTGGATCCGGACCTGGCGGAGGTGCCGGTGTTTCTCGTCACGGCGCTCGACGACAAGGATTCCAAGGTCAAGGGACTGGAGTCGGGCGCCGACGACTTCGTCAGCAAACCCTATGACCGGATCGAGCTGCGCGCGCGGGTCAAGACCGTGCTGCGCCTCAACCGCTATCGGCGGCTGGTCTCGGAGCGCCGCCGTTTCTCGAACATCGCCGAGCAGTCGCCGGAGGGGTTCCTCGTGGTGAACCCGAAGGGCGACATCCAATACGCGAACCGGCAGGCGAGGCTTTTCCTCGGGATTCCGGCGGACATTCCGAACGCGGACTGCGGCTCGTTCGCCCGCTGGGCCGACCGCCACTACCAGCGGAAGCCGGAGGGAACCTGGTCGGATTGGAACGATCCGAGGCTGACCATGGGGACGGCGCGCTATCTGGTGCGGCCCGCGGCGGAGTCGTCCGAAGCGTGCTGGTTGCGGGTGGAGCGGCTGGACGGCGATCTGATCGAGGGCGAACTGGTGCATCTGCGCGACGTGACGAAGGAGATCGAGGCCTCGGGGCAGATCCTCCAGTTCCAGAGCGTCGTGTCCCGCAAGCTGCGGAATCCCGTGGCCAGTCTGATCGGCTGTCTGGAAGTGGCGCTGGCGGACCTGCCGGCGGGGACCGATTCTGACCTGGCGGAGCTGTTGAAGCTGGGCTTCGAAAACGCCAAGCGACTGGAGAGCGACGTCACGGACATCCTCAACTACATCGACGCCCAACGGAAGCCGGGCCCGCGGCGCAGCTTCCGCCTCGGCGATCTGGAGGCCAAGGTCCAGCAGATCCTCGAAGAGATGTCCATGACCCCGGCTTCGGTGAGGGTCGATCCAATCCTGACGGAGGCCCGGATCCGTCTTTCCGCGGACAGCTTGGCCACGGTCCTCCGGGAGCTGCTGGAGAATTCGCGCAATTTCCACCCGTCGAGGACGCCGTCGCTCGGGATCACGGCCGGTCCCGGGAGCGACGGAAAGATCGTGCTCCGGGTCGCGGACGACGGGGTGACCCTCTCTCCCTCCCAGCTGGCCCACGCCTGGGCGCCCTACTACCAGGGGAACAAGTTCTCCGACGAGGAAGTCGGCATGGGGCTGGGTCTCGCGACCGTCGCCGCCATCGTGTGGAACGTCGGGGGAAACTGCCGCCTGCTCAACCGCGATCCCGGACCCGGGGTCATCTGCGAGATCGTCCTGCCGCTCCAGAGCCATGGAATACACGCCCAAGATTCTGATCGTTGAGGACGATGCCCGCGGGCGCGAAGTCCTGGCCGCGCTGCTGGCGCGCAGCGAATCCAGGCTGCTCTTCGCGGTGAACGGCCACGAGGCGCTGGCGTTGGCGCCGGAGGTGGTTCCGGACCTCGTGCTGCTCGACGTGATGCTGCCGGATCTCGACGGGTTCGAGGTCTGCCGCCGCCTGCGCGACGATGCCCGCCTGGCCGAAGTGCCGGTCGTCATGATCACCGCGCTCGACGACCAGGAAAGCCGGTTGCGGGGTTTCGAGGCGGGCGCGGACGACTTCATCACCAAGCCCTACGACCGGCTCGAGCTCCAGGCCCGCGTGCGCTCGGTGCTTCGGTTGAACCGATTCCGCTGCCTCGTCCGGGAGCGGGAGAAGTTCGCGGAGCTCTTCAACTATTCACCCGACGGCCTCATCGTCGTCCATCTCGACGGCGGCGTGATGCTGGCCAATCCGCCGATGCGCGAGCTGCTCGCGGCCGACGGCGCTTCCATGATCCCGTCGCACATGGCCGACATGGTGCCCGAGTCCCGGCGCGAGGAGTTCATCGTCTGGCTGTCCAAGGTTTCCAGCGCGGCCGGGGACCACCTCTATCTCGAGACCGAATTCAGCGACGTGCAGCATCGCGCCTTTCCGGTGGAGCTCAGCGCGCGGCGCTTCCTGTGGGTGGACCAGCCGGCCATCCAGATCCACGTGCGCAACGTCTCCGATGAAAAGCTGATGGAGGCGAAGTTCCTCCGGGCCCAGAGACTGGAGAGCATCGGGACGCTCGCGGGAGGGATCGCCCACGACTTGAACAACGTCCTCACTCCGATCCTCGCATCCCTCCGCTTCTTGAAGGACGACCTGATCGACCATCCCTCCCGCCGCTGGGTCGAGCTCATGGAAACGAGCGCCCTCCGCGGCGCCGGCATCGTCCAGCAGATCCTCTCCTTCACCCGGGGCGGCGGTAACCGGCTGGAGCCACTGGACGTGAAATATCTTTTCGAGGAGATCCACCGGATCATCCGCGAGACCTTCCCCACCACGATCGACCTACGGTTCTCCGTGCAAAAGAACGCGGGCATGTTCCGGGGCGACGTGACCCAGATCCAGCAGGTGCTGATGAATCTCTGCGTCAACGCCCGCGACGCCATGTCCGACGGCGGGGTCTTGAAGGTCGAGGCGTCCCACCGTCACATCGACGCCATCCTCGCCACCCAGCTCCAGAACGCCGCCGCCGGCGACTACGTCGCCATCACCGTCACGGACACCGGCTGCGGCATGCCGGTGGAAGTGAGGGAGCAGATGTTCGAGGCGTTCTACACCACCAAACCCGTCGGCAAAGGCACCGGCCTCGGCCTTTCCACCGTCCGCTCGATCGTGGACAGCCACGCCGGATTCATCTCCGTGGAGAGCGAGGTCGGCCGCGGCACCGCCTTCACCCTGCTGCTGCCGGCCCTGGCCATGGCGAATTCGAACCGACCGGTCCCGGACAGCGGGTCGAACGTTCCGCGCGGCGCCGGCGAACCCCTGCTCGTGGTGGAGGATGATCCGGCGATCTCCGAGATCCTGAGAGGCACGCTCGAACGAACCGGCTACCAGGTGACCGTGGCCGGGGACGGGGCGGAAGCGGTGGCCATCTGTGCAAAGGAATCCGCGACCCTGCGCCTCGTGCTGGTGGATTCGACGTTGCCCGTCTTCAGCGGATTTCCGCTCATCCGGACGCTGCAGCGCCTCATGCCGCCGTCCGCCATTCTCGTGATGTGCGACAGCCTTACCCAGACCCGCCTCACCGAGCAGCTCGGCGGCGCCGGAGTCCGCTTTGTCGTGAAGCCGTTCTCGGCGGAGCACCTGCTGAACACCATCGCCTCGGCGCTGCAGGATGCCCGGCTCACTCCCCAGGACCTGGAGAATCCGGCGCAGGAGTTTCCTGCGCGGCTGCTCGAGCCTGTCGGTGCCAGACATAGCGCGACATGATCGCGCGCAGCGCGGCCGTGAAAGGAATGGCCAGCACGCCGCCGAGGATTCCTCCCAGCAGAGTCGTCCCCACGACCACCGCGATGATGATGGTCAAAGGATGGAGCCCCACGCGGTCCCCGATGATCTTGGGGGAGATGACGAATCCCTCCAGCGCGTTCACCACTCCGAAGAGCACCGGCACGACCGCCACCCGCCAATCGCCGAACTGGACCGCCGCCAGGATGATCGCCGGGACCAGGCTCATGGCCACGCCGAGGTAGGGGATGATCCCGAGGATCCCGGCCATCACCCCGAGCAGGAGCGCGTAGTTCAGGCCGAGCGCGAAGAACCCGGTCGTCAGCAGGATGCCCGAACACATGGCCACCAGCACCTGGCCACGGAAGAAGACGATCAGGCTGTCGTTCACCGAGGTGAGGACGAAGATCAGCTCCTCTTTCAACCGTCCCTCGGGCAACGGCAGGTAGGTGGTCCATCCCTTTTGAATGCCCTTCTTCTCCATCAGAAAATAGAAGGCGTAGATGGGCACGAGAGCGAGACCGAGGATCCAGCCAAGCACGCCCGCCGCCTGCTTCAGCCGGGCGAGGAGCCACTGTCCCACGTCGGGCAGGACGGCGCCGACCTTCTGCACGAACACCTGCGCCACCTCCCGGGCCAGCTTCAGATCCGAGCCTCCTTGTGGGGAAGATCCCGCGGGAATCCCGACCGCGTGGGTCGAGGCCCCGCCCAACCGGTTGGTTCCGGAAACGACGGCCACGGCATTGGATGCCCCGCTCGCGGCCGGAGCGTTCGTCGCGAGGCTCTGTTCGACCTCGGCATAGAAGCGCCACAGCGGCTCCAGCCGCTGGAACGTCCGGGTCTTCTCCGCCTTCTCGATGATGTTCTTCGTGTAGGCCGGGGTCGCATCGATCAGCGCGCCCGTCTCCACCACCAGGCGCGGAACCACCGTCGCGAGCATCGCAAGGATGAACATCACCCCGACGAAGAAGACGAAAATGATGGCCCTTGTCCGGGGAACCTTCTTCGTTTGGAGCCAGTCCACCAACGGATCCAGCAGAACGGCCAGGACGCCGGCGATGGCCAGCGGCAGCAGAACGGGACTCATCGTGTGCAGGAACCAGCCCAACCCGAGGATGCAGCAGAAGATGAACGCCCCGACCGCTCCGACGGCCAACGTCGCCAAGCCGAACCAGATGATCCGCGCCTGCGTCTTGGATGGGCCCGGGAAGTCCATCGCTATTGGCCGAGTTGCTTCGACTTGGCGGCCGCGGCCCGCACGGCGTTCATCAACGCCGCCCGCACCCCGCCCTTCTCCATCTCGTGCAGCCCCTCGATCGTCGTGCCGCCCGGGCTGGTGACCATGTCCTTGAGCGCCCCGGGATGGACGCCGGTTTCCATTACCATCTTCGCGGCTCCCAACAGCGTCTGCGCCGCGAGCTTCGTGGCGATGTCGCGCGGCAATCCAGCCGCGACCCCACCGTCGCTCAACGCCTCGATCATCTGGAAGACGTAGGCCGGCCCGCTGCCACTCAGCCCGGTGACGGCGTCCAACAGCTTTTCCTTCACCTCGAAGGCGATGCCCACGGCGGACAAGAGCATTCCGGCCAGCCGCAGGTCTTCCGGCGTCGCCTTGGAACCGCCCGCATAGCCCGAGGCTCCCGCGCCGACCAACGCGGGCGTGTTCGGCATCACGCGGATGACGCGCGCTCCGGGCGAAAGTCCGGCTTCGAGCTTCTCCAGCGTGATCCCGGCGGCGATGGAGATGAGCAGATGATCCGCCGTGAACGCGGGCTTGATCTCGGCCAGGACAGCGGACACTTGGTCCGGCTTGACCGCGAGCACGAGGACGTTGGCGGAGAAGGCGACCTCGAGATTGGTCGGGAAGGCGCGGCCGCCAGTGTCCTTGGTGAAGGATTCACGGGCGCCCGGATACACGTCGCTGGCGAAGAGCGCGGCGGGCTCGACGACCTTCTGCGCGACCAGCCCCTTGGCGAGCGCACCGGCCATCTTGCCGGCTCCGAGAAATCCGAGTGTCAGGTTGGCGGACATGGTGCGCGTTGTAGCAGGCACCCCGCGAAGCGACAACGGAATAGGCGGTGGCGAAACCCGCGCCGTTTCGAACCGGCCGCCTTCGTTGGCCGGGCATCCCCGCCCGGTAAGTTCGCCAGGACGCAAGGAGGTTGACCGGAAGAGCAACACTCGTCGGCCACGGCAATCCACTACGCCCGCTTCCGGTTATGGGCGTCCCGGGAGTATTTCAAGACGGACAATTCCTCGATCCGTTCGAGGAACGGACCCGTCGGAGCCAAGACCCGGCCCGGGCCGCCGAACATCGCCGCGCCCACCGCCAGCATGGCCTTTTGCCAAGCGGCGCGCTCCAAGCCGATCGGCGGCGGCTGGACCGAGCCCTGGATGAGCAGCCCCAGCTTGTTCCGTCGCTGGGCGGCCCCGGCGATCTTGCGTCCGTGCCAGAGCAGATCGTGCTTCTCCGCGCCGATGAAACACTGGCCCGGAGCGTCCTTCACGCAGCAGGCCGACAAGGCGGTCTCGACGCCCAACCGTTCGAACCCTCCCCGCAGCCATTCGTGGATTCCGCGATAGCTCTCCTCCGCCGACCGCCCATACCAAGCGTGGCCGGGCGGCACGGCGAAGCTGTAGGTCCAGTCGCGGTCATGGGGCACGAAGCCGCCGCCCGTGCAGCGCCGGATCAAGGGCCGCAGCCCGGTCACGGCTTCCACTTCCGAAATGCGCTGTGAATAGCCGAAGGTGCCCGCGGGTTCCGTCCATCCGTAGAAGCGCAGCACGGGCGCACCATGCGTGGCGGCGGATTCCAGCAACGCCTCGTCCACGGCCATGTTGCGCGCGGGCGCACCCGGGCCGGAGTCGTGGTGGAACCAGGTTGAGGGAGTGTCGGACATCGCGAGCACAGTCCGAGCAGAAGACCAAGGGGCAAGCCGCTTCGGCAATCATTTCTCCGCCGACGGACACAGCTCCCGCAGTTCGCAGGCGGCGCAAGCGGGTTTCCGGGCGAAGCACCGGCGCCGTCCGTGCCAGATGAGCCAGTGGCTGAACCGCGCCCAGTCGTCCTGCGGCACGAGCTTCATCAACGCCGGCTCGATCTTCACCGGATCGGTCTCCTTCGTCAGTCCCAGCCGTTGGGCCAGACGCGCGACATGGGTGTCCACCACCACGCCGACATTGAGGCCGAAGGCGTTTCCGAGAACGACGTTCGCGGTCTTCCGGCCCACGCCGTCGAGGGCGGTCAATTCGCCCATCGTCTCCGGCACTTCGCCGGCGTGGTGTTCGATCAGCTTGCGGCAGGCGGCCTGGATGTTCTTCGCCTTGTTGCGATAGAGGCCGATGCGGCGGACGTCCTGCTCCAGTTCCGCCAAGGGCGCCCGCGCGAAGTCCCCGACGGATCGGTATTTCCGGAACAGGTCGGCGGTGACGATGTTGACCTGCTTGTCGGTGCACTGGGCGGAGAGGATCGTGGCGATCAACAGCTCCAGCGGATTGGAGTGGTCCAGCTCGCAATGGGCGTTGGGGTAGGCGGCCTTCAGCCCGGCGATGACCTGGCCGGTTCTTTCGAGCTTCGCGGCGATGGTTTCGCGGGGCATTCGGCGGAACCATTCCCAAGCCGAAGGATCGAGGCAATCTCGGGAGCGCTTTTCCCTCTCAGCGCGACGGCGAAGCGGCGGCGACCCGCGATCCGGCCTCGAACCGCGCATCCGTCAGCGTTTTCAAGAACGCCACCAGCGCGGCTTTGTCGTCGTCGCCGAAGGGCACGCCGCCGGCCGGGTGTTTCGCGAGGTTCGGATCGAGGCTCGCCGAAGGCTTCACGCCGGAGCGGTAGTGTTCGACCGCCTCCTCCAGCGTCTTGAACCGGCCGTCGTGCATGTAGGGCGCGGTCACGGCGACGTTGCGCAACGAAGGCACGGCGAACTTCCCACGATCCCCTTCACGCCCGCTCACCGCGGAGCGACCCGCGTCCGCCGCCGCTTCGTCCAGGCCGTTGTTCGCGAAGCCCTGGCTTTGGAAGAGCGCGCCGCCGTGGCAGTGGAAGCAGTCCGCCCCGAACTGCCCGCGACGCGGATCGTATTCCGTGTGGAACAGCTCGAAGCCGCGCCGTTCGGCTGGAGCAAGCGCGCCTTCGCCCCGCTGCACCCGATCGAACTTGGAGTCGAACGAGGTCTGCACGAGGAGGAACTGTTCCAGCGCGCGGGCGACGCGGTCCGGCGTGATGTCCGGCGAACCAAAGGCAGCGGCGAAGCGGGCGGGATAGCTGGCATCCGATGGCTGTTGACGGATGCCCGATGCCCGATGTTCGAAGCCGGATGCCTGGAGTTTTGCGGCCACATTGGCCAGCGATTCGTGCATCTCGATCGGGTTCTGGATGGGCTGGAGCACCTGGTCGCGGAGCGTGGGCGCGCGGCCGTCCCAGAAGAACGAACGCTTCCAGGCAAGGTTCAGCAACGGCATCGCGTTGCGCGTTCCTTTGATCCCCTCGGCTCCCGTGCTGACCGTCTGGTTCTCGCTGAAGGCGCGATCGGCTTGATGACAGGAAGCGCAGGACTGCCGGCTGTTGATCGAGAGCAACGGTTCAGCAAAGAGCCGTCGGCCCAACGCCACGCCCTCTTCGGTCAAGGGATTGTCCGCCGGCAAGGACGGCAACGGAACGTAGTCCGGAATCGTCAGCGGATACGGCGTCGCATTCGGAGCGACCACGGGGGGACTCGCGGACGAAGGTTCCTTGCGGCTCATCGATCCAGGACCCCGCACCTCGAGAACGGCGAATGAAGCCATCACGTTCTTCCGGAGCCGGTCGGCCAACACGTCGCCAACCCGCGAATGGGTGGATGCGCTCTCGTCCGCGAGGTCGATCCGGTTCGGAGCCGAGAACAGGCGATCCGTCCGGAGGACCAAGGCCACTTCGCGGTCGCCGGTCAAATCGAGCGTCAACGGCAGCTCGACCGGCATGAGCATCCGGTCGGTGGCCAAGTGGTAGGAGTAGCCGCCGGTGCTTCCATCGGGCTTCCGCCAGCCACCCTCCAACGCGAGGAAAACGTAGCCGCCCTGCCAGCTCCAGTGCAGTCCGTTGACATTGGGATTGAGCGGGTCATCCGCAGCGAGGCCGCCGGGATTCGCGTGGTTCTCTTGGGCCGGCAGTCCGACGTTGAAGCGGAGGCGATCGTAGGAGCCGGACGGAATTCCGGTCAGCTCGAACCGGGTCCGGCCCTCGCGGCCGCTGATGAACGCGAACCGATTGGATGAGTAGCTCCAGCGGCCGTCGATTCCACGAAGGGCCAACCCTGAGAACAATAGGTCGAGCCGCGTCACCGAGATCCGCTGGCCCGAGGCGAGCACGTGGGTCAACGCATCGAACCGCAGAGGCGCGTTGGAGAACCTTGCTTCGATCGATACGCCGACCCGGGGAGCCGCTGCGAAGCCAATGGTCGCCCAACCCAGACAGGCGGACCACGCCAGAGCCATGTTGAACCAGCGACCCGGTCCCTGCTTGGAGACGCTCATGGTTGTTCCGTCCCGGGGGGATCGTGTCACTTGCCGTGGGTCGGCGTGATGGTGATGGCGGAAACCGCGCCGTTTCGTTCGAGAACCTTGCCGAAAGAAAGCCGTGCGTTGGCCGTGGCGCCTTTGACCCCCGGCACGGAGACGATCGGCGCGGAACTGTAGCCGTAGCCGCCGTCGACGACTTCATAGCCGATGACCGAGCCGTCCTTCACCAGGGCGTTCGCGCTGGCCGGTTCCACCTTCCAGAGACCACCGCGCCCAGGCGGGTAGCGGTAGAAGTTCGAGACCTCGTCGAGGCGGTCGTTGGTGACGCCATGTCTACCGAGGGCTTGCAGCAACACCGATTTGTTTTGCCGCGCCTCGGCTTCCGTCGGTCCGCCGCGCCCAGGCCCGGCCGGTTGCACGCGGCGGAAGGCTTCCCGGAAGACCTCGGGCTTCACGCCCAACGCGGCGGCGATCAGCACCACCGGCCGACCACGATCCACGGCGACGGTTTCATGTCCACCGGAGAAGACCACGGTCACCCGCGTGACGCCTTCCGGGAGCGGTTTGACTTCGGCATGGGCGGATCCGTCGGCGGCGAAGAGCGGAGTGCAGGCTAAGGCGGCCGCGATCAAAACCTGGCGAGCGAGCGAGAGGAGGAGAGTTTTCATGGGAGGTGCGTTTGCGACGATGTGTCGGGATCAAAAGACGGTGACTCCGCCGGCCAAGGTGTAGGTCTCGGTCGCGGCGGGGTTCTCCGGTGGCCCCGGAAACTTGACGGAGACATCCAGCGTTCCGACGGCTGTCCCGGCAGGAAGGGCAATGCTGCTGGTGACGCTCGTCTGGCTGACGTGGAAGTTGCCGGTGCCGGTGATCGTGCCGACCGTGACACCGAGAATCGGGGCCATCGCCGGCGGCGCGGTGTTCGGCAGGGTGACAGTCAAGGTGAAGGTCGTGCCGCGCGCCGCGGTCGTCGGAGAGACTCTCACAATGGCGCCGCCATCGCCGCCGCCAGTCGTGGTGGTCCCGGTCGCGGGATCGTAGGTCGCCAGCGACGTGCGGGCGACGCGGTAGAAGCCGGAGCCGTCGGGGGCGGCTCCCGTGTAGGCGGCGGTGTCGAGCGTCGCGGAAACATCGGTCGCATTGGTTTTCCAGCCGCCGAAGTCGGGGGTGGATTCCACGCGGTATCTACCCCCTTCGGTCGCGCTCCACGTGAGCGTGACCCTGCCGTTGCCAACCGAGGGCGGGCCGAGCGTCGGCGCCGACACCGGACCGCCGACAAAATTGGTGGCGACCGTTTCGGATGGCGTGCCCACCGCTCCGCCTGTCGGCGTGCCAAAGAAGCTGCGGCCGATGTTGTAGGGATAGGCGGGCGAACCATCGCTGTTGATCGCGACGAAGTAGGCCCAGGTGCCCTTCGGAAATTCCGGGGTGACGCACCAGCGGGTGTTCCATTCGTTCAGGTCGAAGTCCACGCCCTGGGTGTAGCCGAGGTCGCCGAGATAGTCCTTGTCCTCCATGTAGCGGCCGAGCGGATAGGTCGTGCTGACGGCCGGGCCGGCTTGGACATTTGTCGCGGTGCCATAGGCGCGCGCCGCCCATTTCGGGATGCTGCTGCGTCCCGAGGCGGTCAGGTTCTGGGTGCCGTATTGGCCGTCGCGCAACACATAGCCGCCCACCATGCGGCGCAGACCGCTGTTGGCATTGGTGGCGCTCGAGTGGCCATACGGGCCGTAGATCGGGAACCCGTCGGCCATCCAGCCGAGGATGGGCGAGTGTTTGGTCACCGGCTCGGCGCTCTCGGTGTAGATCTTCGTCGCGGAATTGAAGTCGACATGATCGCCCAGCAGATACCGCAGGGCGATGGGGTTGGCGTGGTAGTGATGCTGACCGCTGCCCGGCTGATGGGCATTGGCCGGATCGAAGGTGACGCCTTCGTTGATGTAGGCGTCGCGATACCAGTAGCCCGTGCCGCCCATCTGGCTTTCGGCGCTGCCCGTCCATTTGGCGCCATCCTGGGTGTCGAACAAAGCCACCCCGTCCACCGAGTAGCCGATGGCGCCCAACGAGGTCAGGGTATGGGTGCCGTTGGTGGCCGGGGAGCGAGGGATGCGGTAGAGCGCCTTCTGGTTGACGGGCCAACCGGGGAAGGCCTGCGTGTGGGCGGCGTTCAGATACCACGGCCCCATCGTGTGGAGGCCCAAACCGGTGGTGCGGACGTAGAGCCAGTTGGGGGAGGAATAGATTTCCTGGACGCCGACATAGGCGGGCAGCGCCTGGATGGTCGTGCCGTTGGTCCAAGTGGTCCGGGAAACCCCGTTGGTGCGGGCGGTGTCGCTTTCATAGATGCGGGCGTATCGGCCCGAGTGGCGGGTCATCCATGAATCCACCTGGGGATCGGCGGCTCGGACCGCCGAGGCGACGGAGAGGGCGAGGGAAAGAACCAGTCCGGCAAAGGTGCGGGAGATGATGGGCGCGTTCATGCGAGCCATAGGGCATCCGCCGCGTTAAGCCCGTGTGTGCGGTTACGGAAGAATTGTTAAGGAAGCGTAAAGTCCATGACCTCGGCCGAATCCCCGGCAGCACCGGCCACTCATGGGCTTCAACAGCGGACCGAATACCTCCCTCACGGCAGGGGATTGAATTTGACCGGGGCGGTTGCCCGTCTTTCTCTACCTCCAATGCCGGTCCGATTGCTCAAACTGCCCGTGGTGCTGGCGCTGATGGTTTCCATCGGCCTCCATTGGGCGTTGCTGCAGTCCGTGGCCTGGGTCGGCATGGTCGTCCGCTATTCGCAGGACGCCTCGTTCTCGACCGCGATCGCGAAGACCTTCGACGGCAAACATCCCTGCGAACTCTGCCACCTCGTCAACGAAGGACAGAAGCAGGAGAAAAAGCAGGACGTGCAGAAGCCCGGCCCCAAGTTCGACGTCTGCCTCGCCCTCAGCTCCGATATCGTCTTCGCGCCGGCTCCCGTTTCCTTGCTGCGGGGCACCGCCGATTCCCCGTTGATCCGTTCTGGATCACCCGCGCTCCCTCCTCCCCGGCTCGCCTGAGCCTCCCCCGCCTGAAGTGTGCCCGCGCCCGATCGGCGGGGGCCTTCCCTTTCCCGGATCCGTCTCCGGGCAACCGCTCCTGTTCCCGTTCCCGATTTCCTCCGTCCTTGCGACGGCTTCCATGAAAAACAAGCCACGCGGCTTCACCCTGATCGAACTGCTGGTCGTGATCGCCATCATCGCGATCCTGGCCGGTCTGCTCCTGCCGTCGCTGGCCAAGGCCAAGGCCCGGGCGACCGCGATCGCCTGCATGTCGAACCTCAAGCAGATCGGCCTCGGCGTCGCCCTGTATACGGGCGACAACGGGGACCAGTTTCCGCAGTCCTCGCATCAGAGCGCTTCATGGATCGGGAAGCTCCAAGTCTACGGCATCACCAACGTCTACCGTTGCCCCGTCGATCCCGAGAAGACCCGTCGGACCAGCTTCGCCATCAATGATTTTCTGACCCCGCATCCGTTCGGCGCCAAGGACCTCGACTTCTCCCGGTCGAGCCGCATCCCCGCGCCGAGCGAGACGCTCCACTTCGCCGAAGCCACCGTGGACTTCGGCGCCTCGGACCATTTCCACTTCGCCGACGCCCCGATCGAGGGCGTCTCCACGAATGACTTCGCCGGCCAGGTGGATGTCGTCCGGCATCGCCCGTCCGCGAACTACCTCTTCGCGGACGGGCATGTGGCAAGCCTCCGATGGACGTGGGTCAGCGCCCAGCTTGACCGGCCGGGCTCGCGCTTTCTGCGACCCGACGGCCAGGGAGACAACAGCCACCCTTAGGACAATACACAGCGACAACATGACCACGAAACACCTCGCGCCGACCCTGCTCGGCCTCGCCTGTCTGGCCACCGCCGCTCAGGCCCACATCACCTACAGCGGCCGCGATCTCGGTTCCTTCACCGGACTCGACGCCTCCGCCGCCACGATCGCCAACCAGGCCGTCACCGGCAACTTCGGCTGGGCCGACGCCGCCGACTTCAACCTCGGCGACAGCCACAAGGGCCGCGCCTTCCGCTTCCATCTGGACAACGCCGCCTCCATCAGCCTGAACGTCTCGGCCAAGGCCGACGCCACCGCTTCCTCCATCGGCGGACTCCTGCCCGGCTTCTCGATCTACCAGGGTTTGGCCGCCATCGGACCCTTCCTCGGCGCCCAGACCAGCCCCGACCATGACGAGAGCGAAGCCTCCCTCGCGTGGCGCACCACCTGGGCCCAGCAGAACCTGGGCATGGCCTACGACTACACCGCGACCGACGGCAGCTGGAACGCCACGGGCGATTGGAAGATCGGCGGCGACGGCGACGTGGCGGGCGACGCTTCCGTGCTCTCCCGCTTCGTCCTGCAAGGCTTCGCCTTCGATGCTGACAAAGACGGCGTGGCCACCGGCACGTTCCAGCTGGCCGCCGGCGACTACACCCTCTTCGTGGGCGGAAACGACATCGCGAACAAGTTCTCGGCCGATGCCGGGAAGGCCTACGGCGTCTCCGTGGAACTGGCCACCGTGACCCCGGTTCCAGAACCCGCCACCGCCGCCCTCGTCGCCACCGGCGTCGGGCTGCTGCTCATGGCGCGGCGCAAGAAATAGAGGCCGCCGATGAAATCCACCCGAAGGTTCACCCCCGCAGCCCTCGCCGCCGCGCTCCTCGCCGCGCTCGTCCTGCCCGCCCGTGCGCACAAGCACCTGGACACCGGCGCGGAGGCACCGACCGTCGGCTCGAAGCTCTTCTTCCGTAACGGGGCCGGCTACGAAGCCGCATCCGGATTCCTGTATCGCCTCACCCCCACGAACCTCGCCTCCGGTCTCGTCTTCCGCAGCGGCGACATCTCGCGCGCCGATCCCGACGTCGACAACGACCCGGTCTTCACCTGCCTGCCGGTCGATCCAAACAACGGCGGACCCGAACCGTTCGCGCCGTTGCTCGGAGCCCGCGTCGCCCTCCAGATCGTCGGCGTCTCCGGTCCGGATGGCGGCGCGCTCTCCTTCTGGAATTCCGACGGCGACTACATCGCGGAGGACATCACCTTCACCGTCCCGGTCGGTACGACCCACGGCACGAACGCGTTTTTCCTCAGCGAGAACGACGACTCCCCCGGCAGCGATCCCTACGGCCACATCCACGGCCGCCGGTTCAGCGTGGATCTCCCCGGACTCTACACCGTCGACCTTCGTCTCGTGGACGCCACCACCAACGGCCCGGGCCACGGCCCGCTCCACGCCCCGTCGGCCCTCTTCAAAATGTATTTCCAAGCCGGCACCTCCATCGTGGAACTCGTCCCCTCGCCCGTTGGCAACAACCTCACCTTCGGCACCGAGACCGGCCGAACCTACTCGGTCGAAAGCACCGGCGAACTCGGTCCCGCCGGCCAATGGACCTCCGTCGGCGACCCCATCGTCGGCAATGGCAAACTCCAAACCGTAGAAGGGTTGCCCGCCTCGAGCGGTCCGGTCTTCTACCGCCTTCGCATCACCATTCCGTAGTCGACCCCCGCCTCCACCGCCGAGCGGCAGGACGCCGCCTCCCGCCAAGCCGCCGTTGCGCCTTCGGCCGACGGGGCCGCTGCTCTGGCGGCAGCAGAACGCTCCGGTTTAGCCGCGTGACGTTCGCCAAAGCATGGGCACGCGGCCCCACTGGCGGATGCGCCTGTCGTCATAGACGCGCCGGAGCTTGTGGGCGAGAGCGGTGGCGGCAATGAGCTGATCGGCGGGGACTTTGTGGAAGCCGGACGCCTCCCAAGCGGTCGCCCGCTCGGCGATGGCGGAGGTGATCGAAAAGACGGTCACTTCTGGGGTGATCGCCAGCCGGAAGAACTCCGAGAGCGGCACCGACAATTCCAGCCGCCCAGCTCCACCAGTTTGGCCGCTTCACAAAGAGAAATGTCCGCGATGGCCAGAGTGTCGGCAGGTTGGGGGAAGGTTCTTTCCGCCAGGACGGGCACCGCGCCGCCGAGCGCTCGCTGGATCCAAGCGTGGGTGTCCAACACGCGGGTCGCTCCGCCGCCTCCCCATCAAGACCCGTGCTGAAGAGATCGTCGACGATCTTGCCCTTGCCTTTGAGCGCGCATTGCCAAGAGCGCTTTCAGACCGCTTGGAAGACGAACTCCTCGTCGTCCGACGTGATGAAAACCGGATCGCCCGTCGTGGCCCCCGCCTTCATTCGGCCTCGGCGTTCCCGGCCAATGTCGCCCAGATCGAGGGAAGCCTGAGAAAGTCGGATATTTCCATCTGAAAGGGCTTACCGTCGAGCGCCGAGCTGGCTAGGTTCCTGCCCTCACGCATGACTCCCGAGGGGAAAGCCCGCCAACAGATCGACGCGCAACTGGTTGCGAGTGGCTGGCTCGTCCAGGACTACCAGCAGTTCAATCCTTCGGCCGGGCGCGGCATCGCCCTGCGAGAAGCGCCGCTCAAATCCGGCACCTGCGATTACCTCCTGCTTGTGGACCGGAAAGCCCTGGGTGTGGCCGAGGCCAAAAAGAAAGGCACGTTGCTTTCGGGCGTGGCAGAACAATCCGGCCATTACGCGGAAAATCTGCCCGATTTCATCCAGTCCATCGCTCCCGGGTCATTGCCGTTCCTTTACGAATCCACCGGCGTCGAAACGTTCTTCCGCGACGAACGTGATCCCGCACCGCGTTCCCGCCGCGTCTTTTCGTTCCACCGCCCGGAGACGTTGGCCTCTATGGTGGCCGAACCCACGACTCTCCGCGCCCGCCTCGCGCAGATGCCCTTCGGCCATCCGCTCCCGGCCCAGAACCTCAGGGCGTGCCAGGTCGAGAGCATCACCAAGCTGGAACACTCCTTCGCCGCCGCCCATCCCCGCGCGCTCATTCAGATGGCCACCGGCGCCGGCAAGACCTACACCGCCTGCTCGTTCACCTACCGGCTCATCAAACACGCGGGGGCGAAGCGCGTCCTCTTCCTCGTCGACCGCGCCAATCTCGGGCGACAAGCCATGGCCGAGTTCCAGCAGTTCGTAGCCCCCGACACCGGTCGCAAGTTCACCGAGGTTTACAACGTCCAGCACCTCACCTCGAACCAGCTCGATTCCGTCGCCCGCGTCACCATTTGCACGATCCAACGCCTCTACTCGATCCTGCGCGGCGTGGAGCTCGATGAAGATCTCGACGAAAAGTCCGGCTACGAGATCGCCAGCGCCGACGACAGGCCAAAAGACGTCGCCTACAATCCCGCCGTCCCCATCGAGGCCTTCGATTTCATCGTCACCGATGAATGCCACCGTTCCATCTATGGCCTCTGGCGGCAGGTGCTCGAATACTTCGACGCCTTCCTTATCGGCCTCACCGCCACGCCCAGCAAGCAGACCATCGGGTTCTTCGACCAGAACCTCGTGATGGAATACAACCATGAGCGCGCCGTGGCCGATGGGGTGAATGTCGGCTACGAAGTCTACCGCATCAAAACCCGGGTCACCGAACAGGGCGGCACCGTCGAGAAGGGCTTCTATGTGGACCGCCGCAGCAAGGAGACCCGCGCCGTCCGCTGGGAACGGCTCGACGAAGACCTCGCCTACGCCGCCAAGGATCTTGATCGTTCCGTCGTGGTGAAGTCCCAGATCCGCACCGTGCTTCAAGCCTTCAAGGACGCGCTCGCCACGGAACTCTTTCCCGGCCGCACGCTCATCCCGAAGACGCTCATCTTCTGCAAGGACGACTCCCATGCCGAGGACACCGTCCATCTCGTCCGCGAAGTCTTCGGCAAGGGCAACGACTTCGCCAAGAAGATCACCTACAAGACCTACAACCCCGGGACCAAGCGCTACGAAAAGTCCGAGACGCTCATCCAGGAGTTCCGCACCTCGCCCCAGCTCCGCGTCGCGGTCACCGTGGACATGATCGCCACCGGCACGGACATCAAGCCGCTGGAATGTCTCCTCTTCCTGCGCGACACCCGCAGCCGCACCTACTTTGAGCAGATGAAAGGACGCGGCACGCGCGTCCTTACGTCCACCGACTTGCAGGCCGTGAGCGGAGCGGACGCCCACGCCAAGACCCACTTCGTCATCGTGGATGCGGTGGGCGTGTGCGAGAGCGACAAGACCGACTCCCGCCCGCTGGAACGCCAGCCCACCATTGCGTTCAACAAGCTCCTGCTCGGCGTGGCCCTCGGTAAACGCGACGAAGACACCCTCACCACGCTGGCCGGACGCCTTGCCCGGCTCGACCGCGAAATCTCCCGAGACGAAGCCCAGAAGCTCGCCGAACTCGCGGGCGGCAAGTCGTTGGCGGAACTCTCCGGGTCACTCCTTCGCGCGATCGATCCCGATGCCATCGCGGAAAAGGCCACCGGGAAACCCGGCGCCTCACCCGCCGAAGCCACGCCCGAAGCCTTGGACGCCGCCCGCAAAACGTTGGCCGACGCCGCCTGCGCGCCGTTCGATCTGCCCGCCCTCCGCGATGCCCTTGCCAAGGCCAAGCAGGACGCCGAGCAGACCATCGATGTCACCACCGTCGACACGGTCGTCTCGCAGGGCTTCGACGCTGCCGCCAAGGAAAAGGCGATGGCGCTCCTCAGTTCCTTCCGTGAATACATCGAGCAGCACAAGGCCGAGATCACCGCGCTCCAGTTGCTCTACTCGCGCCCCTACCAGCAACGCCTCACGGAAAAGATGCTCAAGGAACTGGAGAAGAAGCTCCAAGAACAGCACGCCGCCTGGACCGAGGACAATCTGTGGGCCGCTTGCGCGGCGGCGAATCCCGGCAAGGTCAAGGGCCGCTCGCAGGCCGGACGCTTCGCCGACCTCGTCGCGCTCGTCCGCTTCTCATTGGAACAACAGCCCGTGCTCGAACCCTTCGCCGAATCCGTCACCACGCGCTTCAACGAATGGCTCATGACTAAAGCCCAGACCGGGACGGTCTTCAGCGCCGACCAACTCGCCTGGCTCAACCTCATCCGCGACCACATCGCCACCAGCCTGAGCATCGACCCGGAGGATTTTGAATTCGCCCCATTCAACCAGCGCGGCGGACTCGGCAAGGCGCATCAACTGTTCGGCGAGCAACTGCCCAAGCTGCTCGATGAACTCAACGAGGTGCTCGCGGCATGAGTCAACTTGGCAAATCATCTGGAACTGGTGGGACGCCTGTGCGCCTCGGCGACATAGCCAAAGCGCGGATGGGAAAAACAATTCTATCCAAAGAACTCACCGAATCTGGTGTGCCAGTTTATTCTGCGGGTCGAGAAAACGAACCGTGGGGATTTATTCCAAATTCCGATCTGCTTTTCGGTGAGGAAACCATTGTTATCGCTGCTCGCGGCAACATCGGTTTTCCTCGCGTGCCGCGAACCACCCCGTTTGTCAGCACGCAGACGACAATAGCTATTTCGTTCAAAGATAGTCGGCATGTTCCTTATCTCCGCTACCAACTGGAGACGGTGAATTGGCCTGGAATGACTTCGCAAACCACGATTCCAATGGTCACGGTGCGGCAGGTTGAAGGCATCGAAGTTCGACTTCCGACTGTTGACGAGCAGCGGCGGATTGTGGCGGAGGTTGAGAAGCAATTCACGCGGCTGGAGGCGGGGGTGGCGGCGTTGCGGCGGGTGCAGGCCAACCTCAAACGCTACCGCGCCGCCGTCCTCAAAGCCGCCTGCGAAGGCCAACTCGTCCCCACGGAAGCCGAGTGGCCGCAAAAGCAAATTGCCACCGCGATCCAAACGATGGACCAAGGATGGAGTCCAAAATGTGAAAGCGAACCATCAGCCGATGACGCGACATGGGCGGTTATCAAAACGACCGCGATTCAAAACCTTCGGTTCGATGAAGTGGAAAACAAGAAGCTTCCAGCCTCACTGAAACCGCGTCCACACCTCGAACTTCAATCGGGCGATCTGCTTGTGACCCGTGCTGGCCCACGCAATCGGGTCGGCGTCGCGTGCCTCGTTAAAAACACACGACCACGTTTGATGCTGTGCGACAAAGCGTATCGGCTGCGGTGCAAGCTGAGCGTCGCCCATCCAGCTTTTCTCGAATTGGTCTTGAATGCTCCGCACATCGTTGACGCGGTGAACAAGCTCAAGACAGGCATCAGTGACAGCGGCGTGAACCTCACCCAAAAGCGATTTGGAGAATTGATTGTCCCGCTTCCACCCCTTGCCGAGCAGACGCGGATTGTGGCGGAAGTGGAGCGGCGGTTGAGCGTGGTGGTGGAGTTGGAGTCGGTGGTGTCGGCCAACCTCCAGCGCGCCACCCGCCTCCGCCAGTCCATCCTCCAGAAAGCCTTCACCGGGCAGTTGTGATGCACGTTTACTCCTCCGGGCACGCATGGCAGGGTCCAACACGGTCAACAAACCGCCAACCAAGACCCGAGCCGTGAAACTGATCGAAAGGACAATTGAATTGAGCGCGGCCGAAGGACTCGGGCCGAGGCCGCGTCCTGAATTGATCGGGCCGGTCTTCACACACCTGCACGACACGCTCCAAGATGCGGTGAGGATGGGTTTCCTCTATTCCAGCCGGGCTCGCGGGCGGATACCTGCCTGCCTGAAGGCGGCGGCGGCGGTTCACTATCGGGGCCATTCCGCCAACCAGGCCGGATCAACGCTCCTGCACTTTGAGGTGCCTTCGTTCGCGAGCGTTGCGGGCGAGTTGTTCGAGCAAAAGCTGCTTTGGAAGGAGGGACCGAAACCCGAGCAGACCGCATTTGAACTGCTCGGAGCCGCGTTGAACGATGTCCGCAAGCGCCAGAAGGAAAGCAACCGGTTCGACCGTGGCTTGCTTCAGCGGGTCAGGGGCTACCGCCATATTCTCAAACGCGGCATCACCCGGATCGGCTTGCCGGATGCCGACCTTGAAGAACCGAGCGAAATTGACCAGATCGCGGTCGACGCGGCATCGGAACTCTGTGCTGCAACACCCACGCCTCGCCGGGTTCGAGTGGCGGGACGCTTGGACCTGATGGCTGCGAAACAGTCCGTGCTCAAGGTCGATGTGAAGGAAGGCGTGTTTGTCACGGCCGTTTGGGAAGGAGCGGAGCCGGTCGAGACATTGAGGGACTACTTCAACCGGGATGTCGTAATCGAAGGTGTCGGTGTATTCCGTCCTTCGGGTTCTTTGCTGCGAATCGATGCGGATGCCATCGCCGTCGCCGGCGTTCAAGACGAGTTCTTCCGCCAATTGCCTACGGCACTCGTTGCTCCCGACTATAAAGCGATGGTCCGACTCAGGCCCGGCGAACAGTCGCCGTTCAACCGGATTCTCGGCAGCATTCCGGCAGAGGAATCCGACGACGAGTTTGCCGACGCCGTCGAGGCGTTCAGCTAAGGCATGAGCGCGGTGCAAGGCTACCTCTTGGACACGAACATCGTGCTCCATGCCACGCGTGAGAACAGTCCGGTGCAACTGGCCGTAAACGCTCAGTTTCGGCTCCGTTCATCTGCGTTCAGACCGACAATCTGCGAAGTGACCGTGGCGGAATTGTGGTCCTTCGCCGAGTCGTGGGGAGCGAAGCGCAGGGAATTGCTGATGCGGATGATTGGAGACTTGCTGGTGTTGCCAATCAGCGATTCCCGCATTCACACGCGTTGGGCCGAGCTTCATTCCTTTGCGCGCTCGAAAGGCATGGCGATTCAGCACGACCACAACGACGTTTGGATTTCCGCAGTGGCCCATGTCGCCGGTTTGAAATTGATTTCGACCGACGTTGCAGCGTTTCTGCCATTGCGTGGAACACCGTGGGTGGATGTCGTCGTGCTTGATCCGAAGACAGGAATCATTGTTCCGTGAGCAACCCCAGCGCCCTCGTCCAGAAACTCTGGAATTATTGCAACATTCTCCGCGATGACGGTTTGTCCTACGGCGATTATGTGGAGCAGTTGACCTTTCTGCTGTTCCTCAAGATGGCGGATGAGCAGTCGCGCCCGCCGTTCAACAGGCCCAGTGCTGTGCCCAAGGAGTTCGCCTGGCCGAGCCTGCTGGCGCGCGATGGCGACGAGTTGGAGACGCATTACCGGCATGTGCTCGAATCGCTAGGCAAACAGAAGGGCATGCTCGGCGTCATCTTCCGCAAGGCGCAGAACAAAATCCAGGACCCGGCCAAGTTGCGCCGGCTCATCGTGGACCTGATTGATAAAGAGCAGTGGTCGAGCCTGTCCGCCGACGTGAAGGGCGACGCCTACGAGGGGTTGCTGCAAAAGAACGCCGAGGACGTGAAAGGCGGCGCGGGGCAATATTTCACGCCACGCCCGCTCATCGCGGCGATGGTGGAGGTCGTCGCCCCGCATCCGAACCAGACGATCTGTGACCCGGCGTGCGGCACGGGCGGGTTTCTGCTGGCGGCGCATGATTTCATCGCGCGAACGCCGGGCCTGGACAAGGCGCAGAAGAAGCGGCTCAGGAACGGCACGCTCTTCGGCATCGAACTGGTGGACAGCGTCACGCGGCTCTGCGCGATGAATCTGCTGCTGCACGGCATCGGCGGCGCGGATGGCGACATCCCGATTTCCGACGCCGACCTTCCGGTCGTGACCAAGGACGCGCTGGCCGGGAAGCATGGCGAGTATGAAATCGTGCTGGCCAATCCGCCGTTCGGTAAAAAGAGCAGCGTGACCATCGTCAACGAGGCGGGCGAGCAGTCGAAGGAATCGCTCACCATCAACCGCGACGATTTCTGGGCGAGCACCAGCAACAAGCAGCTCAACTTCCTCCAGCACATCTTCACCATCCTCAAGCAGCACGGGCGCGCGGCGGTGGTGTTGCCGGACAACGTGCTGTTTGAAGGCGGCGCGGGCGAAACCATCCGGCGCGAACTGCTCAAGCAGGCGGACGTGCATACGCTCTTGCGCCTGCCCACCGGCATCTTCTACGCGCAAGGCGTGAAGGCGAACGTGCTGTTCTTCGACCGCAAACCGGCGCAGGAAAAGCCGTGGACGGAAAAGCTTTGGATTTACGACCTGCGCACGAACAAGCACTTCACCCTCAAGGAAAGCACCCTCAAGCGCACGGACCTCGATGACTTCGTGGCGTGCTACAATCCGAAGGACCGGCACAAGCGTGAGGAGAGCGGCCGGTTCAAGGCGTTCACCTACGACGAACTGACGAAACGCGACAAGGTGAACCTGGACATCTTCTGGCTGAAAGACGACGCGCTGGAAGACTCGGCAAACCTTCCTGCGCCGGAAGTGATCGCTACGGACATTGCCGCCGATCTGGAAGCGGCGTTGGAGCAGTTCGCGACGATTGCAGACGATCTAAAGGCCTAGGAAGGCGGAGGACTAATCCGAGCCTCAAAAACGGGACGATGCCGCCGAACCGCCTGACATTCCAGTGTTGGGTCGATGAGGGCAGGTGCTCGGCCAGGCCATTCCTTGGTATCTTCTCTTTGGATGCTCCCGGGCTGTTTTGGTGCGAATCGCTGACGACTTCTGATAAACTGACGTGGATCATAATCACCCCGCCATCACTGATTTGATGACGGTTTAGCCGGACCGTCGCAGTGGGGATTGTGGAGAGCGCCCGCCCCGGGCGCAGTGGGCCGCGCCTTCACGGTCCATCGGAAGCGCTGGAAACGATTCACCTCCTGCTGTGTCCGGACGCTTCAGTGTCCGGCGCGGGCCGCGCCGGACGGAAGCCGGGGCGGCTGCGATCCCCATTCATTTCCACTGCCTCGTTCCGGCCGAGGACTGTGGGGGGATTTGGGCCGCCCCCCCTATTTTCGGTCAAAGGCCGGTGCTCTATCCAACTGAGCTGCGGGTGCAGTGGGTCTCCAACTCCGGAAAGAGAGTTCGGTGTCGGGTTGCCTTCGATGGAGCGAGACTGGTTCCGAGGTCGGGTGCGAGAGCCGTTCGGGATTGATCGGTTCATCAACCGGAATCCCGACGAGGAATCGGGTCGAACCCAGATAAACAGGATGAAGGAGCCTGTATTTTTACACAACGCGCCTGCGAGCTTGCAAGCGCCTGAAGGTTGCTTGCGAAACCCAAGTTTGCGGACAACTCTCGCATCAACCCACCAAGCCATAACGCCGATGTTCGCATCACTATGCTTTCAGATCTGTTGATCGTCCGGATCGATCCGGATTCATCGGTCGCGGCTTGCCGGAATGGCGGGGCAATTGCGGCGGCATCTTGCAAAGGAGTTTCCGTTTTCTCCGTGTTCCAATGTTCCTTCCGTGGAAGCCCTCTTCCGGGGCCGTCATCGGCGGGGCCCGTCTGATCCATCCACTCCCTATGAGTTCCATCACTTCGTTTGCCTTCGACAGTCGTTCGGGTGCGTCGCGGGGTTCCTGTTCACGTGGGCGTGGCCCGTGGCGAGCCGGGCTCGCGATCGTGTTGTGGGCGCTCTTCGGTTCGGGGGGGCCGGCGCAGGCGCAGGTCAACGTGCTGATGCACCACTACGACCTGATGCGGCACGGGGCGAATCTCGCGGAAACGGAGCTCGCGCCCACCAACGTCAGCTCCGCCGTCTTCGGCAAGGTCTTCTCCCACCCGGTGGACGGCTATGTCTATGCCCAGCCCCTCGTCCTGACAGGCGTCGCCGTGCCGGGGAAGGGAGTGCATGACTTGGTCTTCGTGGCGACCGAGCATGACACCGTCTACGCGTTCGACGCGAACGACTCCGGCGGCGACAACGGACAACCGTTGTGGACGACGAGTTTCATCAATCCGGCCGCGGGCATCACCACCGTGCCGACGGCCGATGTGGGGAGCGGCGACATCGTCCCGGAGATCGGGATCACCAGCACCCCGACGATCGACGCCGCCACGGGGACGATCTTCGTGGAGGTGAAAACCAAGGAGCCGGGAACCAAATACGTGCACCGCCTCCACGCCCTGGATGTCGCCACGGGCCTCGAACGGCCCGGCAGCCCGGTGGTCCTCAATGCCACGGTGAAGGGCACGGGCGACGGCAACAACGGCGCGGGCCTGGTGCCCTTCAATTCGCTCCGGCAGATGAACCGAAGCAGCCTCGCGCTGTTCCAGCCGGCCGGCCAGTCCAACGCGCTCGTCTATATCGCCTTCGCCTCCCATGGCGACAACGGGCCCTATCACGGCTGGGTCCTGGGCTACGACTCCGTGACGCTCGCCCTGAAGCAGTTCTACAACACGACCCCGAACGGCGGTCTCGGCGGGATCTGGATGGGCGGGCTCGGGCCCGCGTTCGACGATGCCGGCAATCTCTACGCGATCACCGGGAACGGCACGTTCGCGCCCGCTTCGAAGAGCTACGGCGACACGTTCCTGAAGATCTCGACCGGTGGGACAAACCTCGCCCTTGCGGACTATTTCACCCCCTTCAACCAGGCCGCGCTCAACTCGGCCGACGCGGATCTCGGCTCGGGCGGCGTCTTGATCCTGCCCGACGAGGTCGGCAGCGTGGCCCATCCGCACCTGCTGGTGGGCTGCGGCAAGGAGGGGAAGATCTACCTGCTCGACCGCGACAATCTCGGCCAGTTCAACGCGGCCAGCGACTCGCAGATCGTGCAGTCGCTCCCGGGCTTGATCGCCGGCACCTGGGGCACGCCCGCCTATTTCAAAAAACGCCTCTACTACGTCGGCTCCGGCGACGCGATCAAACTGCTGCCCTTCGCCAACGGCAAGTTGACCGGGACGGTGCAGAGCCAGACCGCCAACGGCTTCGGCTATCCCGCCGGCACGCCGAGCATCTCCGCCAACGGCGCCACGAACGGCATCGTCTGGGCGATCGACGCGGGCGCCTACGGGAGCAGGGGACCGTCCGTGCTCCATGCCTACGACGCGGAAAACCTGGGCAAGGAGCTCTACAACAGCGGCCAGATGGGCAGCCGCGACGTGCCGGGACCCGCCGTCAAATTCACGACGCCCACCGTGGCCAACGGCAAGGTCTTCATCGGTTCCGCCAATTCCTTGGCGGTCTACGGCCATGGCCAATGGGTCGCCGCACCGACGATCTCCCCGTCCAGCGGCAACTTCACGACCTCGATCCAGGTCGCGCTGGCGGACGCCACGCCCGGCGCCGTGATCCGCTACACGGTGGATGGTTCGGATCCGACGGCGGCTTCGCCGGCCTACGGCGCTCCGCTCGTCTTCACCACCACCACAGGACTCAAGGTCCGGGCGTTCAAGGCGGGCTCCGTGGACAGCGCGGTGGTGGTGGCGACCTTTTTCAACGGCAGCTCGATCGGCCAGGGTTCCGGGCTGAAGGGCGAGTATTTCTCGAACCACGCCAAGGTCTTCACGGGCACTCCCACGCTCACCCGGATCGACCCCATGGTGAACTTCGACTGGGGCAACGGCTCTCCCGATCCAAGCATTTCGGCCGACACGTTCACGGTCCGCTGGACCGGCCAGGTCCAGGCGCAGTTCTCCGAGCCCTACACCTTCACCACGACTTCGGACGACGGCGTGCGCCTCTATGTGAACGGGACCCTGGTCATCGACCAATGGATCGACCAGGGCCCGACGGACTGGACCGGGACGATCGCGCTCCAAGCCGGCCAGCTCTACGACATCCGGATGGAGTATTACGAAAACGGCGGCGGAGCCGTCGCCAAGCTGGCCTGGAGCAGCCCGTCCACCGCGCAGGCGATCATCCCGACCAACCAGCTTTATCCTCCGAACCAGCTGCCGACCGTCTCCATCGTCTCGCCCTCGTCCGGCGCGTCCGTCGCCGGTCCGGCCAGCGTGACGGTGGTCGCAAACGCCACCGATGGCGACGGCACGGTGGCCAAGGTGCAGTTCTTCGACGGAACGACGCTGCTGGGTTCCCTGAGCAACGCTCCCTACGCCCTCACCGTCACTCGACTGGCTGTGGGCGGCCATACCCTGACCGCCTTGGCCATCGACAACCGCAAGGGCACCAACCGTTCGGCGGCGGTCGTCTTGAACGTCGCCGCCGGGAGCGGCAACCGGTTCGGCCTGACGACGCGGCCCCAGTCCCAGCCCTACTTCGGACTGCCGCCGGACACGTCCTCGCCCCTGCCCGCGCTGTTGTCGCAGACGGGCGTTTTCGCCGACATGGCAACGCTCGCGCCCGCCACCGGACTGATGCCCTACACGGTCAACGTGCCCTTCTGGTCGGACGGGGCGCTCAAGCAGCGCTGGATGATCGTGCCCTATGACGGCGGCGCCCTGCGTCCGGCGCAACAGGTCCAATTCTCCTCCGAGACGAACTGGGTGTTCCCGGCGGGTTCGGTCTTCGTGAAGCACTTCGATCTTCAGACCAACGAAACCGACCTGGCCGCCGTGCGCCGACTGGAGACCCGCATCCTCATCGAAAGCACGAACGGAATCGTCCGCGGAGCCACCTACCGTTGGCGGGCCGATTACAGCGACGCTGATCGCGTCACCAACGCCACAACCGAGAACATCGTCGTCACGACGGCTGCCGGCAGCCGCATCCAGCCGTGGTATTATCCGAGTCCGACGGACTGCGTCACCTGCCACACCCCGCAGTCGGGCGGCGTGCTGGGTGCCTCGACGGCCCGGCAGTTGAACGGGAACCTCCTCTACCCCGGCAGCGGCGAGACGGACAACCAATTGCGCACGCTGAATTCCGTGGGTCTGTTCTATCCGGCTCTGGACGAGGCGGCCCTGGCTGGATACGCCCGTCTGGCCAAGGCGGACGACACCACCGCGACGCTGGATCTCAGGGCGAGATCGTTCCTCGACGTCAATTGCGCCTACTGTCACCAGCCCACCGGCGTCCGGGCGAACTTCGACGCCCGCTTCACCACGCCGCTGGCGTCGTCCGGCATCATCAACGGAGCGGTCATCGCGAACCTCGGCGTGGTCGGAACCCATGTCGTCACCGCCGGCGACCCGTTGCGCTCGGCCATGCTGCAACGGGTGGCGAGCACCGCGCCGCTGGTCAAGATGCCCCCGCTGGCCCGCAACCAGGAGGACACGGTCGCGGCCGACTTGCTCCAAGCCTGGATCGACAGCCTGGTAGGACCGGCCCCGCTGCTTGGCGCAGCCCGTTCGAATGGCGCCGCCGTCTTCTCCTGGACGTTCGACAGTTCGGTGGCCAACGGCGGAAATTTCTACCTGGAATTGGCCAACCACCTCGGCCCGGACGCGGTGTGGGCGGCAGGCCCCGCACCGGCGACCAACGGAACCCAACGCACCGTCATCGTCACCCCGGCCGGCACCGAGCTGTATGGCCGGCTGAACAGCCAGCCGCAGTGACCGGAGCTCGCGGTCGCGCTTGATCCCGGCGGCGGTCAAACCCGCTGCCGGGTCGACTTGTCGAACAGCACGCCGGAGCGTGGACGATTGGAAATGTCTTGGATCGCGGGTTGGTTCCTTGCGCCGCTCCGGGCGGCGCCACTGGTCGCGGCGCGACCAGTCCCACCCACTGGTGGCAGCCTGATTGAAACCGTTGCAAGGACGGAGTGCCTGAAGCCGGCAAGGGCGAAGGCAACGCTCCCGGTGGATGATCGGTCAGGACGGCTGCCTGGGACCCGCCTCTCGTTTCCAGGACCAGCTCGGGCTGCGAATCGCTTTGAGAGATTCCCGCACGTCCGCAGCTCCGGAGGTCAGCCCGCCGATCTGCTGCCGCAGGCTCGTCCAAAATGCCTTTTCGGATGCCGAGGGCGAATGGCGCTTTTTGTGCGGCACCTGCTGGCCGACAAGATAAGTGAGGTATCCATCCAGGCCGAACGGCGATTCGGGAGGAACGAGAAGCGCCTGGGGCAGCGTGGTGGGGCCGTTTTCCTGATAGAACTCCACCAGCGGTTCCGCGCCGTGAAGCGCCGTGTGGTGCCAGCAATGCTGCCAAAACGGGGTGTTCGTCCGGGTGTTGAAGCGGTAGTGGACGGCGAGGAAGTCGCGGATGTCGTCCCAGACGCGGCCGGTGTATCTGTTGTAGAGTTCCCGGGCCGTCGGGGTGGGAGAAGCGTCCAGTTGCGAGAGGGTGTCGGCCAACGAGCGGGACTCCAGGCAGATGACCAGCAGCGCGGTGGCCTCCAGCGGTTCGACGAAGCCGGCGGAGTTGCCGATGGCCACCACGTTCTTGACCCAGCCCCGACGGAAGCGGCCGCTGCGATACTTCACGATACGGGTCTCTCCGACCTTTGGATTCTTCCGTCTGAACTCCGCTTCGGCCGCGGCGTCGTCCATGAAACCGGAGCTGTAGACGTAGCCCCGGTTGATGGTCTCCTCGTGGTCGATGCGCCAGCTCCAGCCGGCGTCCATGGTTTCGGCCACGGTGAAGGGCTGGATGGGTTCCTCTTCACGCTTCCATCCTCCGACCACGGCGCGGTCGCAGAAGAGCGAATCGGTGAAGGGTTGGAAGGGCTCTCCCAGAGTCTGGCCCAACAGCACGGAGCGAAACCCGGAAGCATCCACGAACAGGTCCGCCCGGGCCGTCTCGCCGTTGTCCAGCAGGAGGCCCGTGATGCCCTGGTCGTCCTGTTGGACCTCCTGCACCGTCGCGTCCACGATCTTGATGCCGAAGTCCCTGGCCCGCGCCTCCAGGTAGGTGACGAACTTGTGGTTCTCCAGGTGCCAGGCGTGTCCGTGCTTCACGTCGGGAGACCCGTTTGTCCGACGCGAAAACACCTTGTTCGCGTCCATGAAGGCCGACGTCAGCTCGGCCCCTTTCATGTCGTCGTCGAAGTAATAGCCGTTGTCCTTGGGCAGGTCCTTGTAGCGGAAGTTGAGCTGCTTGCGGAAGGTGTAGTTGAAGGACGGACGCGGGCCCCAGAGGCTTTTGATCCCCAGCTTCCAGATCGGTTGGGCCTCCTTGAATATCTGGTCTTCGCGGAGTCCCAGGTAGTCCAGCAAATGCGTGGGCACGTAGGGCGTGGTGCCTTCTCCGACGCCGATGATCCCGATGTCCGGACTCCGGATGATGGTCAAGGCCAGCCCGGCCACCCGCCTCCGCAGAGTGAGGGCGGCAAGAAAACCGGCACTGCCGCCACCCAGGACCACAGCGTTCTTAATCATCGCAAACGACCAGACCAAACTCGCATTCGAGTGTCAACGAGCCGGACGGCAAGACACTCGGTTCGCCGTTGGTGCGGGCACGGATTTCGAGCGCGGAGACGCTCTTCCCCTTCAAGCCCGTTGCCGGGTCGCCTCGTAGAGGAAGACGGCGGTGGCGGCGGCGACGTTGAGGGAGTTCATGTGGGAGGGCATCGGGATCTCCACCGGTTCGTCGCAGGCGGCGAGGACGGCGTCGGTCAGACCGGGGCCTTCGGCGCCGAAGACAAGGCAGCAATCGCCCCGGAGATCGACGACGGACAGTTTTTTCGCGCCCGGCCTGGGGTGGGCCGCGTAACAGCGGACGCCACGTGTCCTGAGTTCTCCGAGCGTTTCCACCAGACGGCCCACCTGCACGGCGGGCTGCTCGAAAATGGTGCCCATGGAGCCGGAGACGGCCCGGCGCTGGAAGGGGCTGCAGCTGGTCTCTCCGACGATGAGGAAGGACACGCCAAAGGCGGCGCAACTGCGGACGATGGCGCCGAGGTTTTCCGCGCTGGCGACGCCTTCCACGGCGGCGAGCAGGAGCGGGCGGGGAGTCGATTCCAGCAGCGTCTCGAAGTCCGGCCGCGGTGGAATCTTGGCGGCGGCGAGGACGCCCTGGTGCAGTTGATAGCCGGTGATGGATTCGAGCAGCGCCTTCTCGCCGAGGTAAACGTGGATGTCTTCCTGGCGGGCGCGCAACGCGGGTTCGAGACGCTCGAACCACGCCGGAGTGACCAGCACGGAGAGGACGGTGAAGCGGCTCACCAGCAGACGACGGACGACCTTCTCGTTGGTGGCCACGAGCAGGCCGGCGCGCTCGTGTTCCTCGGGGCGTCTGAGGGTGCAATACAGTGCCAGTTCCGGAGCGTCGAGGGACTGGACAGATTCAATGTGCAGGGTTGCCACGGGCGAATTAGAGCGGGCCGAACGGACAAGGAAAGCCCGGTAAACCGATTGCACCGGCGCGTTGCGGTGAAGGCGGGACCTAGCGGACGTCGGGAGGCATCACCTTCCGGTGCATCTCCGCGGTGAGACCTTCGATCCGTTCGCTCAGTTGCTTGGTGATCTGGGTGATCTGCGTGTTTTGTTCCATCAACACGAGCAACTGGGCCGTCTGCTGCGCGGCCTCGGCTTGCCGGGCCGCGTTCTCGGAAGCGATGGTTTCCCGATGGCGGGCGTCGGCGTCGGCGTTGGCCTTGTCACGATCGGCTTGGCGGGTCTGCGCGAGCAGGATCAACGGAGCGGCGTAGGCGGCCTGGAGACTGAACGCGAGGTTCAAGAGAATGAAGGGGTAGAGGTCGAACTTGAAGATCCCGGCCACGTTGAGGCTGATCCACACCGACACGATGAGCGTCTGGGTGACGAGAAATACGGGCGTGCCGAAGAAGCGGGCGAAGGCTTCTGCTTTCAGGGCGAACCAGTCGTTGCCAAAGGGTGAGGCCAGATGGAGGTGCGGCAGGTGGAAACGGAGATGATGGCGGGCGGAATCGCTGGAGGGGGATGTCGGTGTTCCGGTTGGTTTCATGGAGCGTTTCTTTTGAAAGGAGTCTGGTGCTTTTCGGGCCCGGCTCCAGAGGGAACCGGGTAAATCAGAGGAACGCAATCGCTCCCCGGCCGGTTGCGGTTTTGGGGATCCTTTCGGCAACGAGTGGAAGCCCCCTGGGCGCCGGCGGCGCGCTGAAATCTTGGGGCGAAACATTCACGTCTCTTGCCAAGCGCCGCCAAACGCCGTAGCTGATGCGTTGTAACCAACCCGGAGAAAAACTCTATGGCCAAAGGCAACAACAGTCACAAAAAGGAAACGAAGAAGCCGAAGAAGCCGAAGCCGACAGCGGCTCCCGCCACCCGGACCTCCTGAAGCTCTTCCGTCAATCCGTCAACGCAGCGGCCGGGGCCCATTCCAAGGGGTTGGCCTTGGCCGCTTACATTTTCACCTTGGACGGCGGCCGACCCGGCGGCGGTCTTTCCGGAGGGCTCGCCGGTGCTCCCGCCCGATGACCGGACTCTTTCCGAAAAAGAACTCATGAGCGGATCCAAACGTATTCCAACCGACGGCGGGCCGAGTTTCGGCCACAATCCCTTCGCCGCTTTGTCCAGCGAAGGGCTTCCGCCCGCGCCGGCGGATTTGCCGCCGGCGGAGGAGCTGGAGCCCAGTCGCAGATCGGCGAAGAGCAAGAGCCGCGGTAGGGTGGACATCCTCCGGCAGACGGCTCATCGCGGTGGCAAAACGGTGACGGTGATCAAGGGCTTCGTCGGGATCGGGCTGCCGGAGAAGGCGCAGCTCGCCAAAGCGCTCCAGCGTTCATGCGGCGCGGGTGGCACAGTGAAAGACGGCAATATCGAGATCCAGGGCGACAAGCGGCAGGAGGCGGCGCGCATCCTGACGGAAGCCGGTTTCAAGCCGGTCTTCGCCGGAGGCTGAGGCGCTCAAGGACGCCGCGTGGAAACCACTCTCACCCTCCAGCCCATCGGCTTCATCCGCACGGAGAAGCAGGTAAAGTTCGACGCGCTGCATCAACCGGCGGAAGACCGGCCGGAGCGCAACTTTCTGGAGCTGCTGCCCGGGCGGGACTACGAACTTGCGCTGCGGGATCTGGAGGGGTTTTCACGGGTGTGGCTGGTGTGGTGGTTTCATCGGAACCAGGGGTGGCGCCCCCTGGTGCTGCCACCGCGTGGGCCGGCTAAACGCCGTGGAGTGTTCGCGACGCGTTCGCCTTATCGGCCGAATCCGCTGGGACTGACACCGGTGCCGTTGATCGCGGTGGAAAAAGGGCGGCTGGTGCTGGGTCCGTGCGATCTGGTGGACGGCACGCCGGTCTTCGACATCAAGCCCTACATCGCCGCCTACGATTCTTTTCCCGGTGCCGGGGGCGGCTGGACCGAGGAGGTGGACCGGGATCTGGCGCGGCCCCCGGCTTTTTCGGTCGCCTTGTCGCCATTGGCGAAGGCGCAGGCGGAATGGCTCCTGGGGAACTGGGGGATCGACTACCGGGAACGGATGTTCGAGCTGTTGGCACGGGATCCCGCGCCGCATCGGACGCGGAGAATACGGCGCCGGAAGGATGGTCGGATGGAGATCGGTTGCGGGGCCTGGCGCGGTTACTTCTCGGCGGAGGACGCTCGGGTGGACGTCACGGCGCTGGACGCGGCGTATCCGCTGCGCTTTCTGAACGACCCGACGCTGGACTATTTGCCGGATCGGGCCGCGCAGCTCGCGTTCCTGGCGCGCTGGCCGTCGCCCTACGGCGATTGACGCCGGCCGATGGGTGCGTCGGAGCCGGGACGGATCTTGCGCTTGGCCGCGTCGGGTTGTTCCCGGTAGAGAACGACGACGTGGCCGACTTGAAGGATCAAGTGGCTGGAGGTCTTGGACGCGATGTCCTTGGCGAGCTCCTTCTTCTGGTCCTTGAACTCGTCGAACTTCACCTTCACCAGTTCGTGGAATTCGAGGGCTTCGTTGACCGTCTGGATGAAGCCGTCGCTGAGACCGGCGCGCCCCATCTTGAGCAGGGGTTCGAGGGTCTGGCCGGCGCTCTTGAGCTTGCGCAGGTGCAGATTGGGCAGCTTTTCCATGGCGGGAGTGTTCTCTGCCCGACGGTGCGCTGTCGAACGCGAATCGAGCCGGTCGGGGTCGGAATCAGCGATCCTCGACCATTGACCGTCGGCCGTGGATGAGTTATCGACCCTCCTGATCTATGAGACGGAGGAATTCATTCAAAACGGGCCGGGCCTGGGTGGCGGTCGCCGCATTCGCGGTGGTCGGTGCCGGGGCTTGGGCAGGGGACAAGATCGAAGTGTCCACCGGGCGGATCGTGCTGCCGAGCAACGTGGCGACCAACAAGACAGGCCAGCTTGAGGAGCCCAGCGTGGGACTCAAGAACTTCAATGACCGCATCAACCAGAACGAATCGCGTTTCGGCTGGCGCCGCGACCTTCCTGGAAACGTTCCAAATGTCGGAATCGCGCCGATGCCGGCGCCGATGCCGGCGCCGGTCCGGCGTCCAGCCAAGAACGACAAAAGCAAGAAGAGCGATGACTGGTTGACTGGGCCCAGTAATGGCGAACTCGATTACGAACGTGCGCTCGGGGTAGGAGCCATGTTTCAAAAGCCGAAGGCTTCGGCCACGTCGAGCGAAGCATCCGCCGCCGCTTCAGGGACACCGTCGCCGGGGTCAATCGACCGCACTTCCTCTCCTGGGTCGACCAGTCGTTCGGAACGTTTGTCCGGTGCGACCCCCGTAGAGAATCCATTTTCCTCGCAGATCCCCGGATTTGGCCGGTCTGAGAAGGTTTCTGGTTCGTCGCTTTCAGATCTTGGCCTGGCAAGTCCGAGTGGACTCGATTCTGGTGCCCGGTCATCGGGCTTCTCCTCGCTGCCGGGCGGTCCGAACGGCTATACGCCGATGGAAAGCTCGCAAACGATCAACCGGACGGTTGATTCGATTTTGGGTCGTTCACGGTCGCTCGCCCCGTCGTCCGTCCCCACCTTGCAGTCCATCTTGAATCCGGGTTCCGTGGTCTCGGCGAACGGGTCACGGTTCGAGACCGGAGTGGATGATGTCCTCCAATCCTATCGGGGGCCCACTGCGCCCGAGCCGGTTCTCCGGACACCTTCCGCCGCGTCATTCGCCGCGCCAACCGCGCCGTCCCTTACTTTGGAAGATGCTCTGGGGGCGAAGCCGGGTGGATTGGATGCGCTCAACTCCTCTAGGCGCCTCCAACAAAAGGTCGAGCCGCCCCGGGGCTTCCTCGATCCTGCGAATCGTCCTCCGGCCGTCTTGCCTGGACCGACTCGAAGTTACGGGTTCTGAGGTCCCCGAGCCTGCTACGGCAGCAGCAGCACGATGATCTGGTCTCCGACCCGGAACGAGGTGTCGGGAGGGACATCGACCAGTCCATTCGCAGCGGCCAATCCAGCCAAAGCGTGTGATCCTTGGACTCCTACTTGGCGCGCATCGCCCGCGGTCGAAACCTTCACGCGTAGGAAATGCCGCCGGTGTCCGGTGTTGTGAAGGGATTCGAGGAGCTTGGCCGAAAGCGTGGGCGGGGATACATCCGCTGCTCCCTGCATCGCCAGCAGAACTGGGCGCACCAGCAGCCAGAAAGTTACGAGCGAGGACACGGGGTTGCCGGGAAGACCGAAGAGCTTTCGTCCATGCCAATCTCCGAAGACGAATGGCTTGCCCGGTTTTACGGCCACGTTCCAGAAGTGGATCGTTCCACCGATTTTTTCGAATGCGCTCCGCACGAAGTCCAGTTCCCCGACGGAAACGCCGCCCGACGTGACCAATGCGTCGCACTCGGAGAAGCAGCGACGCAGCATCGACTCCGTGGCGGCTGGCTCGTCGGGAACGCTCCCGAAGTCCCTCACTTCCGCGCCGCAGCTGCGGAGGAGCGGGATCAACTGGGCGCGGTTGCTCTCATAGATCATCCCGGGGCCCAGTGGCAGGCCTGGAGCGCACAGTTCGCTGCCGGTGGAGAAGAGACCGACCACGGGGCGACGGCCCACGGGCACTTCGGCCATACCCACGGCCGACAGCAGTCCACAGCTCCCGGCTGAAAGACGCGCTCCGGCAGCCAGCAGAGAGGCTCCGGGTCTCAGCTCTTCACCTTGGAGGCGGACCGCTTCCCACGGTTTCACCGGATCGAGGATTCCGACTTCATCCGGTCGTTCTCCCCGCACCAAGGTGTCTTCCTGCATGACGACGGCGTCGGCGCCTGCGGGCATCATCGCTCCGGTGAAGATGCGGGCGGCGGTGCCGGCTTCAACCTTGAAGCACGGGGCGCTGCCAGCGGGAACATGTCCGCAAATTCGGAGCCACACCGGCCGGTCCTCTGCCGCTCGCGCCACGTCGGCAGAACGGACCGCGAAGCCGTCGAAGGCGGAGTTGTCGAAGAGCGGCAGCGGCACTGGAGAGGTGACGGCATGAGCCAGGAAGCGGCCGGCGGCCTCGGTCACCGGCACCCTCTCCACGGGCAGGGGGACGGTCTGGCGGAGCATCCGCGCGAGAGCTTCTTCTAGTTCGATCATGGGCGGGAAACGGTCTCAGCGACGGCGCAGCCAATGGAGCAGAACCGAACCCAGGCCGGAGAATCGGAACTCGGGGTCGATGTAGTGCTGGATGACGTAGAAGGCGAAATAGTAGGCCCGGCAAAAGGCCCAGATCCCGAGCGCAAGCAGGATCGCGGTCCGCCAATGCGGGATCTCGGCGAACAGCAGCGTGGCGGACACGAGACCGATCACGAGGAAGAGGACCGCCTTGAGCCACATCAAGCGGGCGTGTTGCAGGTCGCGCATTGGCGGAAGTGTGACGGACGGCCCGGTGCGGGCAAGAGCGGGAAAGGATTGCCGTTGCCCAGGACACGCTCTGTGGCACTGATGGGTCCATGCCAAAGCTCGACTTCCCGCAGATCAAGTCCTCCCTCGCGACCGTTCCCGATTGGAAGAAGAAGGGTTCCTCCATCGTCCGCACCTACCAGTTCAAAGACTTCGTCGTCGCGATGAAATTCGTGAACGCCGTTGCGAAGCTCGCTGAGAAGACGCAGCACCATCCCGACATCGATATCCGGTGGAACAACGTTTCGTTGTCGCTCACCACGCACGACGTCGGCGGGCTTTCGGAGAAGGATTTCGCGGCGGCAATCCGGTTCGATTCTGCCGCCGGAAAAGTGGCTTGAGGCGGCGGTTCATCGGAACGGAAGCCGCACATACAGCGAGGACAGGCCCTTCAAAGCCTCCAAACTGGCGAAGAAAAGCAGTCCGATCCCCAGCAGCGGCACCAGGTCGATCCGCCCGACTTGCAGGGTCAACAACTGTCCCACGAAGAGCACCCATCGGATCCGGGTCACGCGAAGGGCCAGCGCCAGCGGCAGACCCAGCACCCAGCGCAGCGGCAGGAGCCCTCTCTGGGAGGTCGTCTGGACGTAGATCCAAACCGTGGATTGGCCGAGGTAGACGTAGCTGTTGAGCAGGCCGGCGAGCAGCAGACCGATCAGCAGCCAGCGCAGTTCCAGATAGAAGGCGAGGCCATGCACGGCGGCCTGTTGGAAGCGGTGCGCGATGGACTTGGCGGCGGGCAAAAGACTCATCCACTCCAGCGCCGGGCTCAGCGCCGACCATGCGCCGGCGACCAGGAAGAACGGCAGCAACAGCCGGAGCCCACCGGGCCAGACGTCCAACACGCCGATCTGTTCGCGGACGAAACGGTTCTGCGGGTTGTCGGCGGACCGCGGATGCAGGAGCGAGAGGGCGATCAGCCACAGATACGCCACCGCCAAGGCGTGGGCGAAACTGCAGAAGGAGTAGGCGAGCATGAAGTCCCAATACCGGCTGCGGAACGAGACCGGCACCAGACCGAAGGGCAGCTTGGCCACCCAGTCCACCGTTTGGCCGACCTGCCAATAGACGACGAACCGGACGAGAAGGAGCCCGCCAAGGAACGACAGGAGATGGCTGCGCCGTTGGCCGGCATCGGTCCGTCGGAGGGTGGACAGGAGGCTCACTCCTGCGTGCGGCACGACGAGACGCGCCCGGGTCTGCCTCCAGCCGAACCAGAGGAGCAGCTCGGCCAAGTTCAGGATGAAATCGAGAATGTCCATCAACGCGTCGTCGAGATGCGACGGAGTGTCGGGGAACGCTTCGCCGGTTCAAACCGAAAGCGATCCGGATTCGCTTCGGCGGAGGCGTCCCACAAGGAAAGCGCCGCCTTTCCCGGGCGGCGCTTCGGTCTCCAGCCGGGAGGACGTCAGGTCAAGGTCACGCCGGCACGCTGCGCGGCGCGGATGAGGGCGTCGGCCATGTCGCTCGGGGTGACCGCGACTTCGACGCCGCATTCGTTGAAGACGGCGATCTTCGCGGCGGCGGTGTCTTCGGCGCCGCCGATGACCGCACCGGCGTGGCCCATGCGACGGCCGGCGGGCGCGGTGGCCCCGGCGATGAAGCCGGCGACGGGCTTCTGGCAGTGGGCCTTGATCCAACGGGCGGCTTCGACTTCGGCGCTGCCGCCGATCTCACCGATCATGATGATGCCGACCGTTTCCGGGTCGTCGTTGAAGAGCTTGATGACGTCGAGATGGGACGTGCCGTTGACCGGATCGCCGCCGATGCCAACGCAGGTGCTCTGGCCGATGCCCTTGCTGGTGAGCTGGAAGACGGCTTCGTAGGTCAAGGTGCCGGAGCGGGAGACGACGCCGACGCGGCCCTTCTTATGGATGTAGCCGGGGGCGATGCCGATGCGGCAGCCGCCCTTGGAATTCTCGCCGGTGCCGGGAGTGACCACGCCGGGACAGTTGGGACCGATGAGCCGGGTCTTGCTGCCCTGCATGGCGCGCTTCACGCGGATCATGTCCTTCACCGGAATGCCTTCGGTGATGGCGACGGCGAGTTCCAGACCGGCGGCGACGCCTTCGAGGATGGCGTCACCGGCGAACGGGGGTGGAACGAAGATGGCGGAGACGGTCGCGCCGGTTTCGCGGGCGGCGTCGGCCACGGAGTTGAAGATGGGCACGCGCTTGCCGGCGTGCTCGAAGAACTGTCCGCCCTTGCCGGGCGTGACCCCGGCGACGACCAGGGTGCCGTAGTCGATGGACAGCTTGGCGTGGCGGCCGCCGAAGTCGCCGGTGATGCCTTGGACGAGGATCTTGGTTTGGGGAGTAACGAGGATGGCCATGATGTTAGCGGAGTCGGTAGTTCAAATACTTTGGATCGCGCGCGCCATGCACCACGGCGACGACACGAACCTCTTCTTCGAAAATCTGATAGTAGATGGAGTAGGGCCAACCAGGGATATTGACCTTGCGGAGGCTCTTCCTGCCGAACGCCCACGCAGGGCGAGGATGAAGCGGCGCCCAACGCCGCTCTGCTTCTGCTCATACCACGCATGGGTTTCATCAATGTCGCGCTGGGCATCTGGCGTGATGACAAGCTGAAAACTCATCTTCCCCAAAACCACTTCTGGTCAAACTCGCGAAGCGTCATCGCTCCGGTCGGGTTCGAGTCATATTGGTCGGCACGCCGCTCCAACTCGGCCAGGAGTTCGGCAGGGATCTCCGCAGATTCACGCCCCACGACCGCCGGCAAAAGCAGATCGACGACCTCTGCCTTTTCTTTGGGAGAAAGGGCGGCCAGTTCTTTTTCAAGGGAGGCATTCATAGTGTCGTTTGGAACTCAGACGGGCAGCTTCACCTGCTTGCGCTGGTGGATGAAAATGACGTTGTCGTCGGGATCGAAGATCGCCGACATCCGGCAGACGGGCGTGGGCATGGGCTCCAGCTTGAAGCGGACGCCCTTGGACTTCAGATGGGCGATGGCGGCGTCGAAGTCTTCAGCTTCGAGCGCCACGGCGCAGCCGTCGGAGCTGGGTTTCCAGCCGGGCGCGCAGCCGATGGTCAGCGTGCCGGGGCCGATGTCATACTCGGTCCACTGCATCCCGCCGGCTTCGCCGTGGACCATGCCGACCTTCAAACCCAGGACGCCTTCGTAGAATTCCCGCGCCCGCGCCATGTCGGTCACGGGGTAGCAGGAGAA